>JAWLDA010000001.1:0-39965 GCA_041686855.1 Limnochordia bacterium
CGCGATCCGCGCTAATTGTCTGACAGAAGAAACGACCTATTATAATATTGGCGTTAAAATGTGCGGTTTCCTGTTGGGATTGGGTGCGGAAAGAGAGCTGGTCCTTCGGTGGGGAGTTTTATAATGACGACGGAACTCGAGCTCTTATCAACACGCCCCAGTCAATCAGTGCGCTTGAGAGTGTCCGTTCTCTTATTGCAGACGGAGTCTTAAATCTTTCCAGCCAACCGTTAACCGGTGACCATATTTCAATGAAGCTTTGGCATTTGAGTGCTGGACTTCGTTTTCTTGAATCGTGGGGCGAGAACTATGATTACATCACGCTACCGCCCGGACCGGTGGAATCTCAAAACTTGCCGATGTGGTACGACGGTTATGCAATCAATCGCAGGAGTAATCAGGCCGAAGCTGCGTGGGAGCTAATTAAGTTCTTATCCCTTGCTGAGCAAGAAGCGATTTACGTGCGGTCTCCATTGGGAGGGGCATTACCTGCCCGGAAATCCGTCCTGCCTGTCTGGATGGAGACACGCTCCGGAATGGGAGCGCGTGGGGGAGAATTCATGGGTGAAGTACTCGCCTCTCGGACGCGGATTTCTCCAAGCCTCATTGTGCGTGATCGTGACGACTACAATACCATGTCAAACGTGGTTGTGGTGCCGGTCAGCTCCTTGGAAACACCACCAAGAGAGGCTGCTGAAAACGCTGCGATGTTAATTAACGACTGAGGCGCTGCTGATACGTTGCCCCAAGATCAACGGAGGGCGCACGACATGGAGGTGTTCTACACGTGAAACCGTTGAGTCGTAGCACGACGAGAGATGATCTTACGGTGTTGGACTATGCACGGTCGTACCTATCCTGGTCTGTGCCCGCGAATCTTGATGACACGAGAGTGCCTGGACATAAACCATGGGGAAACGCAGCAAGGATCTTGCTCGATGGGCGCTGCCGAATCATCGACAATGCGTCGGATTGGAGTGATGATTTCTACCTCGTGAACCCCTGTCGTACTGAGTGGATGTACCAAGAGGAAAACCTCTTTCAGATCCCCAATCGGGAATGGATCGGAGTCTGGTCGAAACGACGTAAGATGCCGTTTCGCACACATCAGGTATACTCGGGCGAGGCCCTCAATCACTCGTCCCCTACGGAGGGCGTATATAACTACCTTAGATTTGAAGTTCGTGGACTCACCAAATGTCGGGAGCTACATTCGGATGAAGAGGTCATTGAAGCAACCCTTGCCGGCTACCCTCTGGTCGCATGTACCAAGATTACCCGGAACGATGGCGCCGTTACTGCCCTCATCGAGTATCCGGTGAAGACAATGAACATTAACCCGGATTACAAGCGCTTTCAAGTCGATACGGGCCCGCTCCTTTTGCCGGATCTGTCATCGACTCGTGAACACACCATCGAGTGGTTCTCTCTTGCGCACACCATTTATAATCGATTCGACCGAGCTGAGTTCATCAGGCTGGTGCCGACATCCGTCGATGTGCAAGGGCGAAACATTGAGGTGATGGACTACTCCGAGGTGTATAAGACACAGGCGGAGAACCGATTGTTCGCGGAGATTGTGCAAGATCACGATTAACATCGAGACGGGTGTTTCGCCCTCTGTTCACGTGGCATCCACGCTCAGTAATGTTCTAAACCCCAAGGTGACATCGCGGCTTCTCCTGCAAGAAAGGAGAAGCCGTTGATTTGTAGCGCCTATGTTTGTGGTGTACTGTGTTGTGGTGAGACTCGCGCGTCCTGCCCTGATTTTCCTGCTCGGTCGAGCGCTTCTTCGAGGGGATTTGAGCGTGAGCCGTTCGTTGGTGAGGTCGTTTATGCGCAAATCTCTCGGCGACTTATTTCCCGTACCCTATGGTGACATCGCCCGCGAGGCGACGCCGGTGGCATTGAGTTATATTCCCATAGCGATACTCTTCGGGACGATGGCAGAGCAGGCCGGCCTTACGTTTGCCCAGACCGCGGCGTTTTCGCTCTTTGTCTACTCGGGCGCTGCGCAGCTTATCGCCGTGCAGATGCTTGTCGCGGGAGCGTCGCACCTGGCCGTCATTCTCGCTGCCGGCGTGCTGACCGTTCGCCATGTCTTGATGGGCGCCTCCCTGTCCTTATATACCAAAGGGTTACCCAAACGAGCGAAGGCCCTCTTAAGCCCGTTTATGACGGACGAGAGCTTTGCCCTCGCTTGGAAAGCGTATCGGACGACAGAGGCGTCGCAAGGCACGGCGCATGGATTCTTTCTAGGAACCAATCTCTACCTATATATGGCGTGGAATGCTGCGACGATTGCAGGGTATGCGGCAGGGCAGTTTATCTCAGTGCCGGCGCGCCCCTTTGAGCTGCTCTTTGCGCTCCTCTTTATCGCGATACTCGCTGGACTCATCACAACAGCCAGAGAAGGAATCGTCGCTGTCGCGTCGTTGGTGTTCGCAGCGCTCCTCTTAACGTTGGTGCCGGTTGCTTGGCTGATTCCACTTGCCGGGTTTGCTGCGTGCGCGGTGGGTGTTGCGCTTGAGCGGCGCGGGAGAGGAAGCGAGTGATGACCGGCCTTACCTTTGCATCCGACAACTCACTCGTTTGGTTGATCGTCCTGATGGCTTTGATCACAGTGGGAAGCCGGTTACTTGGATTCTTTGTGGTGGGCCGCTCGGGAGAAACCCCGCTTGGCCGCGCCTTACACTATCTCCCTTACGGACTCTTTGCGGCGATCATTGTCACGTCTACCCCCGGGCTGAATGGAGATGTCGCCGAACTGTTACCCGTGATCACGGCGGCACTCGTCACGGGCTGGACGGCGTGGCGCCGAATGCCGCTCCTCTTCTCGCTTGGACTCGGTATGGCGACGGCGCTGATTTTTGAGCGACTGGTTTAGTCGAAGGGGGCCGTCCTATTGGGAGGCCCCTTCGAATTTAGCAATGCTTCAATTACCAACGTGCCCCATCGGACCGTGCCTCCGTGACCGCCGCGTTTAGCAAGCGCGCAATCTCGCTCGCTGCTTCGGTCATGGGAATCTCCGAATTTCGGACTCGGTTCATCTGAGGGCTGATGATTCGGATGACATTGTCGCTTCCAAGTGCCGGGTGTTTCATGGAAGTACCACGCATTTTCTCGGAGAGGTCAATCCACTGCAGGGGATTCTCCTCAAACTGACGCGAGAGGAGCGTTTCGCGCAATTGATTCACATGGGGCGACAGACTCGTTTGATATCCCATAAGTGGAGTGAGATCCATCCCTGCTTCAATGCCTTCCTCCGACGAGAGGTACTTCAGCACTTCCCACGCCTCGCTGGGGTGTGGGGTCTCCTTGTACATGGTTAGGTAGTCGATGACGGCGATCTGTCGAGGAGCATCGGGGCCCGCGCTACCGACGGGAAGTGGGCTGATGTGACTGCGAAACGTCGGGCGTTGGTCGACGACAATACCGATCGATTGAGCTAATTCGTGTGCCATACCTACGGCTTTTCGGCTCCAAAGTTGCACGGATGAGGTTGTAGCGCCGTAAGACCACGGTGAGACGCCCTCGGTAAACCACAAGTCCTCGTAATACCTCAGAGCTTCCAGCGAGTTCGGTGAATCGTACGTGCTCTCGGTCATATTCTCGTTCCAAATATCGCCTCCTGAGGCCCACAACCAAGCGGGAAACCGATGCGCCGATCCGTAAGCTTCCGTAAATCCATAGGTGTCGACGGTACCGTCGCCGGAGGAGTCATGCGTCAACTTATGAGCGATTTGGATCATATCCTGATGGGTCCAGTTAGGATCGGGTAGGGCGACTCCTCGCTCTTCAAACAGCTCGACGTCTGAGACGATGCCACCTACGGCCCAGTTACGAGGTAAGCCGTAAAGTTGTCCATTCCAACTTAGGATCGGAAAGATCGATGGGACCATGCCATTAAGGACTGGATCCGGGTCGTTCTGCAGAAATGGGTCCAAGGGTTGAATCAAGCCGTTATACGCCCATTCCGGAATGTAGCGATCCCCGGGTCCGTGAATTAAATCCGGAGGATTCCCACTGGCGAGGAGAGTGACCAGCCGGTCAATATTCCCCGTGACGAGCACAGCTTCGATGTCTTGGTGTTGCGCGTTGAATTGGTCCAATCCGGCCTGGACCCATCGGGGATAACCGTGCGTACCTTCGGCATAAAAGACTGTGACGGTGACTTTGGCCGTCGCTGATACGGATGAAATCAGGATCGCGGCGAGGAGCAGTGTCAGACTCAGTAGTCGCATTACCTGGATTCTCACGTTACGAACCTCCCTTTCTTTAGGAGAACGCAAATTCTTTGTAGTGAATTTCGCGCCGTTTCCATGTGTATGTCATATGAAGTCGGCCATTTTTGTCGAGAAAGAGAGTCGGGTAGGACATCTCTCCAGGACCGGGATCGATCTCGCCGCAGGTCTCCCATGTCGCGCCGCGATCGGAAGAGGCCGCCATGACAAGTGGGAATCTCATTGGCGCGGAGTTATACGCCATGAGCAGGTGCTCCGGGCCGTAGCGGATCACACTCACTTTGCTATCATAGTTGGGCACATCGATTGGTTCGGTGCGGGACCAGGTGAGACCGCCGTCTCGACTGATGGCGCGGTGAACGCACCACCTGGGGTCTTCTCGCGAGACTGCTTTCCAGGATGAGTCGACAACACAAACTCGTGCGTACATGTGGAGCTCATTGGGGAATGAGACTAGGCACGGCTCTCGCAGTAACACGTGCTGGTCCTGATTTTCAAGCCGGGCGAGAAAGTGCCAGGACTGCCCACCGTCCTTTGAACCGACTAATATGACGTCTCTCCAGGGACCAACCTTTTTGTCGAAGGCACTGATCGGAGCGATCCATTGATCACCGTGTCGAATCGGCGGATTCATGATTCGTCCAAGATGGGGCACAGGGATGGTCTTCTCCTCGCTCCAGGAGAGGGTAGGTTGCACGGGTGCGGACTTATAGACCACCGTATCGTTGCGGCCCCCGTCTCGTACGTAGAACGCCCAAATTCTCTCTCGATCGACAAAGAGATTCGCGTCCATGAATTTTAGATTTCCGTCCCCCGCGACAAGGGTAGGCTCGGAAAAACGAACGTCCGCGGGAGCGAGTGTGGCAAGGTAAATGCGACTCGCTGCTCGGGGATCACCCTTGTACGCGCCGTGCTCGTCTGGCGGACCGCAGGTCCCGCCGTACCAATTGACCCAAACGGTGCCGTCGTCGGTTGTCGTTATCCCAGACGCATGCGCGCCCCAAGGTTGTAAGTCTTCGGGATATCGCCCCAGGTTGTCGGTGACGGGAAGATGCCGCTTCTCGATGAGTTTAGGGGGTGTTGGACTATCCGATTCGGCCAAGCTGTTCATCTCCACACTCCTTGTGAATGACGATATAAAGTCTCCCTGTCGATGTCGTCAGTCTCGTACCCTCTTTGGGGATTCCTCCTCGGTGTCTCACGTGATTGCCTGAGGTTGATAACGCGTTAGCAGGTTCTCTTCAACACTACTGTCAGAAAGAACGAACTCCTCCACCAAATCACAAGTTAAGTAATTTCGTTGTCGTGTCGGCTACAGGAACGAAGTGATCATTGGCCAAGTATATTGCGTATAAACTTGTCGTTACCCAAGTACGTGCAGTGGGCGAAGGGACCGTAGTTTGCGTGGCTACCATACGCGATGTTGCGAAAAAGGCGGGAGTTTCGGTTGCAACCGTCTCTGCCGTGATCACGGGGAAAAAGCGGGTCAGCGAAGAGCTGAGTACGCGCGTCAAACGGGCTATGAACGAGCTTGACTATCATCCTAACGCGTTAGCAAGGGCACTTTATACCAACCGGACCAACAGCGTCGCATTCCTCGTGCCGGATATCGCTAATCACGGCTTTAGCCGAGCGCTCCACGCCGTTGAGCAGGTCTTTGACGAACGAGATGTCTCTGTTTTTGTGTGTAATACGGGCGGTGACCCGGCGTTAGTTGCACGATATCAGAAACGGCTGATCGACATGAGAGTGGACGGGGTCATCCTTGCGCTCACTTGGGAGCTGGCTTGGCCCGAGATTGTCGACGGGTTCAAGCGGCACGGTGTACATGTCGTGGGCCTTTCCGGTGGGCGCCCGCTAGACGGAATTGATTGCTTCCTAGCAGATGAGATGTTGGGCGGTTACGATCTTGGACGATACTTGGTCGGACTTGGGCATCGAGCGTGCGCCTTTATTGGGCCATCTCAAAGCGCCGTCGGAGACCAGAGACTATCCGGACTTCGACGGGCGTTCCGGGAGAGCGGCGGTGAACTTCCCGATGCGCTTATCGTCACTACCAGCGTTTACACAAGTGAGGGGGGACGGGAGGCAGCGCTACGGCTGGTTGCTTCGGGCGAGCCCTTTACCTGTATCGTAGCCTTCAACGATCTCATGGCGGTGGGAGTTGTCGCGGCCCTTGAGGAGCAGGGAATGGATGTGCCTCAACACGTCTCCGTTGCAACGTTTGGAGATACCTATGCTTCGCTTACGCGACCACGATTGACGACCATGGTGTACGATGAGAAAGTCGCGGGCACGAAGGCGGCGGAGAGACTGTTTGGCCGGATTAAAGGTGACTACGAATCTCGTCCTGAGCAGCACCTCATTCGGATGCGCATCGCGATCAACACGTCGACCCGGGTTCCGCGTCCTTTCTCCGCATCCACGTCGTGATCTCTATCAGGCCTGATAATCCCCACCGCTGAGGTCTACCGCACTGTAGCAGAGAACCAAGGTTTATAAAAGGAGAGCCGTTTTCGCCATGAAACGTCCCAACATCCTTATCTTCATGACGGATCAGCAACGGGGTGACACGGTGCCGCCTTACGGTCGGGCGATCACTCCCAACTTGGATCGGTTCAGCCGTGAGAGCGTTTCGTTCACCCAAACATTTTGTCCATCGCCACACTGCTGCCCGTCCCGAGCCACGTTCTTCACGGGGCTTTATCCCTCCCAGCACGGGGTGTGGAACAACGTTAACGTCGGCAATGCACTCTCCCGTGGACTCCACGACGGAGTACGCCTCTTCTCCGAAGACCTGCGCGAGGCCGGGTACCGACTCTACTTCTCCGGAAAGTGGCATGTAAGCGATGTCGAGACGCCCGGCGATCGGGGATGGGAGGCCTCATTCGTCACGGGTGTGAACGCAAATTCCAACAGAGACTCCCGGCCAAGGACCCACGAATGGGATCGTTACGTCAGGCAGGCGGGGGAGTCTGAACCGACTGAGCGAAGTGAGGGCGAGATTCTTCGGCCTGGATATAGCACGTACACTCACTACGGCGTGCGCGAGAACCCGTTTCGTGACGGCGATGTGGTGCACGACGCCATTCGATTCATACGCAGTCGGACGTCGCAGGACGCCCCCTGGTGCCAATTTGTTGGGACGCTGGGGCCGCACGATCCCTACTTTGTGCCTCAGAAGTACCTGGACATGTACGACCCCCAGGAGATCATACTCCCAGAGAGCTTCAACGATCGCATGAGCGATAAGCCCGCCTTGTATCGGCGGACTCGGAGTCGCTTTGATCAGTTGTCCGAGGACGAACATCGGGAAGCGATCCGCCATTACCTCGCGTTTTGCACGTATGAGGATGCGCTCTTTGGAGAAGTGCTCAGCGCTCTGGAAGAGAGTGGAGAGGCCGACAATACGCTCGTGCTCTACCTCTCTGATCACGGCGACTACGTCGCGGAACACGGACTCTGGTGCAAGGGCCTCCCGTGCTTTCGGGGAGCTTACCACGTGCCGGCGCTCCTGCGGTGGCCGGACGGTGTGGAGCGCCCGGGGCGGAAAGTCGATGCGTTTGTATCTCTGGCTGACTTCGCTCCGACTTTTTTGGAGATCGCCGGCGTGAAGCCGCAACGGACGTTTGCGGGCGCGAGTCTTGTTCCGTTTTTGCGCAACGAAACTCCCCAGGAGTGGTGGGACGCGGTCTTTACCCAGAGCAATGGGAACGAGCTTTACGGAATTCAGCGCTCCGTGATGACTCGCGACTGGAAGTACGTCTACAACGGTTTCGACTTTGACGAATTATACGATCTAACGAACGATCCATCTGAAACCCAAAACCTAGCGGCGGATCCTCAGTACACTGAAGTCGTGCGCGAGATGGCCGGACGTATGTGGCGATTCGCATATGATCATCAAGATGTCTGCATCAATTCGTACATCATGGTTGGTCTCGCCCCGTTTGGACCGGGGGAGGCATTTCGTGAGAGTTAGACCACTGATTCTATCATAGTAACGAACGGAGTGCGTCCAGAGTACGTCCAGTAGAAACTAACGGTCCCTGAGTTTGCGCGCTGGGTTACCTGCCATCACGCTGTTGGGCGGAACATCCTTGACGAGCACAGCCCCTGTGCCAATGAGGCAATTCTCCCCGATGGTGAGGTTTTGCCGTACGGTGCACTGTTGCCCCATAAAGGAGCCTGCGCCGACTCGGACCGTCCCTGCAAGCGTCGCTCCGGCGCCAAGGAAAACACGCTCTTCGAGGACGCAGTCGTGGTTGATGGTCGCTCCGGCCAGGCAGAACGTGAAATTCCCCAACTTGGCATTGAGACCCACGAAACAGTTGGGGTAAAGGACGCACCCACGTCCGATCGTCGCGGTCTTTGAGACAAAGACGGTGGGGTCGATGAGGGAGACGAGTCGCTCTATTGGGACCGCGGAGTCGGCCTGTCGGTAGGCCGCAACGCCCGCGTCGGGGAAGAGCGCCAAGGCCTCATCCAAGCGCATTACCGGAAAGCCGGCCAACCCGTCGTCGAAGTTTCTTCGGGCGAGTGCCCTCTCGGGTGCGATGAACCCCTGAAAAGACCACGTCGGGTCGTTGGCATTAATACGCTCAACGATCTCGGACATCTCCACGGCGTGCTCACTCACACCAAAAATGAATAAGGGTTGCAATCGCTTGGTCACGTCGTTCCGCTCCCTCGAAAACTGGTGTCTTGAGATTGCAGCCAGTGGCTCTTTTGCCTAATCGGTCGAACTACGTAATGCTGCAGGATCACTTTTCCAGATCATTCATTTTGATCCTTCAGTTTTATTTGTTACTGGTCGTACGCGGTCGTGTTTTTCTTTACTGAGCTTCCCCCGGTCCGTCCGTTCCTGGAAACTCTGAATCGCCAAATCGACCTTGTCCTGGAACGGGCCTGGGGTGATGAGTGACGGGCGATCAGGTTCTGAGAGGAGATGAAACGACGTGAGTGTTAGAGGCACCATTCCTGAGGCGATGTTGCGCATTGGAAAGGCTAGGGGTGTCGGTAACATCGTGGTTGAGGAAGCGCCGACACCTTCGCTCGAGTCAAACCAGGTGCTCGTCGAGACGAGGGCGAGCCTGATCAGTCGAGGATCGGAGCTCGGCGGTCGTTACTTGAGGGAGGAAGCGATTGATCCGATTCGGGTGGGATACGCAGCGGCGGGTGAGGTCGTCGCAATGGGTTCAGGCGTCCAGAATTATAGCGTCGGTGATCGGGTGTACGTAGTCGGTCCCCACGCTCAGTTTGTGGTCGGGGATGCAACCAAAACGGACGAAGGGATCTACCGCTGTCACCCCTTGGGTACCCGACTTGCGTTTGAGGAGGGTGCGTTCAGCGGTCTCCTGGTGGCGGCGATCGGTTGGGTGAATACGGCGGATATTCAACCCCGTGAGACGGTTCTCGTTCTGGGGCAGGGCATCGTGGGTTCTCTCATGCTTCAGGTAGCCCGCGTTCAAAAAGGGGCCCGTCTCATCGCCGTCGATCATCTGGAAATGCGGTGTGAAATGGCCGCTCGCTTCGGCGCCGACCACGTGATTAACGGTGCGAAGGAAGATGTCGTGGACGCGGTGCGACGAGTAACCGGGGGACGAGGGGCAGACGTGGTAATTGACGCCGTTGGCGGAAAGCACGGTGTCGAATCGTTTCGCCAAGCGCAGGCTGCATGCCGTTCCGGCGGTCGAATCATGTTGGTGGCCATGTACCAGGGAGAGCCGATGAGCGTCGATGTTGGCGTACTGATGACCCGGACACTCATTGGCGGCAATTCGCGTCGGCCTTTTCCGCCTGCGACCTGGGAAGAAGCGGTCCGTCATCTCGATTCCGGTGTTGTTAAGGCTCAGGAAATGATTACCCATCGGTTTTCCTTCCGAAACGCACGGCAGGCTTTTGACCTCCTGTATGAACGTCCGGGAGACGCGCTCGGTGTCGTCTTAGAGTGGTAAATTGGGGGCTTGTAACTTAAGGGGTTCGTTTGTCACCCCCGACGCTGCGCGCTCTTGCAAGGAGAATGCGCTTCAAAAGGACAATTCAAAGGGTGAACGTCTCTAGTGCTACTGTGTAACAGGGGGCGTGTACCCACGTGAACTCTGTTGAAGATCCCAACAAGCCCGTTCCGGCCGACGAACAGCGAGGCTGGGTGGTGCGGGTGCGCGGATCCGTCGTTGACGTTTACTTTCCCGTTCGCGTTCCACCATTACGCAATCTTTTGGAAGTGGAGGGCGCCGACTCGTCCGTCCACCTCGAGGTGCAAGTCCACGTCGACCGACACACGGTGCGCTGCGTGGCTCTGGAAGAGACGCAAGGATTAGCCCGTGGCGACGCTGTAATCGATCAAGGCGCTCCGTTGTCGGTGCGAGTCTCGCAACATGTTCTGGGACGCATGTTCAACGTCTTCGGTACACCGATCGACGGGGGCGAGGCGCTCACGGAGGGGGACGTCTGGCCGATCTATCGCCGACCGCCGTCCCTGGCCGACCAGACTCGCAACGAAGAGGTGTTTGAAACCGGTATCAAGGCGATCGATCTGCTCGCGCCCCTGGAGCGCGGTGGGAAGGCCGGGCTGTTTGGTGGCGCCGGTGTGGGTAAGACCGTCCTCATCACGGAGCTCATCAAAAATGTGGCCATGCAGTACGAGGGTGTTAGCCTTTTTTGCGGTATCGGGGAGCGCTCTCGCGAGGGTGAGGAGTTGCTCCGGGAGATGCGCGAAGCGGGCGTGCTCGACCGCACCGTGCTCGTTTTTGGTCAAATGAATGAGGCTCCCGGTGCCCGCTTTCGCGTCGGGCACACGGCGATGACGATGGCGGAATACTTCCGCGACGTCGAGGGGCGCGACGTTCTCCTCATGATCGATAATATCTTCCGCTTTATTCAAGCCGGCCAGGAGGTTTCGGGTCTGCTTGGGCGGTTGCCGTCGCGAGTCGGTTATCAGCCCACCTTGGCCACGGAACTGGCAGCGTTGCAGGAGCGCATTGTTGGGAGCGCTCGAGGAAGCATCACATCCGTTCAGGCGGTGTATGTGCCCGCAGACGACTTTACGGACCCCGCAGCAGTGCACACCTTCTCCCATCTGAGCGCGAGCATCGTCTTGTCACGAAAACGTGCCGCCGACGGGTTCTATCCGGCCGTCTCACCTCTCGATTCAAACTCCAAGATGTTGACACCCCAGATCGTAGGTGAGGAACACTACGAGATCTCACAACGCGTTCGCCAAACACTCGCCGAGTACGAAGCGCTGAAAGATGTCATCTCCATGCTTGGACTCGAGGAACTCTCGGAGAAGGACCGTCTCGTGGTGAATCGCGCTCGCCGATTGGAACGGTTTTTGACGCAACCCTTTTTTACAACGGAGCATTTCACGGGGCAACCCGGTCGCTACGTGTCGACCAACGACGCGGTCGATGGATGCCGGCGAATTCTGGCCGATGAGTTTAAGGAGTACCCGGAGCAAGCTCTGTACATGATTGGCTCGCTGGACGATGTGGAGCGGGGGGATCGAACATGATCGCTCGCCTCTTGGTTCCCGACCGAGTCGTCCTCGAGGCCGAGGTGGAGAAGGTGATCGCCGACACGATGACCGGATCCCGTTGCTTCCTCCCTCGGCACATCGACTTTGCTACGCCACTGGTCGCTGGGATCGTCACGTATCATCTGGTCGGTGGCGAGGAGCGCTTCGCGGCAATCGAGAGCGGCGTCCTTACGAAAAAAGCGAGCGAACTGCTCGTCGTCTCCTGGCGTGCGGTCGTTTCGGAGAGCCTCGACGACCTTTCAGAGCAAATGATGCAGCGCGTCGCCCGTGACGAGGAGTTGGAGCGTGCATCTCGACGAGCCATGGCCCAGCTCGAGACGAGACTGGTCAAAGAGCTGTTGGAGCTGGTCCGATGACCTCGGAACGTAAAGGAGAGCACACCGATCGCGACGAGGCGAGCACGTTGCACGAGAGTGAGCGACACCACTCCGAACGTTTGGGTCGTACGATCGCCGGACGCGCGAGCCGCATGCAGCGCGCCCGGCGGGCAGGCGACCGTGGCCTCTGGTTTGGCCTTGGCATGTTTGGCCTTGTGGGCTGGTCGATCTCCGTTCCCTTGTTGATCGGCCTCGTTATAGGCCGGTGGCTCGACGGACGCTTTGACGGTGGCGCCCGCTGGAGCTTGAGTTTGATGACGCTTGGCCTGATCGTGGGGGCGATAAACGTGTGGAACTGGTTGGAGCGAGAACGGTACAAGGACGAAGATTCCGAATGAATGGAGCGCTTTCGCCGTCGTATGTAACCCTCTGCTTGCTCGGTGGTGGGCTGCTGGGATGGGCGTACTTCTTTCTCCTTTGGCTGACGGCACGAGCCACGCCCCGGGTGCAGCGACCGGCCGTGTTATTGGTCGTGTCGTTTCTCTTTCGTATTCTCGTCCTTCTTGGCGGGCTGTACGTCCTAACGCGGGGAAACCCCGTAGGGATCTTTGCTGCATTGCTCGGGGTGATGGTCGGACGGCGAGTGATGACCCGTAGCGTACTCCGGCGTACTCCGGCGGAAAGGATGGGCGCTCATGATTGACGGCGGGGGAAGCCTCATTCAACTACAGAGCGGCTTTTGGAGCACGATGCTGAATACGTGGTTTGTCATGTTTATTCTCGTCGCAGGTTCGTGGTGGGTGACCCGCGGCTTGCGTCAGGAGGCCCCCCTTTCAACGCTGCAACATACTCTAGAGATTCTCGTTGAAGGCATCACCGACCAAATCAAAGAGATTGTGCAAGGCGACGCGCGACCTTACATCCCGTTTGTGGGGACTGTCTTTCTCTTTATTGTGGTTGCTAACATTTTAGGAATCATACCGTCAGTGATGCTCTCGGCCGATCACGGGATCACCTTTTACCATCCGCCGACTGCGGGCCTCGATACGACGGTAGCTCTCGCCCTTTGTGTCTTTGTTGCGGTTCCGTTCTTTGCCGTCAGGCAGGGGGGGATCAAGGCGTGGCTGCGCGGATACATCCAGCCCACACCTTTCATGCTCCCGTTTAATGTGATCGGCGACATCTCGCGCACGATCGCGCTCGCCGTCCGACTCTTTGGCAACATGATGAGTGGGGTGGTGATCGTCGGTATCTTGCTTTCGATCGCGCCCTTGGTGTTCCCAACTGTGATGCAACTCTTCGGGTTGTTGACGGGGGCGATCCAGGCTTACATCTTTGCGGTTCTTACGATGGTGTACATCGCGTCGTCTGTTCAGGTGAACGAAGAGCGCCTCAACAGGCGGCCAAAGAGATAGGAGAGTGCTGTAATCATGGATACGATCACGATTGTGGCGGTGGCCTCAATCATCACAGCAGGTCTGACAATTGCCATCGGCTCCATCGGACCGGCTCTTGGTCAGGGGCGGGCGGTGAGCCAGGCCTTGGACGCGATTGCTCAACAACCTGACGCCGCCAATACGATCACGCGAACCCTCTTTGTCGGGCTGGCGATGGTAGAGTCAACCGCCATCTACTGCTTTGTCGTCACCATGATCCTGTTGTTCGCAAATCCGTTCTGGGGAGCCCTGGTTGCACAGGGAACGCCTTAAGCCCAAGGAGTGATAGGGCGTGGACATAGATTGGATGATCGTCTTAGCCCAAATTGTAAACCTTTTGATCCTTATCTGGCTGTTGAAGCGCTTTCTCTACCAGCCGATCCGCCGTGTCATACAAGGGCGCGAAGAGAAGATCGCACGTCGCGTTGCGGCGGCGGAGGCTCTCGAGGCCCAGGCCGATGCACAAAAGCAAGAGTACGAGCGGAAAGTGGCCGACATTGAGGCGCAGCGTCACCAACTCCTCGAGGCTGCCCGTGAGGAGGCTAGAACGATGCGTCGGACACTCCTCGCTGAGGCGGCCGAAGAGGCGGAACAGGCGAGGCGGCGGTATCACGAGAGCCTTGAGCGCGAGCGGATCTCTGTGGAGAATGAGCTCGGTGAACGCCTTGTAGAGCAGGCGTGTCGCACGGCCGGACGCGTCGTCTCCGAACTGGCGCAGACGCGCTTGGAGGATGCGCTGATTGACGCGTTTGAGGAGCGAGTCCACGGTGAAGCGAGGCGTCCGTCGCACCTTGGACAAACCGCTCGTTCGACTCGCCTCACGGTGCGGACGAGCTTCGCACCGAGCGAGGTCCAACGCGAGCGACTTGGTCGCCTGGCCGTCGCGTACGCAAGTCGTTCCAATGCAGAGACGGATGCCGAGGCAGGCGGGGGCGTGGACGTGGCGTATGAGGAGGATCCTTCGCTCATTCTTGGTATTGAGATCATCGCAGGTGGCGAAGCCATCAGTTGGTCCGCCCGTGATTACGTGAATGAGATTCGACAGTCCGCCCTGGTACCTCATGAAAACAGCGGTACGTTATCGATGCAAGGGGAAGTTAACGGTGCTTAAGGACCTCTTAGCACGTACCGTGCAACGGTTGGACGAGTCGACTCAGAGCGTCGAACCTCAGGTGTCTAGGCGTTCGATCGGGAGTGTGGTGACGATCGGGGACGGTGTGGTCCGAGTCCTGGGACTGGATCAGGTGAAAGCCGGAGAGCTGTTGCACATTGAGGGCGGATCACGGGCAATGGCTCACGACCTCGATCCGGATTCCATCGGTGCGGTACTGTTGGATGAAGGGGCCGATGTGGGCTCCGGGTCCCGGGTCTTTGCAACCGGTGAAGTTGCCAGAACCCCCGTAGGTTGGAGTTTGATTGGGCGCGTCATTGACCCGCTCGGGCGCGTCCTCGACGACGAGTCGCCCTTAAAACCTTCCGAGTACTATCCGATTGAGCGCCCGGCTACTCCCATCATTCACCGTGCTCCGGTGGCTGTGCCGCTACAGACCGGCGTCAAAGTAGTCGACGCCATTGTGCCGGTGGGTCAGGGACAGCGCGAGCTGATCTTGGGTGATCGCCAGACGGGTAAGACGACCCTGGCTCTTGACGCGATTCTCAATCAAAGAGGGCGCGGCGTCTTGTGCATCTACGTTGCGATTGGTCAGCGAACCTCCGAGACGGCGCGGGTGGTCAACACGCTCCAGAGCCACGGAGCCATGAAGTATACGGTTGTGGTTTCGGCTGGAAGCGAGGAGCCGCCGGGGCTTAAGTACATTGCCCCTTATGCGGGGACGAGCATCGGCGAGTACTTTATGGAGCGCGGCCGCGATGTACTCATCGTTTACGACGATCTCACCAAGCACGCGTACGCCTATCGAGAACTCTCACTCATCTTGCGTAGGCCGCCCGGACGAGAGGCGTTTCCCAGCGACATCTTTTACGCGCACTCACGTCTCTTGGAACGGGCGACTCGGCTCGCGCCTCAGCGGGGCGGGGGCTCCCTTACGGCCCTCCCGATAGCAGAGACCCAAGCGCAAAATATCTCCGCCTACGTCCCCACCAACCTGATCTCCATTACGGATGGGCAGATTTACCTCAACAGCGACTTGTTCCAGATGAATATCCGCCCTGCTGTGGACGTGGGTCGCTCAGTCTCTCGAGTCGGCGGCAAGAGTCAACTTCCGGCCTTTCGGCGCGTCGTCGCCAATCTAAAGCTGGCCTACAGTCAGTTTGAAGAGTTGGAGCTCTTCTCTCGGTTGGGCACCCGTCTCGATCCCGTCTCCGAGCAGGCGATTCGCCGTGGACGCGAGATCCGCGAGATCTTTAAGCAGCCGCCGCACGCGCTCGTCAGCGTGGGTGAACAAATCGCCGTCTTGCTGGCTGTGACGAGCGGGGTGTTTGAAGCGGTTCCCATCGACGATATCCGTCGAGTCGAAGCAACGATGCGACGTCGAGTGCTGAGCGATGCCCAAGAGGTGACGGAGTCGATCGAGGCGGGGAAGCCGCTCGACGATACGGCACGAGAGCGGCTTCTATCGGTGGCTCGTCGTGCGCTCGAAGCGTGATTAGCGGTACGAGAGGAGTGACGCGGGCGTGTCAGTCTCGCTGCAAGCACTGGCGGAACAGATCGAGAGCGCCAAAGGTGTCAAGTCTGTCGTTGAGACGATGCGGGCGATGTCATTGGTCAACATTCGCAGGGCCGAGCAAGCCGCAGCCGTCTCCGCTCAGTATCTGCGCTGTATCCATCTAGCGATTTATGTAGCCCTCCGCGCCTCTCGCCGGCTCGATAATCGAGCCGGGAGGAGAGTCAGCGCTCCTTCCACCTATTTGATTCTCTCTTCGAATCAAGGGTTGTGCGGGCAATTTAACGAGCGGATTGTCGCGTACACCAATGCGCTCATCAATGCTCGCTCAGAAGCGGACGAGCCAACCCTTATCAGCGTCGGCTATCGTGGAGCCGAACGATTGCGGGCGGTGGGACGCCACATTGCGGCATCGCTCGACGCGCCCAATTCCGTCGAAGCGATCGGCACGACTGTACGGCAAATCTTCATTCTCCTCAGCGAGCGCCTCGATGCGCGGCAGCGTGGACGAATGATCGTGGTACACAATACACCGGTCGGAGGGAATAGTTACGACGCCACCCATTTTCAACTCGCCCCATTGGACGCGCGTCGATGGTCGCAGCTTCCCGAGGGAGAGCCGCCGTTTGCGACGGTGCCGCAAGCCCCCGGGGAGCTGGATCGACTGGTGCAAAAGTTAACGCACGAACTGCTGTACATCGATGTGTACCGGGCCCTGACGGATTCGTTTGCGGCAGAGAATGCGGCCCGGCTCACCTCCATGCAGGGCGCAGTGGACAACCTCGAAGAGCGCCTAGGTGAGTTGGAGTCGCGGCACCGCGAGATGCGTCAAGAGGCCGTGACAAACGAGTTGATGGATATCGTCACGGGCATTGCTGCCGCGGAGGATCCCTCGTAGCGCACCCCATTGGCGCGCCACACGCTCACCTTACACACGCTCACCTTAATAGAAGTGCAACCCTCGTTGACCGCTCAAGCCGCGGTCGAGTCCCGGTGAGAATGGACGCTCCGGTTCTCCGACGAGCGCCCCGTTCCGCACCCAATCGCGGTCAGATCCGTAGAGCTCATCGATAAGGGCCTGCGTCAACGATTTCTTAGTGTCGGCGTAGGCCCGGTCGTCTGCGACGTCGTGCAGCTCGTGAGGGTCGCTCACCAAGTCAAAGAGTTGTATCCGATTTCCCACGGGATAGTAGATCAACTTGTGTCGCTCGTCGCGAATCATGCGTGTCGCGTTTCCGCGGCCGCCGCACTCTCCAAAGAGCGTTGAACGCGCGTTGTCGCCCGCGAGGGAGATGCCGTCGACCGTGTCCGGAATAGGGATGCCCGCCAAGTCGAGGAGAGTCGGCATGACGTCTCGCAGCTCGACGAGGCGTTGATCCTCGACGTTGTGGCCTAGAGACGAATGCTCCGCGGGTGGGACGATGATGAGCGGCACGTTGGCCGAGTCTTGGTAAAAGATCGACTTGCGGCACAATCCGTGCTGCCCCAGCATATCCCCATGATCACTTGTGAAGCAGATGATGGTGTTGTCGAGGAGCCCTTCCTCGCGTAGCGTTCCGATCACCAGCCGAATCTGCTGGTCGATGTGGGTACACTGCGCGTAAAACGCCTGCGTTGCGCGCTTGCGTTCAACCGCGCTGAGGCGGTCCCACTGCGTCCGGGGCGCCTTGAGAGCATGGGGAAGCGCGTCGAAGTCCCGTGCCCACTCGCCGACGTACGGCTCGGGGATCTCGGTATCACTATAGAGGTCGAAGTAATGCTGGAGTGGCATCAGGGGCGGATGGGGTTGTTGAAACGAAAGGTACCAGAATCCTGGACGTTTGGGGTCCCTGCGTTTAATGAAACGGCAGAGCTCGCGGGCAGACCAATTGGTCGGATGCGCGGCTTCAGGAAGGTGCCATGCCCTCGCACCGTAATCATTGTTACCCATCCCGTGGGCGAACTGTTGCCCGTGGTGGCCTGACTCGGTCAGGTACTGTTCGTAGTCGTCGGTGGTCATCCCGGGTTGGTGGCGGCCCTCTTCGAGAAGCATGACGTCGTCGAAGCCGATGCGATCCCGTTGGGGCGTAACGTGCAGCTTGCCAACGGCGTACGTCTGATAGCCGGCGTCTCCGAACGTGCTTGCAATCGTAGGCGCGTCGGGCATCTCGAGAGTTGAATTTTGTCGACACCCATGATGCTCGGCCGTCATGCCGGTCATGAGAGCTCGACGAGCCGGAACGCAGACGGGCGTTGCGCTGTACGCGTTGACAAAGCGCACGCCGTTGCGCGCGAACTGATCAAGAGTTGGCGTGAGGATGCACGGATGGCCGGCGATTCCCATAAGGCTCGCCGGCCAGTGATCGGTGCAGATCAATAAAACATTGGGTCGTTGGGCGTGTTCCTTCTCCTGCTGCACGAGGTTACCTCCCCAGGATCGGCTGTCGGGCGTCCGCATTGTTTACCAAGAAGTTTTAAAATTTCTTCGTGGTCGACAGTATCGATCCCTTGTGGGAGGCGCGGTGTCAGCCCTGCGGGGCGACGTTGGGTTTGGAAAGCGAGAGCTTGCGGATGGGCTCCTGAAACTCAGTCACCCACGTGTTACGGTCGTCCGTGATCTCTAGGTACACTTCGCGGGCGAAGCCACTGCCCTGGTAGCCGTGGTCCTCGATCCAGGTCGCCAACTGTTGGACGACAGTGTCGGCATGGTCCATCGAACCCCGATGTATTGTGGTTGCCGCTTCGATCTCCGGAAGCTCTACGATGGAGGTTCTTTCTCCAAGGTCGTGGCCCGTGTGATGGACATCGTCCCCGATAGGCGCGGCAGCGTGCACCAGTACTCCTTCGCCGACGGGTTCGTAGTACGCGAGGTGTGGACCAGTGGGGGCAACCCCGGCTCTTGCAAGGCATTCAAACAAGTCGCAAAAGAGTGGGTCGATAACTGGGGCAATCGACTGCGGGTCATAGCCTGCCGCGATCGCACACACCTCTGCGACCCGTACGGCAGGGATTCGCTTGATCACAATCTCATTCATCGGAATGAGTCCCTCCTGTTTAATTGTGGAAATCCTAGCTCTGACCCGGGCCAGACGTTCGAGATCAGCGCGCACTCGTTGTTTGAGTTCGGCGTGGCGTCGTTGCAACATCGCTTGCAGCTCATTGGCAGAGAGATCGTGGTCGAGAATGGTTTGGACCCGATTAAGGGTGAACCCGAGATCTTTGAGCGCAATGATGCGATTTAACCTGGCGAGTTGGGCGGCATGGTAGTAGCGGTAGCCGGTCAAAGGATCGACGTGCGCCGGACGTAGCAGCCCCAGTTCATCGTAATGGCGCAACATGCGCACAGATACGCGGCCGAGTCGGGCAAAATCTCCGATACTGAACATGGCAACCTCCAGTGTAGAGTCTCACACGGTGTGAGGGTCAAGCGTGTGTTGCACGTTTTGGGATATTAATTAAATAATTCTAGGGGCTTTTTCGTTCCCCGGACGGCATGCCCTTGCTTAGGACTTTCCCGAGTCTCTCTCTCACCTCCGCTTTGGGAACGGCGGCGGTGACGTGGTGAGTCCGGACGACGGGATGCGCGGACGAGCGGCAACGATCTCGAGAAATCGGGCGAAAAAGACCCGATTTCTTTAACGCATCTCTGTCGAAAAAACCGTGCCATCCCCTCAAATAGTAATTCTGCACGTTTGCCAAGCCGGTGGTTCCGCGTTACGATAATGTTCACAGCCGCCCCTGAGAGGTCATGGAGGACCTCTATATGACGAGTCTAAAGTCGCGAATGTTGGCCGGAGTTCTGTTGTTATCACTGCTGACCTGCACCTGGACTCCTGTAAGTGCGAATGCCAATCGTGCAACCAATATGGATCGCCCCAAAGCACTAGGCTCCGGTCACCTCGTTCTACCCAGTGGAGTAGAGCTCTCCGATGAGGAACTTGAGACGTACAATGGTGAATGGGCGCACATAGCAATTGGTGCAATCGTTGGACTTGGAATGTACACCTTCAACAATTGGGATGAGCCCGAGGACTCAATCTGGTACGTAAAGGCGGCGACAGCGACGGCGGCAGGGGGACTCACCGGCGCAACCGGGGGCGCTCTCGCATCCGCTGTGACAAGCAATATTGCCAAAACCGCCGTCGGCGTCTACTCGGCCGCACAGCAAACTCTCGTACAGTGGAGTCTCAATCAAGACTAGCGAGGATAGCCGATGAATCTCGGCCCATGGTGGTACGTGATCTTGTGGGGAATCTGGGCGACCTACCGGCGGGATTGGGTGACGTTGCTTTCACTGGTGATCTTCGGAGTGATCTCGACGCCCGTTGTCTTTTGGTTTAACGATCGGTCGTCCCCGACATGGGCCTGGATCGTCTCGGGTATTGGCGTTTACCTACTGATCGGGACGATGTACTACCATTATAGGCGTGAACGGCGGCGTTGAGAGAGGTGAGCGGCGTTCTGGAGGGCGCCGCTCATTCGACCATCGTTAGAATCAGATCTGGAGCGGGGTATGTGCTCCGTTAAGGAGAGTGGATAGGTGCAGAAGGCTTGCTGCGCTCAGGTCGGGCTGTACGGCAAATCCTTCAAATGGCTGCTGTTTTCGGTTGATCCATGCAGTTTTGAAGCCATACGTCGCCGGATGGGGTTTGTACCGCCCAGTCGCTTCAACTGATAGGACCTGCATGGGAGCGGAGAGACCGGAGTGCTGAATGAGCGCGCCAAGTTGCGGTAACGTTCCATTTGAGAGAATGACGAGCCCATAGCCCAAGCGCTGGAGAGTCTCTAAGCTTTGGGGCACATCAGCGAACGGAGTGAACCATTCTGACAGACGAGATAAATCGTGGCGACGTACACGCTCCACGTCCACGTTGAGTTGACGGCAAGCGGCTTCGAGCGCCCATGCCGGGAAACTCGTCGTTTAGTCCTAGAACTTCCACTGGGTGCCGTCGGTTATGCCGTGAAGTTACCCTTGCGGCTTCATTTTAAAGACACACGCATGGTCTCCGTCTACCATGCACTGCGTATGGTCGATCGATTGATTGGTCAGTCGGGAGAGAAGCTCGATGTCGAGGTGGCACACCTCCCGCATCTCGCTGGCCAGTTGATGATAGACGCAGTTGACCGCTGAAATGCCGCTTCCATCAGGTAGGACGGAGGCCTCATAACCCAGTTCATTCATTAGCTCGGCTGTCTTCTCAATGCGAATATCGGTGGGCTCGTCGTCGACCCGATGGGCGTTCTCCTTGTAGAGCGCCTGCGCGACGCCCTCAAGGACAGACAAGAGCTGTTGCTTACCAACCGACTCTTTCAACCCCTTTAAAAGCATCACTGAAAAGAGTGCGTACTGCCGGGGGAAGTGCTCGCGGCCATCTTCCGTGAGCGTGAAAACACGGCTTGGACGCCCTCCTGTTCCCGGGTTGCGCCGACTATCCTCGCGCACGAGCCGGTCCTTTTGCAGGTTGGATAGGTGTTGTTGAACCCCCGAGCGGGATATTCCCAAGAGGCTGCTCAGTTCGTCTATAGTGAGGCCCTCCTTGTGAAAGAGAAGGTGCCTTAGTATCTCAGAGCGACTCTCCACGTTTGTCACCTCACGTCTACTCTACCATGAGTAGCGGGCAAATCCAAGAAAACAACATTATGACAGTTATAACTTGTATAACCAACAAATAAGTGTTATGATGAGTGCGATGATCGATCATCTAACCCTAATACCTCGAATGGAGCGATGAGACACATGGATTCGTGGAGTAAGAGGAAACGGACATGGATGGCCAGTGGAATCGCCGTACTGTTGGTCTTTGCAGCCCTTTCCGGGCCTGCGATTGCCCACGATGACCTAGATGGCGCACGTCACACTGCGATGGCAACACCGGGAGGAGATTATCAAAAGGTGAGCGACCTAGTCCCATTGCCTGAATTCATCCCCGGCCTTGGGACGCTTTACGTTCAACCCGATACGCTTCCAGTCGGGCCTTTCTTGGGTTACGACCGCGAGGGCAAACTCGTTCACATTACGTATATGGTACCGCTCTCCGACTTCACCGAATCTAGCAACCTCATCGGACTTGAGACTACCGAATCCGGTCTCCAAGTTGACCATGTGGACATCACTTACAACCCCGGGCATCCTGGAGTCGAAGTGCCTCACTATCACATTACACTTTGGACCATCAGCCACCAAGAAGCGAGTCAGTTGAAATGAGGTTCGCCCACTTAGCCGCCGTACGCAATACGAGCGCGTTGGCGGTTGCGCTCCTGTTAGGCCTTGCTCTGGGGGTTGCCCCCCAGGGCATCGCCCAGGCCGCGTCATCGTCAGCATTAACGTCGACGGATTCGCCCGCGACCGAGTCGGATGTCGTGATCATACGGGCGACGACCGATGCATCGGGAAGGAGAGTCTTCTTTGACCCCATCGGAGTCTGGGTTCAACCGGGCACAACCATCCGCTGGGTCCTAGAGCGTTCGTATCACTCGGTAACAGCTTATCATCCGGACAACGGCAATTACGAGCTCCGCATTCCTAGTGAAGCTGAGCCGTTCGATTCGGGTATGATGCTGCAGCCAGGTGTCTCAACGTTTGAGGTCACCTTGACGGTTCCTGGTGTGTACGACTACCTTTGCCTCCCGCATGAGGCCGCCGGCATGGTGGGACGGATCATTGTCGGCACCTCGGGCGGGCCTGGGAGTCAACCGTTCAACTACGATCCGAGTAAAGGATGGAGGGTTGTGCCCAGCGAGGCTCAAAAGGCGCTTCCTAGCGTCGAGCGGATCATGTCTGAAAGGATAGTACACGCTTCCACCGATTAACTTCAGTCTTTACGGTTCGCAATCGGCATGAAGACCTTGATCGCGCCGCTGCCGGCCTGATCCGAAACCACAAGGCCGGCGGCGGTCGCTTGAGGTTCTTTAGATTATCTCCTCCGGACAGAGGAAACGGGACCAAAAAGCAGAAAAGTCGGAGTGTTACTCCGTGGTGCCTTAATTTAGTTCATCGAGGGAATCGATGCATGCCACTTAGAGCCGTGACCGCTTGTAGGGGATTCGTTCTAGTCCTCGTACTCCTGTTCTCGCTTGTGTGCTCAACCGCCCTTGCACAGGAACCGATCAAGATCACCTTTCTGTCGTACGCGATGACGAACCCCTATGGAGAGGGGTTCAAGGCGCTTACCGACGAGTTTAACGCGATGCAGGCCGAGATTGTGGTCGAGTTAGTGGATGGTGGCGCAGACACGGCGCGCAAGGAGAAATTCACGACCATGGCCGCCGGTGGTGTTACGCCCGACCTAACATGGCACTACGACACACAATTCTTTGCAGAGCAAGATCTCATCGCGCCCGTTCAATCGTACCTCGACAGGGTGGGGATCGACGATTGGCTTCCCGGGCTAACGACGTGGCATGAGTATGAGGGTACGCTTTACTCAGCTCCCTTCGGCATCAACGCTCAACGCATTGTGGTCTACAACAAATCAGCTTTTCAAGATTCCGGTTTGAGCGACCCACAAGAGGGATGGAACTGGACCACTTTTGTGGAGAGCGCACGCAAGGTGTTCCGTAGCGGTTCGGACGAGACGCCGGAGCGGTACGGGTTTACGGGGCTACCTGCATGGTTTGTCTTTCCGTGGATGGTAAACAACAGCGCCCGCTTGATCAGTTTGGAGAGTGGGGAATGGTACCCCGACCGCGAGGAGACCATTGGGGCGATCGACATTCAACGGGATCTCATTCACACGTATGGGGTCGTCGGCGGAGGGCTTGGGGACTTTCAAAATGGCAGGGTGGGCATGTATGCCCTGGCGGTCCAAACGAGCAGTCTCCTGGCCGAACAAGCCGCATCCGGAGAGATCGGAGCCATCCACTTTCCTGTGAACACCTCTCGCGGAATCGTCACCTCTCCTTACGCGTTCATGCTGGGCAAGACCGGCGATCCCTCACGCCAAAATGCGGCTTGGCGCTTTGTCGAGTGGATGCTTCAACCCGAGCAACAGGCGAAGTTCTCGACGATTGGCGGTCTGATTCCGTCCCGACTTTCAAGTGTGCAGGATGAAGATTTTCAAACATTTGCGCTCGGTAACCCGGTGTACTGGCAGTTTGTGCACGAAGTGAGTTCGTATGGCTACTCGTACCCTTTCAACAGCCAGTTTAATGACTTCGTCAACAGTACTATTAAATGGGTAACCCAGGCGATCGATGGGGAGGTCTCCTCGGCTGCGGCCGTGGACTCCATGAGAATGGAATTGAATGCAGGCACGCATTAGGCGGAGTATTGGCTCCGCCTAATTTCAGTAGTTTGGAGCTCATTAATCCGTGACCAGGCGCCCATCTCTCGCGCTGAGATCTCACGGGAGTCTGGCCTGAGCAAGTCGACCGTCTCTGAACTTGTTGACCAACTCCAAACTGAGCGACTCATCGCGGAGGTAGGCGTCTCAAAGAACCACATTGGGAGGCGTTCAGTCCTCTTTGATATCGATACAAATGGTGCTCACGTGATCGGGATTCATGTAGAGAACGAAGGGTTGGCGCGCGCTGTTATTGCAGACGGGCGCGGGACGATCAAAGCGTCCTGCCGAGAGCAGTGCGAGAGTCCCGAGCGCATCGTCGAGGTGATGGCAGGGCTGGTAAATAGACTTTCGGGGGAATACCTCGTCCGCAGCATCGGGATCGCAGCCCCAGGATTGGTTCACGAACGTGGTATCGCATTTGCATTGAAACTTCGATGGCGCAATCTCCCGCTTGCAGAACCTCTTGAGACCGTGACGGGGATTCCCGTGTATGTCGAGAGTACCGCTCGCGCATCGGTGACGGCTGAGCGTTGGACCCGAATGGGGACCCGCGTGGAACCGGATCAGCCCGATGATGAATCCGATTGTGGCCGCAGTGATGCGCGGCGAGCGACCCGCGGCGGCCTCAGCACGACGGCACGGCCGCAAAGAGGAGGAGACGCATGAGCTCAGGACGACGACTGCGGGCCGGAATCATCGGGTTGGGGGGCATCGCCCAATCCCCGGCTCCCAAGGCCACGCATCCGGCGCTGGGAACCGGCATGCCGTATTCACACGCTTCGGCGTACTCGTTTCTCTCCGCAGAGGTTCAACTTGTCGGTGTGTGCGATGTCGTGACTGAACAACATGAGGTGTTCAAGAAGAATTGGGCGAGTACGTGGCCTGACATGCGGTACTATCACGACGCGCGCGAGATGTTGGCAAAGGAGTCTCTCGACATCGTCAGCGTCTGTACACCGGACCACCTACATCGGGAGGCTGTGGTTGCAGCGTGCGAAGCCGGGGTTCCCGCCGTCCTCTGTGAGAAGCCGCTGGCGACCAATTTAGAGGACGTCGATGCGATGATCCAAGCGGCCGCTAGGTCGGGGACGCACTTGTCCGTTGAGCACACGCGGCGTTGGAGGCCGCACTGGTACCTCGCCCGGCAAATGGTGCGCGACGGGGCGATCGGGGAGCTCGTCTATGTTCAAGAGACGATGACTGGGCCCGGCAATGCAATGCTTTTCCGCAACGCATGCCACGGTGTGGATCTCATCAACTTCTTTGCTGAGGGTGAGCCGCTGTGGGTATGGGCGGAGTTGGACCCCGATTTCGACGGATACGGTCGAGTGTATAAGGGTGTGTCCGGAAGGGACCGCAACCTAGATCCGGGCGCCAACATCTATATCAGCTATAACAACGGCGTTCGTGGCCTTCATATCGGCTTTCAAAAAGGGGTCCGAGACCTTTCGGTGTTATTGACGGGGACCCAAGGGAAGCTCGAGATTACCGACAGCACACTCACACACATTCAGCAACCCGATCACGAGAATCCGTTCGCGTCTCCTCAGACGTTTGTCTCCCGAAGCATTGCCTTGCCCCATACGACGAACGGTGGAATTCCGGGAGCGATCGCGGAGTTGATCGAGTGTGTGCGGACAGGAACGCCTCCAGAGATCTCACCGGCCCGGGAGGCGGCCAAGACCGTCGTGATCATGGTTGGTGCGCTCGAATCACACGATCGCGGGGGCGTTAAAGTCAACTTGGTCTCGTTTGCGAAAGAGGTGTCCTAAAGGTGTTGCGCGCAGCAGTCGTCGGCCTGGCCCATCCACATGCGCCGGCTTGGATTCAAACAATGGAGCAATTGAGGGATACGGTGAGTCTGGTCGCAATTTGCGATACGGAGCCTGGATCCCAAAACCGTGTCCCGGAGGCTTATCGGCAGCTCCCGTTCTACAGCAATGTAACGACGTTGCTTGAGGAAGAGCGGCTCGACCTTGCTTTGGTCACCCCATGGACCAACCAGACGCCGAACATCATGATCGAACTTGCCAAGGCGGGCGTTCATATGCTTGTGGATAAACCGATGGCCCGCACTGCAAGCGAAGCTCGTCAGGCGTTAGAACTGGCCCAGGAGTACGGGGTGCGGGTCGGCATCGGCTTCGCCAACCGATTGAATCCGGCGATTCAGGAGATTCGGCGCCTCGTCTCAGAGGGGCGACTTGGGAGGATCATCTCCTATGAGGCGCGCCACATCTCCCCTCTAGTCGCGCTTCTGCCGGGTGGAGCGGAAAACCCGCTATACTCCAAGACGTTGAGTGGTGGCGGTCACTTACACTGGCTGGGCATTCATTACCTGGACCTCATGCACTACGTATCGGGCGATCGGGTCGAATCCGTCACTGCACTCACCGCCAATGTTTCGGGACTCAACTTCGATGTTGAAGACTCGGCTGCACTCAGCTTGCGCTTCCGCAGCGGGGCTGTAGGAAGCTTAGTGTGCGGAAATCTAAACGCGACCTTCGACATCGATCAGTACTTTGCCGTCCGCGGAGACAAGGGGCGGGCGGTCCTGGTATTCAACGAGCCCGGTCATGCGCAATCAACGCACCGGCTCCGCCTCACGTTCGCAAAACACGGTGCGGCGAACGGACAGGAGAGCCTTTTTACGGTGCCCGCGGTACCTGGGTATGGCTCAGGGGGTCTCGAGATCGCGCAGGATCTTGTCGCGGCAATCCTCCAGGGGCGCGAGACGGTGATCCCGCCGCTTGCCGTGGTGGACGCTCTTGAGATCATCGATGCAGCCTACGAGTCGTCGAGTACGGGGCGAATGGTCTCCCTACGCGAACACAATTCGCGCCAATAACACTATCCGATTTTGATATAGGAGAGTCGTTTATGTACACTCTGAAGGACGACCAAGAGCGACGAGCGCTTGAACTCCATCGTCGAGCCATCGTCATTGATACCCATTGTGACAGTCTCGATTGTTCACTGCGGGGCGAACGGCGACTGGGAGAACGCTCGGAGTATGGTCATGTGGACATTCCCCGCCTCCTCGAAGGTGGCGTAACGGCCCAAGTGTTTGCGACCGGCCTCGATCCCTTTGGGCTCCGCCCTCGAAGTCCGCTGCATCAGTTCCTTCACTACGTGGATACGCTTCATCGAGAAGTGCGGGAGTTTCCAGATCTGATGCTCATCGCGACGACGGCCGACGACATTCGTCGGGCAAAGGTTGAGGGGAAAGTGGCCTGTATTCTGAGCATGGAGGATGCAGCTCAACTCGAGGGGGACATCGACGCGCTGTTGCCTCTGCAGTTACTTGGACTCAAGGCGATCGGTCTGGTTTGGGGTCCTCCCAACGAGGTGGGGATCGGAGTTACGGGGGTGCCCATCCTCGATCGCACGTTGACCCGCTTTGGCCGCGAGCTAGTCGGCGAGATGAATCGGTTGAAGCTCCTTGTGGACGTGGCCCATATCAATGAAGCGGGATTCTGGGATGTGATGGAGCACAATGCGGGTCCCGTGATCAACTCACACGCGAACGCCCGCGCTCTCGTCGACCATCCCCGAAACATGACGGATGAACAGATAAAAGCGATCGCAGGCACAGGTGGCGTGATTCACGTGGTCTTTGCCTACTTGCGGGGCGACGAACAGCAGCCAAGCGTGAACGATGTCCTTGATCACATCGACCATATATGTAATCTTGTCGGACCTGAGTACGTTGGCATCGGCTCTGACTATGACGCGTTGCCGGACCGCCCCCCTAAAGGATTGGAGGACGCGACGAAATTCACCAATATCACCCGGGGCCTCGTCGCCCGTGGGTACACCGATGACGAAATCCTCGGGATTTTAGGGTGTAATTTTGTTAGAGTGTTGGAATCCGTTGAGTAACGGTGGGAGTCAACCTTCCTAGCCTGGATATCGCCGGGTTCTAGGCGTAGGAACGATGAATCGACCGGTGAAGAGAACACCAATGGCGTTTCCAAGCGCACTATGAAGAGTAGGGTGAAACTCAGTGAAGACGGCCATTGGTTACTCATTCGCATGGATCGTGCTGTTGACCACGCTGATGTTTGGAGTGAGCGCAGCGATAGCTAAGGAGCAGACTCGTGATCCCCTCGCACGCTTTCGCACAGTCGAAGCCGGATTGAACGGAGGCCAAGGATACTCCGTGTCGATACCCGCTGGAGGAGCCGCCGGCGACACCTTGGCCTGGGGCGCCTCGTACTTGTGGCAAGCGTACCTACATGCGTACGAGGTCTCGGGTGACGTACTCTGGCTCGACAAACTCATCCGGGATTTTGACACCGCCCTATCGGCTCGGGACGATGGGGTTGGTCTTGAGGACTACCGAGGAGAGGTGGGCCCCGTCTGGGGCTCAACGGGGTACACAGACGGAGTTTACTACGCCTGGCTCGTACATAACGGTGTCGCTACCTACCCGATGGCGCGATTCGTGGAAATCGTCAGGAACGATTCGACCTTAGACCCGCTCTTTCACGAGAAGGCGGATCGGTACCTAAGCGAGATTCGTAGGACGGTGCACGCCTTTGACGAGGATTGGCGCGAGGGCCCCGGCCCAGGTCAAGGGTACTACGTGTTCCCCGATGATATGCCGGATCGTGTCGATCTGCGGGGGCGAAAGTTACCCCTAAATCAACAGAATGCCATGGGGCTCACCTATTTGGTCCTCGCCGACATCACCGGGGAGGAGATCTATAAGGATAGAGCCGAACGGTTGGCAGCCTATTTCTACAGCGTGATCAAGCGTTTCCCAAACGGCGCCTATGTATGGACGTATTGGGGAGACTTCGAGGAGCAATCTGCTGACGCCCCTGAGGCCCTGACACCTGAAGAGGCAGCCACTGTAAACGGCGAGGATATCAGTCACGCCGCCATCAACACGCTGTTTGCGTACGAGGCGTACCGTCGCGGTGTCGTCTTCACCGAGGACGACATGCGAGCCATGGCCCGAGCGATTACGGAGAATATCTGGGCACCCCAAGAGAACGGACGCGCACAGGTGTACCACGCCATGAGCGGGTCGGGGGCTTTGCACACCGACAACTGGCTGTTGCATCTCCCGCGCGGGTGGCTGTACCTATCGCAATTTGATCCTCGCGTGTATCGGATCGCGAGCCGGTTGTACGAGGCGCTTCCGGTTGGAACCTCTTCGACGTACGCGTTGGCGGCCGTCTCCTTGGACCGGTGGGAGCCGACGCCTGAAGGCATGTTGGCTGTACTCCAACGCGGAGCGCGCAGTGGCGATCCCTTGGCTCCGACGCATTTTGTCGATATCGTTGCGCCGCGGCATTTGGAACAGGTGACAGGGCCCTTGGCAGTCGAGGCCCATGTGGCGCGAGCCAAACCCCTGAGTCGCTTGGAGATTGCGGTGGACGGAGACGTCGTGTACGCCGGCCCTTCACTTCCAAAGGACTTGGTCCTCAACCAGGGTGAATTGGCTGACGGCGGCCACACCCTGACGGTGCGTGCAGTCGCTGCTTCCGGAGATTATGAGGACACGGTGACAGTCGGATTCGTCGTTCAAAATGTTAAGGTGCTCGAACCTGCTCCGGGCGCCCGTGTGAACGGGGAGGTGCCCATCCGGGTCGAAACAGGCATTCCTCGAGACAGAGTCGAGGACGTACACATCGAGATCGATGGTAAGACCCTCTACAGCGGTTCAGAGTTGCCCAATGACCTTTGGATCGATACGTTCGGCCTCGACGAGGGATTCCATAAACTCGTTGCGAGAGTACGTTCGACGGGCGGCGCGCTCTCGAGCCATTCGGTGAACTTTAGAGTCGAAAACTACTGGCACGTAAGCGACGCACTTCAGCCACCGATAGAGTCCGGATGGTTCGGCGCCGTCGATCGATCAAAGACAAGTGACGAGTCACAAGGCTGGACGTACGCTACGGACCTGCCCGAGGACGTTTTCGGCGATGCAGACCGGAAGGTGAGGACCGCCGATACTCAGGAGTACTTGACCTGGGAAGCGTCCGATCTCGTGCAGGCTGTCGTTACGCTCTACGCCAAAGAGCCCAACGTACGGGACGTGGTCCGATTCCACATCTCCCCGGACGGCAGCCGTTGGCACGAGCTTCACTATGAACTCCGCACCGACGCTCCGGCCGAGAGTGGATGGTACCGACTGATCCTCTCCGCCGAACCTCCTGTTGAAACTCCAATCTCCTATTTTCGCGTCACTCTGCAGGCGGGGAAGAATGGGTCCGTTCAGTTGGGACAGGTTGAACTCAAAGGCTTAATGGATCCTGACTCCCAGTAACCTCCCGTTAATGATTGCCATCCTTAGCCAAAATCGTGTAAGATTGGTCCGATACGTACAAGATGGGCGGCCTGTTCGCCGGGCCGCCCCACATTTGCCGGGGGGAATTGGGGTTATGAGTCTGCGGACTTCCTATCCGCTTTGTTTAGTTTTCTGTTTAATGTTGATACTTGGACTTGTTACGGGTGTCGCGGCCGCACCGGTTGCGGTGAGCGTCAGCAGCGACCTTGACTTGAGCGATCCCAAGCTCTCGCTGCTCAAGTTTGCTTCACTCTTTATGTCGGCGCCATTAAGCATTGCGGATGAGTCACTCCTGACGATCACGGTGACCAACCCCAACGAGGTAACCACGGAAGGTACCCTGCGCCTCTCCCTCGACTATGCGGGGAAGGGAGAGCTTGGGTTTATCGAAACTGCACCGATAACCATTCTGCCGGGAACGAGTACGTGGAGCGTACGTTCGGGCGGCGGCGCCGGAGACTTGGTGGTGGAGTCGGCTCACTCCTTGGGCGAGAGCCTCAGCAACGAGTGGCAGATCACCAATTGGGGCGGCGATGAAGCCTGGCTACAGGCCAACGTGTTTGACTGGACGTCGATGGCCGGCGCGATCGATGTCATCGAACAGATCCGCGCACTCGAAATACCGAGCGGCTCTTATTCATTGAATGCGACGCTACGCTATGGCGATCCGGACAGCCCTGGGGTGCAAACCACCCGCCACTCCTTTAACTGGAGTGTAGTGCCGTCTCAGCCCGTATCGATCGTGATGCCGGATAGTACGAAACCCGCATTCCCCAGTAGCGGCGTGCCGGCGGATCCGCTTGAGTTCTCGTGGGAGCTCCCCGATCTACCGGACGGTATTGGAGCGACGTCGACGATCGTCATCAGGGACGGCGCCACCGGCGGCCACGTCTCCGACGTTGAGATTTATCACACCGATGGGTACGGCGAAACGTTCACGTACGTGATGAGAGCCCACGGACTGCGTACAGGGCGCCCCTATATATGGAGCCTCAACTTCGTCAATGACCTCACGGGCAAGACCGTCGGGGGCGTAGTGCCCTCTGCAACGTTTTGGCTGGAGAACGAGCCGCCTGAGATCATCGCCTTTGAGACGGATGGTGTGAATGTTAGGGCGGGTGACACGGTTTCGTTTACGGTTGATTACGAAGATGATGGCGATGAGCGAAGAGACCTTGAAGTAGCATGGTACCTCGACGGCGCGTTGCAGGTGAGTGGTCGTGATCGGTTTGATGTCACGTTCCCTCACTGGAGCTCAACGGAGGAAGACTCCCGCGACCACGTGGTCGAGGTCGAAGTGACCGATCGCCTTGGGGGGACGACAACCCGAGCCCACACAGTGTCGGTGCAGGCTAATCGCCCTCCTGCCTTTGAGCTTGAAGAGCCTACTGAGACTCTCTTTAAGCTGGGTAGCGCGGCTACTTTTGCCGTGACACCGGCAGGCGTTCGGGATCCGGACGGTGATTCGCTGCAGCGGGTGGAGTGGTTCGAAGGGAGTGCCTCGGGAGCAGGGGACGGTCTCCTGGTGGGGGCCGGGGAGCGCGTGGAGATTCGACTCAACGACGAGGGAGAACGGCGCATCACCCTAGTGGCCGAGGATTCTCGCGGCGGTTTGACCCGTCGTAGTCTCGAGATCACAGTCGCTGCTAATCAGGCGCCGACCGTTACCATTCTCGACCTCGACGAGAGCATGTCACTCCTGCCAGGGACGTCGATCGACCTGGTCGCCACCGTTGACGATGACTTCGACGAGCAGTTGCCGGTCCACTTTGAGGTGAATGGTGACCCGTTGGCCGAAGATGCGTTCACATTTGCTGACGCGGGTCCGTACTTGATCCGTGCATGGGCCACAGATAGTGACGGCCTCCAAGGCGAGGCCAATGTGCTGCTCACGGTGAATGCATCCCCCAATCCGGCCCCGACGCTGCAAATCGTTGGATGTGTTGCGTGCGATACTCCGCCGGATGTCTCGAGTGGGAGTGCTGGATCCGAGAGCCTCACGGCTCGGGTGGGTCACGTTGTCCGATTTTTTGCAGAGGTGGCCGGTGATGCCGAGGATGTAAGTTGGCAATTGAACGGCCGGAGCCTGAGCGCAACTACCCAGGGAGTGACCATTGATACTGTCGACGGCGTGCATCGCCTGACATTAAGCAATCTTGCGGCTGGTCGTCACACCGTTGTGGTCTCTGCTGAGAACGCCGGCTCCGTCGGGGCAGCCCGCAGCGGCGTGATTGTGCGGGAGAACGAACCTCCTTTGATCACTCTGACGGACCTCGCTCCCCGCTACATTGAGGGCGATGAGATTCAACTCGGCATCGACGTGGCGGATCCTGAAGGCGATACGATCGAGTCGATCGAGTGGGAGGTAACCGGCCCCAATGGCGAGAGGCTGGCCCAGGGAACACAGCCCTCGATCCAGATCGACGGCATGACGTCCGGTAGGTATGCCTTGGAGATTGCCGCGACGGACTCCCTCGGCAAAGCGCGTGTCGAGCGTTATACCCTCACCGTATCGCCCAACGGTACGCCACACCTTGAGATCCTCGAGCCTGGTCCGGGAACGGTGGTCGAGCGGGGTAAACCCCTTCCGCTGCGGGTCCGATCGGTCGATCCTGACGGTGACGAGATCTCGTCGTTTCGCATCGACGGCTCGGTCGTCTCGGCGCAAAGGATCGGTACGGACACGTTCGTTTTGACATACGAGGCTGAGGAACGGGGTCCTCTAGCCCTTGAGGTTGAAGCTGTCGACGCACGCGGGGGAGCCTCTCGACAGCGAGTGAGTGTGATGGTTGTTGACACGTTGGGGACCGAGAGCACATTGGCGGGCCTGGAGATCTCGATCGGCGCAGAAGGGGAGGAACTCTCCGAGGTACCCTCCGAGGTGCCCTTTGGGTCTACATTTTCGTTGAACGCATCAGTGAGCTTTGACGGAAGTGAGCCTCCAATGATCACTTGGCTCGTCGATGGAACCACGGTAGGAACGGATATGGAGCCCCCCTACGATTTGGAGCACCTCTTCGCAACTGAGGGTGAAGTGACGGTGGCCGCGATTGCGGTGGATCAAGGTGGTCATACCCTGCGAGCGGAGCAGGCCATCCAGGTGGCGCCGAACCGTGCCCCTGAAATCAACATCCTCGCACCGGCGAGTGGCATGGAGGTCGAGGTTGATCAAGCGATTGAGCTGCAAGCAGAGGTGGGGGATCCCGACGGTCACGACGTGAGCGTCGCGTGGTTCCTAAACCAGTCGGTGACTCCGGTAGCTGTGGGATCGGGAGCTGAGCTGCAGTTGGCGGAGACTGGAGAGCTTCGCTTGACGGCCCGGGCGACAGATCCGTTCGGAGCGATTGGAGAGCGTACGGTGACGTTGCTCGCGCGGGCATCCGCGGGAGAGCAGCTCTTGCCTCGTATGGTGGCACCCGCGGAAAGTCAATTAGTCAATGTCGGAGAATCGGTTGCGTTCACGGCAGCGGACGTACCTGTTGGTGCGACGATCATTTGGGAGCTCGCGCATTCCGGGGGAACAGAGATCATTGGAGAGATAACACGCGCTTCCGAGGAAACCCCTGGCGAGCTCTCCTACTTGGCGGAACCCAGTCAGCCCGGGCCGACCCTCGTCTCATTGTACGTGCGCTACGACGCAGAGACTCCGAGAGTACTGGTTGGTTCGGTGAGTATCTATGTGAATGCAGAGAGTCAGAGTGGTCTGGTCCTTGGCGCAAATGAAGGGAGCAGCCTCCCCAAGGTAATGGAGGAGCTCGCAAAGCACGGCGTGAAAGACGTCGATGTTACCGTCCCAGGAGCGGGTAGCCTTGTGACTCTTCTTGACGCCGGTTTGATCGAGCCCGATGACCAAGGGAATCTCCATCCAAATAAGCGGTTAAACGCTAATGAGGGCTTGGCCATCTTTGCAAAGGTGTTGGGGATTGCCTCTCGCACAGACTCCGATGACGAGGCGGCCGCCAAGGCACGGGCGGCTGGACTGGCGCCTGGATCGCTTGGGGCCGGTACTCCCTTTACACGACTTGAGGTTGCCAAACTCTTGGCACGAGCGCTTGGGATAAGTCCCATGACTAGGCCATTTCCCTTCGCCGATGGAGCGACGATGACCGCGCAGGAGCGTGGGATCGTGACCGCGCTGTACGATTTGGGGATCGTAAAGGGATTTGAGGATGGGACGTTCCGCCCATCGGAGCCCTTGAGTGTGGCGCAAATCGCTGTTCTCATCGATCGGATACTGGGCGGCTATTAGCGTCAAATCGGTCGTCGGTCGAGCGTTCAACCATACAAAAGTTCAACCAAGCAAAGTTCAAGCAAATGCAAAATGCCCTGGCAACGAGTGCTCGCGCTGCCAGGGCATTAACTTTCAATATCCTACTCGCCTGCCCTCTCCCAGTACTCCCTCAACACTTGGTTCACCTGATCCTCCCACTGCGGCAATACGGTTGCCGCCGCAGCTTCGCCGCGCCACAGTTGCCTCCAGCTCTCCTGTTCGGAAAGCATTGATGTGATCTCCGCGCCCACGGGATGGGCGTAGGGAAGCATCTCGCCAAAGTCCATCGATTCGATCGTGGACATTAAGTTTGCGGGTGGCGGATCGGCACTGAGATAAGGTCCCGTCACTCCTTGCTGGGAGGGAACGACGATGCCGGCCTCCACGACTCGTGTCATGACCTCCTCACTGAGGAGGTAGGTGACGAAGTCGAGCGCCTCTTTTGGATGTTGGGTGCCTTGGGCATGTATGCTGCACGGATTGACTTCCAGTCACAGACAACAAAAGTCGGAATAGTACCAAAAACAAGTAATATCTAGGGTGGGGAGGGAATTAAGGCTACATCACTTTCGAAAGGAAGATTGGACCTTGAAAAAGTCGTTGTCGTTGATCGTACTTGTCCTCGTCAGCATGCTACTCGCGCTCGCCCCGATAACCTCGGCCAAGACTAAGGTGACCTACTGGAACATGGGAGCTCCTCAAGAACATATTGACCACATGGTGGCCAAGTTCAACCAGGAGAACTCTCTCATCGTAATCGACGCCATGAGGGTGCCCGGCAATTTTGCAGACGTCTCGCAAATTGTTGCCGGTCACGTTGCGGGGGATGTTCCTGATCTTATCTACCTGGATTTAGGGGCGATGCGTGAACTAAAGTACTCCGGGATCGTGCTGGAACTCTCGTCGTTTATCGAGCGCGAAGGTTGGAACATGCGTGAAGAGTGGAACCCGGCGATGCTGCAAAAAGTTGAGATGAACGGTCGCTATTACGGTATCCCGAGGGACGCTCTCGTGATGACCGCACTCTTCCGCAACACCGATCTCTTCGCTGAGGCCGGTCTGGATTCGAGTCGGGCGCCAGCTACCTTGGCTGAGCTTGAAGAGGCGGACAAGCGGTTGCTGCGGATCGGTTCCGACGGCTTGGCCACTCAGGTCGGGTTTATTCCATGGAACGGACTGGGGCAACTCGGTCTGATTTGGTCGTTGCTTTGGGGATCAAATTGGTGGGATCCGGTAGCGAATATGCCCATATTGAACGGCCCGCGCAACATGGAGATGATGGAGTGGATGGAGGCATGGGCGAAGCGCACATCCCCAATAATCGGAACAGGTTGGGGCAACTCAAGCTTCTACAATGGACAACTCGCCATGGCGATGATTGGCGGAGAGCAGCTTAACGCACTGCGTAGATCCAACATCGATATCGACTCGGTCGATATCACCCCAATGCCGGTCATGCCGGGCGATGAACGTCCGCGGTTGTACGTCTCCGGCGAAGGATTCGTCATTCCAACTCTATCTAAGAATCAGGAAGCCGCTTGGGAAGTGATCAAGTGGATGCTTGAGCCGGAGAACGCTGCGGAGTTTGCTTTGATCTCCGGAAAGCCGCCTGCGCGGCGGTCCGCTGCTCAATACTTTATGTCTCAGTTGGATGATCCACTTTACCGTTCCCTGATGGACGTCGCGTTCGTCACCGACCCCGTAGCCACGGATACCAACGGTCCCCTCGGCTCTACGGCCGGATCCAGCCTTTTCACACAAGCCGTGAGGAGTGTGAGTCGACTCGAGGAGAGCGCCCGCAACGCCATGGATCGTCTACAAGCGGTTTCAGAAGGCATTGTAAGGGATTATCTTGAACGGGAAGACCCTTGGTGGTAACACAGGGATCATAATTCCCATCTCGCTCGGGCAGAACGCGTCGCCGCCATAAGACGTTGGCGACGCGTTCTTTTTTTCAAACAAACCAGGTTGGGATAAATTTGTGTGTAAGTATTCCAAAAAAACAGATCCCCATCTGACCGTCTGATCGAACCCGAACTCGGGCAAGGGGACCAAGGGGGAGCAAAAAGCGTGCCACGATTTGTCACAATGGGAAGCGCCTTTGGAGTACTTGTTCTAATCGTTACGTTGCTGGTAAGCGTCGCGTTGATCGACCAGACAACCTTTGCGAGTAGTCGTTCACTGATCATCTCAACTGAGCTGGTGCCCGAGTACCACATATGGCAGGAGACTTTGGTCAGGGCATTCGCCGATGAGACCGCCGAGATTGATGCAGAGGATATCGAGATTCGCTGGGGACAGTCTGCCGACGCCGTCATTGCATCAACCGCTGCTGGAACCCCACCAGACGTCCTCGTACACGATCATACGAGCATTGAGAAGTTCAGGCGGGCAGGCCTGGTCTCGCCACTTCCTGCGCGGATGGATCCCCTGTTCGCGCCGTTCTTTCCACCCGCTGTGGAAGGCACGGAGTACCAGGGGCGGCGGTATGGTGCGCCGGTCTGGTTTAACGTCTGGGTTCCAATTTACAACGTGAATCTATTCAATGAGTCAGGGGTGGGTCGCCCTCCGCAAGGGTGGACATGGGGTGATTGGCTGGACGCCTCACGTCGAATCACGCGTGACACCGATGGGGATGGGACGCCCGACATTTGGGCGGACGTTAGCGGCGTTGCTCCAAGACGTTGGGCATTGCACCGCATCTTCTCCAACAACGGCTGGCTGTACGATCGAGACACCAAAGAGTGGGGCGGCATGTTGAACGAAACCCTTGACGCTCTCGAAGAGGTTGAGCAGTGGTTTAATGTCTACCGCATTATTCCGCGGCCAAGCGAGCTGAGGGAACCGGACCGTGAGAACTTCCATAGCGGCAAGTCCGCGATGCGCCAAGGTCCCAACGGCGAGTTGAGCCTGATGCGGCCGCTCACAAGCTTTGAATGGGACATCGCCGATAATCCTAAGGACCCACAAACCGGACGAAACACCACGACCTATACCTATGGTTTGACCTCAATTCACGCGCAGGCGGCGAACCTTGATTTGGCCGAGAAGTTTGTAGCCTTTATGCTCTCGGACCGAGCGCAGCGCATACTCATCGAGGCCGATCGGTTCGTCGCTCACCGTGAGATGGCATTGGAGTTGGTGATGGACAACACGACGCCACAGGATGAAGGTGCGATCATCCGGGCGGCTCAGGACATGCGGGTGTGGGACTATTACCTCATGCCAGGTGACAGCACGGCGATCATTAATCGAGCGATTAGCAGTGTGATGGAAGGGAATGCGTCTGCGAGGAGTGCGATGGAGGAGATTACTCCTGCGATCCTTGGAAACTTGGTTGAAGCCACTGAGCCCAATCGTTGAGCCCCTCGTTTAGCACAATCATTTAACCCAATCATTGAGCGGAGGCGAAATGTTATGCCCTATCGAGCGGGTGTTATCGGACTCACTGGTATTGGAGCGAGTCCGCCTCGTACCGCGCCTGATCCAGTCCTGGGAATGTTGATGCCGCACTCGCACGTGTCGGCGTATGCCGAGATTCCCCAGGTGGAGCTAGTGGCGGTGTGTGATATCAACCCAGTGCAGATCGAGCGCTTTAAGGAGCAATGGGGGAGCCGCCTACCTGACGTCACGATCTACACCGATTATCGGGAGATGCTCTCCAAGGAGAGGCTCGACCTCCTAAGTGTGGTGACGGGGGATCACGTACATGCGCAAATGGTGGTGGACGGTACCGAAGCCGGGGTAAAAGGCATCTTCTGCGAGAAGCCCATAGCGACTACTCTAAGCGATGCAGATCGCATGATTGCGGCGTGTCGTGCCCAAAACGTCCCCCTTTTGATCGACCATACGCGGCGCTGGTGGCCAGAGTTTGCACACGCGAGGCAGCGACTCCGTACCCGGGAGATCGGCAAACTGCAGAGCATTGTTGCGTCATTGACCGGCCCAAGGGCGATGCTCTTTCGCAACGGCACTCACTTGATCGACACGGTTTGCTACTTCGTCGATTCAGATCCGGAGTGGGTGGTTGCGGAGTTGGAGGAGACGCATCGGAATCATCCGCCTCGGTACGTCGGTGATGGTGGCAAGGATCCAGCTAAAGATCCCGCCGGCTCGGCGTACGTTCATTTTGCGAACGGTGTGCGGGCGTTTATTAACATCACTAAGACCGCCGTTGGGTCCAGCTCGTGGGAGTTGTACGGAGAGTCTGGCATGATACGGATCGGACCCGCGCGAAGTGAGGTCGTGCGCTCTGGCGAGGACCGCCAGCTGACCTACGCGGAGATGCGACCGCCGTACGTGACGCGAGGTGACATGGTCGCAGCGATCTATGAGTTGATCGATCTCATTGAGAATGGCGGAGAAGGGACTTCGACAGGAGAAGACGGCAGACGGACGCTCTCCATTATGTTGGGTATGCTTCAGTCTAACGACGCCGGGAATATCAAGGTGAAGTTCCCCATCCACGATAAGTAGGGTTGCGGCTGTCAAGGGCGCTGGCTCTTCCCATTTGCTTGGCGCTGGCGGGGCGTGGCCCCGCGTCGAGAAGTGTGAGCGCACCAAACGAAAAGGCCAGCTACAAGTGTTGGCTGTTTCGCTTGGTCTCGCGCCGATGCGGGCCGATACGGGCCGAACTTTTGCGTTGGCGGTAAAAAGGCGGCTGTTGCCTATCTAGTGAGGAGCAATTCCTCGCAGGCGAGCAAATGTACCTCGTGCGAGGTGTATCAGCGCCGGTTTTGCAGCGTTTAGCAGCTGTCGTGGCCTTTGGCGGCGGCGGGGCGTGGCCTCGCGCAGAAAGGCACGAGAGCGCCAGAACAAAAGGCCTGCTACAGGCGTTGACCGTTTCGCGTGCTTTCGCGCCGATGCGGGGCGATGCGGGCCGAACCTTTGCGTTGGCGGCAAAAAGGCGGTTGTTGCCTATCTAGTGAGGAGCAATTCCTCGCAGGCGAGCAAGAGCACCTCGTGTGAGGTG
>JAWLDA010000001.1:40065-515681 GCA_041686855.1 Limnochordia bacterium
AAAAAGGCGGTTGTTGCCTATCTAGTGAGGAGCAATTCCTCGCAGGCGAGCAAGAGCACCTCGTGTGAGGTGTATCAACGCCGGTTTTGCAGTGTTTTGGGAGCTGTCGCGGCCTTTGGCGGCGGCGGGGAGTGGCCTCGAGCAGAAAGGCGCGAGAGCGCCAGAACAAAAGGCCTGCTACAGGCGTTGGGCGTTTCGCTTGATGTCGCCCCGATGCGGGCCGAACCTTTGCGTTGGCGGCAAAAAGGCGGTTGTTGCCCCTCTGGCGAGTAGCAATTCCCCGCCAGCGAGCAAGAGCACCTCGTGTGAGGTGTATCAACGCCGATCTTGCAGCGTTTTGGGAGCTGTCGCGGCCCTTGGCGTCGGCGGGGCGTGGCCTCAAGCAGAAGGGCGCGAGAGCGCACCAAACTAAAAGGCCTGCTACAGGCGTTGACCGTTTCGCGTGCTTTCGCGCCGATGCGGGGCGATGCGGGCCGAACCTTTGCGTTGGCGGCAAAGAGGCGGCTGTTGCCTATCTAGTGAGGAGCAATTCCTCGCTGGCGAGCAAGAGCACCTCGTGAGAGGCGTATCAACGCCGGTTTTGCAGTGTTTGGGGAGCCTTCGCGGCTCTTGGCGGCGGCGGGGAGTGGCCTGCATCGGCACCAGTTCGGCGGCAACGAAGCATTGGGTGGATACTCGAGGTAAACAGTGCTACTTCGGCCTCGCACCTACCTGCAGCAACGCGGTTTGCCCTTCTCTAATCCAACACAAGTCGCCTTGGGCGCCAAGGTGTCTCCTCGTTCTCCCTGAACTAATGGCATCAAGTCATAGGTAGGGAGTGAGCGCTTTGTTCACAACAGAAAACACGTGGAAAGAGATTAAGGAGTCGGGCGTAGACACGGCGATTGTCTCGTTCGGCGCCATCGAGCAGCACGGGTATCACCTACCGCTGGCAACGGATTGGATCATTGCGCAGCGGAGGGCGGAGGAGTTGGGCAAACGTCTCAATGCCTACGTACTTCCGACGATGCCCTTTGGCTGCTCTCGCGAGCACATGTCGTTTCCAGGAACGATCACCCTGCGGCCAACCACGTTAGCCGCCGTTCTGGAAGACATCGTGGAGTCGCTGTACCACCATGGAATCCTCAAGATCGTGTTGTTTAGCGCTCATGGCGGGAACTGGATCCTAAAACCGATCATGCGGGAGCTTAACTTTAAGTATCCCGAACTGCGCATCGTATGGGCCAATGGTCCCATCCCCGATGAGGGCGACGCCGTTCCAGAGGATATTCACGCCGGACGTGGTGAGACGGCTCAAATCATGGATATTCGGCCTGATTTGGTGCGCCATGAGTATCAACACATTGACAGTCCGGGTATGGTGGGGCAAGAGTTCAACGACTACCTTGGGTTTGAGAAGACGACAAAGACGGGCGCGTGGGGTAAGCCCAGCGAAGGAACGGCACAGATGGGCGCCACGATCAGGGACAACACGGTTGATCGTCAAGTGAGGTACATCAAGTGGGCGTTCGAGCGCATTGAGAGCCTCGACGAGAATGCAGACGTCGTAAGTTCCGATGGAGCTACCGTTGACGAGTAGGTTCTTGATCCTTGAGGAGGAGCGATGCCAATGCCTTCCCCGGTGCCTTCCCCAATGCAATCCCCCGTGCAGTCTGGTTTCATCGAAGTGACGGACGATGCCGCGGCGCTTGAAGCCTGTTATGCCCAGGGGTGGACCGATGGACTCCCCGTCATCCCCCCGACTGAGGAGCGCATACAAAGCATGTTGGCGGCCGCCGGACGAAACGGCGAAGAGATCCTTGGGGGTATCCCCGAACGGAATCGCGTGATTACAGCGGAGAAACTGGCGATCAACGCTGTGATGGCGGGGTGTCTACCGGAGTACGCCCCGGTGGTCTTCGCGGCGATGGAAGCGATGACCAATCCAACGTTTGGCCTTCACGGTCCTGCCACGAGTACAAGTGGTATGGCAATCCTGCTGATTGTTAACGGCCCCATCGTCCAATCGATTGGTATGAATGCCCGAGACGACGTCTTCGGCACAGGCAACCGCGCCAATGCGACTATTGGTCGAGCCATTCGTCTCGCACTGCGAAATGTCTTTGCATCGCGTGCCGGTGAGCTCGATCGTTCCACGTTGGGGACGCCGGCGAAATTCAGCTTTTGTATTGCTGAGAATGAGGCGGATTCGCCGTGGGAACCGCTCCACGTTCAGCGGGGCCTGGACCAAAACGAAAGCGCAGTCACAGTTGTCGCCGGCGAAGGGCCGCGTCAGGTGAACGACCACCACAGCCGCGACCCGCAGGGGATTCTCGCAAACTTGGCGGATGCCCTCTCGGCTGCCGGCACGTTTAACTTTCAAAGCCCCTCTACTGTCGTCCTTGCGATTGGCCAGGAGCATATGCGGACCATCAGCGACGCCGGTTGGTCCAAGCGTGATATTCAAGAGTATGTATACGAACGTGCCAAGCGGTCCATCGCTGAGCGTAAACGATTGGGAATCGAAGACGGCGCGGTCGCCCCAAACGACGAGACGAGCTATCGGCGAATGGTGCGCTCGCCCGAGCATGTTCTCGTCGTCGCAGCCGGCGGACCGGCGGGACGCTTTTCGTCGTTCATTCCCTGTTTTGGCAACCAGGCGGTGACCCGAGCGATACCGGCGTTAGAACGATCGATGGACTGATAGGAGGTTGTGTCGATGAGCATCAGAGTGTACGACCCAACGGAAGCGGCCCGGCCTTACGAGGGCATGGGGATAGCCCAAAGGCCGGCCGGCTTGCAGGGGCTGAAGGTCGGACTCCTCGAGAATCGAAAGCGGAACTCAGCAGCGATCTTGGAGCGATTGGGCAGGCAACTGCAGGCACGTTACGGTGTGGCTAGTTGTACTATGCGCTCCATTTCGACGGGCACGTTACTCTCGCCACAAATCGTCGACGAAGTGGGCTCCTCGTGTGACGTGGCTGTCATCGGGGTCGGAGATTGAGGGTCGTGTTCGTCGTGCGGTCTGCACGACGCAGTCCTCTTGGAGCGAGCGGGGATTCCGACTGCTTACATCATGACCTCGGCATTTACCGAGACGGTCCTGGCGACGGCCCGGTCGATCGGCGCCGAGGATTACCCCTTTGTGACCCTCCCACACCCCATTTCGATTCTCAAAGGAGAAGAGCTCGATCATTGCGCCACGGTGGCCCTCGATGCTGTGATTCCCATCCTGATTCGGGCGAATTAAATGGGGACCGTGTGAATCCGGCGTGTTCGTTTGAACTTAAGCCGGTCGTGGTTCGGAAGGCGAAAGGAGCTGGTTGGCTGTGGTGGAGTACGACACGTTACACCCCCAAGAGTTCAAAGAGAAGATGGAGCGCGCACCGGTTGCATACCAACCTATCGGCTGCATGGAGTGGCATGGCAAGCACCTGCCCTTTGGCCTTGATGGGCTCAAAGCCCTCGCTCTAAGCAAGCGGGTTGCCGACTCCGTTGGAGGAGTCGTCCTTCCACCGCTCCACCTTGGGATCCACACTCCGGGCAATATGCGACTCTCGGTGTGGAGGAATCACAACCTCTACATCAGCGAGAGACTCTTCGGTGACCTCTTGCACGAGACATGTGACCAGTTGGCGGCAGTCGGCTTCAAGGTGATCGTCCTATGGACGGGCCACGCACCCGCATACCAGGGACGATTTATCGAGGAGTTCGCCCGGAAGTACATGTGGCTACATCACTCGCGCGTGTCGCTGGTCGTACCTGACGAGGACGAAGCGGCTGTGGCGATGGGGCTGTCAAAGGTGGACCACGCCGGCCCATGGGAGACCTCGCTCATGATGGAGTTGTACCCCAACTTGGTGAAAATGGAGCGGCTCGACGACGACTTGCGTGGCGTTGCGGTTGACCCGCGGGGCGCGTCAAGTCCTGAGCTTGGGGCCAAGGCGTGTGCCTGGTTTGTGGACCGCGTTCAAGAACAGGTGCGCAGTGCGCTACAGACGATGGAGAGGTATGAAAGGGACGATGATTGGGAGTAGCGTGTGAGATCGAATGGTGGCCGCGGCGTTCATTACACCGCGGCCATCGTGTCTTACGGGTTCTCGGCGATGACCACGATTTCGGCGCTCTCGTACCCTTTGGCGGTCACGTCAATGCGATGGGTGCCTTGGGGCAAACCTCGCATCGTAGCCGCAACCTTGTTGGTCCCCTCTACCCGCGAGAACTTGTTGAAGCCCAGGCCGACGAAGACTACTGCATCCTCCGGCAGATACTCTTCTGGAATCGGCTCGCCATGCGAGTCGGTGAAGGTGACTTCGATCGCAAACGCTTCTCGCGCCGTGACACGCATCTCGTGCCGAATCGGCAGAATTCGGCCTCCGGTCGGTGCTACGTCGATCTCGTGAGTGCGCACGAATCCGCCCGGCCGCCCCGCGACGAGTTTGACGTGCTCGTCACGGTAGACGGGTGGAAGCGTGCCCCGGTACGTGCCATCCTCCTCCTGGTTCATACGGATTCGGTGGTCGCCTGCAACTAGGATCATCTCGACAAGGGACCGGTTACCATCGGCGCTCTCGACACCGGTGCGCTCGGGCCTGGCCTCCTCGACATTGGACCCACCGCGATCGGACCCGCCGCCATCCGCCTTCTCAACACCGTCGTTCTCCCACCGCAGGGAGGCGCTCAATTCGACGGGTTGACCACGTTCCACCTCCACTCTGGTGGGGGCCACGATCTCCCACGGGGTCGTCACGGTGACTTCGGTCGTGAAGGGTGGGATGTTCACCCCGGCTTTCTCCGCCGATATCGTGAGGGTGCGGACGCCTACCTGCGTTTCTGCGGGAATCGTCGCCGTGTAACGACCAGCCTCGCCTTCGACAAAGGCGACGGTTCTCCCCTCGATCTGGGTACGAACGACGGCGCCCAAAAGAGGGGCTCCTGAGCCGGCTTCAACGAGTCGTACGGCGATGGCAGCGGGGTCACTCTCCAATCGCGCCCACGTACCGGTGCGGGCGAGGAGGACTCGTCCCGGCTCTATCAGGTGCCACCTCGCTCCGTCTCGTACCTCGGAGACGGCTTGCACAAAGGATCCGTCGGTATCTTGGTGGTAAAGCGCTGTGTCCGGATCAGCCGGCAGATGAATCCAAACGGCTTCCGGTGCGGTAAGTTCGTAGATACCGTTGGCCCCTGCCTCGAGGTGAACGAACCCAGGGACACTGAATCGGTCGCCCGGTTTCACGTCGTGGATCAAGAGCTTCTCGCCCGATGCGAACGAGGTGGAATTCTCCACGTGGAGGTGTGAGAAGTTGGCGTCGACGCGGCGGATGACGGTCGAGGCACCCTCCTCGTTTGTCACTCGCTTGCCGTCGAAGTAACGGTTTAATGCGCCCAGCACGTTGCGAGAGTAGGGCAGGTCGACGACGCTGGGCAGCACCATCTCTCGAGGCTCCGTCTCGAGCAACCCTTGGGCGAGGAGGAAGTCGGTAGTCGAGACGTACACTCGGTAGTAGTCGCCCGCTTGCTCGACGCGCTCGATGACATAGGGGGAGTTGTGCGAGTACTCGTCGGCGTCGATCAGGATGTGCCGGCCTTGCAGGCTGTCACCAAGCGGCAGTCGACTCTCGACTACGATAGCCGGTGCGTGGTCATCGACGGCTACGATGCGTCCTCCGTATTCGGAGGCGTTGGCTTCGATTTCAATCGTAGGCGTGACGAGCAGGCTCCCCTTCTCCATTCGAATCGTGGGAAACGCCTCGCCTTCGGACCGGATCAAGGCAAACTCCGCGTCTGTTTGAAAGCGCGTGCCGTTATGCATAGCCGTGAAGGCCTTTCCGGAGAGCGTGCTCAAAATAACATCTTCCGCAGGAGCGCCCCTGTGCTCCGCCAAGGTGGCTGCAAACGCGACGGGACGCAAACGCTCGTCCGATTCAGTCACTAACTCCAGGGGTTGTACCCGATCGACTTGGAATTGGCCGGTACCAAGGTCGATGAGAGCGACGAACTGGCTCGGTTGCGGTCCAGTATCTCGAGCCAATACGTATGGAACAAATTGCATCGGTGACGGCCCGGAGGCGATGATCACCTCTCGGTCCGCTTCAGGCAGCATTGTCAGGCGCACGCCCAGCTCGTTCCCGGGACGATCGGCCCACGTCGCTTGCCAAACGTCATGGGTCGATGCGTGACGAGCCCCGCATAAGAACCCGTAGCCGCTGTTCCCCGGCGGCGGGCTCCAGTAGTAGCCTTGGTCGGCAAAGGAACGGAGAAATCCGTCACTGCGGATCTCCTCGCCCCAGCAGTAATTCGGATCGGCCAGAGAGCCTGGTTCAGGCGCCGAGAGATTCAATCCACTCGTCTGCAGGTCCCGGCCCAGCCCGTGGAACGAGTAGTCTCGTGACTGACCGCCGTTCACTCGGAAAATGTCGACGAGATACGAGTTTTCGCTGGAGGTGTCAATGAGGGCCAGCGTGCGGCGGTACAGGTCCGTCTCGTCGTACGCGAGCTCATTAGAGGCGTCGACGATACTGTAGCCTTCTCCCGCACTAAAGTAGTTGAGGCTGCCGCCTGATGAGTCAGCCGTCAGTTGACTCTTCTCGTCCACCACGACGGTGTTGTGGGAGACTGTACGCCGAGTCCAGCCTGAACGGTAATGGGCGCTGCTGTGCCCGGGATCGTTGGACAACTCCCTGCCGGCGGCGTAAAAGTTGATGCCCAACTCATCAAACTGTCCGTGGTTGAGCGTGGCTCCGTACCGCAACAACGCGCCTCTTTGGTTGAGGCCGTCGCCGGAGCGCAACATGGCCACTCCTTTGGCGCCAAAGAGTTCTGACGGGCGAGATGGCGCTTCGGTGGCTTGAGCGTCGTACTCCGTTACCCGCTCCACTCGAAAGAGGTGGACGCGTCCGTTCGTCAAACGTCCGTTGGGATTCCCATCGGCCATGTCGGCCAAGTACTGAGCGTACTCCGCCCGCTTCTCAGGAGAATCGGTGCGTGCGTAAAAGAGCAACGCCCATTGGAACGCCTCTTGATCAAAGCGACGCTCAGTGCGAACGATCGCCCGATCAGGACCTGCGTCTCCATAGAGGGCCACTCGCCCTGCGATGCTGTTCTTCTCTTTGATGCCGATGTAGAATCGCGCAAAGCGGGGATCGTCGTACAGGTTGATCCCCTCCGGGTAGCGAGGCGTCCGGAGGTGGTAGAGCGCTTCGGCGATGTCAAGGTAGAGACGGCGCGTGTGATCGGCGTAGCTCGGCGATGTCTCAAAGTAGTTGCCGTCTCGGTCAATGTTGTTGACGATCATGTTGCCGATGGACGTCGGACCGTTGACCACCCAATCAATGTACTCGTCAATACCGAGGAGGGAGCCTGCCGCCAATATTCCGTGGTTGAAATCGGCCGTGCCGTTGTGCAGTCGGTCACGGTACCCGGGCTGATTGACGGTGCGGTACGCGTAGTCCGCGCCGTTGAGAATCAGATTGTATGCCACATTCTCCTTTATCGTTAGGTCGGAGTTGCTCGGTGACGCTACGTCCAACACGCCGCTGTTCCAGATGAGATCAAAGGCGTTGACGTAGGTGCGAAGGCTACGGGTCACCTGATAGTAAGGGCGATCCAATCGTCCGCCCTCTTTGCCGGGCCCTAATCCTGGGTAGTCGAGAGGACCCTCAGTCGCCGTCGGATAGACAGTAGCCAGGGCATCTAGGATGACTGCGGCTTTGTGCGCATACGCCTTGTCACCGGTTATGACGTAAGCGTAGGCGAGCGGTTCGAGGGCCGCGGTCATCTCTGAGACAACAAAGGAGTTCCATCTCGCTACAAAATAGTAGATGGTCCCATCGGGTGCGGTCCAGCCGCTGCCGTCGTCGGGGTACTCTTCGCTTGGGAATGTGTCGCCGCTTGCGCATCGGACTTTCCCAGGCGCGTGCCAACCCACGGGCTCGAGCTTGGAGCCGTCGGTGGGACAGATGCCGCCGAGCCCGTAGATGTAATACGATCCGGGCTCCGGGACCAGTGCGCGGATCTCTTCGTCAGGCACGTCCAACCATCGAGTTCGTCCGGTGAGAATCGGGACGTCGAAGTCGAAGTCTCGGGTAAAGACGCGCGGGTGCTCGAGCGTAAGATCCGGCTCGAGGTACGCCGGCATCTGCCACTTCACACCGGCAGGGGCCTCTGTGTCTGCGTTGTCACCTTCTGTTGCCGCAGGGCTCATCGTTTCACCTCGTTCGTCTGGCGATGCTACCAGGGTGAGTTCGTCGTACCAAACCTTGCCCCGCAAACCGACGCCTCCTCTGGCGTTCGCGTAGGCGGTCAGGTGAAGCGCGTGCGTTTGCGGGGTGGTGGTAAAGGGATACTCGTTGAGGGTCCAATCGAGGGCGCGTTCGCTATCGAGCCAGTGGACGGCCACTCGACGATCAGCGCGATCGAACTCTTCGATGAGTATGCTGATGAAACCGCCTTCCCCGACGGGGTCGTCCGTCTTGGTCCATACGGACACCGTGTACGACGTCCCTGCCGTCGCCTGGATGGCAGGGGACCTGACCCCGGCGTACGACTCGGTTGAATCGTCGACGACGAGGAGGCTGCCGACACCCTCGTGAGCGTCAGAGACAATCGTGCCGGCTCCACTCCAAGCGGGGGGCAAGCGGTCGGCGGACTCGTCAAAGGATTCATGAAAGAGTGTTTGGGTCGTTCCTTGAGCTGCGGTTACGGGCGTCGTCCAATTCGCCCCAAATAGGGCGAGCATTAAACAGACTGCTAACGCTACCTTGGGCGCTTGCCCGAGGTAGCGAATCGGGTACCACATCGCGTTTACTCCTCTCAAACCACGAGATCCGTCAATGCGCAGTTTTGTAACACTGTAAGGAAGGGATTCCATAATCTAGTTGCTTGGCCTTCCTTTGAACCTTTCCGAACAGGATGTAACGGAAGGATGCTGGGGCCTGTTTGCCAGGTCGAGCCCCTTGACTACCCCCTCTCCAGTGTTAATCAGGAACCCGTCATGACCCGGGGATTCCGCCGTTTCGCATGCGCCGTCAGGAGGGCGAACGGGAGGGGTGACTAACCCAATTAAAAGGAAATTGAAAAATGCCCACCAATAAACTCTCATTCCCCATAAGGTAAGAGGGATAACGAATGGTGAATGTTACATGACACAGCGATGGAACGAACAGCTTGAGGCCAGGGATGATGATGGACGTACAGGAGTGGACTTATGATCCCGCAACGATTATCTCGATGGCACGTGTGGCGGGAAGAGCGTGCACTCGTCGTCATCGGCCTGACCCTGTGCTGCGTCGCCGCGCTCATGCAAGCAGCGATCTGGGTGCGCGGTACGGCGCTGGTGCTCCCGGAAGGGGACCTCTCGCGCGCCGTCTCCTTCGGAGCGGCGGTCGGGATGTTTGTGCTCTCGACGGCTCTGATTCTACCCGTGGCGCCACTTGACCCCAGAGGTCGCCGCAGGTTTCGCAACACCCTCCTGGTTTTTGCCGTCTACGGCCTCGTCATTGAGAACCTCCAGCATGCCCGCGGTATTGATCCGCGCTTCTCGTCATACGGCGACGTGGTCGACTTGGTTTTGGGTATTCTCTTTGGTCTCTTCGCGTTGGCAGTCGTTGTAACCTACACCGACCTCACCTTGCGGTTCTTTCGCACTAAAGAGTCGGAGCGGTGCCCTTCGCTGCTTAAGGTTGGGATCGAATACGGACTTGTCACGACGGCGATGGGAATGGCGTCCGGCATCTGGATGAGCATCCTTCAAGGCCGTTTTGTCGCGGAGTCCGGGAATATCATTTGGTTGCACGGATTCGGCTTTCACGGTCTGCAGGCCGTCCCGTTGATTGCGTGGCTCCTCCTGCGAGCCGATGTCGATCGCCGGATTGCCAGTCGACTTGCTCACATCGGCGGAGTTTCGTGGGCGGCGTGCATCGCTTTGATTGGCCTGCAGACGCTTCTGGGACGTGACCTCTACACTTGGGAGGCGCTCCCGATGCTTTCGCTTGTCGCAGCCGTTCTTTGGGTGGGAGTTATCGCGAAGGCCACCTTGGAATGGGTGCAGCGATCGTCCGATCTCTCGTTCTCCCAGACCATCAGCAAAGGAGAGTGAGCATGCCCCTCACATCCTTAAAACGCCAGATGGCTCAACCCGGCGAATCGTACTTAGCTTTGGCCCCGGATGCCGGTTGGTGCTGGTTTGCAGATCCCCGAGCTGTGTATTACAACGATACCCTCTATGCAGGGTGGGTCGACTCACAGGGTAGCCTCGGGGTCGGGGCGCTCAGTCTCTCGACGGGTGAGGTGCGTCGGCACATCGTGCAAAATGAGCTAGAGCGGGACGACCACGATAACCCGACCTTTGCGTTTCATCCGAACGGTCGATTGATGCTCTTTTACTCACGCCACTCGCGAGACGACATGTACGTCGTCGATTCCGTGGAAGCAGGTGACATCTCCAGGTGGCATCCGGCCCGCCTCATCCAACTCAACGACGTGGCCGCCAACGCTCACGTCTACTCCGGCGGCCACGACCGGTACACCTACCCGTCGCCCTTTCGCCTGACCGATGAGGAAAGGCGCATCTACCTCTTTTGGCGTGGTCTCGATCACAAACCCAACCTGTCAATATCAAACGACGACGGAAAGACGTGGTCTGCCGGACGCATCGTGGTCATCGGGAACGAGACCTACCTCAATCAGCGCCCGTACACCAAAATGTCCAGCAATGGTCGCGATCGCATCCACATGGCGTTTACAGACGGGCATCCCCGTAATGAGCCAACCAACAGCATCCACTACGCCTGCCTGCGAGCCGGCTCTTTCTATCGGGCCGACGGGTCCAAGATCGGCGCTCTCGGCGATTTACCTTTTAAAGCAGAGGACGCGGACGTGGTGTACGATGCGCGCCCTTCGCAGATCCGGTCGTGGGTGTGGGACGTTGCAACGGATCATGAGGAGAATCCCGTCATTGTTTACGCTCGCTTTCCTAGGGATGACGACCATCGCTACCATTACGCTCGTTGGGACGGGCAGCGTTGGCACGACCACGAGGTGGTTGCGGCGGGTCCGTGGTTTCCGCAGACGCCGGCGGGTGAAGAGGAGAGGGAGCCACACTACTCCGGTGGGATCGTCTTGGATCCGGTGAATCCCGACGTCGTCTACCTCTCACGTTTGGTGGACGGAGTGCGTGAGATCGAGCGGTGGCAAACCCGTGATCGAGGCGTGACGTGGGAGCGCTTTTCCGTCACGTCCGGCTCAAAGCACGACAACATCCGACCGTATGTGGTGAATGCAAAGGGAGGGAGCTGCCTCCTCTGGCTGAACGTTGAACAGTACCGACATTACACGGATTATCGGTGCTCTCTACGGATCGCACAGTTTTAGTCTCTGGGACGTATGCCTAGGGCGCATTAAGGAGGAGCCGCTCATGTTAAACCGACAGCAGGTGGACTTTTATCACGAGCACGGTTACTTGCACATCCCAAACGTCTTTAGTACGGAAGAAATCAAGGTGCTCGCAGACGAGATGGATTGGTTGATCGAGACGTGGGCGATGCGCACTCCCGGGTGGAGTGGGCCATGGCGCAAGGAGTACATGGACGAGGAGACGGAACAGAAATCGCAACTGGTCGCGATGCATGATCTGTACTTTTACTCTGCGGCGTGGATGCGAGCTGTCACACACGAACGGGTCGTAAATGCGATGACCGCATTGCTGGGGCCAGACGTCGAACTGCACCACTCTACCATGCACGTGAAGCCTCCGGAGACCGGACATCCGTTTCCCATGCATCAAGATCTTCCGTTTTACCATCACGAGGATGAAAGGTACGTCGACGTTCTCGTGCATCTGGACGACACCAACCACGAGAATGGCGAAATTCGTTTCTTGGATGGTTCCCATAAGTTGGGTCCGCTCGAGCATGTGACCGAGACGGAGGATGGCCCCTGCACACCGCACCTACCGCCTGATCAATACCGGCTTGAGGATACCGTCCCCGTTCCGGCGAAGGCGGGCGACCTGGTGGTCTTTAACATCTACACCGTCCATGGATCGTACATCAACAGGACGGACAAAAACCGGCGGATGGTGCGCATCGGCTATCGGCATCCCGAGAATCAACAGTTGGCGGGACAAAGCGTGGGTCGTCCCGGGCTTATCGTCGCCGGTCGGAGGACCCGCGAAAAAGGCCAAGAGCTCCTCACCAATCGAGCGGTTTAGGAGGAACGGTGCATGTCCAACTTGCCCAATATCCTATTGATCACGGCGGACCAGTTTCGCGCCGACTGCTTAGGGTGTGCGGGACACCCCGTGGTCGAGACGCCCTACCTGGACCAGTTGGCTGCCGACGGAACACGCTTCACCCACGCGTACACGGCGGTCCCTGCCTGTGTGCCGGCCCGGGCGGCGATACTCACAGGAATGGATCAGTGGAATCACGGAAGGCTGGCGGCAGCAGGTGGTGATTATCTCGCCTTTCCGGCGACGATGGCGGAAGAGCTTTCGGCCGCAGGGTATCAAACCGCAGTGATTGGGCACATGGGACAGACGCCTAAGCGGGCTTTGTACGGTTTTCAACAGGGAACGATCCTCGAGGATTATACGGCGTGGCTCGATCGGCAGACGCAGGGCGTCTACGGCTACACTGACCACGGTGTCAGTCCCAACAGTTGGGTGGCCCGGCCCAGCAACCTTCCGGAGCATCTGCACGTCACCCACTGGAAGGCCGGGGAGGCCATTCGCTTTCTGGAGCGACGTGATCCGACTAAGCCGTACTTCCTGTGGCTCTCGTTCATTCGTCCTCATGCCCCCTTTGATGCGCCGCGGGAGTATTTCGACATGTACCGTGACCATCCGGATCTCCCTGACCCGGCGGTGGGCGATTGGGCCGCGGCCTTCGATCGAAGAATCGACGACATCGATGCGCCGCGCACGCGGCGTACCCCCGCCGAGATTCGCCGTGCTCAAGCAGGCTATTATGGGAATATCACGTTTATCGATCACCAGATTGGGAGAATCCTCAACGCCCTGCGCACGACCCAGCGCGCTGCGTTCGCCAACACCATGGCCATATTCACATCCGATCACGGCGAGATGTTGGGGGACCACCATCACTGGCGCAAGACGTATGCGTACGAGGGTTCGGCCAACATACCTTTTGTGGTCCGTCTTCCGGCGGCGTGGGGAGCCCCCCAGGGGCAGGTTCGCACCGAGCCGATCGAGTTGAGAGACATTATGCCGACGCTGCTCGATGCGGCGGACTGTTCGATCCCGGAGAGCGTCGACGGCACAAGCCTGCTACCGCTTGTGCGCGGCGAGGATCCCTCATGGCGCGAGTTTGTGCAGGGCGAGTATTCGCAGTGCTACACGCGGGAGACGGGCATGCAGTACGTGACGGACGGGCGAGAGAAGTACATCTGGTTCCACCACACCGGTGAGGAGCAGTTCTTCGATCTCGAAGCTGACCCGTACGAATGTCACGACCTATCACTCGATCCCAGCCATGCCGAGCGGATCACTGTGTGGCGCAGCCGGCTCGCTCAAATCAATGAGGAGCGCGGTGACCCCCGCGGGCAGGATGGCCGCCTCATTCCGCAAGTCGACCGGAACGTCCCGAACCTCTCACCCAACTATCAACGGTGGAAAGAGGCCGGGGCCCGGTGGTTAAGCCGGGTGCAGTAGGTGAGCTAAGCGTGTCGAGGACAGCGCACAAATAGTAATCCGTTCCTAGGACCGAAGAACCAGTGCCCTCATAAGAGGTAGGACGTGAACATGACCAGCGTCTTTGACCTGAATTGTTCGCGTACTACACGACAGCCGAAAGGATGTAAAGGGTTGAAGGTGGAGAGCACTGGAATACGTCCCGAGTGGTTTTACGAGTCCCGAGATCGGCAGTTGAGTGGTTCGAGCGAAAGGAGACGGCGGCCGCTAGCTCCTGGTTCTGAGCGCGTGAGGATCAGCGCGGATCCGCGACCGGTGTCGCGCTTGGTCTACGTCATGACGAACGGAGCCACAGGGAACGAAGTGATCGCCTTGCGGCAGGGAAGCGACGGAAGGCTTTCACGAGTAGCTGTCTACGCAACGGGTGGTAACGGAACGGGTGTCGAGGAGGTTTCGCCTGCAACACCGCAAGACGGGATTGATCCGCTGGCGTCGCAAGGATCTCTTACGCTCTCCCGAGACGGTCGTTTCCTCTTTGCCGTCAACGCCGGCAGCGACACAATCAGCAGTTTCCGTGTCACCGACGACGGCGGACTCGTCCTTGTGGACGTTGTCCCCTCCGGCGGAGCCCAACCCAACAGTGTGGACGTGTTTGAAAACTTGGTGTACGTCTCCAATGTGGGCGACGCAGCCAACGGGTTCGCTTCAAACGTTACCGGTTTCCATCTGGCCAACGACGGTCGCCTCACGCTGATCGGCGGTTCGACCCGAAGGCTAAGCACGGCCGATGCACAACCGGCGCGCGTCGTATTCAGCCCGGAGGGAAGCTTGCTCGCTGTCTCCGAATTAACGGCCAACCGTATCAGTCTGTTCCGCGTTCAATCAGACGGGACTTTATCCGCCCCCACCGTCAACGCTTCAAGTGGTCCGGCGCCGTTTGGTTCTGTGTTTCTTTCCATGGGCCGCCTGCTTGTCGCTGAGGCGTCGGGCGCACTCTCGTCCTACGCTGTCACCTTGGATGGAACAGTCGTGATTTTGAGCGGCTCCGTTCCGAGCACTCAGGAGGCCACCTGTTGGGTCGTGACCACGAAGGACGAACGTTTTGCGTTCACCTCAAATACCGACAGCGGCACCATCACATCGTATACGATCGCCAACAATGGGACGGTAACACTGGCCGACGCCGTGGTAGCCCGGTTAGAAGGCGAGGCTCCCAGTCCGATCGATAGTGGTGTGAGTATGGACGGAGGCTACTTTTACGTCCTGGACGGAGGGCAGGGTGCGGTCGTTGCCTATCGGATTGAAGAGAACGGCCGACTTACGCACCTGCAGACTCTAAAGCCCGATGGACTCCCCACCCTCGGCGCGCAAGGGTTAGCCGTACGGTAAGCACTAGGCCACGTAACGGACGCTCACCTCTCGTGAAAGACGAAGAAGACGGCGGCGATGATGCACGCGAACCCAGCAAGGTAATTCCACTTGAGCCTCTCGCCGAGGTACAGGACCGAAAAGGCCCCAAAGACGACCAAGGTGATCACTTCTTGAATGGTTTTGAGTTGCGCCGCCGTCATAAAGATGGTTGAGATCGTGAGGAGAACGATCGTCCTAATGGATGCTCCCTCCTGCAAAGGGCAAATGAAAAAGTGGAGTAACATTCGCCGCTTTGCGTGGGGAGTCCCGCTGTTGCCTTACTGTTCGCTCGTTGATTTTTGGGGCGATTATCTCCTGAGGCCCTTGAGGTCAACATGCCCCAGTTGAATCTCAGGCGAGTCGACCGCCGCTCCTGCTCGGTCCAGGTGCGCTCGCGCATCCTCCGTCCCTGCGAGCATCACACGGATGAAAGTCGCATTCGAGTTCACCGGGAGGCTCCCGTTTACAGAGACGTGTATCCACGCTTCGCCTGACGGGGCGTGGGCCTTCTCTTGGGTGTGCACCGTGTAGAGGACTGGCTCCCAATCGATACCATCCCCGGAGACGTCGACGCGGAGTGATTGGTTGACGAGCTCATCGACGCGACCACTCGTGTCTAGGGTCACGTCCGAGGGCGAAGTACCGGGAGTCTTGGCGTACAAGGTGAACGCAAACGAGCGTAGGCGAGGCATCTCCCAAACGAGAAACTTCCCTCCCGAACCTTGAGGGCGGATTCGGTCTGTGTCCCCGAAAAGCGCGTCCTCCGCGTTGCCGACAAACTCCCAACCCTCGGATCGCTCAGTCGCCTTTAACCGGTCGACCACCCCTAACCAGCCAGAGTTAGAGGGCGGCAAGATGGGATCTTCAAGTGTCATCCAGTTGGCTACGGTGACAGGAAGAGTGCTGACAGATTCCATTCCTGCGGAAGTGAGGACTCGGACGTTGAGATCGTACGGTCCGTCCGGTAGGTTTAACGTCTCGAGGGTGAGTCTTGGGGGTATGGTGCTGCCTTCGTAGATTGGACGGGTTTCGGCACGATGGGGAGCTGTAAGAGAGACGGAAACATGCTTAATGTGGGAGGCGGCGATCGCCGGGTCGATCATGAGAGGCACTTCGCCGGTGAGACTCTCTCCCCACTTAATGCCGTGGAGGCGCACATGCTCGACGGTGAAGTGAACACTCTGCCGATGGGCCGCGCCCTCATTGTCTACGACGGTAACGTCAAGGCGATGTTCCCCAGGTTGCAGCTCCCACGGGAGCAAGGTCAAGTCGGCGGGTAAGGAGTCCCCTTGAAAGATAGGCGTGCCGTCCACGTTAATGTCGATCTGCCGGAGCGTCGGGCTGGCGGTGACGAGATGCACCGAGGTGGGACCGTCGAGACTCTCCCCGCGTCTCGGTGAGCCGATCCACAGGTCGCTCGGGCGCTCGTTGAGGCTCCAGATCGTACCGATCAGCGCGGGTTTGCGTAGGACCGACGGTTTCTGATAGTAGACGGTGAGAATGCGACCGTCGTCGAGCTCGACGGAGCTGGGATACCCAAGGTCGGCGTCGATGGCATCGTCTCGGATGACCAGTTCTCGGTATTTGGAGAAATCGACACCGTCGTCGCTGAGCTGCGCCCGTTGTCCGTATGGATGCCAGCGGTGTCCGTACGTGAGCAAGATTCGGCCATCGCGCAGCCGTAGGGCGTGAGGAGGATAGCCATACACGGTGGTCGGGGAGGGCTTGGTCCATGTCCGGCCGCCGTCGTCCGACGTCGCAAGCCAGTGATACGAGAGCTCTCGAGCCATCTGGCGCGGTGCGGTTGGATGCGCGCGGACGTAGAGGATAATTCGTCCCGATGTCGTCTCGACAAAATGGGGCTCCGAATAATGGATGACGATGCGGTCACCTTCAACGTCGATGGAGGCGGGGAACCCGTCAATGCGACCCAGCGATTGCCACGTTTCACCGAGATCCGAAGAGGAGTAAGCTTGAAAGCTCGTGGCAGACGATTTGTCGACGGCAAACAGATCGCCGTTTGCGAGTTGCATAGGTCCTTTCGGTTGAAACGGGTACGGAAACATCTCGGACCACGTGTTGCCACCGTCCGTCGAGCGGATCAGGTACCCGCGTTGGTACTTGGAGAGCAGGGCCTGGGCTTGAATGGGATCGATCTGATCACTGTCGGTTCCGTTCCGCCACCACGCCACGCGGGACGAGACGATGATCGTGTCGTCGGAGGTGACGAGAATCCCAGGGTCTCGGTCGTCCAAGATCGTGTCCGCTATGACTGTGCCCTCGTCCCAAGTGCGCCCACCGTCCTGCGATCTGTACATCACGACTCGACCGTGCGACTCCGTGTGCGCCTCTCCGGCGTAGGTGACGACGAGTAGCTCTCCGCTCTGCCGGCGCGCAATGCTGGGCCAGGCGTGGTAGACGCCGTCCGTATCGGCGAGTGTTACGTGCAACGGGACTCCCTCTGTTGCGGTTGTGGCACTCGGGTCAGAGTCGACGCCTGTTTGGTCCGATTCTTGCAGATGGGCGCTTTGGGTCGTCGTCTCTATCAGCTCGAGTTGCGCCTTAACCGGGAAATGCGTCGCTCTCACACCGACGTATATGTCGTATCGACCCGACAAGTCCGGGTCAAACGTCAACGGGGGCGGGGTAGCACCGGCGCCGGCGTAAAGCGTGCCTCCGCCGATGTGGGCCATACTGTCGGTGCGAACCGCCCACACGTTCGCCGCTTCATCGTACTCTTGTAGCGAGGCGATTTTGATCACCGCGCTATTTGGTTGGAGCGCGTCAAAGGACGTCCACAAAACCTCGCGACCTGTCTTCACTTCGACGAATCGTATGTAGTCGATGTAAACCGCGGCGCCGACATGGGTGATCCTAACAGATCGGTTGTCGAGCGCCACCCCTTGTCTCCACGGAATATCCTCCCACCAGTGCTGCGTAGGCGTCCCCGTAGGAGCTGTGATAATCTCTGCTTCAGCCACGGCGATACCCTGCACCGCCACCAGGATCAGAATCGCTATAAACATCAGCCGCAATTTGCGCCACATTGGTTCATCGCACCTCCACCTCATCTCCAAGAAGTTCGTGGGGGGAGGTGCGTCTCCTTGCTGTGGTTTGTTTGCGGAGGGCCAATGGTTGATTGGCCAACACCTCCATTGCGCCTCTCCAACCCCCTAGCTGGAAATAAATATTTTCCTAGGAAAATTATGGTTTTGATGGAGGGAAGTGGTACAAACGTCGTTAACTTTCCAGTTCGTGCCATGGTAAAAGTTGACATGGAAAGGAGTGGATTCTGTGGCCAAAGACGTGGATGTGACTCGTGAGAACCCACTGTACGTTACAGACGACAATCGTACGTTCGGAAAGGTGACGATTCATCCGGGCGGACAAATCTGGATCCAAACGACGGCGGACGTCAGGATCGAAGTCTTGGAAAAGAAAGAGGAGTAGGAGTCAGCCTTTACTAGAGGAGCGATTACGAATGCCTAAAGAGACGGTACAACTCATTTCCGAGGCAATGGCGAGAGGGCAGACCACCCCCGACATCATGGTCGTGGGCGCGACCGGATCCCACGGAGCCCCCGGCTCGAATGGGACAGCGGGGCAAAACGGCCCCGACGGTCGTGATGCACACTGCAATTGGAAGACCGACTGCTCGAACGGTTCGGCCGGAAGCCCCGGCGGCTCGGGTGGGGACGGAGGCCGGGGATCCGACGGCGGCGACGGTAGAGATGCCCTCCCCGCCCGAATTTCCGTGGGAACGCTGAAAGGCACGGTGTTTGTAGCCGGCCGAGGCGGCAACGGTGGCGACGGCGGCAACGGTGGCAACGGTGGAAATGGCGGCAATGGAGGAGACGGCGGCGACGGGGATAAGGACGGCGCCTACTCGCGGAATGGCTACAATGGCGGCAATGGTGGCAATGGCGGTAACGGCGGCGAAGGCGGCCGCGGCGGTAACGGAGGCAACGGCAGCCGGGTGACCATCGTCTATGGGAAGTTGGAATCGGATAGCGCCTTTGTGCCAATCACTGAACCGAGCCATTCGGGTTCCGGTGGGAACGGCGGTGCAGGTGGGGCAGGTGGCGCCGCCGGGAAAGGCGGAAGCCGCGGGGGCCATAATGGCGCTCCGGGCGAGCCCGGGAGTCGAGGAGCGCATGGCTCTGCGGGTGACCACGGCGGAACGCCGAGCACCTTTAATATCTATCAGGGAATGGCTCTGCCGGCCAAAGAGGAGCTCGGAGCTTAAGTGAGTGCTCACCGCGTCGGCAACGATGGGTCCGCCCGACTCACCTTGAGGACCGATCGGCTGATCAAAGCGGCCGCGCGGCTGACGGATGCACGGGCGGAGGCGGTGTTCGCCTCCGCCTGCGGAACGCTCTCTGCCCCTGGGGCGTCCGCAATCCCGTCAGTCGGTCGTTCGGCTTTGAATCACGACGGCGTCCCTCTTCAGTTGTGTCTTAGTGCCTCGGTGAAGGGGAGCAAGTTAAGGCTCTTGGGCGATCCTTGGACGAACCTACCGGTGGAGGCCCGTTATGAAGCTTCGATTCACACGTTGCTTCACGCCCTGGAGATCGGTGGTGCGCCTGGGCTCCGCGCGGCAACGGAGCGCACGCTTTCCTTGGTGGTTCCTGAGACCAAAGAAGCCCGTGCAGCGTATAACGACGGGTTTGTATGGGTCGCGCTCACGCCTGGCAGTTCGGGGATCGCGTTCTATCTCGAAGCTTCTCCCCTGGGCGTAGAAGGGGGATGGCAGGTCGCCGAGCGATGGCTTGCGGAGGTGCTCCCAGCGAGTGGGCATGCGTTGGAGCTCATCGGACGCTTAGCACAAACGGGCGTTGTCGCTAGTCTCGGACTCGAAGGGGCGAATCCTGTTGATGCACGCGCCAAAGTTTACTTTCGACTTGCTCAACCTACGTCGCTTGAGAGTTTGGGTGTAGACCTCTTAGTATCAACTCCGGTCATGCGCTTCCTTGACCTTGTCGCAGCGGATCGCTCCATAGACCTTGATGGACTCGTCATGAGCGCTGGGTTTTCTCTCGCCACAGGAGAGCTCGCCGATGTCAAATTGGATCTTTGCGGTCATTGCCTCGCTTACTCGGCGGCGGAGTGGCTGGACGTAATCGAGCGTTGCCGCTCGGAGTACAACCTGGCAGAGATTCCGGTGGAGGCTGCCTTGGCGTCCGAGGAGTGTGAGGTTGCGTTCCTGGGACTCGGTGTAGACGTGAACCAAACCTGTCGACTCAACGTCTACCTCAAGGACAAAGCCGGATCCTCAGTTCCCGACGACCGCGAACTGCGCGCCGCCTTGGAAGACGCAGTGCGCTACTTGTCGGGGATCCAACGCGAAGACGGAGCGTGGACCGATTATCACTTGCCCGTAGGGGCCTCGGACCAATGGGTGAGCGCTTACGTCGGCTGCGCTCTCGCTCGGGTGGGTCGCACCCTGGAGCATCCCCAGGCCCTGGAGGCCGCGCAACGCGCAGCTCTGTGGCTGTCGCGGGAGAGGACGTATCCCGCCGGTTGGGGTTACAACGGGCGCGTCGGGCCGGATGCGGATTCCACGGCCATGGCGATCGCACTCTTGAGCACACTGGGTATGCACGTGCTTGATGTCGATCGCCACTTTCTCTTGCAGCACTGGCGTCACGGCCGAGGGATGGCTACCTATGCCAACGGACCGCAGGCCTGGTCTAACGCGCATTGGGATGTGACGCCTTGGGGCTACCTTGGATTGGAACCTCGAGAAAGACGCCGACTTTTGCCGGAGTTTTTGGCGGCTTTGGAGGGCAACCGGAATGCCGACGGCACATGGCGAGCCTATTGGTGGAGGACCCCGCTCTATAGCACATTTTTGACGTTGGAAGCCCTCAGCGACATGCAGATGGCGGAGCCGGAAGGCTGTCTCTTGGAAGGATCCTTGACGGTCGACAATTCATTCGATCTAGCCTGCGCCGTGGGCATTGGCGTCTTGCGCCGCTGGGAGCCGGCTGTGTATGCGGGCCCATTACGTGCGCTCCTTGATCGCCAGCAACTTAGCGGCGGTTGGTCCGGGGCCGCCAACCTGCGGGTGACGGACGAGAGCTGCTATCAACCGTGGGTCGAGCCGAAGGGGGCGTATTTTGAGGATAACGCCGGCACCATTACGACGGCTACGGTCCTCCGCTCGATGACGCACCTGCTGCGATCAGGCGCCTATCGAGTATAGGGAGCTACAGAGAGCACCTAACACATTGGAGGTTGATTCACTTGGCACGGAGAGCCTTTGTCGATTCCAAACTTGAAGAGCGTCTTCGCACTGATGGCTACGTCATTTTGGATCTGCTCAGCTCAGACGACGTCGAGCGACTGCTTCAGCTTTACGACGGGGTTCGGGAGATTCATGAACACGAGTTCACACCGACGGCGTTACTCGATGACCTTGATGTAAGAGAGCGGATCCACGAGCAGGTCGGTGCGGTACTCGCCGAGCGGATCCTTCCCGTTCTCGATGATTATACGATTGCAGTCGGCAGCTTTGCGGTTAAGGGAGCTTCCTCCCAGTACAGTAAGGTCGGATTGCACCAAGACCTCGTCTTTGTTGATGAGCACGAGTCGGACCAGGTGGGGCTGAGTATTTGGTGCCCACTGGTCGAAGTGAACTCAGGCAACGGATGTCTGGGAGTCGTGTGGGGCTCGCACACCTTAAACAACAACTATCGCGAGCCTACGTCGCTGCCGTACTATGATCTCTACGATGTCATCCAAGAGGAGTTTATGACGTACCTTCCCATGCAACCCGGCCAGGTCCTACTGATGGACAATCGCACATTTCACGGATCCGAACCGAACCGTTCAGATCAGGCTCGGATTGTGGCGGCTGGAATCGCAGTTCCGCGGGAGGCGGAGTTGCTTTATTGCCACAGAGATTATGAGGGCGACGATGCTCAGCTGGAGATTTGGAGCGTTCCCGTCGATTTTTACGTCCGACACAAGGTGGGAATGAGGCCAGAGGAGGGTGAGCTGCGCCGAACGCTCCCCCGTACCGTGACACCACTCTCTGAGTCCGATCTGAGAGAACACATGTCGGCCGGGGCGTCGATGGACGCGGCGGTTCGCTTGGAGGGGACGGCCCAGTGAGCTCACCGACCACATCGGGGGCCGCGCTAGGCGCGGAGATGTCCCAGATACCACCGATTCGGACCTTCGAGTTTGACCGCCAAAGCATCGGGAAGATTAAGAGCTCCGTCAATCAGTTTCGGGGGAGCGTCTCCCTTCCCATCGATCTGCTCACGCTGCCTGGCAGGAAAGGCCTCGATGTTAAGGTCGCCGCGATGTATAGCTCAAACATCAACCGGGTCGTCCAAACATGGAACGTCGATGCGCCGACCGGTATCCTCGGTCTAGGGTGGCAGATGCCGTTTGAGTACATCGCTGTCGACAAGGACGGCAGCGGCTCTCCCAGCTCCGACGCTCTCTACCTCGTGGCGAATGGGGCGGCGAATCCGATGCGCCAGGTGGGTGAGACGGCGGAAGGGCTCGTCCGATATCAGCTTCAGGAGTATGAGTTTTGGGAGGTGTTGTACGACCCGAAGGCCGAGCACTGGCGAGTCGTGAAAGAGGACGGCTCCACCTACATGTATGGAGGTCTGAACCGGACGAACGATGCAGTGCAGTGGGGCGTGAAGTGGGGGAACTGGATCGGCGCCTCAAGCCGACTCGATGGTCAAGAGCGTTACCCCGTCGCGTGGAATCTCGCATCGATCACGTCAGTTGATGGATTCAACGTGAGCTACCGCTACGACAACGTCGAGTTTGGAGTCGGGTCAGAAGATGGACTCCGCTACACTCAGGCCTCGTACCTGAAGGAGATTGTAGACAGCTTTGGACGCACAGTCGCCTTCGACTATGGGGAGAAGTACGGAGCTCGGAATCCGAGTCCCCAGGGGATCGTTGAGTACCAAGCTGAACACTCCGGGCGCCCCGAGCCGAATGCGTATCAAGATCGGTACGAGACTCGATACCTTGACCAAGTGCGCGTCAAGAGCGAAGCCGGCGAACTCCTCTTTGGCTTAACCTTCACGTACGATTTTCTCAACATGGCTCCGACGGGCGACGAACGTTACCAACTCATGTGGAAACGGTGTTTGCGTTCCGTCTTTCGCTGGAGTCCAAACGGCGTGACGCAGCCGAGTCTGCGCTTTGGGTACAACAGCCGATCGGAAGTCAATCCTGGGGCTCTAAAGTGTATCACATACCCCAGCGGCGGCGAAGCGACCTTCACATACAAGCGGAACGATCTGCACGCGCCCAAAGTCGTCTCTGTGAAGAACCCGCTTCCCGACAGCACGCCCCGAGTTTGGCATGGCAACGATTACGTCCTCTTCACGTACACCGGGCGGGGCGGGAACGGTCTGAGGGCGATCGTGTACTCGTGGAATGGCCGTTGGGTGGAACAAGAGCTGACCGTAGCCGAGATGCATTCGGTCCGTGTGGCGCCGGAGAGCTTATGGGTGGCGACCAAGGAGGAGTTCCTCACCATCGCCTTCCGGGATGAGGTGAGTGGGACGGATCAACTTTACCTTTTCCGAAAAGATCCGACCGGGTTTGGCTCGTGGTCCTTGGACGAGGTCGGTGTCCGAAGGCTTCCGTTAAGCGATCCCAAGGCCTCCGCGTCGACTTTCATTGCGGGAGACTCGTTCGTCGTCGCGTATAACCGGGAGTACGCAGGCGAGGCGTTCGCTGGTTACTCGTGGGACTGGGAAGAGGGCGCCTGGACTTCGCCGGCCCTCTTGCCCTCGTCTTCCGAGGCGCGTGCGGCGACCGGGGTCGCTCTCGCAGCGTATCGAAATTACTACGTGATCACGACCTACGACCAGGATCGGCGGGAGGGGCGTTTTGGCACGTTCCATCGAGACGCCGCGGGAGGCTGGCGCCGATCGAGGACTTGGACCAACCACAATCTCGACGTCCTCCAGTCCGAGGGGAGACTCTTGTGGTCATGGATGCCGCAGGCGAGTTACGGGGTAGCAACGTACGTCACCGGCACCGACGAGCGGGCGATCCGATACAGCCTCCGCATCTTTCAATGGGACGAACACTTTGACGCGACCAACCCGAGTGACCCCGTCCAGGCTGATCTGGAGACGCCTGTGACAGGCGAGAATCAGACATTGTACGAGATCTTTCGCACCGTGACGGACGACGCGTTCGTTAACAACAATATCGCCAATCTCCGTTACGAAGGTGGCGCTCCGGAAAGCGCGAGAAGCGCCAATTGGTCGCGTCGAGACTTTGCCCTCGGATCGCCGCGCTCGGTCAGCTTTGCATCCGGGGACGATGTCTCCGTTGCGAGTGAGACGGGGAGTGCCGGGACGAGTACCCATCTCTTGGAGTACGATCCCAATCAGCCCGCAGCCTCCGCGTGGTCGTCCCCCGGCGTTGTGGGCGATGGCGCATTTCCCACGCTCGCCGGCAACTATATGACGGTAGGACGTTCCATCTTCTTTCGTGAGTCGGACGGCACTTGGCGGCTTCTGTCGGTACAACTGAGCGCGCTCGGCGACGAGGCCGGCATTCAAAACTGGGGACCTCATTACATCGCCTACCAAGATGCCACGGACTCATCGGCTCACAGTTATCTGGTCACTTTGAAGAATGGATCGGCTCAACCACCGATAGAGCTTCCCGGTGGTGCGCAGAAGCTCTCTGTGCCAAAGGACGAAGCGCGACCGGGAACCCAGCTCGCTGGCCCTAGATTCTTGGTCACCTATCCGTCGTTTGAGACCTTGTCTACTTCGACGCGGCTCACGCTATACAATCTTGACGATGGAGAGTTGGGAGAGTATACCGTCGACTACCCTGTGGCCTACGTGACCATAGAGAATCCCTTTGATTCTGACGCATCCTTTGTCCAATCCTACTTTTATGGGAACTCGGATCAGTCCCAGGTGGCTTACGACTCCAAGACGGGTGTTGCGCAATACCCACGTGTTGTGGTAGTCCCCGACGTTCGCTCGCTCTCAGAGACGCCCCCACAGGACCAGCCTCAAGGGCGGAGTGAGTACTACTACTCCAATGGACTCTCCCCGCAAGCCGATCTCGCGTATCCCGACGGGTGGGTGTACAACTATCAGCGGATTCTAAACGGGATGCTCTTAGCGCAACGCGATTACGACAGCGACCGCAGACTCGTCTCCGAGCAGCTCAACTTTTGGCAGGTGAACAGCGTCGACGCCCTGTCCGGAAAGCGTTTGTGGGGAGGGTATACGCGCCTCGTGCGCACCACGGTGGTCCAAGACGGAATCGCCCAGACGTCCTGGAGTGAGTACGATCCGAGGACCGGCTTAGTGCGTTGGCGTGAGCAGAGTTATCACGACTCCCAAGGGAAGGCCAAGCGAATACGGGTTGAGAGTCTGTATGCGTGGGAAGTGCCGGAGTACGCCGGCGACTTCCAGGCCCGCAACTATCTGTCGGCGGTCGCTCAGCAAACGAAGAGTGTAGCCGATGTAGATGGTGGTAACCGGCACTATATTGAGAGCAAGACGACCACCTGGAGGGTTTGGCCCAGCGAGGGATCTCGGCTCGATCAAACAGCGGCGCCGGCGAAGTGGCAAGTTTACGAGTGGACGGCGCCCGGTGAATCCGCGCCGACGTTCGATTTCTCCTCGGAGGGGAGCCGGAGGGATTGGCTGCTGACTGCTCAGGTGAAGGAGCGGACTCACTCGGGCGGTCTCATCAAAGAGCAGGTTGACGTCGGAGGGACACCGTCGTCGTTTGTGTACGATCGTGAGGAGCGCCGCCTTGTGGCGAGCTTCCCTAATGGAAGTGTATCCGGTGACGAGGTGGATTACTGGGGCATGGAGCCGTACGAGTCCGACCCGCGGTGGACGCTTGGTTCCGGCGCCTCGATCGCTCCCGCGCAGGGTGACGAAATCGATGCACATACGGGATCGCACTCGCTCATCCTTACGCCGGGTACGACGGGTGACGCGGGTGTTCGAGCCGAGTTCACGCCGGCACGTAAGCAGGCGTACGTCTTTTCGGCGTGGGTGAAAGTGCCGGAATCCTTCGACGACCGACTCGGCGAGGCGCGCTTTCTCATAACGGTCGGCGCAGGCAAGCCCATGAGTCTTGCGTTTCCAGCCGAGAGAGGGAAGTGGGTCTACTGCGAACAGCGCATCGAAGTGGATGATCCCGGCACACGTGTAGCGATCGCGGCCGAGAACGCTAATGAGCAGCACGCTGTTCGTATTGACGACCTGAGATTCTCCCCCTGGAACTCTTTGTGGTCAGGGGTGGTGTACGACGCACGCCACGGTCGTCCTACGGCCAAGGTTGAGGCGAATGAAGCGTCGACTCGCACTGTTTACGACCCGTTAGGACACCCTGCTATCACGACTAATGCGGCCGACAGGCTTGACGAGATGACCGGGTATTACTTCTCTCGTTCGAGCCATCAAGGGGCCTTTTCAGTCTCTGATCCCAATCGGAAAACGACCCTGAAGAGTGTCTCAGCGGGAGAGCTTTCGACGTTCACCCGCGGCGACGAGTGGCAAGAGCGATGGTTACCGATGCCGGCGGAACGGTGGCGGATCAGCGATGGTCGCCTCTGTCTCGAAGGAGACGGCGAGGGCACGTTGACACTGCAGGGTGGCTCGGATGGTCGCGCCAGTTACGTCCTGGGCGCGCACGTTCAACCGATGGAGTCGGTGGCAAGGCCGCTTGGAATTCGGATTGGTGACGAACTCACGATCGTGTGGGACCCTCAGGAAGCAGCGTGGCGGGTCGTCGATGAACACGGCCACGAGGTCCAGCCGCGGGTGAGTCCAGTCGAGTGCACGGTGCCGTGGGAACCCTTCGCCGCTCAACTTGAGGCAGGAGAGATCACTGCCGATCTGCGACGACACTTCGCGGAGCACGATTTGCTGTTGGATGTGGGTTCGAGCGTGCAACCTCTCCCCGCGGGCAACGGTTGGGAGATTGTCGGCCCCGACGCCGCCTATCGTTACGAGATTCGTAAGAGCGATGCTATACTCTCTGTGGTTCGGCTTGGGCGCGACTGGCGACTGCACGTTTCAGAGACGGTACTCTTCTGGGTTGACGGGAAGTTGATCTTTAGCTTACCACTTCGTTCGCCCGTGAGAGGCGCTGCGCAACTCTTCTTTGGGGATCGTGTAGCCCTCAGTCTCCTCGCTTCCGGCTATAATCCATCGGTTAAGGTCGCCTTCGAAGATGCCGCGGGGAATCCGCTCCAAGAGCAATCACTCGAGGCCGGGCGAACCTCGGTCTTCCAAACCTTCACCGACAGCATGGGACGGCAGGCTGTCGTCACAAAGCCCGCTTGGGTGAGCCCTTCGTCGACTCGGAGGCTGCTGGATTTCGTGCCGGACTTCGCTCAACTCGATTGGGAGAGTGGAGTGATGAGTGGGCTCGTCGTCGAGGCGTACCCCGAAGACGCAGGTTATCCATACACTCGGACTCGGTACGAAAGATCTCCCTTGGGCCGGGCAGTCGAACAGGGCCTACCGGGAGACGATTTCCGCATTGGCGCACATTCGACGAGGATTCGCTACGGGAGCAATGACTCATTTCATGGCCTGCCAGAAGGGTGCTACACGCAGACCTCAACGACAGATCCGAATGGAGTGGTCGCGCACGAGATTAGTACGCTCTTAGGTCAGAGCGTCTTTAAGGTGTCGGAGGCTAAGGTTGAGTCTGGCGAGCATGACGCCATCAGCTATACTCGATTCGACGATGCGGGTAACCCTGTTGAGCTGCGCACGCCCAACTACTACAATCCACCGAGCGGGTCGACGGCCAAAGATTGGGTGACGTTGCAGCGCTTTGACCACGCGGGTCGCCTCCTGCGAACGGAGCCGGGGGGAGAAGGCGCGACTAATCTCATTTACGACTCCTCCGGCAATCTTAGGTTTCTTCAGGATCCGCAAGGGGCACAGGATGGGCTCTTTAATTACTGGAAATACGACGCTTTGGGTCGGCAGATCGAGGCCGGGTATCTAAAAGCTATTTGGGATCGGTCAGAGTTGCAAAGGAGAGCCGACCGCGACCCCGATTGGCCACACTCGCCAGATACGTGGCGGAGGCGTAATACCTGGGACGGTACGGTTTCGGGCGATCATTGCGTAGGTCGAGTGGTTCGAGTCGACGCACAGAATGGTGAGGACTCGCACGCCGATACCCATCAGACGTATCGGTACGATGTCTTCGGCAATACCACGAGTGTCGCATTAACCGTGAAGGGCGTGGATGGGTGTCGTCTCGTAGACTACGATTACGACGACGGAGGAAGCCCGATTCGGATTACGTACCCACTGGACCAAGGGGAGAGCCGGTGGCGGGTTCACTATCAGTATGATCCGCTTCGCCGTGTACGGGCCATTGCAGAATCGGATGATTTCACCGACCCGCTCATCACGTACGCCTATCGGGCCGACGGCCGGCCGGAGCGCGAAACGTATTGGCCGACCGGCGCCAATCCCCTAGAGCGTCGGTTCACGTTCAACTCCCCAATTTGGTTGACCGGGATCCAAGATGTTTTGTCCGACGGCCACTCCCACTTCGAAGAGCGACTGTCGTACACACAGAACGGTTTCGAAGGCACCGGATATTTCGACGGAACCGTGGCGTCGGCACGGTTTGATGATTCCGAAGGCGGCAATCCCACTGAGTATCGCTACTCGTACAGTCACCTCGGCAATCTCGAACACGCGCAGTGTGACGTCGACCCGTCACGCAACTTCGGCGTCGTAGAGTCACTCACATACGACCTCAACGGGAACTTCACATCGTGCGTCCAGGGTGAGCAGGATCGGCGTTACGATTACGTGCCCGGTACACAGATGGTCGAGCGAGTCGTCGATCCCGCTGACGAATCGGCGCTCGCCCGCTTTACGTACAACGCCAATGGGGCGGCGCTCACAGCGGAGATGGCCCCTGAAGGATTTGCGCCCTCGCGGGCGTTGCGCTTCTCCTACGACCCCGGAACCAAGATGGTCCAGGCGGTGCAGGAAGCAGGCGGCACGGAGCTCCGGTTTCTTTACGGAGGGAACACCGAGCGGATCGTCAAGGAGGTGTGGCAAAACGGAGAGCGTCATCGTCACAAACTTTACGTCCGGGGCGCCAACAGTTACCCTCTCTTTGAACAAACCTTCGACACCAACGGAGCGGTCCAACAAGAGACGCTTTACCTCTTCGGTCCGGGCGGCCTGGTGGGTATGCGTCGTGCCGGCGAGTACCACACCCTCCTTAAGGACCATTTGGGCTCGGTGCGCCAAGTCGTAGGACAGGACGGCGACGTGATCGCGCGCTACGACTACTTGACGTTCGGCAGCCTTGTCGACCGCCGGGAGCCTGAGTCAGGGTTTATGCCTTACCTGTATACAGGCCAGGAATACGACCAAGAGATCGGTCTATACAACTACCGCGCACGCTTCTATGCAAGTGAGATCGGACGTTTCCTGGATGTCGACCCAAAGCGTCAGTTCTTTAGCCCGTACCTTTATGCCGCCAACGATCCGGTGGCGTACGTCGACCCGACCGGCACGTTCTCCTTTAAGAGTCTGTTTAGTGCCATCGGCGGAGTCCTGATCGGAGCCGTCGAGATTCTAGTCGGTGTCGCTGTCGATGTGGTGGCGGGTGTTTTGGAAGTTGTGACCGGAGGGCTATCCACTCCGGCAAGCGTGGCTCTGGCCGCGCTGTCGGGAACGTTCTACGGTGCAGGCATCAGTTCCATCATGTACTCTGTCTTCCATGTCGACGATTTCGATTGGAAAGAGTACGGCATACAGATGGGGATCGGCGCCGCGACGGGTGCGCTCGCATTTGGAATCGGCGCTCTGGGCTCGGCGGCAGCTGAAGGCGCGACGGGTGTGAAAGCAGCTGTAGAAGCGGGTCGAGAAGTGAGCCAGGCTGCCCGGGCGGCCAACATCCTGATCGATACAGGAGTTAGTGCGACCGGCGGATTTGCGTCCGGGGTGTTGGGCGCGGGACTCAATGATGCCGCACACAATGTGACCCCTGGCCTGGATCTCGTGGAGGGCGGTGTATGGTCCGCTGTAACCATTGGCCTTGGCAGAGCGATTCCTGGGCGATCGTACAAGGAAGGCTGGAAAGAGCTCGGCAAGCGGGTCCTCACAAGCTTCGTCAAACGGGAAGCCATCGGTGTGGCCGTCAATACGTCACGTAACGTCATTCACGGTGATCCGCTGGAGAAGGGACTCCTCAACGCCGTCGTGGCCGGCGCCTTATGGGGATCCCTTGGAGGCCTGCAGGCGCAGGCGGCGACTAAAAACGCCCTCGACTTTAGCCACTTGGCCAATATACAAATCGACATAGCCATCTAGTGGAATAGCGCACAGGAGCGGCTGTGCAACAACACGAGGGATGCGGGCCATGGCCGGGCTGTACGAATCAACCCGGCCATCGTCTCTTGCTAAAGGGTGGGAAGCGCGCAGAGGACCCGATCGAGGCAACGCTGTGTTCAACGTTCTAGCGATGTGAAGCAGTCCATGATGGGATCGAGAGCCCCGGTGATAACTCCAGCGTTGTTCTCCCGTCCGTGACCACGAGCCACAGCGCTTACGGAGCGGGCCGAGCACCCGTGCTCGTGCCCGTGGGGATATACCTGGCGAGCGAGCAAAAAGTAGGTACGTGCCAGGTCGACTGCCAATGTGGCGAGTTGGGAATCATTTCGTATCTCCGCGACGAAAGCCATTGTGAGCGGATTGTGTGTTCTGGGTCGGCCGTTCTCATACCAAAGAGGAATGTCTTGCCGGTGGCCAATCCCCGGTTGACGCTGCTCTTTTGGCGGATGCGCGTCGATGGCGAGCTCGGCAATATCGAATGGATCGATGCGTTTGATCGCCTCTGATACGGCCTTTTCCGCCGCTCCATCGTAGCGCGTGTCGCCTGTCAATCGGCGATAACGGCGCAGGGCATCTGCTGCAGCACCCGCCTGCGGAGAGACCAGATCGGTTGCAATGACGTCCAAAACGCGTCGTGCAGCTGCAAGCAGGCGTTCGTCCTGAGTGAGTCTCCAGAGTGAAAGGAATGCATCAAGTGCGTTGGAGGCGAGGAAGTTCTCCGCCCGTGCTATGGGGTGAATCAATTCCGGCGCGGCTCCTGCGATGGAGCGATACTTTTCGCGTTCTGTGTCACTGAAATCGTAGATACCCCATCCATCGCGCAGGCCGACCGGCAATCGCTCGTCAGCGAGAATGGCGCTAGCCCATCGCCCCACATGTTGGTGCGCGAGCTCGATAAAACAGTTGTCTTTGGTCATTTCATAGGCAATGAGGCACAGGTTTACAAGACGAAAATGGTCGGCGACATTTACTGAGACTTCCGCAGTGGTTTTCACGGTTTCAGTACCAAGGAACAAGGATCGAAATGTGCCGTTTTCCCAGTTAAACCAGTCGGGGACTTCGTCGACCCAGTTACCAATATGTTCAACAGCATCGAGAACCTGCTCTCGAGTTACTGGGTCCTGGGGATCCAGTTGGGCAAGTGTTCCCAGGAAAAGTTCAAAGTGTTCGGTTCCGTGATGCACCTCTTGGGCCTTCCAGTAACCGTGGTGCCATTTGCCACGTTCAACAAAATGAGTAGCGATGCTGTCGCGCATGCGTTTCATGAAATCAAGTGGCTCTTGGTCCCCTGACGCGGAAATATACGAGCTCCATGCGGTGGAGAACGTCCCTTGGTCGTGGCCGTTTAGGGGGAGGACGTGAACGAGTGTGTCTTGCGCGTCCCGTATCCAAAGGTGTATCTCATCCAGAAATCGATGGCACGCCTCTTCGGGGTTTGCTGAGCGTTGAACGGCGAGCGAGACGAGGCGTGAGTTAGTGGAGCGTGACGGTTCGGCGTTCATTACGGGGTACCCTCCTGGCCACGCAAAATTCGATTCACCGGATCGATGATTTCCCTTACGGCGAGGGCGGCTGATTTCTCGCCATTGAGTACCTGCTGTATCATGGGATGGATATACTTACTCTCCGCTTCCAAATATCCCGGAACCATGTTTGGTCGTGTTACCACGTAGGTTGTGGGTTCAAGATGAGGTTGGAAGAACAACTCCGGATTTAAGTGATCAGGCAACTCGACGCGCGATACGACGTCAGTCATACCGATTCTCGCAGATGGTGCGATGGAATAACGCGCTTTGATCTCGTTCGCCTCGGGAGATAACACGAGAAATTTGAGGAACTCCCATGCCTCGTCCGGGTGCGTCGTAGTCGCTGCGATCATAATGGGATGAGCCCATACCGTCGTCGGAGGCTCTCCGGCATCACCCTGAGGATGGTAGACGCTCTGCCATTGAAAATCCATGCCGCTTGTCTGATCGAGAATGGTGGGGACATTGCTGATGTAACCGCGGTCATAAAACACAATTCTGCCCGCAACAAAGTCGGTATTCCCGTTAGTGAAAATCCCCATGGTTCGATCGACGTTCTTGAGATCGGCGACCCACTGCAGTAAGTCTGTAAATTTTGGCTGGTCAATTGTAGCGGTACCGGTCTGCTCGTCGACGAACCGTCCACCATCCATGAGGAACCAACCGACTTCCTCAATGTTTCCTGCGGTATTTACACCGTATTGGGTGGGATCTCCCGACGCGTCTACACGTGTCAATTTCCTAAGGTATTCGCGAAATTCATGTTTGGTCCAACCCCGTTCCGGTACTGCGAGTGCCGCTTCATTAAGTTTAGCCGTGTTGACAAAGAAGGGAGAGACGTTAAAGAGTTTTGGAAGTCCAAAGATCTTCCCTTGGTACGTTTGCAGTTCGAGTGCACCGGGGATCAATAAACGATCGACGTCCGGGATGTCTCGAGCAATGCGACTTGTCAAGTCGAGAGCGAACTCCTTTTGAATCAATTCGGCGGCTCTCGCGGAGGTGACGGCGACAATGTCAGCGGGTGCGCCGGCAGCCGCCATCACCAACGCCTTTTCGGCGGTTGCTTCTGCGCCCCCGCCATGAATGTACTCTACGTCAATTTCAGGGTTGGCTGCCTCAAATAGCTGGATTATCTCTTCGTACGCCTCGGAGCGGGGAGGACCCCACCAGTCCATGAACGAAATCTGGGTCACACTTTGAGCAAACGTGATGGCGTTGGTTGCCAACGTCAGTCCTAATATTCCAAAAACGATTCGTAACCAAGGCCCTGTGCGCATTCAACAGTCCCTCCTGGTGTCTGAAGATTTGGTTAACAAATCGTAACACACATAAAGGAGTATTGGATTCGGAATAATTGCTCAATGTTTGACGGTAATTGCTTCTGTATTTGTACAATATTGCTACTTGTTTCCCGAAGGACGAGGGGAGTGAACTGTTGTTGAAAGCCTTGCCTAGGGTTCATAGTTGCGGGTACGCTGGCTTAGGAGCAGGGCTTACGATGAAGCGGCCATACCAGACGGGCTACCATATTACACTAATTTTAGACGGATCTATGTGGGTGAATTTGGATGGTAGACATTTTGCCGCTCAACGTGGCGATATCGCTTGGTTTGATTTAGGGACCCCGTACACCTATGGAGTGCGAGACAGCAGATTACGTCGCTACTGGATGCGGGTATCGGGAACGGAGGTTGATCTGCTTTTCCGGCAGGCCGGGGTAGACTTGATTCCATGCACGCATTGCTCTGCAGAGACGGTTATGGCAATACAGCATCACTTCCAAGCTCTATGCAGCACATTCTCCCAACGTTCGTGCATCGCGGAGACGGATTCGTGTCGGATCGCCATGCAAATAGTTGACACCATCGCTCCTGAGTTTCACAAACGGCATTCGGCTAATCGGCTTGATCAGGTGGTTGGCCAGATTGATCAACGGGTCCGAAATGCGATGCAGTTTATTGAACAAAATGCCTGCGAAAGCGTGAAAGTCGAAGAGATTGCCGCCAGAGTACACCTCAGTAAATACCACTTCATACGACTATTTAAGACCGAAACAGGGTTCTCTCCCAAGCAGTATCTGCTCGAATGCCGATTAATCCAGGCGAGGAAGCTCTTGATCTCAAGCGACCGTCTCATCGGCGAGGTCGCTCACGATTGTGGATTCAACAGTCATTCCTACTTTGTCCGCTACTTCGACAAAGTTGAAGGAATGACTCCGGGGGAGTATCGGCGCATTAACCGAGGTGTACCTACCTCATTGGAAAAGTGAGCTCCGTTCACCGATACTCAATCGTCGTATGATCTTATCCCCTACGGTCCGGATTATCTAAGCCACGACGAGGTGAAAGCGGGCGACGGCGCGGCCTTCGAAGTACACAACGAGCTGGTGAACACCGCTTTGATTAAAACGGATGTTGCGCCAAGTGCCCTCCAAGCTCTGAGTCCAATCGTCGCTCTCGGCTCGAATGGTTGGAAAATTGATACGACTCAACTCGGCGCCGCGGGGATCGACGAGGGCGAGCGAGATCCGATGCGATCCTCGCGGCAGCACGACCTGAGTGAGCGTCTGAAAACTGGCTGTCCCTTGTTCAAAGCCAATGAGTACGTCCTGCACAAAGAAAGAGTCGTCGGCCGAACGAATCACCCGCGTCGTAAACACGTGGTTGGTCACTCGCAAGTCGTCGCGCGACTGTGCATATACCGGAGCCACGCTCGTCGAGAGCGAGACGCACATGGTTGCAACAAAGAGTGCGACGGCGACGAGCGTTGCGTAGGTGCGCTGGGACCACCCGCTCTGATGGCTAAATCTCACCTCAGAAACCCCCTTCATCGTTCGCTCTTCCACCTTGTGCGTTCACCCACCGTTGATGACCGTATTGCCTTGCGCGACGCCTCGAGACGAAAGGATCGGAAGAGCCGCTTCCGGTCTTTGGTGCGTGCCGGTGTGGGCAGAATCGAGCGCTTGAACCGTAGAAGCGCTGGAGTCGCTCCCCGCAGCGTCAGCTACGGCAATCCCGCGTGGGGTGAGCACCCTCGCCCCATGGGCCGCAGTAGACTCTGAGAGCGTCAGGATCGTACCCCCAGGGACCGTATATCCGGTTGACCCGTTTCGATCGAGATCCCAGGGGAGAAATGTGTTGAGAAAGATCACCAAGACGACGCCGGCTGCAGCCGCCGCCAGTGCGGCTGGTCCGACTGGGAGGCGTCGTCGCACCGTTCGGCTTCTGGGCAAGGGCTTGGACTTGATGGGTTGCTGAGCCGTTCGGTTAACATCGGCAACGACCGAGTTCACAAAGCTCTCTTTGAGGCTTGCCGGATCGGCAAGGGCGTCCCGCATGCCGGCGCCCAGTCGCCTTAGCTCCTGAACCTCCGCCCGACACTCGGGGCACGCCTCGATGTGTACAGCGAGAGGGCTCTTCGGGTCGCCTTGCCTGGCTGTGACCAGATCGACCCATTCATCTTGTGAAAAGCGTCCGCATCCCTGGCTCACAGCTTAAACACTCCCCTCACGTTTCGTCGGTTCGTCGGTACGGTCCTGCACATACGCTCTCAGCTTGCGCAACCCGTCGTAGAGACGTTTTTTGACAGTGCCGATTTGGACGCCGGTCATCTCGGCAATCCGCTCTTGTTTGTACCCTAATCCATAATACAGGCGTATGGCCTCTCGTTGCTCAGGGGTGAGCGGCGCCTTGGCGAGCGCCTCGTTGATGAGTTGGCGCTCCGCTTGTTGCATCACCGCACGTTCTGGCGTCGACATGTCGTCCTCCTGGGACGAGGCGTCCGCCGGCTCACGTTCGAGAATGTCCGTGGGCGAAATAGACGTCGTGTCGTCATGCGCCGAGCTGCGGGAGCGCCAGCGCCGCTTGGCCTCTCGCCAGCGCCCACGAAGTAAATTGCGCATCTCGTTGCGCGCAATGGCGTATACCCACGTGGAAAACTGCACGGAACGCCCTAGAGCACTCTTGCCGCGAAATGTGTGGAGCTTCCCGGCCATGCGGACGCAAGCGGCATGAGTAATCGCCCAGGCGTCATCTCGCATTCGCTCCGAGAGGTCCGATCCGCTACTGTGCAGTGTGTCGCTCAGGTAGCTTCCCTGACTATGACGCTCGCCGAGCATGCTGAGGGTGGCAGGGAAGAGGTACTCCATGGCCGCGCCGATCAGGGCCCGCAGAGCGTCCTCGTCTCCCGCACGGGCTGCCTGAATCCACATCTGCACCTGGTTCGAATCGAGTGATCCCACACTGGTTCCTCCGTACAGTTAGAAGCCATGTGCTCCCCCAGGGTTACCCACATGCAAAAATTCCGCGGTGCAGCCCCTTGACGACCCCTATGGCAACATTGGCGCGCAGTTTGTGGCATTCCTTCGGTAACCTTTTGCAGTCCAGTGGTTTCCAAGTGGGTAAATCGCTGGAAAGGGGATTGGTCCAATGCGAGGAGGATACGTTGTCCGCACGCTAATACTGGGGGTTTGCGCTCTGATGGCGATGTGGATTGGCATTACAGTCGACGCGGTTGCCCACGGTTATGGCCGGAATGAGCGGGGAGAGGTGTGGACGGATCTCTTCGACTTAGAGCCTGGAACGACTTACACGTACACGATTCGTACGGATTCGGAGCGGGGGGAGCGTCACCGAGACGATGTGCGGGGCGAGCTCAACCTGTGGCGGTCGCCGGGGCGGTCTGATGAGATCCGCTTTTGGTACACCATCGACGGAGTCCGAGGCAACGGTACAGCACCCTCCGATCCGTCCGCTTTGGTCGGAGCGGTGTTGCTCTCGGGGCTCACCGGTCCGCAGGCGCTCTCACAAGAAGGCTTGCGTGCCCTCGCCACTCCGTTCGCCTGGATACAGTGGTTTGACCTTTTCGAGACGAGTGAGTTTCGTCGCGGTACGGTTTGGGAGGTCTTGCAACAGCCTCCGCTGCGCTTCACGGCACAGCGGACCGGCGGAAGAAGCCAGTACTCCGGTGAGGTGATGTACGGTCGTGAGACGATGCTTCATTTGCGCATCGACCTTCGACGACCGCTCCCGTCTGAAGTGACGAGTCGGATCGCCGGACGGCGGTACACGGCAGAGTTGGCCGATCCGTCCCAGCGGCGTCTCTTGCGATAATCCTCACCACACTCCCAAAGGGGGCTGCACTCGTGTTTCTTCGATTAAAAGGGTCCCTAAGAGGGCCGAGCGTAAAAATCGGAATGGTTGTAGCGTTAGCGCTGCTGGTCGCAGGGTGTGATGTGCGATGGCCGGAGCGCACGCAAGGAAGTGCATCCGTACACGGCCGAACGACGCTTAGCCGGGGCGGCTTCCCGCTGGCTGGTGCCGCGCTAACCCTCGACGGTCCCGTCCGTAGGCAAGCGACGACGGCGCGCAACGGTGCGTTTGCCCTCAACGCTCTTCCGGAAGGTCGCTATCAGGCGACGCTCCGGGCGCTACACGGAACGTACACCGCCTCCATGTGGGTGCGAGGGAATCAGGTTTTCAACTGGCGGGTCGATCCCATCGACTACGACCGAGAGCTCTTTTATGAACTCTCGGGCCTAAAGGAGTATTATGTGGACGATTCCGGCCACTTGACATGGGAGTACGGTCAACTTGTCCGTTGGGAGAAAGAGACGTTGCGCGTCTACATCGACGTAGATGGGGCGCCGTACCAGGCTCAACCAACGTGGCCCGAAGCGTACTGGCAAGAGTTGAAGCGCTGGGAAAGCGTCCTAAAAGGGAGGCTCTACTTCCGTCGGGTGCACCGTGCCGCTGATGCCGATATCGTTCTCATGTGGCAGCCCCACGGATTCTTGGGGGACCACGCCGGGATTGCTCGACACCTAGCTTACTACGAGAATGGTTCGCTCAAGCGGGTGCAAATCGAGATTGACGTCGCTTACGGCGATCGGTTGGAGTTGTGGGCACATGAGTTGGCGCATGGAATGGGACTGGGTCACGTCACCGATCCGTACTCAGTCATGTATCCGTGGCTGGATACGGGGCAACGGTCGACCTTCTCCGAGCGAGAGAAGCGACACGTGCGCTTGGTGTACGACGTGCCGTCCGGTCAGCGCCTCTCGTGGGGTTACGCGGCTGCCGCCGAACATGAGGAAGGTGACGGGGAGAGCGCCGTAATGCCCCTCTCTCTCCAGTCGATGAGCGGTCACCGCGGGCATGTGACTTCCTTGGGTGGCGCCCACCAGCGTTTGGACTCCAGAGACGTGAAGTCGTTGATCAATTCTATCGGTACGAACGGACGCTAATTCTACAAAATTACGGCAGGAAACTTCCAAGCGATGAAAAACTTAGTGTTCAACGCTATTAACGCGAGTTAATAAGTGTGTGGAGGGTGCAGCGTGTCCAATGTGTCGCAAGGTGGTTTCAAACGCCGCAAGGTGACGAGCAGTGATGTCGCGGTGGCGGCTGGAGTCTCGCGGAGTACCGTCTCATTGGTGCTCAACCGAGTCGAGGGCGTCACCTTTAATCCGGAGACGGTAAGACGCGTCCAGGAGGCCGCCAAGCGACTCGGTTACGTTCCAAATGTTCCGGCTCGCTCCGTCATGACCCGCAAGGGCTACGCACTGGGGCTGATCTCTGCATGGGAGCCCGGTTCGACACTCTTTGCCCGTACCTTCCAGGGGATGCTTGCGGCGACACGCGCAGCCGGGTACGGATTGACGTTATGCGACATTGCGGGCCGCGCCGAGCAGATCAACATCGATTCAACCGTCAGCTTTTATCAACAGGGGCGAATCGATGGGGTGGTTGCACTGCTGTCGACCTTGCCGGAGAACCCGGCGACCGTGAGGTTCCGCGAAACGCTCGAAGGTGAGAAGATCCCGTTTGTTTTTGTCAACTCTCACAGCGACGTCCCCACCGTGGACGAGATCCGCACAGACAATTTTCAGGCAGGATACATCGCCACCAAACACCTTTTGGATTTGGGCCACCGGCGAGTCGGGATCTGTGTGCGAGGCGCGAGCGGTCGCTTTCTCAGCCGTTCGGAGACGGAGCGGTACAGGGGGTATGTCGCGGCGCTCACGGAGGCTGGTCTCGTGCCAAAAGAAAGCTTGACGGTGAAGACCGAAGAGGGACCCATCAACGTTGACCGAGGGTATCAGGCGTTCAAAGTCTTCCTCGAATCCGGTTGCGAACTCCCGAGCGCGCTGTACGCGATCAGCGACCACTTTGCCACTGGCGTGCTTTACGCCGCCAAAGAGAAGGGCATAAGCATCCCCGGCGATCTCGCTATCGTCGGCACCGACGACCTCGAGCTGGCCTCGCAATTACGTCCTTCTCTGACAAGTGTTCGTCAACCGCTTCAGGAGCTCGGCGAAGAAGCGGTAAATCTCTTGCTGAAACGGATCGACGGGAAAGGTCCCAGCCAACCAGTGAAGTTGCATGTACCGTGCTCGTTGCGGGTGCGCCAATCGTCCGGCGCCGGCGCACTGAACGCGGTACAGGGTGATCACGTAGAGAGTAGGGGTGGAGACGAATGAGTGGTACCGATGTACGGCGAATCGTCATGACGTTTGTCTGGGGTCAGACTAACATCGGCGACGCGGCGATTACGCCTGGGACGCTTGCACATCTCAAAAGGCACTTCCCTGACGCGCAGTTGACCATTATCTCGGGGAGTAGCGCGGGGACGGAGCGATACGAAGCGAGTCGACGTTACTTGGAGTCGGCGACGGAGTGCGAAGTGCTTCCAAATCCCTTCTCCGAGATGACGGACGCCGACGAGTTGGGCATCTTCTTTCAAGCCTGTCAGTTTGAACGGGAATCGACGCGATTCTTCCGCACTCTGTACAAGGTGTCGCCGCGGGTCGCACAAGCGTTTCTCGAAGCCGATCTGGTCTACTTCAACTCCGGCATGACCTTGACGTACAACAATCGCGGGATGCCCGGCGTCACTAAACGGCTCCTGGTGAACTGGATGCCCATCATGTTGGCGGGTCAACTCGGTGTGCCGTGCGTGTTGTGGGGTCAATCGTGCGGGCCTCTTGACTGGCCGGGCCCCGAGTTGGCCCAAGAATACCTGCCCAAGTGCACGGCGATCACGACTCGGGAGACTGAATCCCTTCGGTTTCTGCAAGAAGACCTGGGCGTGCGCGGACCTCACCTCGCTTTCGCACCCGATACGACGATCTATTTCGACCGGCGTGACGACGCGTGGGCGGACGCCTTCATGACAAAGCACAATCTGACCTCCGGCCAGTTCTTGACGGCGATCATCCGCACCTTTGCATGGTGGGGAAGGAAGCTCGAAGGCGAGAGGCTAGAGCGTCACATGGACGCTATTGCGGGGGCGATCGAACGATGGGTGAGCGAGACAGGGCTCCCAGTGGTGATTGCGCCCGAGTGCCTCCGAGAGATTCCCAGGGCGGAAGAGTTCTTGTTGCCGCGCCTCTCCGAGAAGACCCTCGATAAGTGCGTGTTTATGAACGAGTTTTGGCTTCCCGATCAGGCTCGATCACTCTACACGCATACTCGTGTGATGATGAGCATGGAGCTACACTCGATCATCCTTGCCCTTCCCGAAGGCATACCTGTTGTGCACCCCTACTTTGACGAGATGGGGCCAAAGACGTGGATGGTGAGGGATGCAGGATTCGAGGATTTCCTCTTTGATATCGACCGAACGGACGGAGGGGTGATCGGCGATGCGCTGATCCGGGCGCACGGCGACCGGGATGCCTTATCCAAGAAGGCCCTCGAGGCAACAAAGCGGTTTCAGACTGCGGGAGACGAGCAGATAGAGAGATTAAAGAGTCTCCTGTAGAGTGTGCTAATGGTGTGTAACAAACGAAGGGAGCGATGGAGTGTGGTTCGGCAAACGGTTGTGCGAAAGCGTGTGCTCGTTGCGTGTCTGGTGTCGCTGCTACTCTTGGCAACAGGGGTCGCCGGCGCGGTTGAATTGACGGTGTGGAGTTATTCGACGCAGCAGATCCCCGAGTCTGCCATTCGGGCTTTTGAGGCTGAGCACCCCGGTGTTACGGTGACTCAACTTCAACCAGCGGGCGCCTTTACGACGGATGGGTTCTATACGGCTTCAGCCGCCGGAGTGCCCCCTGATCTGATTCATACCAATGAACCCTTTATTGCAGTGTACGAGGCCAACAACTTAATCATCCCCCTTACATCCTACATCGAAGCGGGCCTATTTGGGAGTCTGGACGAGTACTTTCCCGGTGTGATTAAGAACTACAAGGGGGAGACCTGGTTTATTCCCCATCGAATCAGCGCGAATACAAACCTATACAACGTGCAGCGCTTTGAGGAAGCGGGTCTTGGCGTCGAAAACCTGCCGACGACCTGGGAAGAGTTCCAAGAGGCAGCGAAGCGTCTAACCGTCGAGGATCGTCCGGGCGCTCTGTTACCGGTCTCCAACTCCAACATGTTCACCTGGTTTGTACAGACCTTTTGGCAGGCGGGTGGAGAGCTCTTTGACGCGGATGGTCGCCTTGACATCAACAACTCCATGGGACTGGAAGGCCTCGAGTTTTACACCAACGCGTTTCGCGATGGGTATGCGCTCCTGGGCACGACCTCGGATCGAAACAAACTGGCCAACAACGAAGTTGCGATGATGACGCACGGCAATCCGACCCACATTAATAGCTGGCGCAACAACGGTATTGACTGGATCCAACCGGGTCCCACGCTTACCCATCGCGAGCGAGCCGGCTTCGGCTCAGTCGCTGGATGGAGTGTGACGAATGGGCCGAATCAGGATCTCGCCGCTGAGCTGTTGGCCGTGGCGTTGCGTAAGGAGCACGTTGTCGAGTTCTTGGCGGCAACCAATCTTTTCCCTGTCCGGCGGGACATTGGGATCGACTATTTCGCCGAAGAGCATCAGGAGTGGGCGCAGATTTTCCTGAACGAAGTGCCTTACGTACGTGACCAGCCTCTGCACCCGGCGATCACCAACGTACGCTCCATCGTTGCCCGGGCCCTGATACCGTCGGCCGAGGGGACGACCCCGCCATCTGTCGCGCTCGAAGAAGCCGAACGATTGGCCAACGCCTTCCTGGAACAAGAGGGTTACTAACGCCGATGCAACGGATTCGTCTTGATGAGACTCTCATTCAAGGCGCGGTCTCTGTGGAAGTTGGCGAGGGGTGGGTCCAACCGTGGCGCTTGCCCCACTCGCTCCTGTCGCTCTTCCCTCCAAATGCCTTGGAGGGAAGAGCGGCCTTTTCCGCCGGTGTTCGGGTCTGTTTCACCAGCAACACCGAGCGAGTCGCCCTCGAGTTCGCGCCAAGTGACCAAACCCTTCAGTTTGATTGTGTCGTCGATAATCAGCTCGTAGAGAGTCGCACTATTGAGGCGGGAGAGAGTCAGGTAAGCTTTGAGGCTCTGGCACCCACCCAGAAGCGGGTCGAGATATACCTCTCTCAAAAGGCGCCAGTGCGCTTGCGAGCTCTGGCGATTGATGGGTCCGCTACGTTTGATGTGGGCCAAGAGAGACGGCCCAAATGGATCGCCTACGGCAGCTCCATTACGCAGTGTGCCCACGCGGCAAGCCCTGCACAGACGTGGCCAGCATTGGTGGCGCGGCAGTGGGATCTCAACTTAACCTGCCTTGGTTTTGGCAGCAATTGTCACCTCGATCCGGAGGTGGCGCGCGTCATTCGTTCGCTGCCGGCTGCGATGGTCTCTATGTGTGTGGGCACCAACATTTGCGGAATGTCCAGCCTCAGCCCTCGAACGTTTGCTCCCTGCCTAATCGGGTTCATCCGTACGATCCGAGAGGGTCACCCCGACGTGCCTATCATTGTGATGTCACCCATCATTAATCCACGCCGCGAGACGACCCCCAACGACGTTGGATTCACCTTGACGGCGATGCGTGGGGAGATTGTCGAGGTCGTATCGATGTTGCAAGAGTTGGGTGATGACAACCTTCACTACGTGGATGGACTCAAGGTGTTTGGCTCGGAGCATGTCGAGCTCCTCGAGTATGGAGCCCATCCGGGTCCGACGGGCTATCGCGTGCTCGCAGAGGGTTTTATGAAAAACTTTCCTCAGGTGTCATTCTAACAACAAAAAAGAATGAACAGAAAATGCGAAGGATTCCCGTTTTAGCTTGATGAACGACTGGTACACAGGTCTTTTTATCTCCACGACATGATAGGGGGAAAGACGGTGTATCCAGTCGTTCGATTCGTTCTTGTGATGTTGACGCTTGTACTCGCAACAACCTGTGTAGTGGGCGCGCAGCAACCGGTAAAGGTGACTATGCTACAAGAGCTGCGATCGGGGTTTCACGAGTGGCAGCTCGACTTGGTGGAACGCTTCCACGAGCTCCATCCCGGCATCGAGATTGAGTTGGTGAGTCACTCGGGTGTCGGTGTCCTGACGAAGCTACAGACCATGCACGCTGCCGGCGTTCCTATTGATATCGGCTGGATGGATCCGTATTTCATAGTCGATTGGGGAATTCAAGGATTCGCCGAAGATTTACGACCCTACATCGAGCGCCACCCTGAGCAGTTCGACGACTGGGTCCCCAGCGGGCTCTCGATGTATGAGGCCCAGGGCGGACAGTACGGTTTGCCCCGAGACCTCCAGTTTCAAGGAATCTTTTACAACGTGGATGCCTATGAGGGCGCCGGACTTGCCCTCCCGGCTGCCAATTGGTCGTACGACGACCTCCAAGAGAATGCCCGTCTCCTCCTTGAGGAGCAGTCCGACGGAACCGTGACTCGATACGGTTTCAAGATTCCTACGTGGCGCAACTGGATGTCGTTGGTATGGGCGTTCGGTGGCGACTTCCTAGACAGCTGGACCTTTCCTACCGAATTTACGGGTAACACGGACGAGACACGGCGTGCGCTTGAGTTCATGCGTGATTTGGTCGAGAGCCGAGCGGTCCAGGATCGCGAGACGCACAGTGCTACACCCATTGTATCGGGTTTTATCAACCAGTCGGTCGCTATGGGGCAGACCAACACGTTCGCAATGGCCCAGTTCTATCAAATTGCCGACTTCAAATGGGATGTGGCCTCCCTCCCCACCGGACCCGACGGTCAGCGTCGTCCCACGGTTAACGCCATCGGATGGTTCATTTCGAGCGCGTCACCCCACAAGGACGCCGCCTGGGAAGTGCTTCGATTCTTCACGTCCGAAGATGCGCAGCGGAGACTCGCGGTCGAGATTGGCGGCGTACCGCCGAGCCGAGAACTGATCCAAGACGTGTGGTTGTCGGCGCTTGACAAACCGGCGAGCCGTACCAACTTGTTGATCGATATCGCCAATGCAGGGCCGATCGGCGCGCCGCATGAAGATATCTTTCGACACATTCAGGCTGAGACCAATGCAGTCACATGGGGTGAGAAACCTGTCGTGGCAGCCGTGCTGAGTATGGAGCAGTTGGTTGAGTCCGAGTTGCAAACTCGGGCAAGGCGTTAGGCGAATTGACGACGGTGGTGAACTGAACTTCATGGCAAGGTTGTGGGATAAGGAGCGCTTGGAGGCGGTGTTCGATCACGTTGTACAAGATCGACGCTGGCTCCATGCGCATCCAGAGTTGAGTTTCCATGAGCGGGAGACCTCGGCGTACATCGAAGCGCGTCTTCGGGAGATGGGACTCAGCCCCGAAACCGGGATCGGTGGATGCGGCATCCGTGTTGTGCTGGAAGGGCGTGGCGACGGTCGGACCATCGCTTTGCGGGCGGATATCGACGCATTGCCGATATCTGAAGAGACGGGCCTGCCGTTTGCGTCGACACGATCCGGTGTGATGCACGCCTGCGGTCATGATGCGCATACGGCAATGTTGTTGGGCGCAGCTCGCCTCTTAGCTGATTCGGAGCGCTCGTGGGCGGGGAACATTGTGCTGATCTTCCAGCCGGCCGAAGAGAAGGCGCCCGGCGGGGCGATTCAAATGATCGGAGATGGGGTGCTCGAAAATCCCAAGGTCGACGCGATCTTTGGCCTGCACATCAACCCCTTCGGTACGAGCGGCACCTTAGACTTCGAGGCCGGGCCGATCACAGCCGGAACGGATGGTCTGCACATCGACGTCATCGGACGTAGTGGACACGGCGCCGCGCCCCACCAAGCCCTCGACCCGATTCCGGCTGCCGGCCAGATCGTGACTGCACTCCAGCACGTCGTGAGTCGCCGGATCGCGCCGAGCGACCAGGCTGTCGTAAGCATCGGCCAGATTCACGGAGGTCAGGCGGACAATGTGATTGCGAACCGTGTGACGATGTCTGGAACGCTTCGCTCCATTGATCCCCAGCTCCGTTCGCGTCTGCACGAGTTAGTGCCCCGAGTGGCCCAAGCCGCCGGGGCGGCGTACGATTGCGAGGTTGAAGTGACCATCACCAAAGGGTATCCTCCAGTGGTCAACGATCCCGAGCAGACCGAACTGGCTCGTCGATCGGCTTTGCGGTTCTTGCCTGAGGCGCGTGTCGGATCGATCGAGCCGCGACTCGTCGGCGAGGATTTCGCTCACTACTTGACGCATGTACCCGGATCCATGGCGCGCTTAGGGGTAGCGCCGCCCGGAGATGATGCGTTGTACCCCGTGCACAACGGTCGGCTAAAAGTGGAAGAGAAGGCCATGCTGACCGGTGTCGGTTATTGGATGTCTCTCATCGATGAGTGGCAAAGCACGTGAGGAGATCAATGCGATGAGCTCACCCATTCGTGTGTGTATGGTAGGTTGTGGTCAAATTGCGAAGGCGCACCTGGCCGGCGTCGCCGAACTGGACAAACACGTGGAACTTGTCTGCACGGTCGACTCGGACCTGGAGCGTGCCAAGACGGCCGCGTCGGAGTACGGGGCAAAGCGGTGGAGCGATGATTACAACGAGGCGTTTGCGGCGGACGACGTTGATGCGGCCATTCTTTGTCTGCCACATGATCTTCACGCTCCGGTGACGGTCGCGGCGGCAAACGCTGGGATCCATATTCTGTGTGAAAAGCCGATGGCGTTGAACACCGTCGAAGCGGTGGAGATGGTGAATGCAGCTCGTGCGAACGACGTACGCCTCATGATTGGGCATAGTCGGCGCTTCTCCCCCGCCTCGTGGAGAGCCCGGCAGCTCATCGATGACGGGGAATTGGGGCAGTTGCGTCATGTGAGCACGCATTTGTTGACGCGGATTGAGAGACCGTCGACGGATTGGCGCTACTCAAGGCGCCAGACGGGCGGGTTTATGATTCCCATCTTTGGTACGCACCTCATTGATCTGCTCATATGGGTGACGGGTTACGAGGTGACCCGCGTCTACTGCCAAGTGAGTGCCAACTCAGTGTGGGAAGGGGAAGACGAGGTGACAGCGATCCTCTCTTTGCGATCGGCGCAAGGGGAGAGTTTGCCGGCCTCCGTGCAGATCTCTGCCCACTGTCGTTTTGACCCGGCGCGACGTTCCGGGAGGGACGAATTGATTGTCGCTGGTGTAGAAAAGACGCTTGTACTCAGCCGAAACCAGTTGCACGTGAATGGAGAGTCGCTGGCGACACCGGGAGATCTCAGCGCCTTTGGCGCACAACTCTACGAGTTTGTATCGGCGGTGCGGGAAGGAAGGGAGCCGTGCTCATCCGGGGTCGAAGCAGCACAAATTATGGCTGTGCTGGATGCATGCCACGAATCAGCCGCCAGTGGTGAAGCGCTAGACGTTTCGCCACCGACGTTCGCGCAGTCGTCCCGCGTCTCATAAATCGTCTCGAGCATTAATCTCTTCCAATTTGAGCCTCATGAGGCGCGCAATGGGACGATCGAGCTTCTCTGCGATCTCAATCAGTTTGGGGTGGCGTAGCCCATACTCTTGGCCTGCTGCTTCCAACTCTTCTCTCAACAGTGCAATCTCACGCTCGAGCTTAAGAATTTGATCGCTTCGTTCGTCATTGGTCATCTTAGCGTTAAGCTCACCGCCTTTTACACTTTGCTCGGGTCACAGGAGGCGTGTATCCGCTGTACGATCGCGCAGGCACTGCTGCAGGTTGGTAAAGGCGTCACTGGGGTGAGGGCAGCTGGGACACGGGGTACGGTGATGGCGCAAAGATGCCGCAGGAGATGCGTTTCGAACGTGTTGGCGAATTGATTTCAGTCAGTCACAAGGTGGCCGTTTCTCGAATTAATGAGGGCCTGCCACCGTTCAGGTAGGAGCGAGGTCGGGCGTGCGAAGCCTTGGCTCTCAAGGCGATCCATTGTCACGGCGCGATCACTTGGAATGCCGATGAGTGCGCCGTCATCGGCGCGCACTAAGGCACCGCCGGAATTACCACTTGCAATGTTAGCGTCGATTTGCACGAAAATGCGTTCATTCTCCCACTCGGTGAAGCCCGAAATGATACCTCGTGTCAGAGATACGGGCGTCTGCACACCAATCTGGGCGACACTCGGATACCCGACGGCAAGTATTTCATCGCCCAAAATCAAACCCCTCTCTCTAACGTCCACTGTTAGGAAGGGCAGTCGAAGCTCGGAAAGGGGACGGCCTTCGAGATCGGCGACGATCTCGAGCAGCGCGAGGTCGTACTCGGGCAGACTCTCTACGACGCGGGCCCGATACGCCTGAATGGCGAAGCCGCGCTCTTCCACGGTGAGACCGATCATGATCTCCTCGTCCATGTCACTTTCCGAAGCGTCCGCAGTCGCGTCGGATGACGACGGGGCCGCGCACCCTCCAGGGGTGTCCTCCAAAGGTGGGCAGGGCGCAATGACGTGGTAGTTGGTAAGTATCAGGCCGTCGGGGGTGATGAGGCTCCCTGAGCCCGCCGCGTTCCAGCCGTTCACTTCCACAGTCGCAAGCGTGGCTCTCCGGTGCGGGGGAAGCTCTTGGAGGCTTCCTGTGGGAACTGGTGGCGGCTCAAGACTCGGCAAAGGCTGGTCGAGCGTGATTAGGAGCTCGTACGCTACCGGCACCTCAGCCGTCGACGTCCACACCGCGACGGTGTACACGCCTGGAACCAAGCCTTCACTGCTGTCGCTCGTCAATTGCACGCGGTCGTTGTGGAGGAGCGATTCCGAGCGGATCTGGTGGTCCATGCCCGATGGACTTGGTTCAAAGCCCGGAGTTACGGAGATGTCGAGGTCGCCGTGCGCATTGTAGATGCCGACCGAAAGGGTGTGCACGCCCGGGGGCACGTCCACGATCCACGTTTGGGTCGTTGACGTTGAGGGCGTGAGTCGGCCACGTCGTTCGACGCCCGGTTGGAGGCGGCCACCCAACGGACCCGTGGGGACGGGCTCGGATGAGACTGAGAGTTCGGCGGGAGCGTCAAACCAGGAGGGGATCCCGTCGGTGTTGTCCTGCGAGAGTTCCGCAAGGATTGTGTACGGCGCAGGAGCGTCCAGCAACCAACCGGTCAAGCGGATCTGCACCGAGCTCGTCTCGCCGGGGAGGGTGACTTGGACATGCTCGTAACCGTCCAGACTGAACGCGTCGTCTAGGAGTGTTCCCCCTGCTTGATTGTCGCCGTTCAAGGCGTACACCTCAAGGTCGAGGTCGTCGTCGGAGAATAGCCAAACGTCAAGGGTGTTCGGGCTACCGGCTGGGATCTCTAGCGTGTAGTAGACACCATCGGTCTCCGGCTGCATCACATCGGATTGAGGCTCGTTAAGAGCTAGGGGTCGGTTTGCTTGTGGCTGCTGGCCCTCCACGCCTTCGAGGGACTGCAATGTGAGTCTTTCTAGGGGGTCCTGAGCGGTCTCCAGGGGCACCGACCAGTAGAGAATCTCGTAGGCGCCGGCACTGTTGTCGTCGTAGCTCGACGCCTCCAGCAACAACGGTTCATCCCCATGGGGTTGAAAGGCCAGGAGGGCGTGGAGCTCTCCGCCTGAGTCGTCATCAGAGAGCAAGACGGCTCCGTGGGCGTCCATGAGGCTTAGCATAGCGTCGAAATCATCCGATCGTAGCCAGGCGAAGGCTGCTTGGTCGGGTCCAGGGCTCCAGGTCACCCCCTCCGAAGTGGCGATGTCGGTCGGACCGTCCTCGGTCCGAAGCTCCCCGCGAAACGTTTGGAGGCTGGGAATCTCGTCCCAACGGATGAAGTATGGCTCTCCACCGACGGCGCCCCAGTAGGCGTCGACGTGAATGAAGTACACTCCAGTCTCGGGGAGGATGGTGACGACTTGGGAGTCGGTGCCAAAGTATCCGTCGTCGTTGGCGGCAACGGTCTCACCGTCGGCGGTCGTCAATGTGATCCGCGGATCGAGTCCCTCGTCGCCGAGGAGACGGAGCCAGACCGGTTGGCCTTCGCGGCCATGGAGCGCAAACGTGTTTGCTTCCGCGGAGAGCGCTAGGGACGTCGCGGTCTGGGAGGGTGACGCCTGCGACGCCTGCGACGTCGGTGACGGCGGCAACGGCGAGGGACTCATTTCACCCGACGTCCACTGGCCCTCCTCCAGCAGAGGGAGGGGCGGATTATCCTGAGGGGTGGACGATGTCGGGTTTTTCCCGTTGACTGGTGAATCATTTCCGGGCTCGATGACAGGGTCTGAAGCGTCAGTTCGTTGTCCGATGGTTAAAAGGAGATGGTAAGGCCCCAGTCCTTCGCCAGCATACGAGAGGGCGACGGCCCTGTGCCAACCCGCAGCCTGGGCGCGGTACACCAAGCGGGCATCGGTACCACCGCCGCCATCGTCGTCCTGCGCTAATAGGCTGCCGAGAGGGCCCAACAAGACCAGGTATGCGTCGACTACGTCGGAGCGCAATGTTAGCGTGATCTCAGTCCCTTGCGGCACCCAAAAGGAGTGGGAGTTGCCGAAGGCTTTCTCGAGCTGGTCGTGCACCTCTAGGTCCGGGACGAGGAGTCCTCGGGAGCTTTGGGCCCAACCCGGGGAGGTGTCTACAAACGCTAACAGAGCGACAAGAGTGAGAAACACAAGGGACCGCTCAAGCGACTTCCACAACATCTCGTGTGAACACCTCCAAAATCATCCGAGCCCTTCGTCCCCGGACCGGCGTGCGCCGAGGGAACCACCAGCTTACGCTGAGTAACCGGCCATCGTTAAAAGCGCTCGGGCTTCTGCCAAGTGTCGGTTGTTTGCTAGCGCGGGAATCTCAAGGCAGGCTCTGCCTTGGAAGCCGGCGGTTTGTAGAATCTCCCGGATGGGGGCGAGTGGCATCGCTCCGAGCGGCGTTGTGGGGCCACCTTTCACGTGCAGTTGGACGGTGACGGGTGCACATACCCGCGCCTCGGCCAACGGATTCTCACCGACGTACAAACAGTTGCCCATGTCAAAGTAGACACCGACCGCCGGATGTCCGATCGCACGGACGAGTTGAGCGAGTGTGTGGGGGCGGTACCAGCCGACGTGCTCGAACGCGAAGGTGATGCCGGCCTGTAATGCTTCATCGGCGAGGGGCGAGAGCGAGTCTCGGTAAAAACCTTGGTACTCTGCGATGGAGCGGTCAGCGCTCTCGGTCGTGGCCAATAAGATTGCATCAGCGCCGATCTCGTGTGTAAACGCAATCATTCGCCGAATGTCGTCCAGTATCTGTTGTCGTCCCGCCTCGTCGTGGGCGAAAAAATCCGTGAAATGCCCCATGCTGGTCGATAGGATGGCTAACCCCGTCTCCTCAATCAAAGCTTGGTAGGGACGGACGGAGTCGCCGTTGAGTTCGTTGATCTCATCCTTGGAGAGTGCGAGCTCGAGAAAGTCGTAGTTTAGCTCTTTAAGGGTGCTCATGCGGTCGTTGAGACTCTCGCCGTGGACACAGCCCTGTCTAGCGCCTAGCAGCACGTGGGATCACCTTTCTCTCGATCGTGTTACGACGAATTGATTCACTCATGAAACTGCGAGCCCACACTCTTGTGCGCCGCGGCGGCGGGTGTGGGCGACAAAGTGCTCCCACTCGGCGACGAGTGGGTGAGTGTGGTGGGAGCAGGCGTACGTGAGCAGCTCCTTTTGGGTGGTGGCAAGCGCGTGATAAATGGCCGCAACGGTTTCGCCGGGAACGACGACGTCGCTGACGCCCAGGCCCACCGTGACGGGGATTCGATCAATGAAGGCCGCCGCGTTCACTGCATCAAAGTAGCGCAGTCGGTGGCGCAACGCGTCGCGTTCTCTGGGTGTGATCTGCGCAAGATGTTGATTAATCTCCGCACCAGAGCCCCGTTGTACGAGCGTGCGTCGTAGGTCGTACGCACCAAAGGTGGGCACCCGCAGGGCGAGGTAGCGAAGATTTTCAATCCACGGCGCGGCCAGGGTGGCCGTCCCACCGCTAAAGCTTCCGCCGGCGAGGACCGTCTTCTCCGGATCCGCGCCGTTTAAGGCTCGGGACACCTGGACGGCGCGCACTGTGTCGGCCACAGCGCCCCGAACCGCGTAGCTCTCCTTGCTCTCGATGCCCCATAATGCCCAGCCGGGCACTTCCGGATCGCCCGCTTGCCGACTGCGTTTGTAGCCGCGCACATCGCAGCCGACGGCGATGAAACCGAGTTGGGCAAGGGCAGGGTCCCAACCGCATCCAGCCTCGGTGGAACCGTAGCCATGACCGTAAACCCACTGTGGGCCTTGGGGCTCCTGCGGGAGCGTCAAGGGACCGCCGATACGGCGGCCGCCTAACGAGGTTGCCTGCCACACGCCAAATCGAATCCCATCCCAGCCGGATCGGTTTTCCTTTTCAATCTCGATGGTTAAATCTATGGGAATGCGAGACAACTCATCGACCGTCTCGTGCCAAAACGTTTCGAAATCATCAGGGGGATCCGGGGTGACGCGGACTGCGGCGACGGAGGCTTTGTGCTCTTGCGTGACGAGACTGGGGTCGATGTCCATAGTGCCCTCTTCCATAGCGTTGCGTAGTGATTAATCCGCTACGCCCGTTATTTACCAAACCCTTCTCGGCCCCTTTATTTTCGCGACCGGATAGATGATGTAACGGTCGTCTAACGCTTATGGATCATTGGCCGGAATGTTTCCGAAACCCCGCTTCAAATCCCGCCTAAAGTACTCTAGTGTGTTACATCCCGGTGTATCGTCAAGGGGCTGGTCCTCATAAAAGCGATCAATCAAATGGACGACCGTGTCAAACTGTTCCATGTGGCAGAGGTGGTCCGCGCTCTGAATCGTGGTGAAAACGGCGTTGGGAAATGAGCGGGCAATCTCTTTGCAATAGCTGGGTTTGGTAAACGTGTCGTGCTCCCCGGTGAAGACGAGTGCAGGTACGTTGGGGGAGCGTGTAATGTCAAGGGGGGAATGTAAGAAGAGGCGTAGCGTGTTGGCGATGTAACGATCAACGTGCTGCGGAGTCATCTGGAGCAGTTGTGATCGCAACAGGCGAGCCACCGCTCGGCGACTCTTGATCTCTGCGTTTGGATTCTGGCACATCAGCCCCTGGAGGATCACCTCGGCGAAAGCCAGAAGGTCATCGCGCCGCAAACAGGCCAAAGAGTGGTTCACCGGCTCTTCCTGATCGGGCGGAATCTCGCGCATGATGCCAGCCAGCGCCAGATGCGAGATGCGCTGGGGGTACGCTTTGGCAAACTCGTAGGCGATGGGGCTTCCATACGAGGCAGCGAGGACGTTTACCCTGGGGATCCCTAGATGGGACAACATCGCGTCGACGCTTTCGGCCAAGAAGTCGAGTCCATACACTTCGGGTAAAAGGTCGGCCTCTCCCATCCCGGGAACGTCTACGACAATCAACGATGTCTTACCATGGAAGTAGCGAATGAAGCGGTCCCAAGAGCTCATGGTTTGAAAGGCGCCGCTCAAAAAGAGAATGGGGTCGTAGAGCGCACGCTCACTCTCAATAACTCGTCCCACGTACCGAAACCCGTGCAGAGTGAGCTCAAACACCTGATGTGGCACGCAATTCACACTCCTGCGTGAATAAAGAGATGTTCCCCCCTTGAAACCCTTTGCGAACTCGCGCGCCGTGGCGCGGAAGGCGCCTAACCCCGAGAGGATTTCATTTGACGCGGTCGATGAATCACCTTCAATCCTGGCGCGTCAAGTTGAGAATCATCAGAGGAAGCCTTTGCTGCGAGATCACATCAGTCGATCGAGGCCGACTGCCTGCGTTTTTGAATCATTGATCGAGAATTGAAAGGATGTATGCAGTTCGGTCGAAATTGTGCAGAGGATGAGCGAAGATGCGAACTGGAGGGACGGTTTATGTTGCGAGCGGTTGTCGTCGGAATGGGTGGCCGTGGCCAAAGCTGGGTGAAGGTATGCCAGGCAAGCGGTCTGGTTGATGTCGTTGGAATCGTAGAGCCAGTCGAGGCGTTGCGCTCGGCGGCGCTGGAGCGTTTCAACATACCCAAGGAAGCTGCCTTCGAATCGCTGGGTGCGGCGATCGCCGCACTCGATCTGGACGTTCTTCTCGACGTCACGCCTCCGGCCGCGCATGAAGCGGTGGCGACGGAGGCGTTTGCCGCGGGGCTCCACGTTTTGGGTGAGAAGCCTCTCAGTGACGACTTTCAAGCAGCTCTCAGAATTGTGGAGGCGGCGGAAGAGGCTGGCGTCGTGCACATGGTGGCACAAAACTACCGCTTTGGGCCACTGCCACGTACGTCGCGGCGGGTGATCGACGAAGGCGTGATCGGCCGACCCGAGCTCGCCAAAGTCGATTTCTATCAGGTGTGGGCCAACAAGCCGGGTAGCCATTATGTGACGATGCCCTATCCCTTGCTGACGGACATGGGAATTCACCACTTTGATCTGATGCGTTACGTCTTTGGGCGAGAGCCCCTGTGGGTGAGTGCGCAATCGTGGAATCCGAGTTGGGGTTGGCACGCCGGTGACGCCGGACACACGCTTGTCGTCGGATTTGACGGCGACTTGCTTGTGACGCATCACGCGCTCGGTTCGACCGTCGGCCGCCGAACGACGTACAACGGCGAGTGGCAGATCGACGGGCCGGAGGGCTCACTTACGTGGGAGAACGACCACCTGTGGGTGACCCGCACCCATCCGAGCGATCTCAATAGCCGTGAGGAGGTCACACTGGACTCGGTCAACGGGGACACTCAAAGCGCCGTGCTGGCTGAGTTTGTGCGGGCGGTGGAGCAGGGGGAGCAGCCGGAGTGTAACGGTCGAGACAACCTGCGTTCCCTGGCGCTCACGTTCTGCGCGGTACAGAGCGCTCGGGAAGGTCGGCGGGTCGAGATCAAAGAGCTGTTACCGTCTACAATTTAAAAACACTCCAAACGACGCGCAAGAGGGCCCCTGGGGAGATCCTGGGGGGCCCTCTTGGGAGAGTGGACTCTTAGGGACTTACGAAGCGGGAGCTTCGGTGGAGGCCGAGAGCTGACCGGCGGCTCCAGCGCTTGCGTAAAGTTCGAGCGCAACGGAGTTCAACTCTGGCGCGAGGCCTGTCAGCTTCAGCGGGCGCGGTGCACATAATGCGATGAGGCTCCGCATTCCGCCCAGGCGTAGCAGGTGGGGAATGTAGAGTTTCTCGATGAACGAGCGATCATCATCCATCAGGCCGGCGACATCTAACGCAGCCGACTCGATGTCACCGGTGAGCGCCATGGCGACCAGCCCCCACGGCCCGGCCTCTCCTTCGGCTTCTAAGTGAGATGAGCGTCCGAGCGCAATGCGAAGCCACGCTGCGACGAGGGCGATGTCGAGGGCGCGCCAGGCTGCGTCCGTCAGATTGTACCCTTCGAAGTGCGTGACACCGGTGTTTCGGCCGGTTCGTGCCGCGGGACTAACGTAGGAGCCTGTCAAAAAAGGCTCGAGTCGGCACACGATTGGGGCAGACTCGCTGGTCTCGTCCGCGCGTCGGCTTCCACGGTTTGGGTTCAGGATTGGGCTTGGGCTTGAGGCGACGTGCAACATCACCGGTCCCGAGGCCGCTTGCGGCCATTCCCGGCGGCCCTCCGTAGACGGAACGACACGTGTCGCCAAACTCGCGTTCCATTCGAGGAGCACGGGAATTGCTTCGCCGTGTGCCTGACTCCCCAGGGTCATGCGGCGGAGGATACGTGAACCGAGCTGTTCTTCGTCGACCACCCGTATACGCACATCGTCGGAGCTCGGTGCCCGCCAGTGCAATAGGCGCGTTAACTCGGTGCGAATCTGTTCGGCTCCTTGCGAGTCAAGGGGCGCGTCCATTCGACGACGGTGCCTTGCCTTAACGGAGTCAAAGAGTTCGCTTTGTGAAAGGGCGTGTTTTGGCCGGGATTCTCGGGGATAGAGACGCAACTCTTCGGTATTACAAGGAAGCGGAACTTCCAGTGTGCTGACGTCAATGTCGGGTTTATCGAGGAGCCGGCGTGCGAAGAAACGGTATACGTGGGCGCGCGTCTCCGCATTGTAATTGTGCGGAGCGTCGACCTGTACGCACTCTACCTGCTCGGGTTCTCCGTACAATGCATACACCTGTTGTACGGCGGGGAACTCCACCTGAGGCGTGTCAACCGTCCAATCCCCTGTGGCGCTCGCCATGAGGAGAGGACGCGGGGCGGCCAGGGCGCCAATCTCCACGTTGTTCGCTTCGATGCGAAGCATGGGCGCGTTTTCGCAGGCGCAGCCGCCGTGCATGTGGGCTGAGATCATGTTCACTGGGGCTGCGACCCGAATGCGCGGCTCGACCGCCGTCAACAAGAAAGTCTGGGTCCCCCCGCCGGAAGCTCCAGTACATCCGATGCGGGCGTTGTCCACGATGTCGAGCTCCTCCAAGAAATCGACGGCCCGGATCAAGTTCCAAAGTTGCAGGCCTAGCGGGCCGAAACCCCAGAGGTGCTCGGCCGGTCCGGAGAAGCGATGCTCGACCTGATCGCTGTCGTTGTAACCGACCATATCGACGGTGAGCGCCACGGCGCCCATGCGGGCGAAGGCGACGCCGCGAGCGGGGACAGAGCCTCGTTCGCTATGTTCGATGCGACCTGATTGCCAATGGCCATGTGGGTTGAGGACGGCGGGGAACGGACCGTCGCCAGTCGGTGTAAAGAGATTGCCGTTCACCCAGAACCCGGGGAGGGACTGAAAACGGTATCCCCACACCGTGAACCCATCGCCTTTGCGCGGGTTTAACAGCTCGGCTTCGAGTGGTGTGCGGTCAGGGAGCGGTTGCAGGCCGGCGCACGATAAGATATGACGGCGCAGCTCAGTGGCTCGTTCTTCCCAATCCGCCAGAGTCTCCCACGACTTGAGGGTTACACGCTGGTTTACGTGGTGGACCGGTCCAAGGCGAGCGTCAGCGGGCGGTGCGGATAGGATCGTCGGTCGACTTTCACGGTTCACTGCGGATGCCTCCTCCTTGTGGTTGCGTTTTTCAATCATCGTCATGCCTGTGCTGCAAACCTCCATGCTATTGATGGTCACGAGGGTCGATGGTCACGGGATTTTTTACACTTAGAGGCCAGCTAGAGGCGTTGGCGATTTTTCAAGGTTCCCGGTAATCGCTCCCGCCAACCTCCCTCGGTGTCGGGCCAAAGGCCACGAGGGTGCCAACTTAAAGACCAGCTAGAGACGTTGGCGATTTTACGTAAGCTCGTAGCGATCGCAGCCGCCACCGCACCGAGGCTGTTGTTTCGCTCGTGGGGCCGTTATTCCCCGCCGGTGGGCGGTCATTCCACGCAGGCGAGCAATCATTCCACACCGTTGAGCAATCATCCCACACCGAAGAGGCAACAACGGCGTATTTGGATCCTGCCGCCCCTTGATCCACAGTCTTCGCCCCGTTTCTCACCAGCCCCGCTCGGTGTCGGGTTGAAGGCCGCGAGAGTACCAAGCTTAAAGCCCAGCTAGAGGCGTTGGTAATTCTCCGTGGGCTCGTTGCAACCTTTACCACCACCGCACCGAGGCTGTTGTTCCCGCTCGTGAGGCCGTAACTCCCCGCCGGTGGGCGGTCATTCCACGCAGGCGAGCAATCATTCCACACCAGAGAGGCAACGACGGCGTTTTTGGAGCCTTGTGCCCGATTATCCACAGCCTTCACGCCGTTTCTCACCAACTCCGCTCGTTGTCAGCTCCAAGTCCACGAGGGCGCCAACTTAAAGCCCAGCTAGAGGCACTAGCGATTTTCAATGGGCTCGTGGCAATCGCAGTCGTCACGGTACCGAGGTCGATGTTCCCGCTCGTGAGGCCGTTGTTCCTCACTCGTGAGGTGCACTTCCTCGTATGCGAGCAATTATGCCACACCAGAGTGGCAACAACGGCGTTTTTGGAGCCTTTCGCCCGTTGATCCACAGTGTTTCTCTCCAACTCCGCTCGGTGAGGGCTAACGGCCACGAGGCGCCTAGCTTAAAGACCAGCTAGAGGCACTAGCGATTTTTAGTGGGCTCGTGGCGATCGCAGTCGGCACCGCACCGAGGCCGATGTTTCCGCTCGAGAGGCCGTTCTTCCTCACTCGTGAGGTGCACTTCCTCGTATGCGAGCAATTATGCCACACCAGAGTGGCAACAACGGCGTTTTTGGAGCCTTTCGGCCGATTATTCACAGTCTTCGCCACGTTTTTCGCAAACCCGCTCGGTGTCGGGTTGAAGGCCGCGAGAGTACCAAGCTTAAAGCCCAGCTAGAGGCGTTGGCCTAGGTCCGAAGTTCATACCCGAACGCACCAGCCACCTTACCGAGGCCGATGTTCCCGCTCGTGAGGCCGCTATTCCCTGCTGGTGGGCGGTCATTCCACGCAGGCGAGCAATCATTCCACACCAGAGAGGCAACGACGGCGTTTTTGGAGCCTTGTGCCCGATTATCCACAGCCTTCACGCCGTTTCTCACCAACTCCGCTCGTTGTCAGCTCCAAGTCCACGAGGGCGCCAACTTAAAGCCCAGCTAGAGGCACTAGCGATTTTCAATGGGCTCGTGGCAATCGCAGTCGTCACGGTACCGAGGTCGATGTTCCCGCTCGTGAGGCCGTTGTTCCTCACTCGTGAGGTGCACTTCCTCGTATGCGAGCAATTATGCCACACCAGAGTGGCAACAACGGCGTTTTTGGAGCCTTTCGCCCGTTGATCCACAGCCTTCTTGACTGTTTCTCTCCAACTCCGCTCGGTGAGGGCTAACGGCCACGAGGCGCCTAGCTTAAAGACCAGCTAGAGGCCTTGCCGATTTTCCGCGAGCTCGTTGCGACCGTTGCCGCCACCGCACCGAGGCTGTTGTTCCCGCTCGTGAGGCCGTAATTCCCCGCTGGTGGGCGGTCATTCCACGCAGGCGAGCAATCATTCCACACCAGAGAGGCAACAACGGCGTTTTTGGAGCCTTGTGCCCGATTATCCACAGCGTTCACGCCGTTTCTCACCAACTCCGCTCGGTGTAGGGCCAAAGGGCCACGAGGGCGCCAACTTAAGGACCAGCTACATACGTTGGCAATTTTCCGCGAGCTCGTGGCGAACGTTGCCACCACAGCACCGAGGCCGTTGCTCCCGTTTGAGGGGCCGTTGTTCCTCGCTCGTGAGGTGTCACTCCACGCGGTCGAGTAATCATGCCACTTCAGAGAGGCAACAACGGCGTACTTGGCGTCTTTTCCACTGTGGGCGGAATTAGCCTGGCTTTAGACGTGTAGGATGCTAATCCTTCTCTAGGAATGGTGAATCGCCACGTTTCCCCAATTCAGCTTACACTGGGCTTTGGGAGCAAGGAGAGTGGACGGGAAGGGTTCGCCGGGGTGGGTAGCCGGAGTGAGGCCGGGAGGGCGGGGCTGCTAGATTGAAAGCGCTAGGGTGAGGTCGCTAGGGAGAGATTGTCGGGGTGAGGTCGCCATGGTGAAAGGAAGGATTCGCCGGGGTGGGGACGCTACGGTGGCCGCCAGCGTGAACTCGCCAGGGTACTCGCCAGAGTGAACTCGACACGGGGAACGAGGAAGGCGGAGTTGAGGGGCAACGAGCCGCGGACTGTGCCGACTGTGCCGACTGAGCCGACTGAGCCGACTGAGCCGAATGGGCCGACCGAGTCGACTGAGCCGACTGGCGAGACGCCCCGGAGCTGGAGAGTAGAGATGTAATAAAGCGAAGGTATCCATCGGGGGCGTGGAAGCGGCGTGCGGGTGCTTCTTAGCATGGAAGTGGAAAGAGCAGGGCGAAGCCGAGCTGCAAGGAGACTGGGGGGCCCGGCCTCCTTGCAGCTCACACTGGGCGAGCGACTAAGCGACGGACTTAGGCCGTCACCTGGAGGTTGGCGGCTACTGGAGGAATCGCTTGCGGCATTCCGCCTTGGCGTAGAGAGTCGGCGGCGGCACATCCGACAGCGACGCTCATGCGCCCATCAAGCGGGGTGGCCAACGGCTCTACTCCGTTGAGCACCATGTCAAGGAAATCCTCAGTAATAACGGGATCCGCGCCACCATGGCCTCCCGGCGCCGGCTTCAGATCGTAGGTGCGATCGGCGTACTCTTTCCAAGAATTCGAGCGCCTCGTCTTCACCCACACTTTGCCGTCGGGCTCCGAATTCTCCACCCGTCCCTCGGTTCCGATAAAGGTGTAGTTTCGGTGGTAGTCGGGCGTAAAGTGGCACTGCAAGTACGCTGCCTTGATACCCCCTTCGAGCTCCATCAAGACCATGTTGTTATCCTCGACGTCGACTTCCTGGCGGAAAGCGCACTGCACGCGAGTGCTGCCGGGCTGGGCTTCCGTGCACGTGTTCACCTCTGAGCAGGTGTCGCAGGTCAAATCGTTGGGACGGTCGCCCCCAAAGTAATCAAGGCTGCCCAAGGCCGTAACGCGCTTGGTGTAGCGCCCAGTGATCCAGTGAATCTGGTCGATATCATGAGAACCCTTCTGAAGCAGTAGACTGGTGGCGTTGTCTCGGGTGGCGTGCCAGTCGTGGTAGTAAAAGTCGCCACCCATCCCGACGAAGTGACGCACCCACACCGCCTTGATCTCACCGATGGTCCCCGAATCGACAATCTCCTTCATCACGCGCTGCATCCGCATGTAACGCATGTTGAAGCCGACCATCATCCGTTTGCCCGAACGTTTCCACGTCTCCAAGATTCGGTCGCATCCTGCGGTGGTAATGGCCAGCGGCTTCTCGCAGAAGACGTGCTTACCGGCTTCGAGCGCGGCCACCGCGTGCTCCTCGTGCATAAAGTCAGGTGACGTGACGGCGATAGCGTCGATGTCGTTGCGCTCGAGTAGACGGCGATAGTCGGTCGTGACGAATGCGTCTGGATTGAGGCGCTCGCGGAACTCTTTGAGGCGCGCTTCGCTGATGTCGGCGCCACCGACGACTTCGGCGCGGTCCGACTCGTGCCAGTGGCGGGCGATTCGTCCTCGGCCGCTCACGCCGATGATGCCAATGCGTAACTTGTCAGCTGATGCCATAGGAACAGCTCCCTGCAAATAAGGTTTAGAGGATGTTCGAAGCTTTGGGTTGACATTCCTGTGCAACACACCCCCTGCCCGGTTTTACGAAGTTTTACTACTCCGGCCGAAAGGACGAGCGGGCGCTCCTGTGAACCTCTACGCTAAGAATAAAGCATTACTTGGAGACAGCAAACGGAGCCAACGGAGCCAACAGAGCAAACGGAGCCAACAGAGCCAACGCCAATGGAGCCACCAGAGACAACAGCGACAGCAACCAGGACGGGAAGCAGAGATAGGTTTCAGAGTGAGTCATCACACGTTACAGGGTAGAGGTGAGGAACGAATGGAGACGACTGAGCATTTAAGCGCGGACGTAGCCGTGATGGGCGGGGGTGTTGCCGGTGTCTGTGCCGCGCTGGCGGCATCCCGCATGGGGGCCCAGGTTGTGTTGGTCCAAGATCGTCCGGTGTTGGGCGGAAACGCCTCGAGCGAGGTCCGCATGCACATCTCCGGTGCGGAGGCGCTGATCAGGGGGTTAAAGGACGGTCTCGATTACCGGGAGACCGGTATCTTGGAGACTCTCAAGCTTGAGGAGGCGGTGCGCAATCCGCAACGGGCGGCGTTCATGCTGGACCTTGTCTTGTGGGAGGCGGTGAACGAGGACCCCAATATCACCTTGTTGCTCAACACCGCCTGTGAATCCGCCGAGACTGAGGAAGCAACGCTGCCACCGCCGAACGAGCTCGTCCGCTCGGGAGTCCAAGGCATCGGTGAAGTCGGCCCTGTTCGACGCATCGTCAAAGCGACGGCGCGCCAGCACTCGACCGAGACCGTGTATGTCATCGACGCCAAGTATTTTATCGACGCTACCGGCGACGGCCGGCTGGGCGCCGTGGTCGGAGCTGACTTTCAGTACGGCCGTGAGAGTCGCGACACGTACGGCGAGTCGTTTGGCGCCGAGGTGGCGGATGGGAAAGTGTTGGGCAGTTCGCTGCTCTTCACTGCACGTCGCTACGATCATCCGGTACCCTACATCCCCCCGAAGTGGGCTAAGAAGTACACAGAGGAAGACCTGAAACTCCGCTCCCACGGGAGTTTGGAGTACGGATTTTGGTGGGTGGAATGGGGCGGTCAGCTCAATACCATCAAGGATAACGAGGCCATCCGGGACGAACTGCTCGCGGTCGTGATGGGAATCTGGGATCACATCAAGAACGGCGGCGACCATGGCGCCGACAATTGGGCCTTGGATTGGATCGGTGTCGTCCCCGGAAAGCGGGAGTCCCGTCGCTTCCTGGGCGATCACGTCCTCGTTGAGAGCGACGTTTTGGAAGCGCCGCTCTTTGCTGACCGGGTCGCCTTTGGAGGCTGGCCGATTGACATTCACGTGCCGGAAGGGATTGGGAAACTCGACGAGCGCCCCAACATCACCAAACGTGTGAATCAACCGTATTCGATCCCCTTGCGCACCCTTTATTCTCGCAACATCGTCAACATGTTCATGGCCGGGCGGGATATCAGCGCATCCCACGTGGCGTTCAGCTCCACGCGGGTGATGGGCACTTGCGCGCTCCTTGGTCAGGCTGCTGGAACGGCCGCTGCGACGGCGGCGGTAAACGAACTTCCGGCGGCACGAACGTGTGTCGAGCCGGAGTGGATCGAGTGCATTCAAAAGCGACTCGTCCGCGACGACGCCTTCTTGATCGACTTTGACGGTCGCGACCCACAAGACCTTGCTCAATCAGCGCGCGTCAGCGCGTCGAGCTGGATTGAGGGCGGCGAGCCGGCCCAGGTGACCAACGGCGTCACCCGCCGGACGGCCGCGGGCGAGAACATGTGGATCTCGCAAGATGGATTCCCGCAACAACTCTGGTTGGAGTGGGAGCAGCCGGTGCGTCTCAACGTGGTCGAGCTCACGCTCGACACAGGGCTTCACCGGGAGTTGCGGCTCTCGATGTCCGATCTCGTCGCTTCGTGGAGTATCCGCGGGCCCCAACCTGAGACCCTCTCAGATTTGTCTGTTCGCCTGTATCATCAGGGAGAGTTGGTCAAAGAGGAGCGCTTTGAAGGGAACTATCAGCGCAAGCTGCAGCTGCGATTCGAAGCGAGCCTCACATGTGACAAGCTGGAGGTCGTCGCCTCCAAAGCGTGGGATATGTCGTGTGCCCGGGTTTTTGAAGTGCGAGCGTATAACGAGTGATCAACTCGTAGTAGGTCCAACGGTAGGCGCATGAGAGGGAGCGTCGGCCACGTCGGTCGTGTCGGTCGCGTCGGACACGTCGGCCACGTTGGAGGACGTGAGCCGGCGCCCTTCTTTGAGCGTCAACCCGAGCGTCATCAAAGGAAGTATCCAGAGGAAGAACGCGTAAGGCGCGTACGTTTGAGCCGGGACGGCGAGCGCGGTGGTAAAGATGAGGGACAAGAGGCTCCAAGGAACAAGCCCTATGGCCACCAGACCCGTGTCGCCCAGCGTCCGGGCCAACAGTTCGTCGGCAAGGCCGCGCTCATGGTATAAGGGGCGCAGGAGTGGCCCCGGCAAGAGGATGGTCAACGTTTGCGTGCATGTGATGGCGCCCATGAGCACGCTTAGGATTCCCGAGAAGCAGACGAGCGCAAAGCTACCCTTGATCCGTGTGAGGGTATGTTGCAGAAGTTGACGCAGCATGCCGCAGTGCGTCAACACCCCATTAAGCGCGCCGGCAGCGACAAGCAAGGTCAACACGTCTCGCGTGCCCCACACGCCGCCCCCTTTTAACCCGGCAAGTTCAGCCGACTCAGGGATACCCGGATATCCTAATAGGAGCGCTTGAACGACCGCTGCGACGCTCGTGCCTTGGACAAAGAGGGCGACGAGTATCGCCGCGCCGACACTCGCAAGCAGACACCAAAGGATGCGTAGGCGCAGGACGGCAAGCGTGAGCATTACAACGGCGGGGACGAGTGCCCACCCATCGATTTGATAGTGCTCCCCAATCGCCTGCGAGGTGCGGGCCGCGACGGAGGTATCCGACTCGACTGCGAGGAGCTCAACCGACCTGGCGACGCGGGCAGCGTCGTCCCCGAGTTCCGGGACGGCGTAGGTGTACCAACCCGTGGCGGCGTACGCGACGAGGCAGAGGAGGATCGCGGGAATCCCCGTCTTGAGCAGCACTCTAAAGAGTAGGAGTGGCGGAACTTTCGTCGCCTGAGCCAGCATCTGAAAGATCGAGGAGACCAACGAGGTGCGGTCGCCGACAAATGCGCCCGAGACGAGCGCACCGGCGAGCAGCGGGGCAGATACTTCGAGCGCTTGACCGACACCCACCAAGGTGACGCCTACGGTGCCGATGGTTCCGATCGCTGACCCGAGGAGGAGCGACGTAACAGACGTGGCGACGAATCCCCACACGGGAAGGTACTGGGGAACGGCAACTTTGAGGCTATGATAGACGAGGGCCGGGATGGTCGCACTTTGAAACCAAACGGCCATCAGCGCGCCGATGATCCCGATTACGGTGATGACTAAAAGTGTATCCCGCAAACCGTCCCATGAGGCTGTCGCGAGCCTCTTCGCAGGGTAACCGGCCCGCCGAGCGATGAGGATGGTGACGAGCCATCCCGTCGCGAGGGACCAAAAGAAAGGAATGTGCCACACCAGGGCCGAAGGCACCAGGATTCCGATGAGTGCGACGACCGGTAGGACCAGTTCAACAGGGGTGAACGGGCGCGGCGATTGGATCACTGGCTTCATCGAGTCCAGCGTCAAGAGGAACGGCGCTCCTGCGGCTCTCGCTGCTCTACCGGATCTTCGAACTCTTTCACCATCAAGACGGATTCCGGCAACCGTTTCGGTTGAACCTTTCCGAGAGACTTCCAGCCCATGCTACGGTAAAGAGGCTCGGCGCTAAAGGTGTAGAGGTATAGTTTGGGGAAGCCCAGGCTGCGCCCGACGTCCTCGACGCGCTCCATCAATGCGCGGCCGATGCCCCGGCCCCTATACTCCTCCCATACGACCAGAGATGCGACCCAGGGCGACAAATGCGCGTGTGTATCCAAGTCACACTCCACGAGGCTGACGCTGCCAACGGGCAGTGTATCTGCGAAGGCGACCAAGGAGAGCGGCAACTGGTCTCGGCGCTCTGCTCGAGTGGCGTACTGAGTGAGGGAGCGGTCGTAGTCGCGGTTCTCGGGCGAATGAATCGCCATCAGCTGTAGACATGCGATTGCAGGCACAACGTGCGGACAGTCGGCGAGGAAGCGGATCTCCACAGTAAACACGACACTCCCAGGCGCCCCAGGTGTCGGCGCGGAACTCGTTTGGGTCTAACACGCCTGCACACGGCGCGCACCGGGGTCGCAATCAACTCGAAATTCTCACCAGAGGTTCGCTTCGATGCCCACTGACACCTCTCGAGTTTTGAGCCTCGTGAGCGCTTTAAGGCGTCGGTCCACGTGAGCAGGTTCGGGAGCTTCCGTCGACGATAGACTCGGTCATGAGCCCAGGCAGCGGTGTCGTCCGCCACCTGGGTATCACCGATAAATTGTGACGCGTGGCTTACGACGCGGGCGTTCCCAGCGCGCTCGCTTCAGACGACGAGGTCGGGATGCTTTGTGGAAAGTTGAAGACGTTGTCGGGATCGTAGGCCTGCTTCACCTGAACGAGGCGTTTCAGGTTGGGCCCGTAGTACTCTTCGAGGTAATTGCCGAGATCTCTATCACTGTAGTTCACATAAGCGCCGACTGTGTACGGCAGCATCGCGTCGCGGAACGACTTCACCCAGTTGAGTGTCGCCGCTTCGTCTTGGGGAGCCTTCCAAAAGCCGTCGTACTGTATGATACAACGGGCCTGCCGCAAGTAGACCGCGGTGGCGTCGGGCGGAATGCGGGTTGGTTGACCACCGCCGGGCAACAGCTGTACCATCGAAGGCTGAATTGCCGGCACGGAAAGCTGCGGGATCGACTCGAGGTACTCTTTGAGGGTTGCGATCCCTTTCTTGGGCATGGGTTTCATGACGGCGGCAGAGGTGCTCTTGTAAATTTGCTGGCCGCTGTGGACGTGGACGGGCCATTCGGGTTGGAGTGGATCGACCGTCTCCTGGCCCTGCGCAAAAAAGAGGCGTGCGGCGATATTGAACGGTAGCGGCGACTGGATCTGCATTCCAATGGGGAGCGGAAGCTTTTTTAAAAATGAGTCCAGGAGTTTTTCGAGTCCGGCCAGTTGGGAGGGATCGGCCGGCGCGTACAGTCCGTAGAGCTTAATCTTGCGTTCGACCGTGAGCTGCAAGACGGCGCAAAAGGCATCGTCCACTTTGTACGACCAGTCTAACCATTCGTCGACGACCTGCTCAAAGTGGTCCCAGCTCCACTCCACCATCACGGCTGCGGCGTATGAGACGGGGTGTACCCGAAAGGTAAAGTCGGTGACGATGCCAAAGTTGCCACCGCCCCCGCCGCGCAGCGCCCAAAAGAGGTCCGGGTTTTCGCACTCACTAGCAGTAATGACTTCCCCGGCGGCGTTGATCACGGTAGCGCTGAGGAGGCTGTCGCAGGTGAGACCCAGTCTCCGGGACGTGAGTCCAAAGCCCCCTCCCAGGGTGAGTCCGCCGATGCCGACGGTGGGACCGGTCGCCAGCGGAATGGTCACTCCCAATTGACCCAACCACTCAGAGCACCGCAGCGCGTAGTTGCCCGCGCCAATTGTGGCCGTCAAGCTCTCTCGATCCACGCGTACGTGTTGAATGTCGCTCAGATCGATAACGATTCCATCCTGAACGAGGGAGTAACCTTCGTAGTTGTGCCTCCCGCTGCGCACGCGAAACGGCAAGTTGTTTTCGCGGGCGTACGTCAACGCGTTCACCACGTCTTGATTCTCTTGGCAAAAGACGACCGCCCGCGGTTGGACGTCGAAGCGTCGGTTGTACACTTTGCGGGCATCATCCCAACCCGGGTCGCCTGGAAAGAGGACGCGGCCTGTCAAGGTTGCCATGCAGCTTCACCTTCTCTAATGTAGAATGCACCATTCCCGCGCAGTTTTCCACGAGCACCCTTAGTTACCTTTTAGTGGAAGGGTAGGTCATTGGTCCCGATTTTCTTAAATCCCTGGGTAACAGGTGTGTGTTTACGAGGCGCCGTAGAGGTACAGGAAAATGACCATGAGGGGGCGTGTCGCGTGCGGTTACGAGTGATGAGTTTTAACTTGCGACAAAACAATCCACGGGATAACGAGAATGCGTGGCCTCACCGCAAGCGCTTGGTTGCGAATCTCATCGATCGTCTGGAGCCGGATGTGTTGGGCATTCAAGAGGGATTCTTTGACATGCTGCGAGAGCTTTCAGAGCTCCTACCGGAGTATGAATGGATCGGTGAGGGTCGACGCGGTGGAGTTGAGGACGAATTCTCGGCGATCGTGTACCGATCGGCGCGGCTGCAGCCGGTGACGGCCGGACGATTTTGGCTCTCTCACCAGCCGGATGTACCGGGGAGCCAAGTGCCCCAGACCGGGCTACCGAGGATGTGTACGTGGGTCCGTTTTCGTGAGCGGGGAGCGTCGCAAGAGGTGCTCTGCTACAATACGCACTTGGATCATCGCAACCAGGTTGCACGGGAGATTGGGGCCGAACTCATTCTCGGACACATGATCCAGCATTGGCAAGACTACCCGCTTCCCACGATACTCACCGGTGATATGAACGCGCCCCCCGACAACCCGGCCATTGCAGCCTTTCAACGGACCGGCCCCGACGGCGCTCCTCTCCTTTATTCGTCGTACGCCGACAAGGAACAGCGCGAGGAGGCGGTCGGCGCAACCTTTCATGGATTCTCCGGAGAGAGGGAGGGTGAGCCCATTGATTACATCTTTCACTCCCGCCACTGGAGCGTTGAACAGGTGCGCGTGGAGACGGAGAGTGTCGAGGGCCGCTTTCCGTCCGACCACTTCCCGGTATGGGCCGACCTCAGCTTTTGAGGTCGTTTCTGGGTTTGTGAATCAAACCGATAGGATAGCGTCGGAGCGTGGAAATACGGTCAACCCGCTTGGGCGCCGCAGGGAAGCCGCGACACGTAGAGCGAATCACTCATGTAGAGGAGGTCGCCTTCGTGCGAAGGCCACTAGGGATGAAAGCGACGTTCATCCTCGCACTGGTTGGTTTTAGTGCGGTGATGTCGGTCGGATTGGCCACGGTCTCCGCTTACCGCGTCAGCAACGATCTGAGGGAGCAACTCGATCAGCGCGGGGAGGCGTTAACCACCAACCTGGCTCAGGAGGCCGCTCGCGTCCTGCGCACAGACGACTCCTTGGAGCGGGAGTTGAGCCTGATGTTGTTGACCCATCGCCTCATCGGGGATGTGGTCTACGCTCAGATCGTGTATGACGGTGAGATCGTCTCCGAGTCCGCCCTCGACAATGCGATTCGACTTGAGGCGTTTTCCAATCCAGCGGCTGTACCGCCGATTAGGGAGCGGACCTTCGCTGGTCAGCCAACCGTCGAGTTTATTCAAGTGTTGCCAGAGAATCCGGAGCGCAATTACGTGCGGTTGGGGCTCTCGTTGCGAGATGTACACGAGAAGGTGAACCGGAATCTTTACGACATGGCTGCCATCGCGCTCATTTTCACCGGCGTGGGGGCAGCCCTCGCCTTTGGCTTGTACACCGCTATCCTTAAGCCGCTCGAGCGTGTGATCGCTTCCATTCGACTGTTTCAGGCCGGAGACGTGGACGCACGAGCTGAGATTTCAAGTTACCCCGAATTGCAGGAGCTGGGTGCGGCGTTCGACCGGATGGCCGAGGTGATCGGACACCGCAACCAGGAGCTGCAACGAGTGAATGCGGAGCTACGCACAGCGGACGAAGCAAAGTCTCGATTTTTGGCCATGATTGGTCACGAGTTGAAGACACCCCTTCACAGTGTGCGTGGTTACTGTCAGATCCTCCTGGAAGAGCTGGATGGCCCGATCACTGGGGAGCAGCGTGCGGATATCGAGGCGGTTCTCGCCGCAGGGAATCATCTTCTTGCGCTTATCGATAACATTCTCCATTTCAGCGCTTCGGGCGAGGAGCTCTTGCATGTGACAGAGCTCTCGCTGCCAGAGTTGCTGCAGCAGGCGGCCCACCAGGTGAAACCGCTGGCTCATCGCAAGGGGCTTGAGGTGAACGTGAACCCCGGAGATTGTCGCCTCGTGCAGGCTGACGAGACCAAACTCAAGCAAATTCTTATCAACCTCCTCCACAACGCGGTGAAGTATACAAACAGCGGCAGTGTCACCCTAAGCGCTCGAAAGGTGGGCGCTGGTTTTGAGATACGTGTCTTAGACACCGGTCCGGGCATTCCTGACGAGGAGAAGGAGTGGATCTTTGAGCCGTTTGAGCGGATGGAGAGAGTCGGGAGCGAGGAGCTGAAAGGGCTTGGTCTGGGCCTAGCGATCGTCAAGGGGTATGTGCAGGCTCACGGAGGGAGCGTCCGCGTGGGCGACGCACCGGAGGGCGGTGGGGCATGTTTTGAGCTCTACTTCCCTGAGACGCCTGTCATTGATCGTGAAAGGTGGGACTGGAAGGTTGAGGATCCTCATCGCGGAAGACGATCCGGCAGCCCGCCGTCTACTGGGCAAGTACTTGACGGCCAAGGGCTTTGAGGTAATCGACGAATCGGACGGCGCACGAGCGTTACACAGCTTTGTGGCGCATGACCCGGACATGGTCCTCTTGGATGTCGAGATGCCGGAGATGGACGGCTGGCAAGTGCTTGACGAGATTCGGAGTATGGGTGATACGCCGGTGATCATCCTTACGGTAAACGATGCCACATCGGATAAGGTGCGAGGCTTGCGCCAAGGCGCCGATGATTACGTGATCAAGCCCTTCGACCTTGCTGAGATTGAGGCGCGAATTCATGCTGTGATGCGGCGCGGGACCCACAAGGCCTCGTACCTGCGCTGTGGGCCGATCAGCATCGACGACGAAGCGAAAGAGGTGCGCATCGATGGGGAGCCGGTCAGGTTGTCACCCAAGGAGTACGACTTGCTCCGGCTCCTGGCGTCGCGGCCGGGACGTGTCTTCTCCAACAACGAGATTCTCCACGCGGTTTGGCCCGACCGCGCTGACGAAGGCACGTACGAAGATGTTAAAAAGTACATCTATTTCTTACGTGGCAAAGTGGAGCCCGATCCTGAGAATCCGAGGTTCATTCACACAGCTCGCGGGTTTGGCTACAAACTGCAGGGTTAACGAAAGAGCGGCTCTAACTCTGCGGGTGCTTTGTCCTCACGGTTAAAGACGAGGGCGACGTCGACACGCGTTTTCCCGTTGGATTGCTGAGCCCGAAAGACGAGTTTGCCCAAGATCACCCCGCGCCCGCTCAAGGTAGTCCCTTCTAGAGTGGTACCTCGTTCGATCTCAAACCCTTCTGTCACCAGCCTCTCCAAGACCTGCTCTTCGAGTCGGTTTACGTCTGTGTAAGGGACGTCGGTGACATAGGTGCCCAAAAACCGGTCCAGAAGCACTTGGACTCGTTCAACCTGGAATCCGTCCGGGATAGGGAAGCGAATGGGAACGACGAGTTCCATGCCGCTTACAATACGGTCCATCGACTCAATCGCGGGGTTTAACCGGAGAATCCACGGTACCGAACTCCCGTATTGCCGTGCGATTCCAACGAGCGTGTCGCGGTCGCGGACCGTGTAACGGAATCTTGGACGGCGGTTGAGTGTCTCCGGGGAACCACCGAGCGCCGCCAGCGTGTACTCATCAAGGTCGCCGGTGACGGGGAGTGCGTAGTCGCGTTGGAAGGATTCCAGGGCTGCGACGGTGTTGGGGTCCAGGTTACCTGAGAGGGCGTTGAGGAAATAGCCCATCGCCTTTAGGATACGTTGGAGCTCTGCAACGTCGCTCGAGAGTTCGCTTGGAAGACGTGTGGTGTCGCCCTTGGATTGGGTTGGTGCGTTTGGGCGCGGATCGCTCTCCCGAGCCTGGACGCTAGGTGGGGTAGCCAACGAGAGTGTGAGTAACAGTGATCCTAATATGACAAGTGTAATTACCGCTCTTAAAACGATCGGGGACGCGTCCTTCATGTTACGTTGTTCACCCACCTGCCCTCCCGACCGTGCTCTCTTCACTTGGCAATCGGTCGCAGAGTTTCCTGCCTCGTCGGTGCGTTTCTTCTTGAACCATTCTTCCATGTTACCGTTATGTGAGAGGAACAGAGCCTATACGTTCACTCCATGGTGGCTCAAGGCTGCTCGACCTAGAATAGAGGTAAGCACTCAATCCCCACAAAGGAGGAGCCCATTGTGAATGATGCGTTTGAACGGCGTGTAAACGAAGTGAGGGCTGCCCGGTCCTCCCACTCCCTGTTAGAACCTATGTCAACGTTGCCAAGACGGTTTCCGGTCGACTTCGGCCCGAGATGCGGGCTGATCGTCTTTCGAGAAGGGAATCGGAGAATGGGGCGGCGAGGAAAGGTGATCGGCAAAATGACGGCCGGTGCAAACGCCCTCGACGGTACTCCGTACGCTCGGGGAGGCGACTTGAGGTGACGAGTACCCGGTTGCGACAGCGAACATGGGCGATCACGGTGCCGCTTTTATTGGCGCTACTCGTTGCGGCCACCGGATGTGGTGGTGGGACGCAAACCTCGGCGAGTGGCGATGCACAGATGTCGGAACAGGGCGACGACGCGATTGGTCTGCCTGACGGAGAGATTGGCGGCGGTGAAGGCACAGATGACGCCGACACGTCCGACAACACCTCAGACACGTCTGGCCCGTCGGACACGTCCGTCCCGTCCGACACACCGGACACATCCGGCCAATCCGGCTCGACCGATTCGTCCGATCGGTCCGGCTCCAAGAGTCCCTCCAACCCGAGCGCGCAGCTCTCGATTCCAACGGTGGAGCCCGACACGTCCGAGGAAGCGTCCCAGCCTTCGGATGAAGCGCCTGCCCCGTAGCCTATAACCGCATCGTCGTTCTCCATAAAGCACCTGCGTGCACGTGCGTGATCTGTCGCGCCGAATGAGCACGCAGGTGCTTTGCGTCGTTGGAGGACGATCAACCGGGCTCAGCGAAGTGGTGCGAGCAGGGCGACGAAGGGTTTGGCTGCCGCGCCCAGCTACCAAGGAATAGTGAGGGGATCACCGGTGAACACGCAACCACCTGAGAATGCCGTAGTGCTCTTTGACGGCGCCGACCTTTCGCAGTGGCGCAAGAAGGGGAGCGAGGAGCCGGCCGAATGGCCTGTCGAGAACGGTGTCGCTACCGTGGGCAAAGGCGATATCGTCAGTGTCGAGACGTTTCGAGACGCCTACATTCACCTGGAATTTCGCTCACCGGACATGCCCGAAGCGACGGGGCAAAAGAAAGGGAACAGCGGCGTCTACCTGCAGGGTAAGTACGAGATACAGGTGCTGGACTCGTACGGATGGGAGGTGCCGGGTACGGGAGATTGCGGGGCGATCTACCTGCAACATGCACCGCTTGTCAACGCCTGTAAACCAGCCTTGGAGTGGCAGACGTACGACATCATCTTTCGCGCGGCACGCGTGGACGAATCGGGTGACGTGGTAGAGAACGCTCGAATCACGCTGCTGCACAACGGGGTCGTCATTCAAAATAATGTGATCTTTGAGGGACCGACGGGCGGCGCCATGGAGGGTCCGCTTGGAGATCCCGGGCCACTGCGCCTACAGGATCACCGGGATGCTGTCCAATACCGCAATATCTGGCTGGTCCACCTTCCCGAGAAGGGTTCGGACGAGTACGAGCCGCGCTAGGAGGGACGACAGATGAGCGTACGAATTGGTTTCATCGGATCGGGCGGCAACGCCCGTGGTCATATGAACCGCCTAAAGAGCATTGAGAACGCCCAGCTTGTCGCCTTCGCAGATGTCCAAGAGGAGGCTGCCAAGAGCGCAGCCGACGAATTCGGTTGCCGGGCGTTCACCGACGTGCGGCGCATGCTCGACGAAGCCGAGCTGGACGCAGTCTACGTGTGTATTCCTCCGTTTGCTCACGGTGACGCGGAGCGGGCGTGTCTAGAGCGGAGACTCCCAATGTACGTCGAGAAGCCCGTCCACCTTGACATTGGGGTGGCCCGCGAGATTGCCGCCGAGATCGACCGGTTAGGGATCGTGACAACGTCGGGGTATCAGGAGCGCTACCTCGACATTATCGAACGCCTCAAAGCATTCCTCGTCGACCACCCGGTCGGGCTCTGTATGGGATACTGGATGGGCGGTGTGGCGCGCCCAGCGTGGTGGCGGCGCAAGGCGATGTCTGGGGGACAGGCCGTCGAGCAGACGACACACGTCTTTGATATGGCTCGCTACTTACTCGGTGACGTTCGCCAGGTACAGGCGGTTGCGCGCAAGGGCCTTGTAACCGAGTTTGAAGGGTACGACATCGAAGACGCATCGGCCGCCAATCTCGTCTTTGAGAGTGGCGTAATCGGTACGATCTTCTCCGGCTGCTTCCTCAACGTCAAGCAGGAGATTCCGGCGGGCCTCGACCTCTACTGTCCGGACGCTGTGCTCAAGTATCGGCGCCGCAAGTCCGTCCTTGTCGCGAGTGCGGACGGCACCCAGGAGTGGGTGAATGAGAATGACTACGCCACCGATGCGGACCGGGCGTTCGTCAATGCCGTCGCAGCCAAGGATCCCTCCAAAGTGCGCTGCTCGTACGCCGACGCCGTGCGATCGCTCGAGGTGAGCCTCGCCGTCAACCGCTCGCTTGAGACGGGTGAGACGGTCGAGCTACCCTTACCGGCAGGCAGGAGCGGCGAAGCGGCCTCGCAGTACGTGATTGGTCGCGCCGACGCCGCGGCAATGACGCATTCCGTCGGAGTCGGCGCTCTCATGGTATGTGCCGCGTGATCACGCGGAACGGGTCGCTCCGTTTTCGTGTGTTGCCGCCAGGGCCGTCTGTACAAAGGGCCAGACGTCTTTCTTGTAGTAGCGGTGCCCTCCTTCTCCGATACTGAGGCCGCACTGGTCCTGTGCGCCAAAGAGTTTGTAAACCTGTTGGAGGCGCTGGAAGGCGTACTGAGTGGCGTGCACGGGGAAGATGCGGTCCTCTCGACCGGTGACCGCGAGGAACGGCCTGGGAGCAATGAGACCGGCCACGTCCCACATCTCCGCGATGCGACCCAATCCCGGGACGTAGTTGCAGGCGCAGTGACGGATGGCGAGGATTGAGTCTTTGAACGTACAAAAGTAGCTACCCGGAACAGCGACCCGGATACGTTCGTCCATTGCGGCAGAGAAGAGGGTGACCGTACCGCCACCAGAGTTGCCGGTGATGACGATCCGGTCGGGGTCGACGTCGTCTCGCTGTGTCGCCCAGTCGATCAAACGCTGGATGTCCCATACTCGATCACCGATCAACGTACGACCAAACATGTAAGCCCGCAATTGGAGCGTCTGGCACGAATTGTTGGCGTCTTTCTCAATATCGTCTTGGAGCCTAAGCGACGCAAAGCCGCGCATGTCGGGTGCGATGGCGATGTAACCAGCGCGGACGGCCTGCAAGGCGATGTCACGCTCACCCTCTTCCATCTGTTGGCGGTCGCTCTCCGACTCGCTGATGCCTACGTAGGTCTTTTTGCCCAGCTTCCCGTGACCATGAGGGGTCAAGACAAGAGGGAGCCGGTGATTGGGGGCCTCTATGGGACGCAGTAGGTAAAAGGGGAGATGAAAGCCGGGCTCGGTCTCGAGGCGCCACTCCTCACGAATGTGATCGGTTTGCGGCTCCGTAGAGATCTTTGTCGCGGTTAGCGGTGGTGTTCCTCGGGACGCGATCACCGGCAGTCCGAGGAGGCGGCCGAGCTCGCTGCGGAACGACTGTTGCCAGCGCTTAGCTTCGTCGACGTCTTGAGCACGAAAGGCGAAGTGCGGGTAGGTCTCGGCGCCGAGTTGCGCTGAGTAGGTATCGGAGTTCATCGTGAAATCCTCCAGTCTGTAGGCCTTATAAATTTGGAAATGACTCTCTGTACTCGCGGGGGGAGAATCCGACCACCCGCTGGAAGGCGCGCTCAAACCCACGTAGACTTGAGAAGCCTACCGCGTATCCCACCTCCTTAATGGCGAGTGATTCTTGCAAGAGTTTGCAGGCTGTGTCGATACGGAGCTTGAGCCAGTACTGATGGGGCCCGCAACCCACATGCTCTTGAAAGAGCCGGTGGAGTTGGCGCTTGCTGACGTAAAAGCGGCGAGAGAGTTGGTCGATGGAATCGGTCTGGTCCGGTCGGCTTTTCATATAGTCAATGATCTCACGGACGACGGGAGGATGCTGTGCCGGGTGATCGTGGTCCGCGCCGTAAATTTCGCTTAGGATCACCGTCAGGAGAGCCTTGGCCGTCTCTGTGCTCACACTCTCCGGCCTGCTCAACGTGCGCGCCGACCATAAGATGCGCTCCACGGACTCGCTTGAGAGGTTTGGAATCCACCCGCCGCCACTCTCCTGTACTTTCCGTTCCACGCTGCTTGCCAGATCGTAGGCGACGTGAGGCATAAAATGCACCGCTGTGCGCACCCACTCGCGTTGGTCGGGACGAGTGATGTGCGGCAACTCGGCAGCAATCACCGCGGCTTGACCCGGCGCAACGTGACCCTGCCAATCTCCTGAGTAAATCTCTACACTGCCAGAGTGGACTAAAAGAATCTCTATGCCTCCATGGCGGTGGCCGTATGGATAATTTCCCGGACTAGGCTGGGTGTTTACAATATATCCACGCTGGTCCAATTGACGCTGGGTCTTGGCGCAGTGTCTCATCGGTCTGGGGCCCCCTTTACCATGTGCTGCAACTCCAATCCCGACGATTGACTGCCATTTACCTCACTTGAGATTAATCCGACGTCTTACAAAAAACTCCTTGGTAAATGCCTGGGGTCCAGCCTGATTCTCTTGGCACGATCGGTCGCGCGCGTGGCATTTTTGTACCAATGAATGACCGCAAAGATAGGGAAAAATGCAGCAAGCGGCAATAAGTTTAGTATTCAACATTAGAGTGGAGGCAAGAACGATGAGGGGTAAAGCGCACCAATCGCTGAGAAAATCTATGGCGCTGACTGTCGTTGCGGTGGTAACGTTGCTGTGTGCTTCGTTCAGCTGGGCTGCTGAGCCAGTTACGTTGCAGGTCCTGGTGCACGGCAGCTCGGGCACCGACTACTGGAACCGCACCCGTACATTCTTTGACGGGTTCGAAGAGCTCAACCCGGACATCAAGATTGAGATGACGCCGAGCCCGGCCTCGAACCCGGCCGAAGGATTGGCGGTCCGTGTGGCTGGCGGAATCTCTCCGGACTTGGTCCGCCTCTGGGGGGTCCCCGAGGTCGCGAAGGCCGGATTAATTCAAGACATCACCGATCGGTTTGAGCGACTCCCAAGTGATGTGCGCTCCGACTTTTGGCCGGTGCTCATCGATGGCACCTTGAGCTGGAACGGGAAGCTCTACGCGCTCCCCTTGGGTACCGCGGTGAGCAGCTACTTCTACAACAAGCGGCTCTTCAACGAGAGTGGTGTCCCCTTCCCAACCGCTGATTGGAGTTGGGAACAGGAAGGGACGCAAGAGATTCCCCGTATGACCCGCGATCAAAACGGCGATGGGACGCCGGAGACATGGGGGATTGTCCGCATCGACGGCGGATTGGGACGTGAGACGTATCACTTTAGCTACGCCGCAGGCGGCGGCCCTCTGTTCAGTCAAGACGGGACCAAGTTTCTCGGCAACTCTGATGCCGTGAAGGACGCTCTACAGTTTATTCACGACCTGGCGCACGTCCATCAGGCGATGCCGGCACAGGGCACCGGTTGGACCAACTTTGGCGAGCAGACTGCTGCATCGATGATGTGGGGCAGCTTCATGTTTGGATTCATGCAGCGTTTCCCGGATCTGGATTGGGATATCTCGTACACCCCCACGTTCCAGGGAGGTCGGGCGACCAACATCTGGCCCGAAACCCCGTACGCGATCCCCGTCGGCGCGAAACATCCAGATGAAGCCTGGAGAGTGCTCGAGTTCATCGCCAGTGTGGAAGGGCAAACCCTGGCCATGGAGCTGGGATGGGGTATTCCTCCGGCTAGGCGCAGTGTCGCACTCTCGGCCTTCCTCGATGCCAACGCTGACGTAAACATTCCGGCCATGATCGATATGATCAACACACCCGCGACACAGGTGTTGCCCGAACACGTTCCCCAGGATATCCGGACGTACTACTATAACAATGTGATCAAGCCGGTGGCCACCGGGGAGAAGAGCGCAGTGCAGGCGCTCGACGAGGCGAGCCCAGTCATCCAGAGTATGCTCGACGAGTGGAACGAGTAGGAACGAGTAGCGTTCACAGCCCGTTTGAGCGCGTCACGACAACAGGTGAGTTAGGAGCGCGGGGCGACCTCTCGTTTAGGTCGCCCCCGTCATTAGGAGGAGATTCAGATGCCGAGGGAGCTAGGAACTGCAGCCGGTTACGCCTTTCAGCAATGGCTACGCAACCAGGTGCGTAGCGAGACGTGCGCACCCGCATTTCCTCAAACCAAGGACGAAGTCGCAGAGTACCGACGAAAGGTCCGCAGTATCTTGGAGGAAGCCGCCGGGCCCACGCCCGACTACGATCCCCTTGAGGCGGAGATTCACCAAGTGCATCAACGGGACGGGTACCGGATCGAAGCGGTCAGTTTCCCGACCTTCGGTGGACTGCGGATGACGGCTACCGCATTTGTCCCTGAGACAGACGCGCCTGTACCCGGTGTCTTGGCCGTGCACGGACACTCCAAACATGGACGGCGCGACGCCCGCAACCAACAGCGGTGTGCCGCTTTGGCTAAAGCGGGGTATTTTACGCTTGCAGTCGATGCAGTGGGGAACGGCGAACGCAGTCTCGAGCTCCCTGGCTCCTACCACGGCGGTCATCTTGCGGGGGCTCTTTGGCTCACGGGATACTCCGTCTTTGGAATTCAAATTCACGAGAACTTCCGCGCTTGTGACTACCTCGCCTCGCGACCTGAAGTGGACGAGACGCGCCTTGCCATCTCAGGAGCCTCGGGCGGAGGCAACCAGAGCTTTTACTCGGGGGCGTGGGACGGGCGTTTCACCGCGGTTGTCCCTGTCTGTTCGATGGGGGCGTATCGCAAGTTTGTGGGATCGTTTAATTGCATGTGTGAGACTCCGTTTGGGATCGCCGGGAAGTTGGAACAGTTTGACGTGATGGCGGCGATCGCGCCCCGAGCGCTGTTGGTTATGAGCGCGCGAGTGGATAACGTGAGCTTTCGGTACGAGGATGCCCAAGCCAACACCGAGCAGGCGAGCCGGCTTTGGGAGCTGTTTGGAGAGCGGGAGCGTGTGCGCTTTGAGTCGCTTCCTGTCTCGCACGGTTACCCCAAAGAGGCGCGTGAGGCGTGTTTAGGCTGGTTTAATCGGTGGTTAAAAGACGGAGAAGAGAGCGCCCCCATCCAAGAGATGGAGGTGCCGGTCGAAGATTACGCGACGCTGTCGTGCTATCCCACGGCAGCGACGGCGCAAGTGATGACGCTTCCGGCTTTCTTTGCCCGGAGACGGGACGAGGTTTCCCCCTCGGCTGTTGATCTCGGCATGGATGATGTACGCCGCGTCTTTGGACCGAGTCGCGAGATCTCCCTCGAGATGGAGACCATCGATCGCCTGCCCAACCTGGCAGAAGATCTCGCCGGGGCTCTGCGTGTCTACGAAAGTCCGGAAGGGGAATTGATCCCCGTCTCCGTGTACTGGCCGGATTTCACCAGCACGACCGAGCGGGTCCTTATGATGGTAGGCGATCGAAAGGAAGATATGGTGAAATCGCCTCTGGCAAAAGAGGCGTTGCGTACGGGGAGCACGCTCTGGGCGGTTGATCTGCCGGGTCTCGGCGAGGCGCGGTTACCGGGAGAGGTAACGGAGTACGTTGAGAATCTCCTCGGTTTGCACGGTTGCAGCAGCGCTGTGAGAGCGTGTCAACTCCTCGGGTTCCCCCTGGCCGGGTACTGGGTCTCGTTGTTGCAATCGTTGGCTCGCCACGTCCCCGAAGGGGTTGAGTCCGTGCGCCTCGCTGCCTCCGGCGGGCCTGCGACCACCGTTTTGACAGCAGCTTCTTTGCTCGATGGGTTTGAGACGATCACTGTCACACACCCATTGGTCACGTATCGGCGTGACGATCGATTCACGGGAATCCCGTTTGAAGCGTTGATTCCCAACCTCCTAAAGGTGGGGGACATTCCCGATTTCGTGGCGGTGGCGGCGCCGAAACCTCTGACAGTTGTGGCGCCACTCGCCTCCGACGGGAGTCCTATTCCTGTGAACGAGGCGCATCGGATCCTGGAGCCGGTGGCTGCGCGGTACAAACAGCTTGGCCGGCCTCAGGCCTTTCACGTAGTCGGTGACGGAGAAGCGTCAGTGAGCCCGCTGCTCAACTTGGCTCACTAAGGGCCCTAGTGCCTTTGGCATGGCGTTCGAGCCATGTGTGCATCTCCCAAAGCATGTGCTTGACGGATTCTCGGGCTCGGTAGTGGTGGCTCTCATGCGGTAGCATGACGAGTCGAGCGGTCACGCCGAGCCCTTTTAGCGCGTTGTAAAAGCGTTCACTTTGCATGGGAAAGGTGCCGGCGTTGTCGTCGGCGTCGCCATGGATCAAGAGGAGTGGCGCGGAAATTTTGTCGGCGTGAACAAACGCGGACATCGCAAAGTAGACGTCGGGCGCTTCCCACAAGGTGCGCTCCTCGGACTGAAAGCCAAATGGCGTCAGCGTCCGGTTATACGCCCCGCTACGAGCGATTCCCGCACAAAATAGGTCGGTGTGGGCGAGCAAATTGGCCGTCATGAAGCCACCGTAGGAGTGACCACCGACCGCAATCCGGTCCGGGTGGGCGACGCCACGTCGCACGACCTCGTCAACAGCGGCTTGCGCACTCGCCGCCAACTGCTGGACGTATGTATCATTCGCCTCTTGCTCTCCCACTCCGATGATCGGCATGGAGGGACCGTCGAGGACAGCGTACCCGGCCATAAGCATGTACAGCGGCGAGGCCCATGAGAGGCGGACAAAGCGGTACGGAGACTCCCGCACTTGACCGGCGGCGTCGGCGTTTTTAAACTCGCGCGGATACGCCCACAAAAGCAGGGGGCGCGGTGGATCGCCTGGTTTCGCCCCTGGTGGGAGGTAGAGCGTAGCAGTCAACTCGACGCCGTCAGCACGCTGGTAGCGGAGTAACTCCTTGTGCACCTGGGCGAGTTGCGGTGTCGGATGCTCAAAACGCGTCAATCGTCGCTTGGCTCCGGTGGCCAACTCTCTAAGTACGGCGTTGGGCGGCTCGGAGACGGACTCCTGTGACGTGAGCAAGATTCCCCGCGTCGGATCGATAAGTCGGATCGGACGTTCGTAGTGCGGTGGTTGGGACTGCCACAGTCGTTGGGTACTTTGGGTTGCCGTGTCAAAGCGATCGAGGAACGGACGGTCACCCTCGGGCGAGGCCCCAGCGCCGACGAGGAACAAGCTTTGGCCACCGTCCGCAGAGAGGAGGACTCGTGTGCCGCGCTCGGTACGGCGCATGAGAAACGTGCCCGGATCGTTGTATCGGTCCTCGAACGAGCGATCAAACCAGAGCGCGGCGCCACGCTCTGGCGCGCTCGGGTCGATGTGCCAGGTGCGAATCCGCCGCTCTCTCCACCACCGTTCGTGGACCACCATCAGCGAGTCGTCCCCGCATTGAATGCCTGCGAAGCGCAGTTCGAGGGAGGTGAGGAGCTGCGGTTCGCCCTCAAAGGGAGCACCCAGTGAAAAAAGCCGGTCCCGGATGGGCGCGTTGACGCGGGGATCGCCGCCGTCTTGCGCCTCTGTCCACAGTAACGTAGCGTCAGCGTCACTACGCCACATGACATGGCGCGGTCCCTGCGGCACGGCGTCGACGCCTATAGGGATCTCTTCCGCCAAGGGCAGCTCCGCCAGTCGGCGTACCGGCCGGCCGGTGCGATCCAACACCTCGAGGGTGTGAGGAAAGCGGTACCAGGGAACCAGGTACGAGAACGGACGATTCACCCTGTCCACTAGGATGAAGCGACCATCAGGCGATGATTCCGTACGCCGTATGAGTCCCGTGCATCCCAATCTGTCGATTCCTCCGTCAAGGGCCACTCGAACCAACTCGGAGGTCGCGTAATACGCAAAGAGCTCTTCGTCGTATGGGTTCTTAAGGAGATCCTGATAGGTGCGAGCCGGCGCGGCTCCCGCTCGTGTCTCCTGAATGATCGGTCCGGTGGGGATTTGGGGCGGGCGCGGCGGTTCACCACGACCTGGAGGAATTGCAAGAGCCAGCAAGGCTTGGCCATCTGGCTCCCATACAAACGGTGTGCCCAAAAGGGAGTTGAGTCGGGAGCAGCACTGCAGTGCCTCAGCGGTCTGCGTCTCGATAATCCAGAGCGAGAGCGATTCGTCGTGGAGAACGCCGCAAGCGAAGTGCTTGCCGTCCGGAGACCATCGGAGCCAATCGATTGAGGCGCCGGTGGGGAGAGCGCCGATAGGTCGAGCCTCTCCCGTAGGGATGTGAAGGAGCGTGAGGCGCGTGTATGGATGGGACCGTTCAACGCAGTTGGTGCCCGGATCGAAGCGGATCCCAGCCAGCCTTAGTTGAGACCGAGCCTGTTCGGCAATCGAGACAAGCGCCTCGCGCTCTTTGAGCAACAGCCAAACGCCCGTGGGGTCTGCCTCAAATTCTGGTGGCGGCGGCGCGTCGACGACCTCGGCAATCTCTGCGGGCGGAACCCGATAGCATTGCTCATCTCCGGAAGATGTCATCTCCTCGTCTCACCCTTCGTTAGTCTCTAGGTTTCGGTCGTTCACCTTTTTCTCTTAAAGGATCTCGGATTACTCCCTTGAGTGAACGTCATAATCCAGTAGCGTCGAAAAGGATCTGTGTGCTGGTGTAAACGATAAGCGTGAGACAAAACTGAGCCGTCTGGAGGGACGCGATTCGGTATTGCCAGTCGAGGCGATGTAGGTTGGGCGTGCCGTTGATGTAGGCTGCAACTCCCCAGATCAATGCTGCGGGGGCCAAACTCATTCTTGCGATGTCAATCGTCGAAGTGAATCGTGCCAACTGGAGATTTGCCCAGCTGAATTCGTTAACGGGAGAAATCACTAGTAATGTTGCTGCACAGGTGATGGTGTTCACGAGAATAAGGTCCAAGTTGATGGAGAGCCAGTCGAGGATTCCTCGACCAGAACGGCGGCCTGTCATGGCGACCATGGCACTGGCAACAATCAACCCTAACCTCAATGAAACTGCGAAGTGGTCGATATCGATCTCCAATCGGCCCCCTCCAACCGTATGGCGGTACGTAACAAACGTACCGCCAGGGAATCATCTCGGCTGCCCCGAGGTGGGGGATGCTACCACACGTGATCCATCGCCCCGGAGAGTGCACCAACATTGCCGCTACCCCACGCACTCCACGCTGTGGCTGCCGCGCTGACCGCCACTTGTGCTCCCGTGGCCACTAATGCGATGGTAGTAGCTGTCCCGGTGAGAGCGCCAGTTAGCGTTCCCTTTCCGACTGCCTCGGCGAAACCACCGAAACTCTTTTCGCCCGGTGAGGTTGCGTAATAAAACGCGCTGCCAACAGCGCCTGCGATCGCACCGGCGACAATCGGATGAACCTCACCGGTGATCTGGTCCATTTCGCTCTCCGACAGTATTTCCACATGCTCGGGTAACGTGCCGGGATTCGACACCTTGGACAAATCGCTGGAGGCAAAGCTCTGACTTGTCATCAAAGCCATTGCAACCAGCACAACGACGATTCGGGAAGTTAACCCACGGATCATGCCCATTGTATAAGCCCCTTTGTGTTTTCCCCTCATAGGCGTGTGTCCATTGTAGAGGCGTTCTGATTTGGTATCAAATGCGATAAAGGCAGCAAATAGTCGATTACGGAAACGTTTCAATAGAAGACACAACACCGTAATCGCCTCCGTTCTCTCATTATCTCCGTTTCTCGCGGGACCCAGGGGCACTCTGCCGCGCATGAGTTTCCAGGAGAGTGTGTCGTTTCCCCGAAAGGTGATGCCAAAGACTGACGGGCGCACATCGGCGCATTTAGCGCACTTCATGGAGGAGCTGATCTCTGGTGATAGGAGCAGCGGTCGTAGGTGTCGGTTACGCGGGTGGACAGCATGCAGCGGCCTATCGGAGGCACCCAAAGACCGAGTTGCGGGGAATTGTTACCCGAGACCCCGACAATGTTGTGGGGGCCGACGACGTAAGGCTCATTACGGCTGATCTTGACGAAATGCTGGCAGATTCCGACATTCATATCGTCTCGATCTGTACACCTGATGCCCTCCACGCAGAGCAGGTCGAAAAAGCGTTGGCCGCCGGCAAACATGTCGTTTGTGAGAAACCGCTGGCGCCTTCTGTCGAGGAGTGCCGACGCATCCTGGACGCCGCCAAGGCATCCGGACGCAAGGTGATGACGGGACAGATCCTGCGATTCTCGCCTCAATTCGAATCAATTCACAAAATGGTGCACCAAGGAGAATTGGGCGCTCCCTTTTTTGTGGAAGCGGACTACCTACACAATCTAGAGCCCTTCCTGGGTGGCTGGCGATCTGATCCTGACCATAAGCCTAACCTGACGCTCGGAGGCGGATGCCACCCCGTTGACCTGCTACGTTGGTTGGTCGGCGAGGTGGTAGAAGTGCACGCTTACGGCAATCGCAAAGTGCTGCACGAGTCGGCGTATCCCCACGACTGCATTCTTATGAGTCTCACGTTTGCCACCGGTTGTATTGGAAAGGTCTTGGTGAGCGGGGGATGTAGGAGGCCGTACGCCCTCAACCTGTCGGTGTACGGAGATCAAGGGACGATCGAGAATGACAAGCTCTTCTTGGCCAAGATCGATCATCTACAGGACTGGATGAATCTTTCCCTTCCAGTCGAAGAGGAGTACCCCTACTACTACGAAGAGATTGACCACCTCTTGCAATGTATCGAGCAGGATACGTTACCCCGGGTTGACGCGGCTGAAGGGGCCCGTTCGGTAGCCGTTTGTCTGGCTGCGCAGCGCTCGATTGACGAAGGAAGGACCGTTAAGGTCGCTGAGGTCGAGTCGGAGATGGGGCTATAAATCCAACCCAATAAACTAAAACACGCTCCTTGGGCTCCCGGATGGTCGGGGTGGCCGCCGCTTCCATCGCCATCTGCACAGAATGTGCGACACGTGAGTATCATGAGTGACCACTCTCATTAACCACTGAATCCCTCGGATTTAGGACGAATTCTCAGGTCGCCAACACTTCCATAAAGGAGCGTGTTTTCCGAGTGAAGTTTAACTGCCTTTGCGGACGAGTCATTGTTGACAGTGCCGATTGCAGCCCGGTTAAAGCGCACGTTATTCCTGATCAAGAAGCGTTCAGCATTCTTGACGCTATCGACGCAGCCATCTCTCATTCCGGATCGAGCGCCCATGCCAAAGCGGTGGCGTGTATGAAGGTGCGGGCGCTCCTGAGTGATGTGGCCCGACGTATTTGGCAATGTCAAGAGTGCGGGCGACTGTGGATCGAGGACAAGGCGAAAGAGATAAAGCTAAAGGCGTTTCGCCCGGAGTCGGGGGAGAACCTGGTCGGAATCCTAGCCAAAGAGTGAGGGCAGATTTCATGAGAGTAGTGCGCTACGAAGGGAGCCGCCGTGTCTCGGTCGTCGAGGCGCCGGAGCCGAGACCGAAACCGGGCGAGGTGGTTGTAGAGATTGCCGTCTCGGCTCTATGCGGCAGTGAGTTGGGGGCGTATCGACGGGATCAAGGTACGCCCGGTAACAGCGGTCACGAAGCGGCAGGCGTCGTCGTCGAACTCGGTCCGGGCGTGAGTGCGTTGGAGGTCGGACAGCGGGTCGGCTTGAGCGCCGTCGTCGGGTGTGGTGCATGTCGTCAGTGTGACGCCGGAGCGTACACGTGGTGTCCAGATTACCGGGTGTATTCAAACATGCATGCAGAGCGTGTCGCGATACCGGCCAGAGCGTGTCATGTTCTCCCGGACGATGTGGACTGGGACGTAGGGGTGTTGATAACGGGCGACGCGTTGGGCGTGCCCTATCACACGTCGAGAAAAATGGGATCCGATGTGAGGAGCGTTGCAATCTTTGGCGTTGGACCAGTCGGACTAGGTAACACCCTCGTACAGAGTTACCAGGGGCGAGACGTGATCGCCGTCGATTTGTCGCCGAAGCGCCTCGAGCTGGCTCGGGGCCTCGGGGCCGTACATACGGTGAACGCTGCAGAAAAGGATCCCGTAGAGGCTGTTGTCGTCCTGACGTCCAGCGATGGGGCCGATGTCTGTATTGAAGCGGCCGGGCGACCGACAACGTTAAAGCAGTGTTTTAAAGCGGTGCGAACAGGCGGTCACGTCGTCATGAACGGCGAGCAAGGGAGTGTAGAGCTCTCACCCAGCAACGATTTTATTCGCCGGGATATCACGGCGACCGGGTCGTGGTTTTATCACTACGCGGAGTTCCATCAAATGCTTACACTCTATCGACAGGGGCTGCGCGTTCGCGACCTGGTGACGCATCGATTCGATCTTGAGCGGGCTGACGAGGCGTTCGCGCTCTTTGATGCTGGTGAGACTGGGAAGGTACTTTTGGAAATGAAATAGTAATTCATTACAATTTGACCACTTCTCACCCCAAATTGGGAATTCTGTGGTACAATTTTGTATTGGTGGTACGACCAGTAGACCGATGGACATTACAACAAAGGAGTGCGATCAATGAGGTTGGCAAAAGGAATGCGCGTTGGACTTTTCACCATCGTATTCTGCCTGCTCATCAGCGGGGCGCTGGCGGCCGCGCCGGTGAACATCACGATGTGGCACCCGTTCCCCGATCGGGAGGAGTTTGGCGCTTGGCAGACGCTGGTGGACAGGTTTAATGCCGAGAATCCGGATATTAGCGTAACGTTGGAGGGTAAAGCGGGCATGACCTCCAGCCCTGACGGGTTGATTGTACCGGTCGCCAGCGGCGCCGGTCCCGATCTTGCCTTTTTTAGTTACGCTTGGACCCCGATGCTCTCGGCTAACGAGGTCTTTCTCAATCTGCGGCCTATGATGGAAAGGGACGGCTTCCTTCCTGAGCTGGAAGAAGATTTCCTCCCCGGTACACACAGCGCCCTCGGATGGCAAGGCGGAATTTACGGGGTGCCGGCCGACGTATCGGTGATGGTGCCGATGTATCTCCCCGAGGTACTCGACGTCTCGGGTGTGGCCGCGCCCGCGCCAGGCTGGACCTGGGACGACATGATCGACCTCGTACGATCGGTGCGGCGGATGGGCTCTAACGGTGAGTGGGACATCTATCCGGGGTTGGACGATCATCCCCTCCACACTTACCTTCCAATCGTGTTGCAGGCCGGCGCCCGTTTCTTTGACAACGACGCGCGCAGCTCCGCAGTCGACAGTGCTGAGATGCGAGAAGGGCTCGAGTTTCTGACTCGTCTCTTTGACGAGGAGTACCTCGTCTGGACCCCCGACCGCCGCGATGTCTTTATGGCGGGCAAAGGTGCCATCCTCTTTGGTTCGGATGCTTCTATCGGAAACCTCTTCTTGGACCAACGGCCAAATATGCGGGTCGCGCATCCACCGCGCCACCCCAATCGGGAGCCGGTCACGTCCATGGTCTTTCACTCGCTCTCGGTCGTACGGTCCGGTGATTCCGAGCGCGAAGAGGCTGCGTGGAAACTCCTGCGTTACCTTACCACCACGGATTCCTTAGTACATGTTGCCCGCATTAGTGGTAAGATGCCTCCACGGATCAGCGCGCTCCGAGATGCCGACTTCCAGTACGATCGACGGGAGTACCCGGCGCTGATGGACGTCCTCGAAGTGCTTCCGATGGGAACGACCGATGGTTGGGTGGGAGTTCCCGATGCAGGACCGTACTTGCGGGGTGTCCTCTCGGCAGGACTGGGCAAAGCACGACCCGGTCCCAATCGGGCCAGTGTCGAAGAGATTGTGGAAGAGATGCACGTCGGCACGCAAAACGTGCTCGATGATTTCTGGAACAATTACCAAGCCACGGATCGCTAGTAAGCGTTGAGGAAATCGGGGGAGAGCGCCGCGTGCGCTCTCCTCTTTGGATTTGTGTGTGAGAAAGGGTGCGAGCTCGTTGGAGATTGTTGACGGTGCGTTTCGGGTTGGCATAGTAGGGTTGGGTCGAAGGGCCGGGGGGTGGAACTCGACTAGCCCTGGCTGGTCTGACGAAGTGGTGCACGGCAAGTTTGACACGTTTTTGCCCCCGTATCCATGGACTCATGCCAGCGCGTACAGTTATTTGCGTGAGACGAGGATTGTCGCAGGCGCTGACGTGGATGCAGAGGCACGGGAGATTTTCGGCCGTCGATGGCGGGTGGACGACCTTTATGCATCGTACGAGGAGATGCTTGCGAACGAAGCCCTCGACATTGTGAGTGTCACCACTCAGGCTCCACTCCACGCTGAGGTTGTGGCCGCTTCCATCCGCGCCGGCGTTCGCGGCGTGTACGTGGAGAAACCCTTGGCGTGCACGTTGCGGGAAGTGGACGAGCTTGTTGAGATGTGCGAAACTTCCAAGACCGCCCTTGCTTACGGAGCCCAACGGCGCTACGATAAGCCCTTTGAAGAGGCGACCGCCCATGCACGCTCGGGGTTGTTGGGAACCATTCAGCGAGCCTATTCGATCTCGTTTGGCGGCGGTCTCTTCCATTCGCATTCGCACACGGTGGATACGCTCCTCTACCTCTTGGGCGATCCGGTACCTGTGGCCGTGAGGGCCCAACTAACTGGTGTCGAGCTCGAGGATGGCCATGAGGGTCGCAGGTTTGCCCGCGACCCCGGTGTCGCATGGATGAGCGTTGAATGTGAGGGCGGCGTTTCGTTTGACATTCTCACAGTCGCAGCGAAACGAGTGGAGTACGCTCTCTTGGGCACCCAGGGCGAGGCGCGGATTCGCAATAACGGGCGGAGCTTAGAACTGTCTCTCATGGATGATGAAGCCAGCGATAATTTGCTGGGCCAAGTGCTCCGCCGCGGTGAGGAAGAGACCTATCCCTATATGTCGACCGGCGGCGCAAATCTCGTTAAAGATCTCCTCGATTCTGTGCGGACGGGCCAATCTCCGCGAGGCGGTATGCACCAGGCGCGCTGGGGTATGGAAGTGCTCTTCGGCGCGGTGGACTCACACCTTGCCGGTGGTAAGCCCATTGAGCTGCCGCTCGCACGCAGAGACGCGTACGTCCCTTCACGCTAAAGTCCGGGAGGATCCATCTATGCGAACGGTTGAGAACTGGTCAGAGCTCGCCGCGTATTCGGGATTAAAAGCCGCTGAAGTCCTCGATCACGAACAAAGAGAGGCGTACCTGGCCAATTGGAATCAATTGCAGGCCAACTACGGTGAAAACGTCGAGTTTCAATTGCGACGTGAACAGACGCTCTTGCGCCCGGAAACAGCCGACTTTCTCTACACAGAGTTCACTCCACTTGCGACTCGGTACAAATCGGGGATGCGACCTGAACTGGAGCAACTCGTCCATTCGCTGACGTCCCGCTGTGAGTCCGACCGTGACAAAGCGCTCTCCATCATGCGCTTCACCCGAGATTTGTATCAGCGCGTCGATGGGCGACAACTCTTCTTTGGCGGGACGGAGGAAGCGTTGATCCGAAAAGGCGAGCAGCTGTGCGAGTGCTTGGGACGCCTAATGGTGGCGCTTGCCGAAATAGCCGGAATACCCGGGCGGATCGTCATGCACGTGATCGGTGGTCACATCGTCTCTGAACTCTATGTCGACGGATCGTGGGCTTACTTCGATCCTCGGTGCGGGGTGTACTTTGTGAAGCCCGATGGTCGCCTAGCTTCGACGTGGGAGCTTTGGCGCAATCCTGAGCTCACACTGGACCAACCGGCCGAGGTAAAAGCAGATGTCTCGCCCCGATGGTCGTGGGAGGAACGGGCGCGTATTTGCAGGGAGCGATACTTTCATCCCCGCGAAGTGAATGGTTTTCAAAACTACTCATTGGCCGACGCTGCGAAGTATAACTACGAGTGGCTCACCCACCACGATTTGGCCCGAAATGGAATGAATCGTGCTGCCCGCAGATACCGAGCCGCGATTGAGCGCGTGCTGGGTTCGTCGTTTCCCCCGCAAAGCCTCACACTTTCACTCCTTGAGAACCAAATCGTAAGCGGTCGCGTCTTGGTCGCCGCGAAGCCGGAGGGATTTCCGGTTCCCCCTGTCGACTTGGCGTTTTATGTCGACGGTAATCCAGTACCGTTGACCCGATCGTTCGAGACGTTTCCTTCCTTTGACGGTACTCTTGCCTGGTGGTGGGAGACAAACGAGGTGCCAGACGGTCTCCGCGAGGTTCGAGTCCAAACCGAGGAAGGAGGGGAACGTCCGGTCGAAGCGAGGGTGCGGGTGCACGTTGCAAACGAGCGCGCTCATGGGGCGGAGGGAATGCGATGCTGATTTTACTGTTCGCGGGTAGATCCTAATTCAAAGTGATCCGTCGAAGTCGACAACAATAAACATTCTTAGGGGGGGAAACAGACATGAAGAGACGCTCATGGTTTCGTACGTTCTTTTTCGTTGTGAGTATGGTCTTGGTTATAGGAGCGGGAATCACTCAAGCAAAGATTGTGGTGTTGGCATGGCCGAGTATTGCTCAAATCCACGATTTGGAGGGTGCTGTTGAGCGGTTTAACACGTTGCATCCCGAAATTGAAGTCGAGTTTCTGTTGGGTGCGTCAAACTCTCGCGGTTACATCGAGCAAGTGATGATTATGCAAGCGTCTGGCCAACAGGTGGACGTTGTGACCGCCATGCCTCACTGGGGTCTTCCATTGGCTATTGGTGACGGGACGACTGATCTCATCCCGTACCTCAACGCAGCCGGTTTAAATGACTCTGATTATGCCCCCGGGACTTTGGATGGTTTCCGATGGAACTCGGAAGTTTGGGGGTTGCCGCTGAGCGTCCTGCTTTATGGTTCAGCATACAACGAGCGTCTCTTGACCGAGAGTGGGTTTGCTGCGCCTCAAGACTCTGATTGGACTTGGGAGACGGTTGTAGAAATGGCTCGTAGAACCACGTTGGAGATCGTTCAGGTGATGGCGTGGCAGACCAATATGGCGTCGACGCAGGCGGAAGTCCGCGAACACTCTTCCTCTATCCGCTTGTTAACCAAGCCGGCGGGCTCGCGTATGACCGATATGTGGATCCGCAGCGCGCGTTATGGACGGAGTCCTATGTAACCAGGGCCCTGGAATATTACCTTGGGCTTTTTGAGAATGGGTACGCTCCGCGTTCGGGGCACATACCTGCAAACATTGGCTGGAACGAAGGGAACGTTGCATTTCGAATGATTGCGGGACCAACGTCCTATGCAACGCTTGCAGAGTCGCTTGGGCATCGGGAAGTGAAGTTCATCCAAGCACCTCGCGGACCTGTTCGAGGCGGAAATCAAATCGCCGCGTATGGGGTCAATATGACGGCGACGAGTCAACATAAAGACGAAGCCTGGATGTTCATGGAGTATGTCTCGACTTCCGCGGCTGAGCTCCTTGAGAGATATCGTGAGCCTTCAAGACAGCGTCCATCCTCGTATATACCGAACATCCAACACTTTATGGAGCTGGACGACATTGCCGATCTTCCGGTGTGGCAAGCGCTCGCAGTGAATCCGGACAATACTCCTCGATATGCACTCAGGGGCGAGTCGAGAATTAATGATGCGATTCAGAATGCCCTGTTAGACGTCGTGAATCAGGAACAAGCGCTACCAGCGGCAGTGGAGAATATCCAACGTGTCGTTCAATCGATTTTAGACGAAGAACACAGCAGGTAATAGTGAACAATCGTCTTCGATTCGTGACGGTGGGGGAACAGGTTGTGGGAAACACAAGGCCCGAATTGCTTATTTTGCAACCGAGTGATCCGGAAGAACCAAGTTTCGTCTCGTTGGTTGAGCGATGCGTTGAACGTGGGTTATACTTCACGTTTGATTCACATGAGCGGCTCCCTGTGAGCATAGGCACGGACCTTAGTTCGTATCGAGCGATTGTACTTGATCCAAGACTTCGGTGGAAAGACCGGGAACCGTACGCAACTCCACTCAAAGAGTATATAGCGCAGGGGGGAGTCGTCCGCGAGTTCTCCACAATCGATTCGTTTAGACGAGATCTGGAGAATCCATATGACAACTTTCTTGACTTGCTGATCGACCAAGTCGGATTAACACCCCAGCACCCCGGGATTCGATCGGCATTGGCATCTAGAGATGATCGACAACTGCTAGAGTCGCTTGTTGATAGTGCGCTGGAACCATCACGACACCGTCCGCACCTGGATCAAAGCCTTCACTCACTCTACACAAGTCTCGGTGACACGGGGAGTTATTGGGCCCGACGCCCGTTGATGCTTGCGGGTTTGTATTTTCAAGATCCCGAAATTCTCGAGAAAGTCGTGCACTGGGTCGACCTTACAATGGCATCCCGTGAGAACCCACCCCTTCATCTCGACGGAGTATCGGATGCCTGTACTTGGATTTGGGCTTTCAAATCAACGGGGAATGAACAATACCTTCATTACATTAGGGAACGTGTGGATCGTGTCATCCGCACGTTCCCCCGGGTCCACGGAGTTGCGAGCCACAGCGTGTGGATGACTACTGAGTCGTGTGCGATGTTGGCGCCGACACTCGCCGCATTGGGAGCCTGCTTAGACGAACCGGAGTACACTGATCGCGCTATCGATCACTTGGAAAGGGTGTACCGCCACCACTTCGATCGGAGCGACGGGTTGTGGCATCACGGGACGCGCCCGGGAAAAAAACCGCAGCAAAGTGGGGGCGAGGCCAGGGTTGGGCCCTCTATGGGATTGCTGGGACGCTCGAAGCCCTACCGCCGAATCACGCAAAGCGGGCTTGGTTGTGCCAACGAATCGAAGAAGCGGCTATCTCAATGGGGCGTCTCCAAGATCCAGAGACAGGGTGTTGGTACAACATCTTAACGGATCCTATGAGTGGATTGGAGAGCAGCATCACCTCAATGGCCGTCGAGGTGTTCTCTCAAGCCTGGAGCGCGGGATGGTGTAACAACGAGTTCTTGCCCGCAATGATTAGAAAGGCATGGGCTGGCCTTAAAGCTCGCACGTTTCGAGAACGCACGGTCGGATGGTGTCCGGGCACGGGGATGTCAACTGAGTATCGGTATTACCTGCGTCGCCCACGGGTGTCGCAACCCTCGTACATCATTTCGGCGAACGTTCGCTATCTAGAAGCATTTGATGCGCCAGCGGCGCACCGTGGGACTGCATCGCAACCAAGACCTCATCTTGAAGCACCGTAAAAGATCCAGGGCCGAGGTCCACTCCCTTTAGGGAGTAAACCTCGGCCTCTGAAGTGTGTCCATTACACGGCGATGCGCGTATTGCGTTCGGCCGACTCGTACATGGCTAGGACAACGCGCAGCGATTCGGTCCCATCTTCAGCGCTGATGGGGACAGGGGTGTCGTCTTGGATGCTCCCTAAGAACGCTCGGATCTCGTTGTCAAACGCGGTCGGAGGACGCTTGACGGCCTCGACGTTCCATTCGCCGTCCTCAGAGCACCAGCGCACCTCTTTCCACGTATCGACGACGAGACTCCCCTTCGTTCCCAGAAACTCCGCCACACACCGGCCGGTTGCCTTGGGAACGGTTCTATTCAAGTAGATCTGTGCTGTGGGAGCTGTACCATGAGGCGCACTTGCGTCGCCAAAGTGGACGTTTGCAACCGCAGCGTCTTCGACATCGGCTCCCGGCACAACGGTCCACATCCGGGCGTCGACGTCGGTCGCGTTCAATCCGAGCCAATATCGAAGCCGGTCGACGGCGTGGACGCCGTTATCCATCACCACACCTCCGCCGGCGACGGCCTTTTTGAATCGCCATGGCAAGGGGGCGTTGGGTTCGCGTTTTGCTGTCGAAAGGATTTCGTCGCGGGCCATCACGATCTCGCCAATCTCACCGGACGCGATGATCTCTCGGGCTCGTTGGTTTGTCGACCAAAACCGGTGGCTGTGGGCCACCATGGCTTTGAGTCCGCCAGACGTGGCAGTGGAACTCATGATCCGCTGCGCGTCCGCGAGCGTGGTGCAGACGGGTTTCTCGATAAGTACGTGCTTGCCCGCCTCGAGCACCTCGATCGCCAGATCGGCGTGACTGGTCGGAGGGGTACACACGCTCACGGCTTGGATGTTTGGGTCGTTTAGGAGCGACTCGACGTCCATGGCCTTTACGTTATATCGGCCGGCGGCGCTCTCGGCGGCCGCCGGATTGAGATCTGCAAAGCCTACGATTTGAGCGAGGTCGCAATCGGCATACGCTTTTGCATGCGCCCCGGCAATGCCACCCGCGCCGATGATTCCAATTCCCAACTTAGCCATTGCTAAACCCTCCATGCAGTAGTCGGTTTCAACGAACTCGGCCAATCACCCGCAATTAATGCGGCAGGAGTGCCGAGGCCCGCCGTGCGGCTTCTTCGACCGCAGAGCGGACGGATGTCTCGCCGCGCCACACTTTGCTGATCTCCTGGTTCAACACTGCATTTGCGTCGTTCCACCAGGTTGTGACAGGCAGATACCGTCCGGTTCCAAGCGCTGCGCCGATTTGTAGATTGTCTTCGCGGGAGAGGAAGGGCGCTCCGTTGTCGAGGAATTCGTCGAGCTGTGCTGCTCGGCGGTTAAGCGGCACTCCGGCCTGCTGCACCGCGTTGAGGCGTATGCGCCACCCCTCTTCGCCAAAGGCCCATGTGGCAAACTTAAACGCTTCCTCGGGATGCGCCGAGTTTTTGGGAATAGCGACAGCGTTGCCACCGAGCTGTCCAATAGAACCCGCCGGCCCATTTGGGAGCGGCGCCATGCCCCAGTCGAACGGGACTTCCCTCATGGTGAACCAAAAGGAGCGGTTGAGGCGTGTCATGACGGTCTGGCCGTTTTGAAAGCCTGGCGCAGGTCCTGGGCCGCCGGTGCCAGGTGCCGGTTCGACGCCTTCGGTGACAAACCGTTCGAGAAACTCCAGACCTTCGACGGACTCACTCGAGGTGAGCTCGATCGATCTGTAATCCTGCGAGACGATTTCTCCACCAAAACTCCATACGACGGAGGGCCAGATAGGAGTCATGCTGAGGACGCCCCAACGGTTGACCGAACCGTCGCCACCAGTTTTTACTCCCCGTTTGCCGATGTCGAGCATGTCGGTATACGTCCAGTCGGCAGTGGGCGCGGGAATGCCAATCTCGTCTAGAGCGTTTTTATTATAGAGGATTGAAGGCGCGCCGCCCTCTCGAGGGACGCCGAAGATTCCTTCGTCATGGCTCAGGGCTTCGATGGCAGGAGGGAAGAACTCGTCGGATTTGCCGGACCGTTCATAATAAGGTGAGAGGTCGACCAGGGCGCCCGTCTCGGCCATTGACACGATGGTCCAAAATGAAGTCTCGAAGAGATCGAGTTGTGTACCCGATGCCAACATCACTTGCGCAGCCGGAACCTCTGGCGTTTTGTGAATGTACTCAATCTCTACTTGGGGATTGAGTTTCATATACTCTGCGGCAAGGGTCTTGTGGGCGTGCTCAACTGTTTCGTTTCCGTTTCCCATCCACACCAGCTTGATGTTTTGGGCGCCCGCAAGGGCCGAGAGGATTACGACGATGCAGGAAACTAAGAGCAAGTCAAACCCTAAGTGACGCATCTTCATTGGAATCTCCCTTTCGTTGGTTAGGCTGCGTTTGGATTGTAAATCCACGATTGTAGACATACGGCGCCAATGCCGGCGATGCTCTCCCAACCAACGAAGGAGGAGCGACTTACGTGCGGTCGCGCTCCCGTCGCAGTCGAAAGCCCGTTTGAGAGTATATGGAACGCTCGCTTGCTCTTGTCAATGAGAGGGCCGGTGAGAATGACACTCGATGGCGCTGTCAGACGCACAAGCGTCTCCAAAACGTCTCGAATGTACTGAATGCGCTCAATGAGGAGTTCTGAGACCTCGCTCTCTCCGTTATCGAAATTGCGCAAGAGTGCATTCCACGCTAGGGATCCAAAACGTCCAAAAGCAGCTTCTTGGATGGCCGGAATCGAAGCGAGCGACTCGAGGCAGCCGCGGCGGCCACACCGACAGAGATGGGTGGCGTGGGGAACACGAGTGTGTCCGATTTCGCCCGCTGCGCCTTGATGACCGGCCAGGACTTGGCCCCCTAGCACAAGGGCTGCGCCAATTCCCGTTGAGACTCTCAAGAGAAGGAGTAACCCCGCTGCGCGTGGTTTGCCGAAGAGGTACTCACTGATGGCCATGGCGGGCACTTTGGAGCTGACCACCGTCGGAACGCCTAGCCTCTCCTCCAGTTGTTCTTTGAGGCGAATGTTTCTCCAACCGAGAATGTCGCTGGAGAGAAGTAACTCTTGGTTAGGATCGTAGATGCCGGGTAAGGCAACCCCGACCCCCAACAGTCGACGTTGTTGGTTTGGGGTCAAGCGATCGAGGCATTCTCCAATAAAATCGGCCACGTCGACCGGTGCATACCCACGTGACGTAGGCGCACTCCATTGGGAGAGAAGCTCGTTTTTTAGGCCGAGCAGTCCGGCCTCTATGGTGTCATCGCTAAGGGAGACTCCGAGTGTTAGTCGGGCTTCTGGACGGATTTCGAGCAGGGTTGGCCTAGGTCCTGAAATTCCCGCCGGCACGGATTCACTCCCTCCTTCGTGTAGGAGGCCGTTGCGAATCAGCTCGGTGACGGCGACGCTTACCGTCGCTTTCGTCAGGCCGGTCACGGCCGCGAGATCTTTGCGTGTGACGGCTTCGCCCCTAAGGATGAGTCGCATGATGGCGGCTCGATTCTGTAACTTCACGGTTTGACTATTGCTGCCGGACGCAACCATGTCTCCGGCTCCCTAGGAGGCCTCTGTGGCGTCGGTATTCCTATTGGTCGGTGAGAGGGGGGGAAACGAGCGCAAGAACCGGGCACCCTTCTTCACATCTTCGATCGGGTTGTCGGCCTTCTCACGCTCAATAGCCACGTCACCCACGAATCCCTGGGCGCGTAAAAGTTCAAAGAGACGCTGCCAGCGGACCCAACCTTCGCCCAGGGGTGTCTCTGTCGCCGTGCCCTCAGGAGCGACCCGAGCATCCTTCGCGTGCACGTGGACGATGTGCGGACCCAAAATCTTTACCCCTTCGGTGGGCATGAACTCCTCAATCGCCTGCAATGTATCGTAGCCAGTGTTCTCTTTGGCGGCCATGAGGGCCGGCCACAGAATGAAATTGGCTGGGTCATAGTTTACCTTTAGGCCTGGAGAGCCAACTTGGTCGATGAAGTCAAGAAGAACCAATGGCGGCTCCGGACCGGTCTCAACAGCAAGGTAGACGCCGTGATCGTAGGCGATGTCAGCTGCCGCACCGACGGTGCGCAGCATCTCGAGGCGCTCGGTGTCCCGGGGGGATTCCGGAATCTGGCCGATGTGCGATTGCCAGACGTGCGTGTCCAGATCTGCAGCCAGCTGAGCGACTTGGCGCACCCGTTGGAGCAGATCGGACCGCGCATCCGGATGGTGGTAGGGGAAGTTGCGACCGCCAGCCGCGACTCCAGAGACACGGAGGTTGTGACGTTTAACCTCGTCGAGCAACCTCTTACGCTGATCCTTGGTGAGGCTCGTGGCTTCCCAGGGCCCGGCGCCGACCGGGAGTTGCACGGCGTCGAAGCCTAGCTCCGCCGCCTTTGCAATGCTTTCATGTGGGGGAAGTTTAAGGTGAGACGACAAAAAGATCGAGAGTTTCAATAGCTGCGCCCCTTCGAACCTATTGCGGTTTAATAAATAGTTAAGTGATCTAACCGTTTCGAGCCAAATTCATCGGTATTCGGCTAATTCCTTTGATTGCTGCTGAATTTAAAACGCGTCACCGGCTGACGAACGAAACTCGGTAGGTCCGTCTCAAACGGCGTCGTGGGTACAGCGAACGTGTCGTCGCACTCGTTTAACTTACCCTGCCAAGCAGTGCTGGTCGCGACTTGCTCGCCGTTTACGTACATCGTGATCGTGGTGCCGTCAAACGTCATCGCCACATGCGTCCACTCGTTGGCGTTCACCGTCGCGGCGCTATCAACCCATGACCAAGAATTGAAGGCGCACGAATGCGGATCCTTTCTGATTTGAGGGAACACTGTGACACCTCTGGGTTTCCTAGCTACAGCGTACATACAAACGTTCCTCTGATTTTGACAGACTGATTTCTCCTGGGGCGTTACCTTGGCGCCAATCGATGCGGAGAAGAGAGGAGTGCAGGCAAAGCGTGACAAGACAGAGAATGGACCGCAAGTGAAATATTGATTATTATCTTGTAAATCTCTTTCTTTTGTGATTAGGAGGATTGGCAGATGATTCGACTCGGAGTAATCGGATACGGGGGGCGTATTCGAGGAGTCTTGCGCGAGATTGCTGTGCATGGGCGTTCGGAGCTCGTGGCGATTGCGGATCTCAAAGCCGAGGAGATTCGCAAGCAAGAAGGCGAGGCACTCGAAGGTGTGCAGTTCTTCACGGACGCCGACGAGATGTTGCACACTATGGAGCTCGACGGAGTACTGGTCGGCACGCGCTGTTCACTCCATTCGCAAATGGGCGCAAGAGTCGCCAAGCGGAATATCCCCCTCTTTCTGGAAAAACCGGTCGCCACGTGCTCGGAAGATGTCGAGCGCTTGTGCAACGCTTGGGCGGAATCGACGTCGCCGGTAGTGGTCTCATTCCCCCTGCGAGTGAGCCTCACCGTCGAACGCGTGAAGGAGATTATCGACTCGGGTGCGATCGGGAGCGTCGAGCAGGTACAGGCGGTGAACAACGTTCCCTACGGCGACGTCTATTTTCACAATTGGTATCGCGATCACAACGAGACAGGGGGCCTGTGGCTGCAGAAGGCTACTCACGATTTCGATTACATCTCATATTTGCTCGAAAGTCGGCCGAGGTGGGTCGCGGCAATGAAATCTCAGCGCGTTTACGGTGGCGAGATGCCGGCGGGGCTGCGTTGTGTGGACTGCGACAAACAAGAAGAGTGCATCGAAAGTCCCCAAAACCTTTTCTACCGTCGTCATGCTCGTAAAAGTCCGTTTGACGATCAGCGCATGTGCCTCTTTGGCGAGGAGATTGAGAATGAGGATAATGCGAGCGCCTTGCTTGAGTATGAGAGCGGTGTCCAAGTGTCGTACAGTCACAACTTCTTTGCTCGCAATACCGCCGCAGCTCGGGGGGCGCGCCTCCTCGGCTACGAGGGGACCATCGACTTCGACTGGTACCGAGGGGATATCATTGTTCACTACCACCACACGCCGCGTACTGAACGGATTGAGTTCGACACGTCCAAGGCAAGCCACTTCGGTGGTGATCGTGTCTTAGCCCGCAACTTCCTGGACGTGATCGAAGGTAAGGCCGAGTCGCTTACACCATTGCGCGCGGGAATCGAAAGCGCCGTCTCGTGTATGGCAGCGCGGGAAGCCTCGGAGAACCGGCGTTTCACTGAGGTGGCATTCCCTGCGTCCATGCCGGCCGTGTAGTGTTGGCCTGAACGTACTGGGTTGTCTCCTGCCCTTGCCCGAAACGTTGCCGGCGAAAGAGTGCGATATTTCTTTCTGCTATAGGAAGGATTATCTCTCTAAAGGAGCAATCAAGAAGAGTATTAACGTTCATATTTCTGCTGGAGCTTTATGACCTTATGAAACAGGTTACCTTGCGTGATATTGCTAGTCAGGTAGGCGTCTCGACGAACACGGTCTCGTTAGCGCTTAAGAATAGTGATCGGGTGGCGCTCGAAACGCGACAAAAGATACTGCTGTGCGCACGCGAATTGGGTTACGTACCGAATGCCGCTGCTCAGACACTCGTTACTAAACGAAGTGGGTTGATTGGCGTCGCGTTGGGCAATCGGAGCGACTTCCGCGATGATATGTTCCTGGGGATGGTAGAGCGGGCTCGTCACTATTCGTACGACGTGGTGGTCAGTTCCGAGCCGGATGACCCAGCACAAATCGTCCATGCATTTCAAAGGAGACATACTGAAGGGGTTGTCCTGCTCCTGGGGGAGGATCGAGCGGCGATGTTGGGAGAGTATTTACAGGCGTCGGGCCATCCTCATGTTTTTGTTCTGGGAGAGAGACCGCGGCGCAGCGTGAGTGGCCCATCGGTCGCCGTCGACAATTACATGGGAGCGTATCAGGCGGTTGCCTATCTGATCACCAACGGGCATCGCAACATTGGTTACCTCTCAGGCTCTGCCGGCGTTTCTACGGGAAAAACCCAGGGCGTTCGTCAGGCGTTGGCAGACCATGGTCTCACTTTGCGGGAGGAGTGGATCTTTGGCAGTGAGCACTCAGTTTCCGGAGGCCGTGATGCTGCAAATGCGTTCTTGGCTTTACCGTTGACTCACAGACCGACCGCGGTATTTGCCCGAACGGACCACCTTGCGTTGGGGTTTATCGCGGTAATAGCCCGGAGCGGTATGCGAGTGCCCCAAGATCTCAGTGTAATTGGATATGACGGAATTGAAGCAGGCCAAGTTATGACACCCTCCTTAACGTCGATGGTTTACCCTGCACGTGAGATTGGGGCGCGAGCGATGGACACCCTTCACGGGATCATAGAAGGGGAACCGGAGTCGTCGAGTTTATTGATTGCACCTTCGTTGCGCAGAGGTGGAACGGTTTTGCCAAAATGTTGACCGAACTGGGTAGGAAGAACATAAAGGGGGACTGTCCTTGTTGTATTAACGTTCATATTCGGGCGCGATGTATGCAGCTCTTACGAGAGTGGAGACCGCGTTCAAATGTCGGAAAATGATGTGTGTTGCGTAAGGTGAAAATCAATTCGAGGAGGAACCACGTGTGAGAGGGATCCGCATTACCTTCCTAATGTTGTTGGTTTTCGCTGTCACCGGTTCAGTGGTGTTCGCCCAGGAGAATAACGTCACCCTAAAGTTCGCCTATTGGGGCGATCAAGAGTACCACGAAGCGATTGTCGGCGCGCTTGAGGCGTTTCAAGAAGAGTACCCGCGGATCAAGGTCGATCCTCAGTATGTGACAGGGATGGCCTTCAGTGACGCAATCCTGACGATGATCGCGGGTGGGGTTGCCCCAGACGTGATGGACATGAGCGTAGATTTGTACCCTTTGCTCGTAGAGAATGAGTCGCTGTTAGACCTGGGTGCGTACATCGATCGCGATCCTGAACTCGACCGGACGACGTGGCTACCAGGAGTCCTTGAAATGTTTAGCGAGGGTGATAGGGTGTATGCTCTGCCTCGTTCACCAAACATGCAGCTGCTTTGGTACAACGGGAACGCTTTTGATGAAGCAGGAATAGCACGTCCCGGAAGTGGTATGACATGGGACGAATACGTCGATGCAGGGCAGCGCCTCACTCTAAGGCGAGGGGAAGATGTCGTGCGTTGGGGCGCATCACCTTATTCGTGGACATCAGCCGTCTACGAAAATGGAGGAGAAGTGATTGGAGAGGAAGGACTCGCGCTTGGAAGCGCGGCTGCCCTCGAAGCGCTTCAGTGGACGGCCGGTCACGCTCTTGAGCGACAATTCGCTCCGACTCCTTCGATGAACGTTTCGGCGACCCGGTTTATGGATGGGCACTTCGCCATGAGTGTTCAAGGATCGTGGAGGCTCGCCGCACATCTCAATATCGAGGCATTTGAGTGGGGAGCGACCGGGTTGCCGTCGGGAAAAAGGTCGGCGGCCGAGGGCTCCATTGATATGGGCGTCGTCAGCGCCTCAACGCAGCATCCCGAAGAGGCGTGGTTGCTTCTTAAGTACCTGAATGTAAAGGGCGAGAAGGTCTCAACGCTCTTTGGCGAGGCGGGGAAATTGAAGCCACCACTGACACGAGATCCAGGCGTCCACGGCGAAATCTGGGCAGCGGAGCCGCGATCCGACGTAAAACAGGTGATCACGGCGCAGGCCCAGTACATTGTTGATCCGTTTCACGGACTTTCGCGGGCCGCTGAAATTCGCTCGGCGATCAACCCGGTGATTCGAGAGATTATGGATGGTATAGTCAGCGTCGAAGCGGGCGTTGAGCGGCTCGAGCCGGTTATCAACGCCATGGTGCCCTAAGCGGGTTAGTAAATGAAGTAGTGGTGCAAGCGGTGGAGAATACCGCTTGCACCAACGTATTCAATGATGAAACCACCACGGGAGGCTAAATCTTCGCATGAAGTTTGCTGGACACACGATGGGGACCCCAGGGAAGTCGCTAGAGGAAGCAATGCGTATTTTTCACGAGATCGGCTTTACGGGCATCGAGATCCGTTGTGCAACAGACGGTCAGCTCGATACGGAGAGATTCTCGTTAAGTCAGGCTCCCAGCGTTCGGAAGTTGGCCCAAGAGTTCAACTTGGATATTGTCTGTTTGACACCGTACTTTCGCGATTTCATCAGTGAAACGAAGCGTGCCCGAGAGCTTGCGGCGATGCGCCACGTAATTGATATTGCACAGGCGATTGACTGCCCCAACGTGCGTGTGTACGGAGGATTGCTACCCAAAGAGTCTCAGGATGGCGCCCGCTATTGGAGTCGCACCGTCTCCGGCCTTAAAGAGATTGGGCGGTACGCCGCGACGAAAGGGATTACGCTGTGCATCGAGACACATGGCGGCTCTTTGACGATGTCGGTTGCGGACACCGTTCGCATGGTCGAAGACGTGAACCTTCCCAACGTGGGCATTCTGTTCGATTATCCCTGGGTCTCTCTAGCCGGATTGGAAGGGGCACGAGAGGCGGTCGAAATGGGGGCGCCCTACATAAAGCATGTTCATGTAAAAGACTGGACGGTTCCAACGGAAGGGAGTCCGCGCACCACGTTGCTCGGTGAGGGTGAGCTCGATTGGCCCACCGTGATCGCCGCACTCAAGGACGCGGGGTATACGGGCTACCTCAGCGATGAATACGAGAAGTACTGGAAGGAGTACCTCCCCGAGCCTGAGGTTGGGATGAAGAGAGATTTAGAGGTGCTTCAAGACTGGGTCACTTCGCTCGAGCAGAGGAGACTAGCGTAATGAAATGCGTTGTAGTGGGCTGCGGAGGCATCGGGAGGGCGCATGCACGTGCTCTACAAAAACTGGGCGTGGAGATTGCGGCGGGGGTTGATCTGCACGCGCCCACTCTGGACTCGTTCTGTGAGAGCTTTGGGACCAAGGGCTTTGGGAGTGTCGAAGCGTGTATAGCGAAGTTGGGAGGGAGCCTGGACTTCGCGACGATCGCGTCCACGCCGGCCGCTCATTACCCGTTGGCAAAGGAGCTCCTCTTGGCCGACGTCCCAGTGATGGTAGAGAAACCGTTAAGCATGAACGTCGCTGAAGCGAACGAGTTGGCACAGTTGGCGACGGAGCGTGGGTTGCACCTCGGCGTCGGATTCAAGATGCGTTTTGAGCCTATTTTCTTAAAGGCGCGAGAGCTCGTCGGGAGACTCGGGCCCCTGCGTGGCGTGACCAGCTTCAAGCTGCAGCCCCGTCCGAAGAAACCCGTGAATGATTGGATTCCCGACGTTGGCGCTATGTATGAACTCTCCGTGCACGAATTCGACTTGATTCATTGGATTTGTGGAATTAAGCCTCGGCGCGTCATCGCTAAACTCGAATACCCGTCCGGGTGGTTGCGTGAGTCCGCGTTTGCAGCAATCGTCGAGTATAACGGTGATGTGCTCGGGAATTTGGCCGGTCGTTTTACTGACGAGTCCACGTTTTTATATCGTGACCTAACCATCATCATTTCAGGTGAACGCGGCTATATGCGGATTGAGCGGCCCGATCGCATCGACCTTCACGTAGACGGATACACCAGCATCAAGATTGAGAATACGGTCGACGCGTTTGTCGCAGAGTTTCGAGCGTTTACGGATTCCCTAAGAAGTCACCCCTCCGGGTTGCTGAGCGCCGACGGATACGCTGGTGTATGGACCACAGCGTTGACTGAGGCAGCCGTTTTGTCTGATCGGCGAGCTGCGCCTGTAGAGATCGTCGAACGGGCAGACGGTGGCGCTGAATTGAGTGTAGGGAGAATTGACGATCACTTATCATCTATAGGATAATGTCCTATAATCCGTACGTCGTCGTCGAAACGAGGCCTTCGTTGAGAGAGAAACGCACGTCCTCAAGTCAAACGTCCCTCAGCCAACCCGCCTATCTGCGTGTGCGCGATCAGATTCGCGCGGAGATCCTCAGAGGTGACCTTCAGCCCGGAACTCGTCTCCTCGTCAGTGAGTTGGCTCGGAGGTACGGTGTAAGCCAGATGCCGGTTCGAGACGCTCTGCAACTCTTGCAGGGCGAGGGGATCGTCACGAACGTCCCTCACCAGGGGGCGCGAGTTCGCGATATAAACGAGCAGTTCATCGCCAACATGTATGATGTGCTTCTCCTCATGACGGAGTATTTGGTGGAGCGAGCGGCTCGAGTGATTCAACCCCATGATATCGAGGAGCTCGAAGCGATCCAAAAAGAGATAGAGAGAGCGGCGACGAGCGCCGACATCGAACGGATCCTCGAGCTCAATCGAGAGTTCAACGACAAGATTCACTCACTGGCGGGGAATCCCGAAGCCATGCGCATTGTGAGTCAGTATCGCGGGCTCAGAGATGCACTCCGTTACACGCTCGGATTCTCGCGCTCACGCCTTGAGGCGATGTGCCGAGACCATCGGCGGCTAATTGCGGCGCTCGCATCGCAAGACGCAGCGAAGGCGGTAGAAATCGCCCGGCAGCACTCCCAAGAAGCCCAACACGACCTCATGACCCATCTAAAAACGAAGCATTAACGTCGTCGAACTCTGAAAGTTTGCAGGAATGTCGGCTCGGGCTTCAAAGATTATAAAATATAAATCCGTCGATACATGATGGACCGCAACTCGACTGAAAAGGGGAACACAAATGAGCGATCGATACTCACAGTTGCTCGCAAACTACGCCGCCAATGTACAGAACGTTCCGGAAAATAGCCGTCACGAAGCGAAACGACGCTTGCTCGACACGCTCGGGGTGATGTACGCCGCTTCGGGCGAGGAGACTGTTGCCAAGTTTGCCGGATACGCGAAGCAGTTTCGATTTGATAACGGCGCCCGCGTGCTGGGCCTCCCGCACCGCGTGGCGCCCGAGATCGCGGCCTTCGTCAACGGTATGATGGCTCGTTACCTAGATTACAACGATACATACCTCTCGCTCGAACCGCTGCATCCCAGCGATATGATCCCTGGGCTCCTGGCGCTCGCGGAATGGAGGCAGGTCGACGGTAGGAGCTTGTTGGACGCCATAGCCGTCGCGTACGAGGTGAGCGTCACGTTGTGCGACGCTGCCAGCCTTCGCAAGCACGGCTGGGATCACGTCAACTATATCGGCATCGGTACGGCGTGCGGCGCGTCTCGCCTGCTCCACTTGAGCGCGGAGCAGACCGAGCACGCGATCTCGATCGCTGCACTCCCGCATGCGTCGGCCCGTCAAACCCGTGCAGGAGAACTCTCCAATTGGAAGGGAGCGGCCGCTGCCAACTCCGTGCGCAACGGTGTATTTGCCACCTTGCTAGCGGAGCAGGGAGTCACCGGTCCGTTTCAACCGTTCGAAGGTGAGATGGCCTTTTTCAAGCAGCTGCTCAATGGCGAGCGTTTTGACGACACAGTCCTTGAGCCTCTGGAGGCGCTGCAGCCACCGACCCGGATTCTCGACACGTACATCAAGTTGTACCCGGTGGAGTACCACGCGCAAAGCGCGGTGGACATTGCGTTGGACCTCCGCAATGAACTCGGCGCCGAGGGGCTGAAGCACATCGAACATATCGCGATCGACACGTTTCGTGTGGCCTACGAGATCATCGCTAAAGATCCCGAAAAGTGGCGCCCAACGACTCGCGAAACCGCCGACCACAGCCTCCCTTACATCACGGCAGTCGCTCTGCTTGACGGGACGGTGACGCAGCGATCGTTCGATTCGGATCGTCTCTCGCACCCCATGATTCGGGAGTGGTTGGGAGAGAGAATGAGTCTCGAGGAGAAAGCGGAGCTCTCTGCGGGGTATCCGGAGGGGATTCCCAACCGAATTGCAATTCGAACCTCCGACGGGAAATGTATCGAGCGCACCGTCGCGTACCCAAGGGGGCACGCCAAAAACCCCATGACCGACGATGAAGTGACCGCCAAGTTTCGACAAAACGTCGAGGGTCGATTGCAACCGGAGGAGGCGGAGGCTCTTATTGCCGCCGTCTTGCAGTTTGACACGAGGACAGATATGGGGGCCTTCACGGATTTGTGGAAAGGAGTCAACCATTGAAACCCGAGGAGACCGTCAACACAGGCTTAGATGGCGTTGTCGCGACGAGTACCTCCGTCTCCTGTCTTGATACCGTCGCTGAGCAGATCGTGGTCCGTGGCTACGATCTGATTGACCTAGCCACACACGCTCAATACCTCGACGTAGCTCACTTGTTACTGTTTGGTTCGCTACCGACGGCTCACGAACGAAACGGGTTTGCCGAACAGATTTGGAACGAGATGTCGCTGCCTGAAGAGGTCGAAACGCTCCTGGGATTGGTGCCGCCCCCAATGGCGCCGATGGATGTGTTGCGCACGGCGCTCTCGTTCTTGGCCGGATTCGATCCTGTTTTGCGTGAGAATACTGAGCCTGCCAATCGGGAGAAAGCCGTACGGTTGCTGGCCAAACTGCCCCTCGTGGTCGCGCACGGATACCGTTTGCAGCACGGGCTGCCGACGGTGGCGCTCGACCGCGGCATCGGTTACGCCGCCAACTTCCTGAGGTTGATGACAGGCGAGACACCTTCGTCCGAGGCTGCCGCGCTCTTTGATATGACGCTCTCGTGCTACAGTGAGCACGAGTTGCCCAACTCGACATTCACCGCCCGGGTGATCGCCTCGACGTTGAGCGACCTCTACGGTGCGATGGTCGGAGCGGTGGCGTCTCTCAAGGGTCCATTACATGGCGGCGCCAATGAGGCGGCGGCCGACATGCTCGTTGCAATTGGGGACCCGAGCAAGGCGCGGGCGTACGTCCTTGATAAGCTCGGTCGCAAAGAGCGGATCATGGGATTTGGTCATCGGGTGTACATGCGTCGAATCGATCCACGGGCGGCCCTGCTGGAAGGGCACATCGAACCGCTGGCCCAGTCGGTCCCCGGAGGCGTGGAGCTCCTCGAGACGTATCGCATCGTGGCGCAGACGATGCGCGATGAAAAGGGGTTGCACCCTAACGCCGACTTCCCAATCGGACTCATCTACCATCTCCTAGGGATCCCGCGACCGCTCTACACGCCAATCTTCTTTGTCGCACGTGCCGCCGGGCTTGGCGCTCACGTGATCGAGCAACACGCACAAAACCGGCTCTACCGTCCTCGGGCCCAATACGAGGGTCCCCGAGGTCTCTCGGTGGTGCCTGCGTCGGAGGGGAACGCCCAGTGAGCACCACATCCGGACGTCTACGTGAACTACTCTTAGGCTCCAAAACACTTCTCGTACCGGGGTGTTACGACGCGCTGGGCGCCCGCATTCTGGAGAAAGCGGGCTTTCAGGCGATCTACATGAGCGGCTCTGCGGTGACGGCAAGCCTCCTGGGCTACCCCGACCTTGGACTCCTGAGTTTCCAGGAGATGGTGGATCAAGCCCGTCGCATCGCACTGGCTGTCGATGTTCCTGTTATCTCAGACGCCGACACCGGGTATGGGAACGCCGTCAATGTATGGCGCACGGTGCGAGAATTCGAGGCGGCCGGAGTCGCCGGGATTCACCTTGAGGATCAGGAGCTGCCCAAGCGGTGTGGTCACTTTGAAGGGAAACGACTCGTCGATGAGGCGGAGATGGCTAAAAAGCTGGAAGCGGCTTTGGCTGCTCGAAGGAGTGACGACTTCGTCGTCATCGCACGCACGGATGCCCGAGCCGTCGAGGGAATGGAGGGAGCGCTTCGACGGGCGAAACTCTACAGGTCGGTGGGAGTCGACATGCTCTTTGTCGAAGCGCTTGTCAGCGTCGATGAGATGAAGCAGCTCAACGAAGCCTTTGAGGGATTCCCACTTCTGGTGAACGTGGTGGAAGGAGGGAAGACCCCGCAACTCCCGTTTGAGACGTACGAGCGTCTCGGTTACCGGGTGGTCTTGTATCCGACCGCGAGCGTGCGCGCCGTGATGAAGAGCTTTCAGGAGCTGGCCAGGGAGCTCGCGACCCATCGGACGACGGCGGGCTCGCTGGAGCGCTTGGTCGCATTCGACGAACGGAATCAGATCACGGGGCTCGCTGCCTTCGAGGCGTGGGAGCGCCGATTTGCTGTTGAGGAGACCGGAGATGGAACGCAGTGAAGAGGGGCACATTGGCCTCCAACAGGAAGCGCACGTAGCGACGATTACGATTCACCGTCCCCACGTGCGCAATGCGATGAATCGCGCCATGTGGGTCGAGATACGTCGGGCGTTTGAGTCGGTGAGTCGGGAAGAGAGCGATGTTCGGGTCTTGGTAGTAAAGGGAGCTGCCGGGAATTTCTGCGCTGGGTCGGATATCAAAGAGATGCAGGGGCGAACGACCCAGGATGCAGAAAGCACGTTTCGCCTCGTCGAAGAGGCGCTCGAAGCGCTCGAAAAGGTACCGGTGCCCGTGATTGGGGCGCTCTCGGGGGTCGCAGCGGGGGGAGGCTGTGAGTTGCTGCTCGCCAGTGACCTCCGTGTCGCCGCTGCCTCGGCTAGGATCGGTATGCCCGTAGCACGGTTGGGAATCACGGTGAGCCCGGCCTTTATTCGCAGATTGGTGCGTGCAGTCGGGGAGTCGAGGGCTGGGGACCTCCTCATGAGCGGGCGCCTTATCGGCGCGGAAGAGGCGTACACGTGGGGATTGGCCCACTACCTTGTCGCTGATGGTGCGGCCGAGGAGACGGCGAATGAGCTCGCTCTCCGGATTGCAACGTACTCACCCGCCTCGCTGAGACATAGCAAGCGCTTGTTGCGCGGTCTTGCCCAACTCGGCGATGGAACCGAGTCGCATCCAGTCGGCTCCCCCCCAAACGAAGCACATGCGTTGGACGCCCACCGCTTTCTCGGCAACCCCGAGGAGTTTTGGGAAGGAGTCTCTGCGTTTATAGAAAAACGTGAGCCCAACTTCTAATCCTGTAACCCGTTGTCGCCACCTTGGAAACCACCTGAGTCAACATACGGCTCAGCAGACGGGTCAACACATGGGTCAACACGCTGATTTCGCCCACTCACCAAAAGGAGCGTCGACCGCCAATGAGCGTGCCCTACGATGAAAGGCTCTGGACCAAGCACGAGGATCCCATTGCCGATTCCCTCGAAAGACTACCCCACCTGCAGCTAAGGGAGTACCCGGAGCGGCTTGAAGCGTTTTGGGCGCTCTTCGAAGATGTGCAACTTGACGGCGTGGCCGTCTGCCCGAACCTGCGGATGCCGGCCCGCGATGGCGTCGGCCTTGGGTGTGACATCTACGTGCCGGCCCGCAGCGGTCTACCTCTACCGGGACCGTGGCCGGTCGTCTTGGAGCGTACACCCTATGGGAAAGACCGAGCCGGACAGGTGATGACGGCTCGGCATCTCGTCAAGTCGGGATACGCCGTCATCATTCAAGACGTGCGCGGTCGATACGCCTCGGAAGGTCAATTTTACGCCTTCGGTGACGAGGGGCTTGATGGTTACGACACCATCGCGTGGATTCAGTCCCAACCGTGGTGCAACGGCAAAGTCGGCACAATGGGAATATCGTATGCCGGAGCGACACAGACGGCCGCCGCTGCAACGAATCCCCCCGGACTCGCCGCTCAGATTGTGACGCAAGGACCGTTTAACTATCACACGGGCTCGATGCGTCAAGGCGGGTGCCTGGAGCAGCGCTTTTACGCGTATGCGTTTCGCATGGCCAAAGAGAGTCGGGAGGCTATGGCGGACGCTGGATTGCGCAGCGCACTGGAGGCGAGTTTTGAGGACGTGGAGAGTTGGTTGCTGAGGGCGCCGATCCGCCCGGGAGCGACGCCGCTGGCCCGCATTCCTTCATATGAGGCGTGGGTGAAGGATCTGTACACACATGGGAGCTTCGACGAGTACTGGCAACGCCCGGGTTACACCGTCGAGCCGTTCCTCGACAACCATGCAGACGCACCGACCATCTTCTTGGGTAGCTGGTACGACAGTTATGCACGCAATACGTGCGATAGTTTTGTTGAGCTCTCCAAGCGAAAGAAAGGGCCGTTTAAGCTCATCATGGGTCCGTGGCTGCACGGGAAGGTGAACACGGAGGTGAGCGGCGACGTCGGCTTTGGTTCTCACGCCGTCCTTGGATACGACACCCTTCACAAACGGTGGTACGATGCGGTGCTGAAAGGCGACGATGACGGAATCCTTTCGGAGCCGCCCGTGAAAATCTTTGTGATGGGCGGCGGGAGCGGTCGCAAACGCCTCGACGGCCACCTCGATCACGGGGGACGCTGGCGATTTGAGAATGAATGGCCGCCGGCTCGGTCGGTGAACACGCCTTTTTACATCCACGCAGGCGGAAGGTTGAGCGTTGATCCACCGGCGATAGACCCGGAAGCGGTTGAAGCGAAGACGGTCTACGCGTTTGACCCTGAGCGTCCGGTCCCCACCATTGGGGGGTGTTTGTCGGCAGCGGACGATATCATGCCGCCGGGAGGCTTTGATCAGACGGCGCATCTCGGGATGTTGGGCGCCGAGGACGAGCTCCCTCTTGCCGCTCGAGCAGACGTGCTCGTCTTCCAAACCGACGTGTTGGAGCGAGACGTGGAAGTGACCGGTCCAATCCACGTTAAACTCTACGTTTCATCGGACGCGGTGGATACGGACTTCACGGCGAAGCTAATCGACGTGTACCCGCCCAACCCCGACTACCCGCTGGGGTACGCGCTGAACATACAGGACGGCATTCAACGAATGCGCTATCGAGAGGATCGCAGCCGTGAGGTGTTCATGACACCGGGAGACGTTTACGAAGTGACAATCTCGTTGTATCCGACAAGCAACCTCTTTGTGGCCGGCCACAAGATTCGCCTCGACATCTCGAGCAGCAACTTTCCACGTTTTGACGTCAACCCCAACACCGGTGATCCGTTGGGCCAACATCGACGGTACCGAGTGGCGGAGAACACCGTGTGGCACGCACAGGGAAGGGCGTCTCACGTGGTCCTGCCCATCGTACCTGCATAGATTGTGTCGTTGCGCGTTACGGTCAAGAGTCATATCACCTGCAGGCCGACGTCCGGCCGCCAGCTGACGTCCGGCTGTAGGCGGACCTCTGGCCATAGACGGGACTCACGACGGCTGCAGACCGACTTTCGGCTGCAGGCGGGACTCACGACGGCTGCAGACTGACTTTCGGCCGCAGGCGGGACTCAGGGCGCCCGAAGACCATCTTTAGGCTACAGGCGGGACTCACGACGCCCGAAGACCATCTTGTGGCGGTAAGCTGTCAACTGGCTGCAGGCTGACGTCCATTCTTAGACGGGAGTCACGACGACTGCGAGCTGATTCGGTGGCAAGCGGCCTCCGGCCAAGCAAGGTGCCGAAATGGCGACTGATGCCCTTCTTGCGGGGAGTGATTGCACAAGGACGAGGAATCGCCCCCCACCAGAAAGGCAACAACGCCGTGTTTGCCCCGATTTTCGCCGGATTGTCGTGTCTGGGCGCGACGTCAAACGGATGGCGTGCAGGTGTACGTGTAGGGCATGATCCAAACGGCCAGCTAGGAGCGCTGACCGTTTTCCACGGATGCGCGCCAATTTCAAGCAAGGTGCCGAAATGGCGGCTGATGCCCTTCTTACGGGGAGTGATTACACAAGGGCGAGGAATCGCCCCCCACCAGAAAGGCAACAACGCCGTTTTCGTCCCGATTTTCGTCGGATCTAACGTCTGGTCGCTACGTCAAACGGATGGCGTGCAGGTGGACGTACAGGGCATGATCCAAACGGCCAGCTAGGAGCGCTGACCGTTTTCCACGGATGCGCGCCAATTTCAAGCAAGGTGCCGAAATGGCGGCTGATACCCTTCTTGCGGGGAGTGATTGCACACGGACGAGGAATCGCCCCCCACCAGAAAGGCAACAACGCCGTTTTCGTCCCGATTTTCGCCGGATCGTGGCGTCCGGGCGCGACGTCAAACGGATGGCGTGCAGGTGGATGTGCAGGTGGACGTGTAGGGTATGATCCAAACGGCCAGCTAGGAGCGTTGGCCGATTTCCACGGATGTGCGTCGATTTTAAGCAAGGTGCCGAAATGGCGGCTGATGCCCTTCATGCAGGGAGTCATTGCTCATGAACGAGGAATCTTCTAATAGACCCAAAAGCACTGAGAGCGTGGATACTGGTTCAACTGTGAGTTCAAAGTCTTTACCTAGTGACCAGACGGAACCTCGGAGTCTGGAAACCTGGGAGTCTCGGAACCCCGGAGTCTGGAAACCTGGGAGTCTCGGAACCTCGGAGTCTCGGAACCCCGGAATCTCGGAACCCCGGAATCTCCGAACCCTGGAATCTCCGAACCCCGGAATTCCGGAATCTCCGAACCCCGAAACCTCGAAGCCTCGAAGCAGCGATTTTCGCCTCCATGTTTCGACCAGTCCCGGTAAATACCCAAAAGCTTTTAGAAAGACAAGGAAGAACTGGTCCGTAGGAGAAAAGTGACAAACAAGTGTATTGGGGGAAATTGCAACAAATCGACACCTACACTTCACAAAGGAGCGAGTCACTAATATGAAGGCCGGTATCGTTGGAACTGGTTGGGTTGCTGGCGAGCACGTAGCTGCCTATCAGGAGAATCCGCACATCGAAGTGAAGGGGATCGCCAGTCGCACCCGTGAAGGCGCCGAGGCTAAAGCTGCTGAATGGGGCTTCGACGGCAAGGTTTACGACACGGTCGACCAACTCATCGAAGATGACGAGATTAAGGTCGTCTCCATCTGTTCGCCACCGGATGTTCACGCCGAACAGGTCATCAAGTGTGCCCAGGCCGGCAAGCATGTTGTCATTGAGAAGCCTGTCGCCCTCACCCGTGAGGATGTATGGGCCATGGAAGAGGCCGTCGCCAAAGCGGGCGTCAAGAGCGTCGTCAGCTTCGTGCTACGGTGGAATCCACTCTTTGAAACGATCAAGGCTTTGTTGGCGGACGGTGCGCTCGGCAATGTCTTTTACTCCGAGTCTGACTATTGGCACTGGGTAGGGCCGCACTACAAACAGTATCACTGGGCCAAGACCAAGAAGGCCGGCGGGAGCAGCTTGCTCTCTGCGGGTGTTCACGCTGTCGATGCGCTCCGGTGGTTCTCCGGTGAGATTGTCGAAGTGAGTGGATACTCCGCGCCCAAGTGGGAGGGCTCCGACTACGAATTTGATCCTAATATCGTAGCTGCTCTCAAGTTCGAAAACGGTGCGATCGGCAAAGTCTCGTCGTCGCTGGAGTGCCAAACGCCTTACATCTTCAACATTCAACTCATGGGTGACCAAGGCACGTTGCGCAACAACAAGCTCTTTAGTAAGTCCAAGCTGCCGGGGCAGACGGATTACGCCGAGATTCCGACGATCCTGCCTGACAGCGGTGACGTGACACATCACCCGTTCAAGGGCCAGATCAACCACTTTGTTGAGTGCATCCTGGAGAATAAGGAGTCGCACTGCAACTTAGCCGATGCTGCCAAGAGCATGGATGTCTGCTTCGCAATTGACGAATCCATTGCCACCGGCCGACCGGTGAAGCTTCCGCTGGACCGTTCGAGTGAGAGGGTTGGAGCGTGAGTTCGGCCGTGCCGCAACGCGGAGACCAATCGCAGACCGCTGCGGCTATTGACGCGTGGGTCGACTCACACCGGGACGAGTTGCTGCGCGTCATGGGCGATCTGATTCAGATTCCGACGGAGAATCGACCGCCTGTCGGCGAGGAGCTCGAAGGGCAGCTATACTTCAAGAAGCTCCTTGAGCAGCACGGGGCCGAAACCGACCTCTTTTACCTGCACGATGTAGAAGGACTGGAGGAGCATCCGGTCTACTGGCCGGGGCGCGAGTACGCCAATAGACCCAACGTTGTTGGACGGTTCCCGGGCAGCGGCGGCGGTCGGTCGCTTGGATTCTCGAGCCACATGGATACGGCGGCCCGTGATCCGTTGCCGTGGGAAGAGTCTGAACCGTTCTCAGGTGAAGTCAAAGGCGAGCGACTCTACGGCCGGGGTTCGTATGACATGAAAGCGGCCATGGTCTCGTCCCTCTTTGCAGTGAGGGCCGTGCGGGACCTGGGACTTCCGCAGCGCGGAGACGTCATCGTTGAGAGTGTAGTCGACGAGGAGTGGGGCGGCTCCAATGGAACACTAGCTGCCCGCCTGCGTGGGTACAACGCTGACGCCTTTGTGATCCCCGAGCCGAGTCACATGGTGATCTGCCCGGCACACCTTGGCGTCCGCCTCTTTCGGATCACGGTCCGTGGACAGGACGGGATGCGCTTTGGTGGCGAGGGACTGGCCAATCCGGTCTTGGCAATCTCTCGTGTGATTCGCGCTTTTGAGGAGTTTGCGGCCACGCGTCAGTCGGCGCCGTTACCGCCAATCTACGCCGGCGGCAATCCGGCTCCCATCGACATTCAGGGCGTACATGCCGAAGGGTACGGTGTGCCGCGGGAGTGTACGCTCGACTTCAATGTGCACTGCATGTTGGGTGAGACGGAAGAGTCGTTGAACCGCTCCGTACAGCAGTTTGTGGAGTCGGTCAAGAGCCACCCTGACCTGCAGGGGGTCGAGATCAAACTCGAACCGACGTCTCGATTCATTGAGCCGACGTCGATTGGCGCCGATCACCCCATCGTCGCTTGCGCATCAGACGCGATGAGCGAGGTCCCAGGTCGGGAGGTCGTGGTTAGGGGCGCCCCCTTCGCCTGTGACGGGTTCGTCTTTAACAGGCACTCGCCGAGCCCCGCGCTCATACTGGGACCGGGCGGCGCACGTGCGCATGCGGCCGACGAGTTCGCTCTCGTTGAGGATCTCGTCGATTTGGGGCGGGTGTACGCGCGGATGATCACATCGTGGTGTGGCTAAATGAAGAGCGCGGATAATTGAAGGGCGCTGACGTGGAATGGCACTGACGAGGGCGCTGACGTGGAATGGCGCTGATGAAGAAGGGCTCGTGAGATGACGATCAATGCGTGTATTCCTATCGCCGTTCAGGTGGTGATCGACGACGTCGGCTGGTGGTCGGGCGCGAACGATAGTGAGCGGGGCGGTCCCTACCGCACGGGTATCGATCGGGATCACGTACCCGCAGATTACGAAGCGATCGTTGAGTTAGGCAGGCGGCTCGGGGTGCGTCCCCAGGCCGCCCTCATCCTGTGTGAATGGGACCGGACAAACATATTGCGCAATCTCCCGACAGCAACGTGGATGGGCGCAGCATGGGATAATCGCAAGTGGGTCGGACCGTGGCTCGAGGAAGCGGCTCGCATCATGGGCGAGAACTCCGAGTACATAGAGTTGACGCTTCACGGCATCGGACACGAGTACTGGCAGGACGGCGCCTTTACCCGGGCGGAATGGTACGATTCCGAGTATCGCATGCGTCCGGAGTCCGATGTACGAGCGCGACTCGAGCTCTTTGCCGAAATCATGCGGCAGAATGAGTTGGGACCTCTCCCGACCTCAATGGTGCCCCCTGCCTACAAATACCGCTTTCGTGATCCGAGCGGGTTTGCCTCGATGATGCGTGAGAACGGCATCCAAAGCGTTACGACGGTGACCCCGCACATGCTGAAGCACACCGGGCAAACGATGGAATCGCCCTGGTTTGGCATCGACGCCGGCCTCCTCATCGTTGAGTGGGGAGCGTCGGTGACGGGGCGGGGAGGCACCCTTCCCTGGTACGTGATCGAGCCCGACCTGTCGGAGACACGTGAAGTGGAAGGGCCGACCCTGGGACTTCACTGGCCCAACCTTCTTCACACGGATCCGGCGCGCAACTCCGAGGTGATCGACCGGTGGGTGGCGTATCTTGGAGGGTATCGTGACCGCTTTGATCGGATGCTCGCCCGGGACTCAGTCCAATGCCACACGCAGCTTTTGTATCAGTGGGGAACGGACGTAAGGGTCGACGACGAGCGCACGGTCCATTGCGATTTCACCCGTCTAGACCAGCTTGGCTACCAAGGGCTAGGCGATGAGTTTGTCTTGCGCGTCGAGACGCCGCGTACAGCCTCTCGTACACTGCGATTTGCAGCAGATCTGAGCGCGACGCCTGTGGGAGACGGAGCCGCAGGCGGGTTTGCATCCTTTAGAGTCCGGCGGCGCCAAGGCGCGGGAGCGTGACGTAGACGAGGAGTACGAAAGGCGTCCGCCGGATGTTTGTCCGATGTGTGGTCAATGAGTTGAAGGAGGAGAAGTGTGGTGAGCTTACGGATTGGATTGGTTGGCGCGGGGGGCATCGGCGCCCACCATGCGGCGCGGTATTCCGAGGTCGAGAACGCCCAACTTACCGCTGTCGTGGACATCGATACGGAGAGGGCGAACGCCCTCGCTAAAGAGTACGGTATTGAGAATGTCTACGCTTCGGTCGACGAGGCGGTGGCGTCGGGCACCTTTGACGCCGTCGATATTTGTCTGCCGACCTGGTTGCACGCGGACGCCGCGGTGGCCGCTGCGAAAGCCGGGAAGCATGTCCTCTGCGAGAAACCGATGGCGACGACGCTTGAAGAAGGGGACCAGATGATCCAAGCGGCCCGGCAAGCCGGCGTCGTCCTTATGATTGCGCAGTGCCGGCGTTACGACAACTTTTGGGGCGCAGTGCGGGATGCATTGGCGGACGGCGCCATCGGCGGGCCCGTCGTGTGGCGGGATGTGAGCGGCAGTAACGGTCCTGGACCCGCGTGGTTCTACGATCGCCACAAAGGGCTGGGTCCGCTCGTCGACGGCGCCATTCACAACTACGACTTCGCCCGGACCATGTTTGGCGAAGCGACCTCGGTGTACGCTACCGGCCGCTCCTTTAAGGATGTGACCGCTGTGGATACAGGGATTGCGGTCATTCGGTTCGAACGGGGCGACGAGCTTCAGTTGACGTGGTCGTGGGGCCTACCCAAAGGGGTGCGGGCCAACGGGGGTCACGATATCTTGGGTCCCAAGGGCGTGCTCTTTTTTGCGCCACCCGCTTTTGTCAAGGCGCCGGAGTGCCCGGAAGGGCACCGTCAAGTGGTCGCGGTGCGCGAGGGCGGGGAAGTGGTTCCGTACCAGTATAAGGTGAACGACATGTATCGCGAAGAGATTCAAGCGTTTGTCGACAGCGTCGCCGGCAAGCGCGAGGCTTACCCCGACGGCGAGGACGCCAAGAGAAGTCTGGCGATTGGCATGGCCGTCTTGGAGTCTGCAGAGAGTGGTAAGTTGGTTCACCTCTAGACAGGATTGCGGTTACACGCGAGTAGCGTTCAATGAGTAAGTAATAAGTAAGCGATGAGCAGAGGCGCCCCGCCAAAGGGCGCCTCTGTTACTACTTGTTCTCTTTCGTGTTTCCGGCTTTACTCTTCTTTCTCGCTCTCTTCTTACTCTGCACTGCCATTAGGTTTGCCGGTCCGCCGGTCCGCCGGTTGTCTGTCGCAGGCCTCTGTGATCAAGACTCTTGAAACGCTTGTAAAGGGCCGGCGTAGGGAGCGTGTTCGAAACGGCAGGGCGTTTCGAACACCCGCGGGTCGTCTTGCCCAGTGAGCACTTCCATGAGCTGGGCTGAGAGCTCGGCCTTCACGTTTTGGTACTCCGCATGATCCGCCACATTCACCATGTAGTGGCGGTCGGTGCGCAAATCGTACAACTCTTCTTTGGGCCGCTTACCAAAGGCCAAATCAAAGAGGGGTTTCACCTCCTCGTCGCTTCGATGGTAAATCATCCAAGCCTTGGTAGGGCTGGCGTCCAAGTCTTTGTAGACGATCCTCGTATCCGACTTGAGCTGTTCGTAAGGGGGAGGCTCGGTATCGGGGCGATCTAAGCCGCCCGGATCCCCCATGGGCCAACGGTCCGGCTCGAAGTTGATAATGTAAAGATACTCTCCGGTGCGAATCGCCCGCTGAGGGTAAGGGAGGCCACCCTCACGGGCGACGTGAACGTGGCGTTCCCGTCCGGTCACGACAAAGGTGCGATCCTGCTCGATGTGTCCACTTTCCCGGCTGGTGAGGATCGGCATCAGGCTGTGGGCGGTCATTGACTTGGGTACTTCTACACCTGCTGCCTCCAAAAAGGTGGGCGCAAGATCCATAATGTTGACGAAATCCTCGACCACACGCCCCGCAGCGACCTGCCCAGGCCAGCGCATCGCTAAGGCGACTTCACAGCCGATATCGTACAAGTTGCATTTAGCCCGCGGCATCCCCGGGATCCCGTGGTCTCCACTCACGACGACGAGGGTGTTCTCCAATTCACCCATCTCTTCGAGACGCTGTAAAATGACCCCGAGACCGGCGTCAAAGGCCAGCGCTTCGCCGAGGTAATCGCAGAAGTCTTCGCGCACCTCATGGACGTCAGGCAGAAACGCCGGCATTCGACCCCCCAGATCGTCAGGCTCCAGTCCCCACAGCGCTTTACCAGAGCCCTGCTCCCACGTGCGGTGTGTGTTGGTCGGTCCCCACCAGTAGCAAAAGGGTTTGCCCTTAGGCCTCGCAGCGAGAAAGTCGTCGAAGTTGGCGAGCACCTCGTCCAGGAGCTCCTGTTTTGCAGCATCGATGCCAATCTCTTGAGCCCGGTTTGTCGCATGATGGGAGAAGCGGTTGAAATGCGTACCCGCCTTGTTATACGCGGTGCGACTCCCTCCATGAGGGGCGTTCGCGGGTTTGCCGGGGCCCCAGACTTTGTACGTGTGACCGATGTGGTATCCCGCCCGCTCCAGTTCCAGTGGATAGGAGGGGATCGTCTCGTCCCAGACTGCCCCTCGGAGAATCGCTCCCAGCCCGGTCTGCCAAAAGTACCGTCCTGATAAGACCGAACTGCGGCACGGCGTACAGCTCGGCGCGGGCACATACGCGTTGGTAAAGAGGGCTCCTTCGCCGGCCACTCGATCAAAGTGGGGCGTGGAGATGAGATGGTTGACGGAATTGGGGGCTTCGTGCGCCGCATACGCACTGGCGTAGCGCCCCCAGTCATCGGCAAACGCAAAAAGGATGTTCATGCGTCCATCACTCCCAAAGATAGATGGGCATGCATTCCCGACCCGCTTTTTCAATCCCTTCGGCGCCTCGACTCCCGCTCGCGTCTCTTAGGCGCCTCGGGAAATGGGTCTTATTGCAGGGCTATAGAGGGATTGCGTAGATTGTTAAAGAAGCGGGAACGATCACACTCTTTGAAAAGGGAGAGAGGAATGTGAGCTCCTCTGCGCGGCCGGTAACCGATCCCAATGCTCGCCGAGCAAAGAAGTCTGAGTATTACATTGTAGACTGTGATGTTCACCACACGTTTAAATCGATCAAGGAGTTGTACCCCTACTTTCCGTCAGTCTACAGGGAACGACTTGAGGAGTTTGGCGTCTCTCAAGGTGGTGGCCCTGGGTACCTTAACGGCGGCTATCGGGGACGGCGGGACGACTCCTTCCCCAAAGAGGGCCCCTCAGGCTCTGACTACGATCTACTGCGAGAGCAACTTCTAGATGAATTTGACATCGACTACGCCGTGCTCACAGGGGATAACATCGCCGGGCTGATGGCCGGACCGGACCCGGATTTTGCGGCTGCAACGGCCAGGGCATTCAATGAATGGACGTATGAGACGTGGATGTCTAGAGACGATCGCTTCCTTGGTTCCATCTATGTCGCACCGCAAGATCCGCACCTGGCGGCGCAGGAGATTGACCGCTGGAGCGAGCATCCGCGCATGGTCCAGGCGTACGCCATCGCAGGAGCCCGCTTCCTTTACGGCCAGCGCTACTATTACCCGATCTACGAAGCGTGTTGTCGCAACGGTATTCCCTTTGCCGTTCACGTCACGGGCGAAGGCTCCGGGATCAACCCACCACCGACGGCCGCCGGTTACCCCACCTACTACATCGAGATGCGGATGCTCCGCTCGTCGATTTTTCAAGCGCACATCGTCAGCATGGTGACGGAAGGGGTGTTTGAGCGCTTTCCCGATCTCAAGGTGAATATGATCGAGGGTGGGACTGCATGGGTGCCCGCCATGATGTGGAAGTTCGATCAGGATTGGAAAGCTCTGCGTGACCAGACGCCTTGGATTAAGCGGCGACCCAGTGAGTATATCAAGGAGCACGTGCGCTTCACAACCCAGCCGTTGGAGGAGCCGGAGAACCCCAAGGATATCTTGACGATCTTTGATTGGATGGATGGAGCAAGCACCTTGATGTTCTCCAGCGACTACCCTCACTGGGATTTCGACTCCCCTGAGCGCACTTTCCCCAAGATGCCCAAGGATCAACTTCAGCGCATCTTGGCAGTCAACGCCGCCGAACTATACGGATTGAAGCTCGAAGGGAAAGGGGCCTCCGAGACTGCCAGATCCCCTCGTTCTCCCCAGACCGCATAATCGAACAAATAACGTGACGGGGAGTGAATGAAGTGGCCACGCATACTCGACAAAAGCACGTGGTCTGTCGCACGGACGAGCTCCCTCCCGGGGAGCGGAAGATTGTGGAGGTGGCCGGTCGGTCGATCGGTGTGTTCAACATCGGTGGGACGTATTACGCCCTGCGCAACCTTTGTCCGCACAAGGGCGCTGAGCTGTGCAGAGGGAGGCTCACCGGTCTCATGTTGGGTGAGAACCCGCAGGAGTTGCGGTACGAACGGGTGGGAGAGGTGCTCCGTTGTCCCTGGCACGGCTGGGAGTTTGACGTCAAGACAGGGAAGATGGTGATCCAGCCTGGGATGAGAGTGAAGACCTACGACGTCTCGGTGGAAGAGGTCTCCGTCGAACAATTCCATGTCTCCGTGGAAGGTGAAGCTGTCGTGCTCCATGTATAAATGGAAGAGTATTCAAACTCCGACTCCTAGAGGAGAGATAGTGTTGAAGATCGTGGGTATCACCTTGCCCTACAGCCATCTGTCGTTTGAGCGGGCGCTGGAGGGGATTGCCAAGGCTGGGTATACGCACGTCGGCTTCGGACTTAAGCATTCCGGGGAGCTTGTGCCGCCCTTGGATGCCCCGGCGGCCGAGTGGAAGCAGGTTGCAGACCTGTGTGCCCGCTACGGTTTGACTCCGGCGTCTATCTTTGGTCGAGCGGGCGTCAAGGACGCAACCCAGACCGATCAAATCGACGTTTACAAGCGGGAGATCGACGCGGCAGCCGGTGTCGGGATCAGGTACATAACCAGCGCGGGTATTTGGGGTTACAAGTCGTTTCCGGACGTACCGCTCACCGAAGAGGAGATGGCTGCGCCCCACGAGTCGTTTGTGCGGGCGATGCGGATACTCGGTGAGCACGCGCACCGCCAGGGTGTGACGATCGTCCTCAAGCCCCACACGGGCGATACGGCGACGGCAGAGATTTTGCTCAAGACCTTGTCGGAGATCGGGAGCCCGGCCGTCAAGGCGTTTTACGATCCCGGGAACGTCCGTTTCTACGAGGGGATCGATCCGGCGGAGGACGTGAAGCTCATCGAGGGTGATATGCCTCTGATCTGCGCAAAAGACCATCGTGGACCGCGCGCGGTAGGAGATTTTCCGATTCCTGGTGAGGGCGACGTGGATTTTCCCGCGATCTTTAGACACCTGCATGCGATTGGCTTTGATGGAATGGTGACGGTCGAGCGGGTCGACGGCAGCGACAAAGCCGCTGACCTCACCGCCGACGAGATTGATGCACGGATGCGGCGGGCCCGCGAGAATCTGGAGCGGATCGCGCGGGAAGCGGGGTATGCGCTGTGAGGCTGCCCGAGTCGCCTGCGGACGTCCTCAACATCGCTGTCGTCGGCACGGGGGGGCGGGCGGCAAGTCATCTCGAGACGATTCAGACCTTGAAGGATCTTTACCGCCTCTCGGCCGTTTGCGACGTGATGCCGGGACGAGCCGATGAGGTTGGTGGGCGTCTGGGGGTTCCGGGATATACAATCCTCGATGAGATGCTCGAGCAGGAGCGTCCCGACGTTGTGCTGATCACCGTTCCACCCGAGTATCACCACACGGTCGCCTACAAAGCGATGGAGTACGGCGCCCATGTCATCTGTGAGACGCCCATAGCGATTGCGCTTCCATACGCCGATGCGATGATCAATTTGGCCAAGGAGAAGGGCGTCGCAATCGAAGTGGCGGAGAACGTGTGGCGGCATCCCGAAGAGCGCTTTAAGAGAATGATTGTAGACTCCGGAATGCTTGGGGACGTGCGAGTGATGCACATGCACTACTCAGCTGGTTCCTACCACGGCATGAGTGCTGTCCGAAACCTCATCACCTCCAATCCGGTTCGGGCGATCGGGATGGCACGCCTGATGAAGGCACCGAAGCGGCGCAAATACGTCGACCCGTTCCACTTCCGCACCTTTGGTCCGCCGGGGGATCAGCCACCTGCCCACCTTTCGGAGTCCGACCTCGCGAGTTGGGAAGCGGGGATGATCGAGTTTGACGACGGTGCGGTGGTCAGTTACGAGTTTCCCATGGCCAGCCCATCGGGTCGTGGATGGGATCTACAGGCGACCGAAGGATGGATGTCCCTCACCGAGGTCGTGCTGATGAACGAGCCCCAACGGCGCTACCGGATCGTGACCGAGTATGACGGGGAGGGCGAGAGTCGTGTACTCACCTCCGTGCGCCTCTACGATGGGGATCGACCGCTCTCAGATGTCGTGTGGGAGAATCCATTTCTGCGCTACAAGACGAAAGGCCCTGACGACGTAGCCCGAATCGACCAACTGGTGAGCGTCTATCGCTCGCGAACCGAAGGGATCCAACCGGAGTACGACGGTCATGAAGGTCGCAAGGATATGGAACTCTTGATCGCGGTGCGGGAGTCTGCCCGACTGGGTAGCCAACCTGTTGCACTCCCCCTGAACGAAGTGACGGGGTATGAAAGGCGGCTCTTTCCCGTTTACGGAGAGCCTCCAGGGAGGTGACGGCGGTGCCGGCACGATTTTTGATGGTTCGTCCAGACTTGGAGGCTCTTCCGCAATTAAATCTGCCCGAAGGGTACACCCTCCGCACGTATGTCGATGGGGACGAAGAGGCCTGGTGCGCCCTGATGGAAGGCGAGATCGGAACGGGGTGGACGTTGAAGAAGTGGCGTACGGATATGGCCGGGCAACCGCAGTTCGATCCCCAAGGGCTTTATTTTATTGAGATAGAGGGGCGTCCCGTCGCTTCGGCATGTGCCTGGTCTCTCCCGGACAAATACGGGCCCCAGACCGGGGTGCTGCACATGGTGGCCGTACATCCCGACCACAGGGGCAAGCGATTGGGCAAAGAGGTGAGCCTGGCCGTGCTGCACTTCTTCCGGGAGCACGGCTACAGCGACGCAGCGCTACATACCGATGAGGAACGACCGGCGGCAATTCGGACGTACTTCAACCTCGGTTTTCGGCCCAGTTTTCGTTCGGACGACGAGAAGGCCGGCTGGGAGCGGGTGACCCAGCATTGGCCGGAATTGGGCCAAGAACGACCCAAAGAGGGGACAAGCGCGTGAAAGACGAGATTCGAATCGGGTTGATAGGATGCGGGGTGCGCAGTCGCGTCCACATCGCTGGGTTTGGTGGAACGGCGAATGCTCGGATCGCGGCCGTCTGCGACGTGGATGACCAGAAGGCACTGGAGGTCGGGAACACGCTGGGCGTCCCGGCCTATCAGGATGCAGCCGCCATGCTCGAGAATGAGCAGATCGACGCAGCGTGCATCGTGGCGCCGGCGTTTGTTCGAGGCGTCATCGAAGACGTCTGCATTGACGCAGGCGTGCCGTTTCTGCTTGAGAAGCCGGTCGCCGTCGAGGTCGAGATTGCAGCGCGCATCTCGGAGCGGTTGAGAGCCTCGGGCCTTATGGCCTGTATCGGCTATCAATTGCGCTACGGGGCGGAGGCGCGGGCGATTCGCCGCTGGAGTGAGGGGCGGCAGATCGGGCTCACTGAGGGCAGGTACTGGAGTGGCTCCGCTCGCCGGCGGCCCGAAGTTGCGGAGAATCCTCGCATCGGGGGCCAATTGATTGAGCAGGTGACGCATACGTTTGATCTCATGCGCTATTGGATGGGAGACGTCGAAGAGGTCTTCTCGTACCAGACGCGCAGCTTGGTCGAGCGCGCCGGAACGGCCAACGACTCGTCGGCCGTGGCACTTAAGTTCGCCGATGGCGCCGTTGGATCGACTCTAGCGACTTGGGGCTCCTCCGCCAAGTATGGTGAAGCCAACGTCGTCACACTCTTCGCCGGAGAGAATCGGGTTGAGTATCGCACCGGCAAGGCGCCCATGACGCCACAAGGGCCTCTTGAGACTGTCGATGGGCCGACGCTGCACGAAGCGTTTGTGGAGGCAGTTCGTACAGGTGATCCTGCGGGCATCCTCTCTCCGTACGACGATGCGCTGCAGACGCTTTTGGTTTCGGTGGCAGCCAACGAGTCGGCCCGCACGGGGAAACCAGTGCGCATTGATCGTTTGATCTAAGGCGAGTATACGAGGAGGCTCGGAGATGTCGGGACTCTTTTTGGTGAAAGACGGGCAACCGACCAGCGTGATCGTGCGCGAAGTGGCAGCGGGGCTCAATGCGCCTTTGGACGATGCAATCGAGGAGTTGCAGGAGGCGGTACGACGGGCGAGTGGGGCGACGCTTGATCTCGTCTCGCCGCTCCAATTCGCCGATCTCCCCAAAGAGGTTGTACGCATCTCCGTGGGTCCGACCCGTCTGACGCGCGCACTCGGAATCGACCCCGAGAGTTTGCCACCAGAGACGTTTCGAGTCGTGGCTCGGGAGAATTCACTCGCCCTTGTCGGTAGCGCCCTCACGCCCGATGCTACGCTTTGGGCCGTTGTCCACTTTCTCGATCGATGCTTGGGAGTGCGCTGGCTATGGCCGGGAGAGACCGGCACTTACGTCCCAAAGCACTCGACCATCTCCCTGCCCTCAATCGATGTGACAGCGCGCCCTGGCCTCGAGAAGCGTAACTTGCGCGTCTCGGCATTGGCTCCCAAGGAAGGGACACGGTGGCTACGGGTCCACCAGATGGGGAGTCGCAGTCAATACTCGTTTGGGCACGCGTTTATGCATTGGTGGGACGCGTACCATGTGGAGCATCCAAAGCTTTTCGCGGTGCCCCCGCCAGGAAAAGAGCAAGTACGGGGAGACCGGGTCAAGCTCAACATTGCCAATCCGTCGATCGATGACGTCATCCTCCGGGAGTGGCAGGCAGCCGGTACGCCGGATAACTGGAATGTCTCTCCCAACGACGGGACTGGCTTTTGCACGTGCGATGCGTGTCGGGCGATGGATGTTCCCACAGACCAGCCGCCTGAGGAGATTTGGGCGGGCAAGGCGAAACTGGCCGCACGGTACGTGCGCTTTTGGAATCGACTCCTTGCAAAGATGCGGGCGATCAATCCGCGGGCGACACTCTCCGCGTATGCGTACAGTGCCTATCGGGACCTGCCCCCGGAAGTGCGACTACAAGACGGCATTGTGTTAGGTTTTGTGCACACCTACTGGGCCCAGGAGCGTTGGCAGGCATGGTCGGCTGCCGGAGCCAAGCTGCTCCTCCGTCCCAACTGGTGGTACTCCGGCGGTATCGCTCCCCACCTTCCCCTGCACTCACAAGGGGAGTTCTTTCAGTTTGCTCAGGAGAACGGCATGATTGGGTTTGACTTTGACACTCTGCACGGACACTGGGCGACGCAAGGCGTGCTCTATTACCTCATTGCACGATTAGCTGAACGCCCGGAACTCTCCATCGACGACGTAATCCGGGAGTATGCGTCCGCCTTTGGCCGTGCGGCGCCCGCGATCGTCGAGTACATCTCGTACTGGGAGCGTTTCTCGGAGGAAGCCGCCGTCCCCGCCGCCGCGGGCGGCGTCGTCACCCAGGAGAGGCGAGGGCGGTATGAGGAGATTGCCGAAGCGTACGGCGTGCCCCTCCATCCTATCACGGGGAGTTACCCCGCTTTGCAATACCTGTACACCGACGACGTTATCCATGACGCGCGCTCGATTCTTGACAGGGCGGAGGCGTTGGCACAGGACGACGAGGACATCGTCCACGAGCGGATTGCTTTCTTGCGAGATGGGTTGCGTCACGTGGAGCTGACTCGGGACCTGGTGAGCATCGGGTACGAGGGGGCGCCGGACGATGACGCTTCTGCCGCGTTTGGGAAGATGCGTGAAGAGTTGGAGCGTTTCCGTGCGGACGCCTCTGAGCGACATGTCGTCTGGGCGCCCGTTCTGGCCGCGTACGAGGCGCGTCGTCAGATTCCCACTCACGAGAGTCGGATCGTGCGTCGTAAGGAGGAGCTCGCGCAAATCAATCAGAGTGAGCGTCACTTCGGGTGAGTGCGGTAGACGATGACGTGGAGGCAGGGTCTACTCTTCGGCGAGGATCGCGTTGATTTGGCGAGAAGCCTCCGCCAATGCTTCGCCGGCACCGATCCGGCCAGCCAAGATGTTGAGGCTCACCTGTGTCAACGTGCGGCGAATCTCGGGCTTGGGGTAGCGAGGCAGGGGCGTGAATGTGTTCATGGTCTCATTCCAGACGGCTTCCACCGCGGTGCGAAACTGCCCGTAGCTCATCTGGAGATCGATATGAGGCCTCACGAGGCTTCGTTGATTGGGTATGTTCCCGAGTTGTGTCATCTGGTACTCGGCTTGGTGTGGAACAATAAACTTGAGGACTTCCCAGGCTGCGTCTGTTCGTGGAGACGCAGCGTTAATCATCCATGGCTGGAACGAGGCCATGGTATGCCGTCCAGCCGGCCCTGACGGGTATGGGACGTAGTCGGGCAGATACGGGAAGAGACCGATGTGAAAGGCGGTAGGCGTGCCCTGGTCAAAGACGACGTCCCCGCTCTCGCGCCGCTCGTACGTACCGGGCGCCTCCAGATCAGCAATGACGATCGCGTCTCTTACGACTTGGTCGGCCATCCACTCGTACGCCGTCACCGTTTCGAGCGAGTTGATCGCCGTCTGATTGCTGTCGACCGACATCACGTTGCCGCCGAAGTTCCAAATAAACGGCCATTCGTTGAACGCGGAACTCGCCGTACCCAGGAGACCGATCTGGACGAGATGCCCTTCGCCTTCACGTTCGGTCACTTTCGTCGCGTAAAGGGCGAAGGTCTCCTGATCCCACCGACCCGCATCGAAGAGAGCGTTGGGGTCTTCGAGGCCGGCCGCGTTGAGCGCGGCGGCGTGGTACGCCATGGGCTTGACGTAAACGGATCCGGGGATGCCGACGGTCTTCCCGTTGTACCGATCGAAAAAGAGGAGCTCTTGCGCGAAGTCACGCTCCTGCGCTAAAAAGCCGTCGAGCGGGAGGGCAGAGTTGGTCAAGTAAACACTGTTCGCGTCCTCCGGCTCCATAATAAAGAGATCCGGCGCCTCGTCTCCAAGGGTTGCGAGCATGACAAGGACTTTCTCTGCGTACTCGGAGGCGCGCCCGGGGACGACCATCAAATTGATGTCGATGTTGGGGTGGTCAAACTCCTGAAGTAGCCGTTGTAAATTGGGTTGGGGGCCGGCCTCTTCGACGAACTGTCCCCACACGGCCACATTGACGGTCGTTGCCGCGGCGCTTTGCGCTGAAACAGGGCGCACAGCGGCTCCAAACGCCCCAACCAGCGCTATGAGGACTCCAATGAGAAACGGGTTCGCCATTCGATGCACGGTCGCATCCCTCCCCTCAAAACAATATCAGAAAACCTCTATGCGAGCCATGGTCTCGCCGTTACGCTTGCGCCATGGCTCGCTCAATGTTCTCGCGGGCCACGAGAATGCGACGGTCCAACTCCTGCGCTGACGCCGGTTCACGATCGGTGCCATCAAGTCGTTCAATCACGACAGGGCCGTCGAAGCCTCTCTGCTTAAGCACCCGAAAGATGCGCACCCAATCAATATCACCCTCACACGGGATCGGGAAGTTCACTTCGGCTCGAGCGCCCTTGTGGTCCTTGGCGATCAAGCAGTGAATCTCGTCTGCGATATACTCGAGATCCTCTTCGGGCGAGATCCCCTCGTAAAAGCGGACGTTGCCTGGATCGTAACATCCCCGCACACTCGGATGACCCACATCGGCGAGGGTCTTGGCGAGCACGCGCGCCGTTGCGGTGTTCCCTGTGTGCGGCTTAAATGTGATGGTGATGCCTCGGGTTGCCGCGTGCTCGGCGACCGGCTTCACTCGCTCTAGGAAGATTTGGTGCTCACGTTTTTGTTCGGCGGCGGGCTTTGGCTCTTCGGGGGCCTGGGTGTACCCAAACACCCGGTAGCCAAAGGGTCCGAGCCAGACGACCATTTTAGCGCCGACGTCCGCGGCGAAGTCAATGCGGCGTTGCATCTCTTCGACCTCGAGGTTCATCACTTGGACTCCGTAAAGGACAGAGGGCTGGAGTCGATACGCTTCGCACATACGCGCGACTCGGGAAGCTTCGGACGGCGTGTGCTCTTGGGGTACACCGACGCCGGCATGGCGCAGGCCAAATCCGACGAAGCGGTAGCCGGCCCCGGCGACACCTTCGAGCGCGCGTTCAAAGGGGTAACGGGCGTACGGCAAGGTGAAACAGACGAGCTCAGACATTAAAGGTCACCTCAAAATGAGCATGGAGTGGGTCAAGAGATGCACGGTTGTATCGCGTTGGAATTCATCGAAGGGGAGCACGCTCCTGCGGAGTGTCCTGGCTCGCTTTGGGAGGTGTCTAGCGATGGTCGCGCAAAGCGATGGCGATGTCGGGACGATCGGTGGTGATACCGTCTGGCTGTAACGCCATCGTAGAACGGATCGCCTCCTCGGTAATTGGATTCCACGCGCGCACAAAGAGTCCAAGCTCGCGGCAGAGGCGTAGGTGCTCTCGCGTCAGCGCGGTGTAGTGAATCCCCACACCCTGAGCACCTAGACGTGCAGCGCTGTGTAAGTCCGAGTCCGCAGGAGTGTGGAAGGGCAGTCCGACTGAGAGACGGGGCTCGAGCTGCTTAGCTTGCGAGACTGTGATGATGCTACCGGTAACGATGACGAGTTCGAGAAGGTTGTGAGCGCACACGGCAGCCAACGTCCCGTCGACGGCTTCGGGCGCTTTGATCTCCAAGAGCGCGGGGATTTGGCGACCGGCGATCAGTGCCAACATCTCGTCTAGGAGTGGGACACGCTCCCCGTTGCCGGCGTCGAGAGAGCGGATTTCGCTCAAGGAGAGCGAAGAGACGGGGCCGCTTCCGTTGGTCGTGCGATCGACTGTGGCGTCGTGCATCAACACGAGATGCCCGTCGGCGGTGGCGCGGATATCGCACTCAAGCATGTCGACTCCGAGACGGATCGCTTCCTCAAATCCGAGTAATGTATTCTCCGGTTTGAGACCGGCGGCACCGCGGTGACCGATGACGATCATCGGCAGCGACCCCTAAACATGCTCTGTGGTCGACAAAGCGCGTTGGTGGTTGGTGCGCTCCACCGACTTGTAGGCGTCGTACATCCCCCACAACCACAAGATTGGCGTGGTCATAAACCCGACGGCTCCGCTCATTAGCAAGAGTGAAATGATGTAGGCAATGACCAACGTAATTCCTTTGCCTTTCTCACCACTGTAAATATGGCCGAGACCGCAGAAAAGGAACGACAACAAGACAGCGGTACTGGTCTTTTTCTCCAATGCTGTCACACCCCTATCGCGTGTGTCATCGTTGGGTCTTTTAGTTGGATCTTAATCATAATGCATGGCCTTACTCTTTGACGGAACCTGTGGGTCACCTCCTAAAAATTCAAAAATAAACACCGAATGTGATGTCGAAGATTGTCGTAACGTTGTGTTTGACACCGCCAACACAATTAGGTAAAATCGGACCACGAAATCGGACTAAAACGCGCGTTTTACTCGGAATTGGTGGTGTGAATGGATTATCTCCAACGACTCGAGAATCGCAGTATTCACATCCTGCGCGAGGCCTACAGCGGCTTTCGCCAATTGGGCATGCTCTGGTCCATCGGCAAGGATAGCACCGTCTTGCTGTGGCTGGCTCGCAAAGCCTTCTTTGGGCACGTTCCTTTCCCGCTCATTCACGTCGACACCAGTTACAAGATCCCCGAAATGATCGAGTACCGTGACCGCTTGGCCCGCGAGTGGCGCCTCGATATGATCTACGGCCAAAACCAGGCTGCGCTCGAGGCCAAGCAGACCTTCCCCGAAGGCAACGCAACGCGCCTCGAGTGCTGCAAAGCGCTTAAGACACAAGCGTTGATCAACACGCTCAACGGCGAGTGGCCCCGCTTTCGACTCAACCACGAGATGGGCGAGTACGAGCCCGACGCCAATACGGAGGCGTACACCGGAGTGATTGTCGGGGTCCGCTCAGACGAAGAAGGGACTCGCTCTAAGGAGCGTTACTTCTCGGCCCGCGGCGCCAACAGCGAGTGGGATTTCGGCGATCAGCCCCCTGAGTTTTGGAACCAGTACAAAACCGACTTCGCACCGGGGACACATGTGCGGATTCACCCCTTACTCGACTGGACGGAGTTGAACATTTGGGAGTACATCGACCGGGAGAAGATTCCCGTGGTCTCCCTCTACTTTGACCAAGGCACCGGGACGCGCTACCGCTCGCTTGGGTGCGCTCCGTGTACCAAACCCGTGGAGTCGACTGCTCGCAACGTGAAGGAGATCATCGCAGAGTTGGCGACGGGGAAGTTTGCAAATGTCGCCGAGCGATCTGGAAGGGAGCAGGACAAAGAAGATGGCGGTGGACTTGAAGCGCTTCGCAGAGAAGGGTACATGTAACGAGTCGCACTCCGTTCCGGAAGATATGAACATCGTGATCGTGGGTCACGTCGACCACGGCAAGAGCACGATCATTGGCCGACTCCTCGCCGACACCGATGCCCTGCCTGAGGGAAAATTGGAGCAGGTGCGTGAGAGGTGCCGACGCAACAGTAGGCCTTTTGAGTACGCCTTTTTGTTGGATGCGCTCAAAGATGAGCAGGATCAAGGGATCACCATCGACGCCGCGCGGTGTTTCTTTAAAAGCTCCAAACGCAGGTACATCATCATCGACGCTCCGGGCCATATCGAGTTCCTCAAGAACATGGTGACCGGCGCCGCTCGTGCCGAGGCGGCACTCCTCGTCATTGACGCGACGGAGGGCGTTCAGGAGAATTCGAAGCGGCATGGTACGCTCCTCTCCATGCTCGGCATCTCACAGATCTCCGTCCTGATCAACAAGATGGATCTTGTCGGCTACGATCAGGGTGTCTTTGATCGGGTCGTGGAGGAGTATCGGACGTTTCTCCACTCCATCAACGTGGAGGCATCCTCGTTTGTGCCTGTCAGCGGTATGGCCGGCGACAATATAGCGATCCGTTCCTCCTCCATGCCATGGTACAGCGGAGCTCCCCTCCTTGAGGTCCTGGACGACTTCATGAATCCACCTTTACCGATCGACAAGCCATTGCGGATGCCGGTCCAAGGGGTCTACCGCTTCACGAATGACGGCGATCAACGAAGGATTGTCGCGGGAACGGTGGAGAGTGGCCGCCTCAGAGTAGGCGACACGATTCGCTTCTCGCCCTCGGGCAAGCAGAGTCAAGTGAAGTCGATCGAAGCGTTTAACGCACCCCAACCGCCGACAGAGGCAGTAACTGGGTGGGCGACGGGTTTTACACTCTCGGAGCAAATCTATATCACCCGCGGCGAGATCGCATCGCGGGTCGATGAAGAGCCGCCCGCGGTCGCCTCGGCGTTGCGGGTGAATCTCTTTTGGCTAGGCAAAAAGCCGTTGCAGATAGGCAAGGTGTACCACCTAAAGCTCGGAGCGGCCAAAGTTGCCGCTCGGCTTGCCGAGGTTCGCGAAGTGCTCGACGCCTCCAACCTTACGCGCGACTCCAAGCGCGAGCGGGTCGACCGCCACGAAGTCGCAGAGTGTGTGCTGCGGCTCAGTGCCCCGGTCGCCTTCGATACCGTCGACACAAATGAGCACACGTCTCGTTTTGTGATCGTCGATGACTACGAGATCGCAGGTGGCGGTATCATCCTTGAACCCTACCAGGAGAGTGTGGTGTGGCATCAGGGGCTGGTTACGTACGAGGACCGCTGTAGAGTCCTTGGCCACGAAGGTCTTGTCCTTTGGTTCACTGGGCTCTCCGGTTCCGGAAAGTCGACGATTTCGGCCGCCGTCGAGCGCCATCTGAACGCGGCCGGCCGGGCGACTTATCGGTTGGACGGCGACAACATCCGTCACGGTCTCTCAAGTGATCTGGGATTTAGCGGAGCGGACCGGGACGAGAATATTCGCCGGATCGCAGAGGTTGCAGCGCTCTTCGCCGACGCAGGGTTGATCACGCTCGTCTCGTTTATATCACCGACCGCGGCGATGCGGCAGTTTGCCCGTGAACGAGTTGGCGCGGCTCGATTTGTCGAGATCCACGTGAAAGCTGACATCGAGACGTGCGCCAAGCGGGACCCCAAGGGAATGTATCAGCGAGCCCGCCGCGGTGAGATCAAGGAGTTCACCGGTGTCTCGGCGCCCTACGAAGCGCCGAATTCTCCGGATCTGGTTGTCGAAACCGATGCTCGCTCAGTGGAAGTGTGTGTGGCTGACGTGTTGGAACTCGTACGAGCAAGGGAAGGAGCTTAATGATGGCCAAACGAGAGCGAACGAGAGCGGTGCGACGAGAGAAGCCGTTGACGTGGGAAGAGGTACGCTCCCGAAACTCGGTCGAACGGATCAAGCACGAGAAGCAACCGTTCGACCTGATCGACGAGCTACCCCGATTGGCCGAGACGCCTTACGAGGCCATTGATGAAAACGACATCCTGCGCCTACAGTGGTGGGGACTCTACCACGACAAGCCCAAGATCGGGCACTTTATGATGCGAGTGAAGATCCCCGGGGGCGTCCTGACGGCTGAGCAGCTGCGCGTGATTGGTCGCCTCTCGGTCGAATTCGGTCAAAATAAAGGCGAGCTCACCACCAGACAGTGCATTCAACTGCACAACATCGAACTCCCCAACTTGCCGGAGATCTTCCAGATCATGAAAGAGGCGGAGCTCACGACAGCCGGGGCGTGCGGAGATATCCTGCGTAACATCACGAGCTGCCCCGTAGCCGGAATCGATCCTCATGAACTCTTTGACACCCGCCCCGTGATCGACGAATTGGCCGCTTTCTTCTACGGCAATCGGGAGTACAGCGATCTCCCGCGCAAGCACAAGTGGACCCTAGCGGCCTGCCCACACCACTGCAATGTACCGGAGATTCACGATATCGGCTTGATCGGTACGGTACAGGACGGGGAGGTCGGCTTTGCCATCACAGTCGGCGGTGGACTCTCTACAGCGCCGCGCATCGCTCAGTCCTTTGGCGTCTTTGTCCGACCCGAAGAGGCGCGGGAGGTGCTTCAGGGCCTCCTCGACATTTGGAGTAACGATCTGACCTACCGCCGATCCCGCGGTAAGGCTCGGTTTAAGTTTATGGTCGACGATCACGGTCCCGACGGTGTGCGCGAGCGCCTCGAATCACACCTGGGACGTGCGCTCACCCCTCTCAAGGAGGCGCCAACGCCGATCGGACGCACCGATCACATGGGAGTGCACGCCCAAAAGCAACAAGGACTGCACTACATCGGCTTCCCCGTCTTCCCCGGACTCATCACCGGTGAGCAAATGATGGCGGTAGCGGAGATTCTCGCGGAGTACGGCAACGATTTTCGCATCACCCGCGAGCAAAACTTCATCCTCACCGGAATTGCCACGGCCGACGTGGAGCAGGTAATCGCCCGGATGGCTGCGCTCGGCTTCTCGCTTGACGTCAACCCCGTGCGCGGTCACAGCATCGGCTGCACCGGCAATCCCTACTGCAACTTTGCCGTGGGCGAGACCAAGCCGCGCCTCGTCCGCCTCATTGATCACTTGGAGGCGCGATTTGGCGAGGCCATCGCCGACTTGCGCTTTCATCTCGACGGCTGCCCCCATGCCTGCGGTCAGCATTTCATCGGAGACATCGGTTTTCAAGGGACCACCAAGCGCACTGACGATGGCAAGATTCAGGCGTATGACATTTTCCTTCGGGGCGGTATGGGCAAAGAGGCTGCGATCGGCAAACCGATTTTGCGCCGGGTCGCTACCGATGACTTGGAGCTTTACGTGGAGCGGCTCCTCTCACTTTACCTGAGTGAGCGGCGTTCTGAGGAGACGCTTCAGCAGTTTTGCGCCGCCAAGAGTGACGAGGAGATCGTCGCTGTCATGGAAGGCGCGCTCTCCGAAAGGAGCGTAGGCTGATGGCGCAACCAGAGGTGTCTCGGCAGGGGGAAGCCGAGCGTGAATTGCTTATGGATGACTACGAAGCGGGTGAGCTCTCGGTCTTTTTCGAAGACAAGGAGCCAGAGGACGTCCTCGAATGGGCGTTTGAGCGCTTTGGGCCGGAGCGGTTCGCTCTGGTCTCCAGCTTTCAGGCTGAGGCCGTAGTCCTCATCGACATGGCGTGGCGGATCAACGACCAGGTGCGCGTGGTAACCGTCGACACCGGACGCCTGCCCCAAGAGACGTACGAACTGATTGACAGGGTCCGTGATGAGTACGGTATTCCAATCGAAGTGGTCGTGCCTGATTCGCGCATGACACAAAAGATGGTCTCACGCAACGGCGTCAACCTTTTTTACAAGAGTGTCGAGATGCGGCTCCTCTGCTGTCACGTGCGCAAAGTGCTCCCGTTGACGGGGATCTTGGAGGAGCTCGATGGTTGGGCGACGGGGTTGAGGCGCGGTCAGTGGGCCACCCGCGGTAACATTCGCAAGGTGGATATCGATCACGATCACGGTGGGCTGGTGAAGGTGAGTCCTCTGGCGGACTGGAGCGACGACGCGGTCTGGGAGTACATCCGGGACAATGACGTGCCGTACCATGCGCTCTACGACAAGGGGTTCACCAGCATTGGGTGTGCGCCGTGCACGCGTCCGGTTGAGCCCGGCCAAGATGCCCGCAGTGGCCGGTGGTGGTGGGAGAACGGCGCACCGAAGGAGTGCGGCATGCACTGCCCGATCGAGACGGGTGGTTTTGAGCATGAGGTTGAGGCGATCCTTGGGGAACGAGCGGAAATGAGGGGCGAGTGAGATGGCACTGGAGTTAAGTGAAGGTCAACAGGCGTTGATAGTTGACGAGGCGGCGGCCTTTGCCGAGCGTGTAGAGAATCCGGCGATCAAAGAAGCGTACCACCGCCTGCGCGACGAAGCGTCAGCCGGGGCGCTCTCTGATGAGTTGGACGAGGCGTGCGCGAACATGCTCGAACTCGGACTCAGCAGCGGGCGCATCCGCGCCTTGCACGGCGCCCATGCAGAGATGGAGGCGACCAAACTCTTCCGTAAGACGGCTAAAGGTCGTGAGCTCGACTCACAATTTGAGGCGGCCAACCGGATGTTTTCGGCGCTTGCGGGCCATACGGTCCGCAAAGTGACTCTCTCTGCTCGAGGTCCAGGGATGTACACCCTTGTCGTGGAGACTGAGGAATCCCGAGTGGTCACCAACGTGGGCCAAAACGGTGTCGATGTGCGCAGCGTCGAAGTCGCGTTGTGATAGGGGAGAAGAACGTGAGCAAAAGCCAAAGCGAGTATGTACAACGGATCGGATGGGACGGGCCGATGACCACCTATCCGGTCTTCCTCGTCGGCCTCGCCCGGCGTCGGTGCGTCGTTGTTGGGGGAGGAACGATTGCCACGGAGAAGGTGCATGGACTCCTCAATGGTGGAGCAACGTGTGTCGATGTCGTCAGTACTGAGCTCTCTCCCCAGCTCCGATCCCTCCTCGAGGCGGGTCGCGTCCGTCATGTAGGGGAGCGCTTCGTTCCAGAGCACGTCGACGGCGCCTTTTTGGTGATTGCTGCGACCGACGACTCTCACGTGAACGGCGCAGTCTTTGAGGCCGCCGAAGCGCGTGGGGTATTGGCCCAAGTTGTGGACGATCCGCCTCGCTGTGCATTCATCATGCCGTCGATTGTGCGTCGGGGTGATCTCACGGTGGCGATTTCGACGGGAGGGGCGAGCCCGGCGCTCGCCTCTCGCCTGAAGGAGCGGCTGCAGGAGGAGCTCGGTGTGGAGTATCAACGATTCGTGGCCTTGGCCGGTCGCATTCGCCCGATGGTGATGGATCGCATCAAGGACCCCCAGGTGCGTAAGTCGCTGTGGTACCAAATCGTCGACTCGGAGATATTGACGCTCCTGCGCGAGGGGCGTGAAGCCGATGCCATGGCGGTTGCCGAGCGGCTGATCGACGCAGCGGTGAACGAGAGCCGTCAGGCGGTGGGATCGTGAGCGCGGAGATCGTAAGTGAAGGCATCGTCTACCTCGTTGGGGCGGGTCCAGGGGATCCGGAATTGATCACGCGCCGGGGGTACGCCTATCTACAGCAGGCGAATGTGGTGGTGTTCGATCGGCTGATACCGCCCGCACTCTTGTGCGATGCGCCATTGGCGGCGGAACGCTACTGCGTCGCAAAGTCACCGGGGCGACACCGGCTGAGTCAGCGTGAGATCGAGCGGCTCTTAGTCGCCAAAGCGCGGGAAGGAAAGGTGGTCGTCCGCCTTAAAGGCGGCGACCCTTTCTTGTTTGGACGTGGCGGCGAAGAGGTGCACGCGCTCAAGCAAGCGGGCGTCCGGGTTGAGGTTGTACCCGGAGTGAGCAGCGCCTTAGCAGTGCCGGCGGCGGTTGGTATACCGGTGACTCACCGTGGCATTTCGGACGGTGTTGCGGTATGGACCGGTCACCGCTCCGACAGTCGAAGGTGTCACGAACTCGACGCTCCGACACAAGTGGTTCTGATGGGCGTAGAGAGCTTGTCTGATACGGTGGCGGGGCTGATCGATGCGGGGCGGAGTCCTCAAACGCCGGTAGCCGTCATCTCTTGGGGAACCACGGCGCGCCAACGTTGGGTGATCGCGACGTTGGAGAGCATCGTCCGTCGGGTTGAGTTGGCGGGGTTGACCGCGCCGGCGACAGTGGTCGTGGGTGAGGTCGTCGCGTTGGCGCAGGCGGGCGAGGAGCGTGAGGAAGACGGCAGCCTGGCGGGCAAGCGGGTCGCCTACGTCTGTGCTGTCCGTCCCGGGGCAGAGGCGCATTCACTGGCTCGGCGACTCGCAGCGCAAGGCGTCGACTGTCGGGGAGCTGAGGTGTTTGCGCTCCCTATCGGTACGATTGCCAGAGTCGGTGCGGCTCCGCTGCCGGAGCCGGAGATGGTCGGCCTGCTCGACGACCTGATTCGTGAAGGAATGATCGACGTCATCCTCCTGGAGTCCTTACAGTGCCTAGAGACCATTGTGAGCGTGCAACCGGATCATGCTCTCTCGGTCGGTTTGCCTCGATGCATCGACGTCCGGCTCGTACCCGAAACGCGTGCCGCCGAAGTGAGAGGTGTTGTCGCCGAGTTTAGATAAGTATCTCTTTAGCTTGCGACCTTAGGAGGCGCGCCGTTTAATGGGGACCACGTCAATCAAGCCACTGCGCAGCAGCGTGTGGGCGCCACGACCACAGATTGCTCCTCGGATCTCGGGCACGGTGGACTCCGTCATGAGAGTGGAGTCGAACGGAAGCAAAGGCTGCTACGGCGGCTTTGAGCTGTTTTACCCTCCGGGAGAGGCGGGCGACCACTTCCACTTTAGCGTCAAAGTCCGTTGGAAAGAGCTCTTACACGGCTTTGAGTCACTATCAGCGGAGTTGGATTGGGTCGATGCGTTGGGGTGGGCGTCGTTACCCGATTGGGAGGAGACCGAGGGCTGGGTCACCCTCTCCAACCACCTCGAAAATCCTGGGGGAGCCTCCGAACTCTCGGTGAAACTCCTCTTGCGCTGGTCGCCCACGGGGGTGGTTGAGTGGAAGGAGCCGACCTTGGTCCCGGCCAAAGCTCCGCCGCCACGGCCCATTCGACTCGGCGCCGGCAGCGTCTCACTCTTTCCGCGCCCCCAGTCCATACAGGATAACATTGAGCGGTTGCTCCGAGCGTGTCGACGTGCGGGCGATCAAGGGATCCAACTCCTTTGCCTGCCGGAGGTGGCCCTCTCGTACGCCATTTCGCCGCAGCCCGGCGACGATCCGTATAAACACTCCGTGCAAGTGCCTGGGCCTGAACTGGAGCCCTTTCGTGAGGTTGCGCGGGAGTACCGCATGGCGACGTGTTTCTCCGTGTTGGAACGTGAAGAGGAGCTCTTGTACAATACCGCCGTTCTCATCGACGAAGATGGGGAGATCGCCGCGAAGTACCGCAAGGTGCACCTGGCCCCTCCGGGCGAGTCCTGGGCCGGCACGACACCGGGACACGAATGGGTGGTCGCGCCCATCAAGACCGCGGGTGCTCGGGTCGGGATGAATATCTGCATGGACTCCTCTCAAGAAGAGTCGGCCCGTTGTGTGGCCAGACTCGGAGCTGAGATATGCTTGTTGCCCATCATGGGCGATTACCGAGCTACCGCCCATTGGCGACCGGTTCCCCATAACTTTGACATCATGCGCTGGATGATGATTCACCAGATGCGGGCCATGGACAACCAAATGTATATGGTTGTCTCTCGCAACAACGGTGTGGGCACTGGGATCTTTGCGCCGGACGGAACGACCCTTGTTATGGACGGGGGCGGGCAACCCATCGTCCATGCGGACGTGGACCTCAACAATCTGCAACGCGTCGCGATGACTTTTAAAGAGAAACAGTGGTACACCCGCAGGGAGAGCGTCTACGGTGTGCTGGCCGGAGAGCGATTGCCCCAGATCGACGAACGTTGGTAGGAGACTAAAAATGTGCTAAAATAGCGCGGCTTAACACCACATTCGTTACGATAGGACGTTGTTATTGATGAGCGAGTCAAAGCAGGGCCGCGCCTGCATTTTAGTGTCGTGTCAGGACCGCCCGGGGATCGTCGCCGCCGTGTCGACCCACCTCTTTGAGCATGGCGCCAATATTGTAGAGCTCGACCAACATACCAGCGCGCCCGATGGCGCCTACTTTATGCGGGTCGAGTTTGAAGCGACACACGTTGCAGTGACCGAAATCAGCAAGAGTTTTGCCGCAGTCGCCGCACGGTTCGAGATGAACTGGCGGATGGAGTCGTCCGATCGCCGCCAGCGCGTTGCCGTTTTTGTGAGCAAAGAGGACCACTGCCTCATGGAGTTGCTGTGGCAATGGCGCTGGGGCGAGTTGCCTGTCGAGATTGCCGCGGTCGTCAGCAACCACACGCTCCTCCAGGATGCAGTCGCCTCGTTTGGCCTCCCTTTCCATCATATTCCCGTGGAGCCGCAGTCAAAGCGGGAAGCCGAAGCGCGCGCCGTGGATCTCCTCAAAGGGAAAGTAGATCTCATCGTCTTGGCGCGCTATATGCAAATTCTCACCGGCGATTTTATCGCCCAATTCCCCAACCAGATCATCAACATCCACCACTCATTCTTGCCGGCCTTTATCGGCAGCCGACCGTACGATCAGGCGTTTGAGCGGGGCGTGAAGATTATCGGGGCGACGGCGCATTACGTCACCGAAGAGCTCGACGCCGGTCCGATCATTGAGCAGGATATTGCCAGGGTCAACCATCGGGATACGGTGGCAGATATGAAAAGTGTCGGCCGTACCATCGAAAAGACGGTGCTCGCCCGAGCGGTCCGGTGGCACGTCGAAGACCGGGTCCTCGTACACGGGAATAAGACCGTCGTCTTTAACGGCTGCTAATCGCGCGTGCTGCACCATTCCTACCCCATCGACTCCCTTCTTGCACCAGGGACAATTGGAACGATCATAGAATAGTGTGACAACGGGGCGCGCACAATGCGGCGAAGGGTGGATGCATCGGACGGTTCGACGTGTGTCCTTCGCCATAAGTCGATGGGGGGACGATGATGTCCGGCGTACGAATCGTACCGCTGATGGCAGCAGTCCTAGTGACGTTTGTCGGCGGTTGGTCGTTTAACGCGCAAGGAGCGAATCCGCCCGAGCGCGAGATCGTGATCAATATCCCTGCTTTTCGGCTCACGCTGTTTGAGAAGGGTGAGCCCATTCGGAGCTACCCGGTAGGGGTGGGAGTCGACGTTAAACCGTCGCGGCTCGGAGAGACCGAGATCATTAATGAAGTTGCAGATCCAACCTACTACCCGCCCAATTGGTGGAAGAGGGGACTCACACCGATTCCACCGGGCCCAGAGAATCCGGTGGGCACTCGGTGGCTGGGATTGGGATTCCCCAGCTACGGCATTCACGGGACCAACAATCCAGAGAGTATCGGCAAGGCGGTCTCGTCGGGGTGCATTCGGATGTACAACGAGGACGTCGAAGAGCTCTCTCGGCTCGTGGGCGTTGGGACGCCTGTTCGGCTCGTTTACAACACGATAGAGGTATGGTCGGACAGGGCGACGGACGTCCCGATCATTCAAATTCATCCGGATATCTACCGGATGGGGACCAATCGGTTAACAAACGCTCAGCACAGGCTGGAGGCCGCTAATGCGTGGGAGAATGTCGACGTCGCACTCTTGGAGGAGGCGTTGAACGACGCCAGTGGAGTTCCGCTACCCGTCTCCGTGCTGCGTGCTCCCAACCTCAATCCGCCGGACGCGACTGAGATGGTCGCGGACATAGGTTACGCCGCCTTTCCGAAACGGGCTGTAGGTTTGCCTTTGGAGGGCGTCAGTGAAGCGCTGGTGCGCACTTTCGTTGACGAAACAGGCCACGTACAGCGAGTCGACATCGCCCAAACCTCCGGTTTTGACTTACTCGATGCGTACGCATTAAGGGTGGCTGAACTGACACTTCGATATAAACCACACGATCACATGTACGTCGTTACGATCTCCGTAGCGTTCGACGTAACCGACACGTCTAAGCGGCAGCTAAGTTATAAACCCTTGGGCACCGTTTATGTCCCGACACCGACTCAACTCGCTGCCGCTCTGAACTGATCTTTCCACCCTAAATGCATTAGGATGGTAGGTCCATCGTGACCGTTATTTATTGTAGGCCAGGAACTCCAGCGCTACGCTGTGAGGGCCTGGCCATTTGGGATTTATTGCACGAACCATCGTCGCCACAAGGAGGAGGATGGTCATACCAAAGGAACTAAGAAAGAAACGGCCTCTCAAGTCATGACTTTGCGCCGATTTGTGGCGGGGATGTTGGTGTGACCAATGAGGAGGGACTTGCACTATGGCGGACGCCCCATCGGAGGCTCGCGAGTACGCCCAACGCTTTCGAAAGTGCGGTAACAACGTTGTCGTCGAGCCAGGTGTGTTCATTCAGCATCCTGAGACTTTTGAGGTGGGTGACAACGTGACGATCATGCGCGGCTTTGTTGCAATTGACCGACAAGAGCGCGTGGTCCTTGGAAACAACGTAACGTTTCACCCTCATGTGACGCTGCGGGGTACGGGTGAGTTGCTCGTTTCCGACGATGTCTGGTTTGCACCGTACAACCACATCCAGACGGGTGGGGGCCCGATTGAGGTCGGTACGCACACACACTTCGCGCCAGGATGCGTCCTGTATGGCGGAAAGGGACTTTACGTGGGCCCTCACTGCGGTATCGCCGCCCACACGGTCTTCGCGACAGTGGCGCACGATCACCGTGTCCCGGATAAGAAAATCGTCCAAACGTTTCGATCCGAGCCGATACGCCTCGAGGGCGACATCTGGGTGGGCGCCAACGCAACGATTATTGGTGGCGTCACCATCGCAGAGCGTTGCGTCATCGGCGCCGGCGCCGTCGTAACGCGAGATACTGAGCCAAACGGCGTCTACCTCGGTGTACCCGCACGGTTGTCTCACTACCGGGAGACGCCTGCCGGCGGGGAGGTGCGCGAAGCGTGACGATGAGCGCTGGATTCGCGGAAGTGGAGATAACGCCACCGCTCGGCACCCGTAAGATAGGCTTTAAGCGCCTGATCGTCGCCGATGAGGTGATCGACCCGCTCTACGCTCGTATCGCTGTCGTCGAGTCGCTCGGAGAGAGGGTCGCCTTTGTGCAGTTTGACACGTGCTGCATTTTGGCCGAGGACACCCAGGAGATCCGGCGGCGCGCCGCCGCGTCCTTTGGAATTCCCGAACGCGCGATCATGGTCGCGGCGACCCACAATCACGCCGGCCCGGCTGTCGCCGACAGTGGGGACGTCGATCGCGAAGAGGAGTACGTGGAGTGGCTCATTGAGCAAACGGTGGCAGGGATTGGAGAGGCGGTGGCCGAGAGGGCTCCCGCAGAGGTTGGTTTCGGCCGGTGCCTTGAGTTTGGTGTTGCCCACAATCGCCGGGTCGTGATGCGGGACGGCACGGTGCGCACGCACGGCACCTTTACCGACCCCGACGCGCTCTTTATCGAAGGGCCAATTGATCCGGAGCTCAGTGTGGTGGCCTTTAGGCGACCGAGCGGCGAGACGTTAGGCGTCCTCGTAAACTACGCGTGTCATCCGACGCACCACGGCGGCGGCACGGGCCTGTCTGGGGGATATCCCGGCGTCCTGGCACGAGCGTTGAAACGGCAAGGGTGCCCCGTCACACTCTTTCTCAACGGGGCGGCAGGGAATATCCATACCGCTGACCCGGCCGCCGGAGGCGCCAATCCGTCCATGGAGGAGGTGGGAGAACGGCTGGCTCAGCGCGTGCAAGAGGTGTTGACGCCCCTTTCCTACCGGGCAGAGCTGCCGCTTGCGTACGCTATGACGCAGGTGGACGTGCCCTACCGGAGTGTGGGCGACGATGAGATTCGCGGCAATGTGCGAGGGGCACAACGATTCATTGACAGCGCCATCTACGATCGCGAGATGCCGGCTCTCGTCAAGATGATCCGGGAGTTTGAGAAGGAGTCGGCCGAAGTGCAAGCACTGTGGCTCGGCGAGCACGTCTTTGTCTCGATTCCAGGCGAACTCTTCGTTGAGCTGGGTCTGCGCATCAAGGAGGAGGCGCACCCCACCCGCGCCAGTGTGGTCGGGTACGCCAACGGCAACTTGGGCTACCTGCCTCACCTCGAGGCATTTCGACGAGGTGGCTACGAGACCACATTCTGTGGTGCCAGCCGGATGGCGCCGGAGGCCGGCGAAATCTTGGCAGGCGCCGCAGTGGCTTTAATCAGAGAGAGCTGCAGAAACGAGCTAGACTCACCAAGTGCATAGGGTTCGGTTGATTCGGCGCGCACGTGCGAATTCGTTTGTTTTAAAAAAACAGAATGGAGTGACAAGTGTGGCGAAATCGATCTCGTGACCGGACGCCGGGAGTCGTGCCACTGGTCGCGCTTCGACGGACCGCTCGGGAGCGGGGTCCAGCTTCGAGCCCATGGCAACGTCGAGGTCGCCGGTCCGGGGCTCTTCGTCTGGGATGTTCCCCCGCCACTCTCCAAGGAGGTCGCGTCCTAAAATCAGTGATTAACTGATAGAAAGTAGGGTTTGAAATGGCAACAGACGACAGACCCAACATCCTCGTGATCATGACAGACCAACAGCGCGGAGACTGCCTGAGCATCGAAGGGCACCCCGTCTTGATGACGCCCAACATGGATACGATTGCGGGAGACGGCGTCCGCTTCACACGGTGTTACTCGAGTTGTCCCGTCTGCATTCCGGCACGCCGATCCTTTATGAGCGGTCAGTTTCCTTCGACTCACGGCATGGTCGGGTATCGAGACGGCGTTGATTGGGAGCCTCAGGCGACGCTTCCCGGCGCGTTGAGGGAGGCGGGTTACCATACCTACCTGGTTGGGCGAAACATGCATCTCCACCCACGGCGCAAGCGATACGGATTCGACCACATGGTGGTTACAGGTGGAACTGCGGCCGGATCACCAGGGGATTACGAGCGGTGGTTTGAACGGAATGCTCCCGAAGGAAGCGGGGGTTACTACGGAACTGGCGTGATGCACAACGACTGGACCGCACGCCCTTGGCATCTCGACGAGTCTTTGCATCAGACGAATTGGACCGTCAACCAGGCCCTCGATTTTCTGCGAGACCGGGATCCTTCGGTTCCATTCTTTTTGGTTACGTCATTTCTAGCGCCCCATCCGCCGTTGGTACCGCCGGCGTTTTATATGGAGCGGTACCTGCGACAGGAACTGCCCGAGCCGGTGATCGGGGATTGGGCGGAACCACCTCCCAACGATGGTCTGGGTGACGACCCAAGCGCCGCCCGCGTGCGCTTGCGAGGTGAAGCGCTGCGTTCAGCTCGGGCTGCTTACTACGGCTTGATCAATCACATTGACGATCAGATCAGGCGCTTACTCAACCCGATTACCGGGGTGGACAAGATGACGGGACGAAACACCATCGTCGTCTTTACAAGCGATCACGGGGAGATGTTGGGCGATCATTACCTCTTTCGCAAGAGTCTTCCATATGAAGCATCGGCTCGGGTCCCCCTGCTCATTCGAGGTCCAAGGCACTTGGGGCTTGGTTGCGGCGAGGTTGTTGATCATCCAGTCTGTCTCGAGGATATAATGCCGACACTTCTGGAACTGGCCGGCGTTCCGATTCCCGAAAGTGTGGAAGGACGCAGCCTCGTGCCCCTTTTGCGGGGAGAAGCGCCTCAAAATGGGTGGCGGTCGCACGTGCACATCGAGTGCGCGCCGAGTCACCACGCTCTGACGAACGGGCGAGAGAAATACATTTGGTACGTCAAGGACGGCACGGAACAGTTTTTCGACTTGGTCAACGATCCTGAGGAGCGTCAAAACCTTGCGAACGATCCCGTTGAGGTCGAACGGGTGCAGAGCTGGCGCGCAGAGCTTGTCCGGGAACTTGCGAGTCGCCCCGAAGGGTTCTCGGACGGCAAACGATTAATAGCGGGGCGAGAATACGGCGCTGTCCTGGAGAGGGGGTGAAGATCGAGAGGCGTTGTTGACGTCTAAGAGTTACGAATGGCCGATCAATGAGAATAAGGCAGGAGGGAGAAAAAATGTCAATCAAAAGATTGGAATTTTGGCTTATTCGTACGAGTTTGCTTGTTTCCCTGATTGCCGTAACGATTGGAGCACCCGTGCAGGCCAGTGAAACGATCACCATGTACCTTGCGTGGGGGCACTGGAATGAAGACGTTTCGCTCATGGATCGAGTCGGAAGTGCTACCGGCATTCAAAGAGTCTCATCCGGACATCGACGTCGAAATGCGTTACAGCAGTGGTGACGACCGCGAGCAATTTGTGATTGCGCATGCCACCGGGACAGTGCCTGACGTTTTCTCAGGTTCGATGAGTACGATCGGACGATGGGGTGCTCCGCTCGATCGATACCTCATGGAGTGGGACGCTCGAGATGACATCTTGCCCGCCCTATTGGAATCCGGCCAGATGGAAGGCGCGCAGCTCCATATTCCGTGGTCGCTCAGTTTGCGGCACTTCTTTTACCGTAAGGATATGTTCCAGGAGGCGGGGCTGAGCACTGAAGATTTACCCGCGACGTGGGAAGCGTTGCTGGATGTTGTGCCACGCCTTATTCGATACGACGGCAACAACGAGATAAGCCAGTATCCCATGTCCGGCGCGGATCAGTGGTTGGTGGAGAGTCTCTACTATCAAGCGGGCGGAACCCCATACCCGATCGTTCCAACCGAGGTAGATTGGCTAGAGTACAATCCTGCATTGCGCGTGTATGAGTATCTAGAGGAGCTCTATCGGACCTCGTATCCTCTCGGCGGCCCTCCGCGATTTGGCAATGCGTCGGGGCATTTTTCGGCGGGGAATGCCGCAATCAACTTCAACCAGACGAGCGGTTTGGTTGGAGCATTCGAAAACATCGATCCCGAGCTCATCGGTGCATTTCCGGCCTTCTCGATGGATCGAGGAAGCAAGCGTGTCTCTGTAGTCAACAATATCGGTCTGGCCATTTCAAAAGACTCAAAACACCCTCAGGCCGCGTGGGAACTCTTGAAGTTCCTTGCGAGCACCGAGAATGCAGGACGCTACAATGAGTTCCAAACGCGCGTTCCTGCCAGGCGCTCGCTCTTGGCCGGGGATGCAGCATTTGAATCCCCGATTGTCAGGTTGGCTGGTCCGCTCGTTGAGTACGGTATTCAGTCGTTCTTGACCGAGTTTAGCGGGATGGGTCCCATCAATTCGTTGATGAACAACGAGCTAGTCGCCATGTTTGCTGGTGAAAAGGCGCCCGCCTCGGCCGTCGAGGGACTGCGTACCCAAATCAAGGCGCTTCAAGCAGCAGCGAAGTAAGGTAGGCGCCTCGCCCTTGATTGTTACAGCGCAAGGAGCGACGTCGTGCCGCCGTCGACCACGATGTTTTGGCCGGTGATAAAACCGGCCTCTTCAGAGGAGAGGAAGGCGACGAGCGGCGCGACGTCACTGGGCAATCCGACTCGTCCAGCAGGTATCCGGCGTCCGAGGGCGGCACGGTCGTACCCCGGGAACTGTTCGTAATATTTCTCGACCTCGACGGCTCCAGGCGCGACACAGTTGACGGTAATACCGTGCTCGGCGAGCTCAAGCGCGACCTGTTTGGTGAACATGAGCACACCGCCTTTTGAAGAGGCGTACGCTGTTAGGTTTTCGGCGGTGAGCACCCCGTGCACGGAGCCGATGTTGATGATGCGGCCGTATTTCATCGGGACCATCCTGCGAGATGCCGCCTGGGTGCATAGGAAAGTCCCTTTTAAGTTGGTGTTTACGACTGCGTCCCACTCGTCTTCACCGAGTTGAAGGAAGTCGTGGCGCGGATCGATGCCCGCGTTGTTGACAAGGATATCGATCCGTCCATGTTCGTTGTGAATAGAGTCGATCATGGCCTCAACGTCGTCTTTGCGACGGACATCGGCCTGCACGATGCTCGCTCGGCCTCCTTCGCGCTGAATACTCCTCGCGACGCTCTCTGCCCCTTGTTGGCTGGTGCTGTAATGAACGGTGACAATGGCCCCGGCGGCAGCGAGGCTCTTTGCGATTTGGGCACCGATGCCCCGACCGGCGCCTGTTACGAGGGCGACTCTGCCATTCAGTTTCATTTCGCGTTCACCTCGGATTCGCATTGGTTGCCAGGAGCTTATTTGGAGCCTCTAAACTTTCCTTCTCTTTGGCCGAGCGATTAAGATGACAAAGGAATGCGATGATCTGCGTGTAATGGTATGACCAAACATATAGAGGAAATTGAAAAATGGGACACAAGGAGTTTACTAAAGGATATAGGAGGCGGCAATCATGGCACCGAGAGGATTTCATGCAACCACTCCGTCAAACCTTCCGGAGATCGGGGTGGGGATGCTAGGGTACGGGTTCATGGGAAAGGCGCACTCCAACGCGTTTCGAAAGCTGGAGTACATGTTTTGGCCGCCCCCGGCTCGTCCGCGATTGATCGCCATGTGTGGTCGGACCGAGGCCGGTCTCTCAGAGGCCGCCACGCGCTACGGGTACGCGGGTTACTATCTCGATTGGAAAGAGATGCTGCGGGACGATCGGATTCAGCTCTTTGACAACTGCGCCTGGCATAACGCCCACGTCGAACCGTGTATCGCAGCTGCTCAGGCGGGCAAACACGTCCTGTGCGAGAAGCCTCTTGCCACCGACGCGCACGAAGTACGGGCAATGCGGGACGCCACCCGGCTTGCAGGAGTCAAGAGTATGGTGGCCTTTAACTATCGGTTCGCCCCGGCAAACCGCTTGGCTCGTCAACTCATCGACCAGGGGCATCTTGGTCGCATCTACATGATCCGGGTGCGCTACCTTCAAGAGCATGGTTCGTTCCCGGAGTCGCCTTATCGGCAGTACCCCGGTAAGGCCGGCGTCCTGCTCGGTCTCGGCTCCCACGTGATCGACTTGGCACGTTTCCTTGTCGGTGAGCCCACCAGTGTCCAAGGGCTGATGCGTACGTACATCGAAAGCCGGGCGTCGGCAGAGGGCGACGGGAAGCGGATTGCGATGACGGACGACGACACAGCGATTGCCACGGTAGAGTTTGAGGGGGGCGCTGTCGGGACGCTCGAGGCTTCCTACACCTGCCGCGGACGAAAGAATCAACTCACCTGGGAGATCCACGGCGAGAAAGGATCCATGCAATGGGATCTTGAGGATTTAAACCGCCTCCACGTGCACCTTCATGACGAGAAGGCACCCAAAGTGAAAGGTTTTGAGGATGTGTTGGTCACGGAGGCCAACCATGAGTTGATGGAGGCTTGGTGGCCGCACGGGCACATTCTGAGTTGGGAGCACCTGCATGCAAACTTAATTCACCATTTCGTCGACGCCATTGTCAATGATAAGCCGGTCGCTCCGTACGGTGCGACCTTTGAGGATGGGTACCGCGCCGCCGTCGTGGGCGACTGCATTGAGGAGTCGTTCCGGACAGGCAGCCGTGTGCAAGTTGACTACGAGAATCCGCCGGCTCTCGATCGTGTGAGCTAAAGAGTTACGGGATGTTCCGGATTACTTGTAAAAGGGAAGGTGACAAAGAGTGAGAGTTGGCTTGGACGTCTTTACCATCCGCAACTATAAGTTAAATCCGATTCAAACGCTTGATTTTATCAAGGAGCACGGATTGGAAGGCGCGCAGTTTGGAACGTTGACGAGTCTAAGCCCAGGTCTCGATCTGGGTGAGCTCAAGGAGATCAAGGCGCACGCTGACGCGCTCGGGCTGTACATGCACGTTAGCGTAGCCTGTGCCAATCCCCACACCGTGCGCGACCTCGAGCGACATACGCAAAGGCTTAAGAAAGAGATCGAGCTCTGTCATGCCCTTGGATTTCACGATGTGCACACGACGTTGGGCAGCGAACAAGACAGGCTTAACGGTAAAGCACCGTGGAATGTCCAACTGAAGGACTCGATGGCATACATTCGTGAGCTCGCGCCACATCTGCGTGAGAACGGTGTCCGCTTGGCTTTGGAAGACCACGGCGACACGACGACCTTTGAGTTGGTGCGGATCGTCGAGGAGCTCGGAGATGATATTGTCAGCATCTGTTTGGATACTGCCAACGTCTTTGTCAACTTAGAAGATCCCCTCGAGGCAGCCAGGCGGGCGGCTCCCTACGTCCGGCTGACACACGCGAAGGACGCGATTCTCTATTTTGGTCCGACGGGGTTGGAACGGCAGGTGCGTCCGGCAGGGCTGGGGTGCATTCCGTGGTCTGAGCTCCTCGCTGTCTTGGGAGAGCACTACCCGGAGTTGACACTCTCCATTGAGGATCACAAGGAGATGCCGTTCACACCCGAGTTGGTAAGTTACACACTACCGATTTACGATGCGGCGTGGTTGGCGCACTACCCGGACTTGTCCCCAGCGGAGCTGGCCCGATTGGTCCAGAGCGCCTACGAGACGGAGCAACAGATCAAACGGGGAGATGCGGCGCCGCCAAGCGAGTACGGAGTCCCATGGGAAGATCGGGGTATCGAGCGTCTTGGGCAAAGTGCGAACCATTTAAACCAGGTGATCTCCAAATTAAAGTTGGCGAGCTAACACAGGGAAACCGGCGAGGAGAGTGGCATATGCAAATCTTAATGTTTAGGACCAACGACAAATGGCACGATTACGTGTCGACGTGCGATGTGGTGGCTGACCACTTGCAGAGCAGGCATGGATGGTCCGTCCGCATCGAAAGCGATCTTGACGTGATCAATGAGGAGCTCTTGGCACGTACCGACGCGGTTGCGATTGCCGGGGGGTACATGGCCTGGGCGGGCGGGGCCCGGATTTCAGAGTCGAACCGCCAAGCGTTGGAGCGCTTTATTAAGTCAGGCGGTGCACTCGTAGTCTTACATGGGGGTGTCGGCTGCTTCGAAGATTGGGAGCTCTACCAGCAGCTTGCCGGGCGAGTATGGGAGATGGGAGTGAGCTACCACCCGCCTTACGGTCCAGTCGGTGTGGAGATTCCCAAGCCCAATCACCCGGCGACCCGGGGCCTCTCCGACTTTGAGACGAGTGATGAGTTGTATTACCTGAGCCAGACTGGGAACTTAACGCCCGTCGCGTTCGCTGAGCACCGTGGAAAGAGGGAGCCGGTCGCGTGGGTGTCGACACACGGCGAGGGTCGGGTGTTCGCGTGTAGTTTGGGCCACAACGTTCAGTCCGTACGGAACGCTGGCTACCTCTCTTTGCTCCATGCGGGCCTAGAGTGGGCACGACCGGGAAGCACGCTTCCGGCCGCGGCGGGTCCGGCCGTCTCACCCAAGCGTGCTGCGGAGGAGAAAGCGCGCATTGGTCTGATCGGGGCAGGGGGAATCGCCAACAGCCACGCGGCGGGTTATCTGAGCTGTGGCGATCGAGCCTCTGTGGTGGCCATCGCTGAGCCGGATAAAGCGCGCGCCGAAGCCATGCGGGAACGTCTCGGAGGAACCGCCCGAATCTACTCCAGCTGGGAGGGGCTTCTGCAAGACGACGAAGTCGAAGCGGTCGACATATGTCTTCCCCACCACCTCCACCTGCCGGCCGCCGTCGCGTCGGCCGAGGCGGGACGGCATGTGATGGTGGAAAAGCCGATCGCGCGCAACCTGGCCGAGGCGGACGCCATGGTCACCGCGGCGGACAATGCAAACGTCCGCTTCATGGTGGCGCACGACCGCCGCTTCAATCCGGTCTTCGCCAAGGTGAAAGAGTTGATCGAACAGGATGCCATTGGGCGGTTGCTCTGCGTTCGCCTCGATCACAACCAAAATCTCGTTTTGCCGGAAGGGCACTGGATTCGGGACCGGGAGAAGCTCGGCGGCGGCGCCATCATGAGCTGCCTCGTACACCAGTTTGACGCGATGCGCTGGTTTGCCGGGTCCGTGAGCCAAGTCGGATGCATGACGTTGACGTGGCCTGAACGCATGGAGGGCGAAGTGATTGGTGTGGTCCCCTTGCGCTTCCGGTCGGGTGCTGTCGGTGATTCCCTCATCAACTGGGCCGTACGTGGCAGGTCGGAGAATGGAACGTGGGGCGAGTTGATTTGGATCACCGGTGAGAAAGGGAGTATTCACAACCTGGGTGGCCTCTTTGTTCGCCACGACGACGGAAAGACGGTGGGCGAGTTTGAGCCCGTAGAGGTTGAGCCGGGCGGCGGGCACCCACGTGCTGTCGAGCACTATGTTGACTGCGTGCGCGCCAATCGGGAGCCTCTCGTCAACGGTCGCGAAGGTCGAGCGACGCTCGAGGTGGCCGAGGCGGCGTACCGATCGGAAGAGTCCGGCCGATTTATCAACTTGCCCATGGAGCTCCCAACCTCCGCCAGCGAATCGCTCAAAGGCGCAACGGCGTAGTTTCCGGGGGCTCAAGACAAGGTTGCGTTGGCATCGCAAGAGAGTTGCAGTCATAACGTGAGCCCCTGTGGTACAATAATGAGACAAGTGTCGAAACGGGAAGTGTGTGACAGGGGTATGACGATGGGGAGCGACTCGGAGACGATTGCCGGCGGGACCCAGGCCTACCTTGAGGTGGCCGAGCGAATCGAACAGTGGATTCTTAGTGGCAAGTTGAAGCCGGGACGGAAGTTGCCGGGAGAACGGGACTTGTGCGAGCAACTCGGAGTGAGCCGACCGGTCGTGCGAGAGAGCCTGCACATTCTGCACGAGCGAGGGCTGATCGCCCGCTCTGAAAAGCGCGGCCACTTTGTGTCGGCAATCAACTGGGAGCCGATACGCCGTTCGTTTGTCCTCTTTGCGCAACGAGCGGTGGTATCCGTGCGAGAGGTGTTGGAGCTTCGCCAGTTTATCGAGGTGCCTGCAGCGCGCCTCGCCGCGATGCGACGCACACCGGCCCACCTTGACCACTTGCGGTCACTGCTGTGTGAGATGGAGGAAAACTTGGCGAGTCTCCGGGACGCGCTCGACGCGGATCCGGATCTCCACGTTCATTCGGAGGCGACGGAGCGGCACATCGATCTCGATATCCGGTTCCACTCAGGCATTGCCAAGGCATCTCAAAACCTCCTCATTCCGCCCGTGATGGAGAGCCTGGCTGAGTTGATCAAGCGGTACATGTACCTGGACCTTAGGCGAAGTAGCGGCAGAGTGGTGGCGACCGAGTTTCACCGCAAAATCTTGGAGTGCATCGAAGCCGGTGATGCTGATGGCGCCGAGCGTGCGATGAGCGAGCACCTCTCGTACTTCTCGGGAGGCGCATCGGACATAGCGGGTCCGATTGCCACCAATTAGGCCGTGGGCTTCGGCTAGGAGATACGGGTGTGGTACAACCGTGCCACCTAAGTAAAGTTTGTTTCACATAGAAGCCGTCGACAATATGTCGGCGGCTTCTATGTGTTGAAGGAGGAGGTTGGTAATACCAGGGTTAATCAATTGATAAAGAAGTGGCGGCGATTAGGTATTACCAGACCGAGGCTTACTTAACACACACGGAGGCGGCACAATGAAGATAACCGACGTCAGGACAGCGGTCGTTCAGGGGAATTATGATTGGACGTACATACGTGTGTACACCGATAAGGGTATCGTTGGACTCGGCGAGAGCTTCTTTGCTCCAGGCCTCACCGGGATCATCCAACAACTCGCGACGGTTTTGGTCGGCGAGGATGCCCGTGATATTAGCAGGCTCTTTAAAAAGATGCAGCGGGCAAGTTCGGGAGCGGGTTCGGTGGCCGGCATCGTGTACAACGCCATCTCCGGAATCGATGCTGCCCTATGGGATGCTTTAGGGAAGTATTTGGAGACTCCTGTCTACCAACTCTTCGGGGGGAAGCACCGCGACCGGGTAAAGGCGTACGCCGACTGCCACGCAGGACGTGAGTGGCCACCGTATTATGATCCGGTGCTTCAGGGAGGCATGGTAAAGTGGGCGCGCGATCATGCCCCAAGCCCTCAAGAAGAGGCGGAGATTTATACTCCGGACGCTTACGCAAAGCGGGCTCGCCAGGCGCTGGAGAAAGGCTTTCGCGCTCTCAAATTTGACTTGGACGTGCCAAATCCGTACCAAGAGGAAGCGGATAGCCGCAGAATATCGAAGGCTGAAGCGGCCTTCATGGCCGAGTTGGCGGCGAGTGCTGTGGAAGCGGCAGGCCCGGAGGTGGAGGTCGGCTTTGACCTCCATTGGCGTTACGACTTTGCCAGTGCGTTGCGCATTGCTCAGATGCTCGAGCCGCTCAATTTGGCCTGGCTTGAGGATCCGGTTCCCCCTGAGGCAAGTGGCGCGCTCAAAGACCTCAGTGCCGCCACTCGTACACCAATCAGCACCGGTGAGAATCTGTACCTCGTCGAAGGATTCTTGCCTCTACTCGACAACCGTGCGGTTCGCATCGTCTCCCCCGATCTACAGAAGGTGGGAGGCCTCTATGAGGGGATGCGTATTGCCAGTATTGCAGACGCTTACCTCGTTGGTTTTGCGCCCCACAACATCTCCAGCCCTATAGGAACCATAGCATCGGCACACGTGTGTGCAGCCGCCCGTAACTTTGTGGCCTTGGAGTTCCACGGCCAGGACGTGCCTTTTTGGAATGAGTTGGCCATCCTACCGGATCGCTCCGATGTGATCGTCGAGGGGTACATTCCACTCTCAGACACGCCCGGTATCGGTGTCGAGCTCAATGAAGAGGTGGCGCGTCGGTACGCTAAACCGGGTGAGTCCTTCTTTGGGGAACACCTGGACGGCGAAGCCTTGGCGACGAGCGGTTAACGCTCGTCGTCGAGGTGATGGGGTTACAGTCGTTGATAGACTTAGCCCACGACTTAGTCTATAATGGGCCTCGTAAGGAGTGAGGCCTTCCGTGAGCGAACAAGTGAATCTTCATGAAGCCAAGACGCATCTATCGAAGTTGATCAAGCGGGTGGAGCTTGGGGAAGAGATCATTATAGCAAGGGCGGGCCATCCAGTTGCCAAACTTACGGCGATTGCGCCCCAGCATAAACCGCGAATGCCCGGCTCAGCGCGGGGGAAAATCAGAATCTCCGATGACTTTGACGCGCCCTTGCCGAGTGAGATTATTCGGGATTTCGAATCATGAAGGTGATCCTCGATACCCAGGCGTTTATTTGGTGGATATCGGATTCACCGAGGCTCTCCGCACATGCGCGTCAGGTAATCAGCACTGCTGAGACCGCGCTATTTAGTGCCGCCAGTGCATGGGAGATTGCGATCAAAGCGGGTTTAGGGCGGCTAGAGCTCCCGGCGGGCGACCTTGGGTCGTTTGTTCACGATCAGCTTGCCGAGAATCGCTTCGAAGCGCTTCCCGTTCACCTTGCTCATGCGCTAGCCGTGCACTCCCTACCTCTTCACCACCGTGACCCATTTGACCGGATGCTGGTTGCCCAATCCAAGGTTCTTAAGATACCCGTGGTGACGTGTGATTCGACTTTGGCCCAGTACGAGATTGATGTCATTTGGTGACCGGTACCCGAGCCGGCGCTATGTCTCACCCTCCCACGTCGAGCCCTCCGGCTCGTTTTCCTCGGGCTACCCTTAGGCTTTTCTTGCTAGCGCGCATCCAACAATGCAGCGGGCGTGGGCACAGCCATCTTGACCGAAATTCTGAAACGAATCGCTCCCGACAGGGCGGAGCGGTTGGCCGGCGAGTTGATGGCGGGATCGGGCGCCGTGACTAGCGCTGAACAAGGGTACCGCATTCTCGACCTCGCCGACGCGTTGCGCAAAGATCCCGCCGCAGAAGCGTGGATGCGGGCGGAATCCTTTGATCCTAAGGAATGGCGCACCCTGCCGGAGGACTCGCTGTTTAGGCAATCGCTGAACAGCTTCTTACAAGAGTTTGGACACCGGGCTGTCTACGAAGGCGAGATCGCCAATCCGCGCTGGAACGAGAATCCCGACTACATACTCCAGCAGGCTCGAGCGGTTTGGGCTGACGCCACTTATGCCCAGCGCTTTCAGCGCTCTCGGGAGGCGGCGCGTGATCGGCGGCGCCACGCCGAAAAGGAGGTGGCCAAAAGAGCGTGGTTTCTGAGCCCGCTGGTCCGTTGGGTCGCTGCCCGGACGAGACGGGCGTACGCTGAGCGGGAGGCGGCTAAGTCTGCCCTGGTGGCATTCCTTGAGCCGAACCGGATCATGACGCTGGAAGTCGGGCGCAGAATGGTCGAGAGGAGTCTGCTCGACGAGAAGGAGGACGTCTTCTTTCTCACTCGAGCTGATACGGAACTCTTTCTCCGTGGTGAGTGGAGTGGAGAGGGCGCTAAAGCACTAGTCGCCGACCGCAAAGCGCAGCGGGAGCGCTGGTTGGCGGAGGAGGCCGAAGATCTTATCGTCATCGATGAGAAAAGGAGGCCTTCGTCGGCTACAGACGCCGCAACCCCGGCAAATGCGAGGCGCGGCGTCCTTAGCGGTGTTGCGGTCTCTCCAGGTCAGGCGGCTGGGCCGGCCCGAATTTTGCATCATCCGAATGAAGGCCATCTCTTGCGTACGGGTGACGTCCTCGTGGCGCCGTCGACGGATCCGGGTTGGACCCCGTTGTTCACCCGCGCCGTGGCACTGGTGATGGAGGTGGGAGGTTATCACTCGCACGGGGCAATCGTAGCCCGCGAGTACGGAATCCCGGCCGTGGCCAACATTCCCCGGATCGTACGAATCCTTGACGATGGGGAGGCGATCACGGTCGATGGGGACAGCGGGCTCGTTCAACGAGGCAATCCCGGTTCCGACACTCGTGGCTCCAGCCGGGGCGTCATTCCCACCAAGGACCGTTCGTATTCAAATACTCGTTGAGGCGGGCCTGCACAACCGACTGGGCTTCGGTCAAAGCGGACTGAGCGTCTTTCCTGAGGTTGACGACATCGAGCAACGCCTTGTGCATCTCGAGCCAGGCTGGGTTAATATCCAAAGGCGTTCCCGGAATCGCCACTGTTTCGCTTGCAAGCATTGCCTCGATCATCTGTTGGTAAAGCGGATCGTCATACTCGTTCATGAAGTGACGGGCGTTCTCGATCTTTGCCGGCGGGACCCCTGATTCTTTAGCAAAGGTGGCAGCCTGCTCTGCCTCCATCATCCAGGTGATGAACGTCCAGGCCTCGTCAGGGTGTTTGGCCCGCTCCGGAATCACAAAACCTTCACCTGCCATATAGAGCCGAGACTCAGCATCGCCCGGCGCAGCAGGATACGGGGCGAACCCGATGTCGTCGGTGCTCCAACCAAGATCAGAGTACTGGATCACGTTGCCTGACGTGACCATCGACATGGCCAACTTGTGGTTCGTGAGGTCGGCGACGCCCCACGACCGGCCCATCAGAGGTTGGAGGTCCTGGGCCCAGGAGCCGAGCCACTGCATCATTTCGACGTTCCTTTCTCCGTCGACTATCACTCGGTGATCCTCTGCATCCCACCAGTTAGAGCCCCAGAGCAACGATTGTACCAGCCCGTACGTTCCGACGCCTAGCCAAGGAACAAAGGCGAGCTGCTCGGCGACGCCGTCTGGGTTGGTGCGAAGGAGGCGGCGATGGAGGGTCGGCATCTCATCCATGGAGACCGGCGGTGCGTTGGGATCGAGGCCGGATTCGCTAAAGAGCTTCTTATTCCACGCGAGGATGGACATGGGGAATCCATCTCTGGGGAGTCCGTAGTAGCGACCCCGATGGGTGACGGTGCCGAGGGTGGCTGGAAACCACTCTTTCTCAAGATTCCAACCCGTCGCCTCAATGTACGGCGTCAAGTCTTTGAGAATACCGGTGAGTTTGAGATCGGTGACGAGGGCGCGATCAAAGTAAATGACGTCGGGGAGTTCGCCCGAGACCTCGGCAGCGATCAAGTGAGAGGAGTTGGCGAGGTTGCCGGGGACAGGTATCAGCTCAACGTGAATAGTCGGATGCTCGGCGTTAAACTGCTCGACGAGCGCCTCTTCAAATTGGGCGCGGCCGTGCATGTTCCAATACGTCACTTTGGTCTGGCCCAAACCAACTGCTGTCACTGAGAGAAAGACGACGGTAAACGTGAGTACGCTTAACAGTGCTGCGCGACGTGTACGGTTTCGACAGAGACGCATTTGTTACATACCCCCTCATATTCATTAGTTGGAATCGTTCGATATCTGAGTATTGGCATAACGTTAGACTCGGTATGACCGAATTCCTCTTGTGATGATATGATTCTCCTCTCATCGCCTTCCAGCCATTGTCATAAGCTGGAAGCGGGCCATGTGTCCGCAAGACCCATACCCGAGAGGAGGACGCTCATTGTCCGCACGGAAACGGCTCGTTCTTTTGTGTGTGATCGGGATCGTCACTATTTCAGTCTCGCTAACCGGCGCTGCGGAACCGACTGTCTTGACAGTTTTCACCAACGGCTCAGTGGAGTACTTGGAGAGCACACGTCTCTTCTTTGACGAGGTGGAGCGGCAACATCCGGACCTACGGTTCAACATCGAGACTGGGGGTCTAGACAAGTTCCTGGTGATGTACTCCGCCGGCGTCGTGCCCGATTTGCTTCGGCTTTATGGGCAAAACGTGCCCGAGTATGCCGCGCGGGGCCTGATTCAACCCCTCCAACCCTATATGGATAAGTCGAGCCTCAAACCACAGGATTTTCTACCTGTACTCGTCGAGCGGAGCTTGAGTTACAACGGGGAGATTTACAGCCTCTCCTGGGGTATGTCTGTCACGTCGCTCTTTGTGAACGAAGATCGCTTTAACGCGGCGGGGATCGGGATGCCCGATGAATCCTGGCACTGGGAGACCGAAGGAGTGGAAGCGGCTCGAAAGCTCTCCCAGGATAACAACAGTGACGGGACGATAGATCACTACTTTCTGAATCACATTGGGACAGGGACAAACGCGTCTGCCTTTGTGTACATGGGTGGGGGCGAAATCTTCGATACCGAGATGAACTACGTCGGCGACACTGCCGAAACGGTGGAGACGTTGGAGTTTGTTTACGACCTCATGACTGTGAACAACGCGATGCCGACTCCGACGCGAGGCGGCGGTCCGTGGGACCTGCCATCGCACAACACCAGCGCCTTTATCACGGGGAGCTGGTATGTCTCGGCGCTTCTGCGTCAGCAGGTCGGATTTGAGTGGGATATCGCGCTTATTCCCAGCCTCAATGGTCGTCGCGGAACGAGCATTTGGCCCGAGACGCCATGGGCCATTCCGGCGAACGCGGCGCATCCAGATCTCTCGTGGCGGGTGATGGAGTTCATAGGGAGTCGAGAGGGGCAGACGCTGGCGACCGGATTAGGCTTGGCCATGCCGCCTCTAAGGCTCGACGTTGCCCAGTCAGCGTTTATGGATGAGTACCCGGATCTCAGCACGGGGAGCATCATTGAGATGACGCTCGCCGATTTGACCAAGACGATCCCGACGGCGCCTACATCTGCGCGACAACCCTGGTATGACGCTCTCGCTGCCTTCCTGCGAGGAGAGATATCAGCCCGTCAAGCTGTTGACCGGGCCCGAGTTGGCGCTCAGGCGGCCGTCGAGGAGTTTCGCAAAAATATCGTAGTCCAGTAGGGCCACTTGCGGGAGCTGATCCCCGCCCCATCACTGGTCGGGCGGGGATTTCAGGTTAGGCGTCCCCGCTCGCCTCATTCAGCCAACGATCAAACCACGCCACCGTGAGCGCACGGCTGTAATTAGGAATCTCATGACCGCCGCCAAAGAGGAAGTTGGCAAAGCCTTCGGGATTGCCCAGCAATCGGTAAACCTTAAAGAGCTGTGCGCCAAACTCCCCGAGGGTGTGGTTGTTTCCGTATGACTCGTCACTTAACCCTGAAATGTTGAGAAAGGCTCGAGGTGCAATGAGGCTAGCAAATTCGTGGAGATCGAATGGGGGCTCCTGCCCGGCCATAAAGATTGGGCGCAATGCGGGAATGTACTGGTACCACGAGTCTCGCGCCCAATTGAGCCGCTTGGGGTTCCCTGTCCACGTCGTGACGCCGCAACTTGAGACAGCGGCTTTGATGCGCTCGTCGAAGGCGGCGACAAAGAGGCTTCCGTGGCCACCTAGCGAGTGTCCGACTGCTCCGATGCGCTCAGGATCGACTTCAGGGACACCGACAAGGACATCGAGGGCGCGTTGGCCGTCCCAAATTGCCTTTCCAACGGCTGACCACTCAGGATGGCGCTGGTAAAATCGCTCGGTGTCATAGGCGCGCATGCCGGGCTCTTGGCGCTCTCCGGATGCGAGGTGATCAGGCGAGAGCGTGACAAAGCCGTGGTCGGCGAGGAACCGTCCGTAGTCCCGTCCCGGCTTACTCCCTGCACCGAGTTGAGTATCTTTTGCCTCCTCAGATGTGCCATGGAGGCAGAGGACAGCAGCCCCATGCTTTCGCCGGTCTGCGTGGGGTATGAGAAGGTGGGCTCGCACCTCTTCGCCCGGCGAGGCTTCGTAGCCGATGTAAAGGTGGCGGTAGTTTGTTTGGTCGGCGCTGCGGTACACTCGCATCTCGGGCTCGGGGACATCTCCGTAGGGAGGGCGGCCAATGACGTCTAGGATGAGCTCTTGGAGTTGCCCTCGCTTTGCATGCCAGCGTTCGGGGGAATCGATAGGCCGGTCCTGCTGATTGAGTGCTGCAAGAAGATCAGGGAGTCCTTGGTGAGTGGACACGTCTGTGTTCGCTCCTCTATTAAGAAAGACCCCGGGAACGAGGCTCTCCCCGGGGTCACTTTACGTTCTCGAGATTAACGGTACGCTTCTTCGAGCACTCGGTTGACGGCGTCGATGGCTCGCTGAATTCCTTCAGGGATCGGCCGCTCCTGCTGCAGCACAGGGTGGAGCTCGGTCCGCTTGGCGGCTTGCCACTGGGCCCAGTCCGGCGTCCATTCACCGTCACGCATGTACTCCACCGAACGAGCGAGGACCGCGGAGGTTGGCGTGAGGTTCCACTGAGAGATGAGCGAGCGTCGTGTCGGCAAGTTGTACTCGCTCGAAGTCGTCACAACCGATTCGTAACTGACGAGCTCCGAGAGGATCCGCATCACGGCGTCGATCTCTTGAGAGGGCCGCTTCATGACGACCCAGAGGTTTGAACCGCCGTACATCGATCGGGTCACCGGGCCTTGAGGCACCATCTCGACACCGTAGTTGATATCCTCGGTCGCGTCAATGGCACGCACTTCCCAGCTACCACCAACGTAAATGCCTGTTCGTCCTTGGTTGAACGGCGCGGCTACGCCGATTGGTGGTGTGGAACGGTCCTGATGCACCATGTCGCTGTAAAGCTGTAAAACCTCTTCCGCACCCGATGGTCCAAAGAGTGCCTCGTGCCGGTCTTCGCTCAACACTTGGCCGCCGTAGGCCCGTACAAGCGGATCGAATCGCTGGTGGTCGAGGCTTGGAAGGTAGTACCCCCAGATGTCGTTCTCGCCGTCGCCGTTCACATCCCGGGCGATGCCGCGTGCCGCGGCCCGCAGGTCGTCCCACGTCCAGGTATCGTCAGGGAAAGCCAGCCCCGATTGGCTAAACAAGTCGCGGTTGTACACCATCACGGAGCCGACCCAGTCGTAAGGTAATCCGTAAATGCCTGCTCCGGTGCCGTGAGGGTATCGAACCTCATCGATGACGTGAGGGAGCCAATCCTCGATGTCGAGGACACGGGAGAGATGCGGAGCCAAATCGACGATCCCTCCGGCCACAACATGTGAGAAGAAAAGAGTGCCGGCCGTGTCGACGATGTCGGGGACTAGATCGGTCCCCAGTGAGACGGTCAACTTGTTTTGCATATCCCCGGTGTTGGCAAAGAGCTCCACTTCGATCTCAATGTCCGGGTACTTCTCCTGCAGATCGGGAATGAGTCTCTCGGTGAGCATCTCGTAGCGAGTACGTACCGACCTTGACCGTACTAGCCAGCGCCGCGGGGATCACGGTAACGAGCGCCAGACAGAGGACCAAGGCGAGCATGACGATGCGATTTCTCACAAATCTACAACTCCCTCTCGTTGAAATATGAACCAATATCACTTAATTTCTACCAGTGTGAAACGAATCCTCGCGCTTTCGGAGGCGAATCGACGCGTTAGGGAGTGAACTGTTCCCGATACTGTGTCGGTGTCAGGTTGGTAATCTCCCGGAAGACCTTGCAGAAGTGTGGAGGGTGTGGGTATCCGACCAGGCGCGCAATCTCCTTAATGGTTAGGGTGGTCGATCGGAGTAGGCGCTTCGCCTTGGCGATTCGACGCATCCTCACGTACTCACCGAGCGAGCAGCCCGTGCCCCAGCGGATGAGGCGATATACCTGTGCACGACTGTAATGGAGGAGCTCAGAGAGGCTCGCGGCCGTCAACTCCTGATCGAGGTGTGACTCGATGTAGTCGATAGCGGCGGCGATTTTTGGGTCATGGTCGGAGGCGCTGATGGCTTGGGCCGTTGTCGTTGAGTGCCCAAGAAAGCGGCGGAAAAGGAGATCGATCTCGGTGAGCTTGAGCGTGAGAATTTCGTAAGCGAAAGGTGCGGCCCTGTTGAGCTCCTCGCCGATCGTAGTGAAGAGTTCCTCAACTCGACTGACGTACTCCTTGGGTATTTGGGTTACGGCTACCCCTTGTGGCAGAAGCCCGTCCAAATCCGGGAGTGTTGTCGGGTGTTGAAAGGGGTCTTCGGCGTTGCGGTCGTCGCTGTTGGCGGCTGCACGCACATGCGGGAGCGCGACCACATTCCAACGCTCGTAGCGTCCTTTCATATCGGGGCCATGGGGGAAGCGGCTGTCGATCCATACCAAGGAGGGAGCCTCAAGCGGGATGGCCCGGTCGCCGGAAATATACACCCCTTCGCCGCTGCGCACAAAGAGGATCTCTCGCCCAGGGTGCCGGTGATGACTCGTGTACCCGTCTGTGACGGAGTGGTAGCACATGAGGTTGCGTGGGCCGAGTCGTTGTAACACGGTTGAATCCCAATGTGTGTGCGCCGGACTCGCACTCGTGGACGTTGCGTTTTCACTAAACATGCTACGCCCTCTTTAAATCACTTCTAGTTAGTTGAAACGTTGAGTCACAGATTCTTGGCCGATGCCTTCTGATCCTTGCAATTCAAGATGAAACGATAGATTAATCGTTTGATCCAATGGTGGAATGCCTTGTGCGCTTGGATTGCGGATAATGGGGGTTACCAATCCGACCGTAGGAGGAGATCTAGGGTGAGCAGCGAGAAATTGGCAATAGACGGCGGGAGTCCTCTGGTGGACCAACCATTCACCCGCAGGCATCCGTTTGGCAAACGCGAACTTGAGCTGGTCCAAGAGGTGCTTGAGAGTCAAGCCCTGGGTGGCCGGAACCACCCGATGACACATCGATTCCTTGAGGCGATCCGCTCCTTGTATGGCGTAGAGTATGCTGTGACGGCGACGTCGGGGACTGCTGCGTTACACCTGGCGGTAGGGGCCTTGGGGCTCAATCCCGGGGATGAAGTGATCACGGCGCCCATCACCGACATGGGCACCGTCATTCCGATTCTCTTTCAAAATGGAGTCCCGATCTTTGCCGACACCAAACCGGGTGAGTTACACCTCGATCCCGACGACGTACGGCGTAAGATTACGGATCGGACTAAAGCGATTATCGTCGTGCACCTCAGCGGCAACCCGGCCCAGGTTGAGCCGTTTGTGCAGATTGCCAAAGAGCACAACCTCTACTTGATTGAGGACTGCTGTCAAGCGCATGCAACCAAGCTGAACGGACGTCACGTCGGTACGTATGGGGACATCGGTTGCTTCAGTCTCCAGGAGTCCAAGCACATCACGACAGGTGACGGGGGCTTCTGTATCACCAACAATCCTGAGTTGGCCGACCGCATGAGCCTCTTTGCCGATAAGGGTTGGCTGCGGGAGCAAGTCTCAGCGGGGCGAGTGTACAGCACCCTGGCCCCCAACTATCGCATGACGGCATTACAGGCAGCCGTCGGACTCGCGCAGATCGAGAAGGTGGAGGAGGTCGTCGGCGCCCGCAACCGCCTAGGTACCTTGTTGTCCGAAGCGATTGCCGACATACCGGGCCTTCGACCGGCTCCCGTCACCGAGGGCGCGACGCACTCGTATTGGCACTACCCCCTCATCACTGTTGACTGGACGGCGCGTGAGTTTGCAACGGCACTGCGGGCGGAGGGCGTCCCGGCCTCGGCGGGATACATTGGCAAACCCATCTTTTTGTGTTCGGAGGTTTTGTACAAGGGGCGGACCTACGGTGAGACACACTTCCCCTTTGACAGCCCGTACACGGATCGGAGGTTTGAAGATCTCTATGCACCCGGTGTTTGCCCAAACTGTGAGGATGTTCTCGACCATCTGATCGTCCTTCACTTTTATGAGAACACACCGGAAGATGAGATCATGGCGATGGCCGCGGCCATACGTAAAGTGGCCGACGGTCTGTCGGCCAAGCGCGCGACGGCGTAATCCGAAGTCGGCGCAGCCTGAAGAATCACCGAAAGGGATGATCCTTGCAATGGCAATTGAAGAGAGTTCAAGCGTGGAACGTATGTGGCAGGGCTGGGAGGACGCCGAGCGGCTTCTGCCTGGTGGGACCGTCACGATGTCCAAAGTGCCGAACCGAAGCCTACACCCTCACGTACCTGCAAGGATCGTGCGGGGGAAAGGGTGCCGGGTATGGGACGAGACCGGTCGCTCCTTTATCGACTACCGCAACGGTTTAGGCCCGATGACGCTGGGGTACGCCAACGAGCGGCTCAATCAAGCGGTTATCCGGCAACTTGAGCTGGGTACTCTCTACGGACACCCCAGCCCCTTGGAAGCAGAGCTCGCCGAGCGCTTGGTCGAAAAGATCCCCTGCGCCGAACAGGTCCGTTACCTCAAGACGGGCGGAGAGGCGATGGGCGGGGCGATTCGCATGGCTCGCGCGTACACCAAGCGGCCGTTCATCATCAGCTGTGGGTATCACGGGTGGATCAACAACACGGGAGGCGGCATCGAAAAAGGGAACCCGCCCGAGATCGGCGCCTTGACCCGCGCGGCCCGCTTTGGCGACATCGCCTCCTTTGAAGCGGTGGCAAAGGAAGTGGGCGAAGATCAGGTGGCAGCGCTCACACTGTCGATGCCCTACGCAGATATCTATCCCAATCATCCCTTCTACCAAGAATTGCGTGATCTGGCCGACCGGCTCGGCGCGCTCCTTATCTTTGATGAGATCGTCACAGGGTTTCGCCTCCGAATCGGCGGCGCCGGAGAGTACTTTGGCGTCCAACCGGACCTTGCGGTCTTCTCGAAAGGCATGGCGGCAGGCTTTCCCATCAGCGCCATCTGTGGTCGCACCGACGTGATGAGCTTGGCAGCGACGATCCCGATCAGCTCCACGTTCGCCGGTGAGACCGTCGGACTGGCGGCGGCTCTTGAGACGATGACCATCTACGAGGAGGAGGACGTTGTCGGCCACCTGTGGGCGCGTGGTGAGCAACTCATGAACGGCCTCAACCGCCAGTTTAAGGAGCATGTGTTCCCTGGCGAGATCAAGGGACTGGCACCCTGTTCAATGCTGGTCATGCAGCCGGGTGCGGAGAATGCCTCCGCACAGGCGGAAGCGTGGATCGACGCCTGCTACGAGCATGGGGTGAGTTTCTACCGCGTGATCTATCCCAACTTTGCTCACTCCGAAGCCGATATCAACGAGACGTTGGAGCGGTGTGAGCAGGCGCTAGCTTCACTAAAGAGCCGGGGGGTGTAGCGGATGACGGCGCTGGTTCCACGACGTGGGATGTCGACTCAAGGCCGCGCTCTGTGTTGTGCACTAGCGGCGCTGGTCGTGTGCGTAGCGGTGCAGGCGGCTCTCAGCGGCGCTGCTGGAGCGAGCGCCATCGTCGATCAACCCCACGTCTTTAATGCTCTCAGCCGGGGAATGGATGCCGGAAGCGCTTATAAGGATACCGATAATCGCACGGGTCAGCTCGCCTGGGGCGCATCGTACGTCATGGAAGCGTACCTCATCATGTACGAGGCGACGGGTGATACGGCGTACCTCGACGTTCTAGGCGAGCTCTCCGACGCCGTCCTGGCGAATCGAGACAGCGAGCGCGGTTGGACGGATTATCGGGGACTCTCGCTGCCAGGATGGTCCGCTGCCGGCCACTACAGCATCGGCGAGGTGGTGCTTGCGGATGATTCTGGCCGCCCGGCCCTCCATCTGCGCGTCTCGTCGACAGGGCACAACGAAAAGACCCGCGTCTACGTGAAACCGACCAATGGCGCGGCGGACCTGTTTGATTTGCGGCTAGTGAATCAAGAGAATCGCTACGACGAGAGCTTCTCGGGACTGAGCCTGGATCCGGATGACGAACGTTACGTCGTGGACGTTTTAAACGCCTCCAGGCTGGCGGATCCCTGGGGCGGCGTGCGTCTCTTCGTGGAGGATCAACATCAGGGAGGCGAGAGCGCAGGCCGCACCCTCGCCCCCGGCGCCTACTCGTTTGTGCCGCCTCCCTACCATTGGCCGGTGCATCAGGGGCGCATCACGTATCCGATGATCGCATTTGCTCGCATTGTGTACAACGACCCGGTGTTGCGCGGGGTCGAGCGGTACAAAGCGCGTGCCGACTCGTATATCGCGGCGACTCGGGCCACTTTGGCGATGTTGGAGGATAACTGGCGGGAGAACGAGGCGGGCGAAGGGTGGTACATCGTCGAGCGCGGCGCTTCCGTCTGGATGGACGGCATCGACGAGCCACACAATCACTCGCTCGCTCTGGGGCGGAGCATCATCGAGCTCGCGGTGATTACGCAGGAGGAAAAATGGTTGGATCGGGCTGAAAAGATGGCCCGCACGATTCACAACGATCTGGAGCTCCTGTCCAACGGGAGCTACACCTGGCCGTATTGGTGGAGCAAAGGACACGGGCACCAAGGTTGGTCGCCCCAGGAGGATCTCTCGACCAACACGCCCGCTCTACGTCCTCGTCCCACACCGGAGGACGTCAGCCACGGCGCCATCGAAGTGGAGTTCGCCTACCTAGCCCATGAGAACGGGATCCTCTTCACCGAGACGGACATGGAACGCTTAGCCCGCACGTTCACCGAGAACATACTCGTGCAGCGTGCCGGCGGGTCTCACACACTTGCCCGCTACGTCGACGGCTCTGGCGAACCTGCATACTACGATGACAACGTGGCAGGGCGGTACCTGGTACTGGCCCAGTGGGATCCAGGCATCTACGACGTGGTCCGAGAGATGTTTGGGTCGCGCGCCCTGCGATCGAGCGCCGGCGATCTCATTGGCGTCGCCCGCCTCAACTGGGCTCGGGCGCTGTTGGATGCAGCCGGGAGCCGCGGTGAGATCGGCGACCAGCTCAGCAAGGCGCCAAGGATCACGATTAAGACGCCGGACTCCGGATTGTACGAGCTGGCGCGCCTCTCCGGCGTAAAACCGGTTGACGTGAGCGTGTGGGCGGCGTCTCAGCGAACGATCACGCGTGTGCGTGTGAGCATTGAAGAGAAAGCCGTCTACGACGCAACGCGTCCGCCAGCTCCAGGAGAGATACTCCTGGATACATTCAGCCTGCCCGACGGTATGCACACGCTGATGGTCGAGGTGGAGGACGATCACGGGGGACACCGAGCGCACTCCACTCAGTTTATGGTTGCGAACCGGTGGGCCCATCAAACAGCACTGGATCCGCCGATTCAGACCATGTTTGGGGAGGTCGTCCGCACGCGACTCCACGATCAAAGTGGCGGATGGCGCCACCCTGGGGCCGGCGAAAACGATCTCTTCGGCGATGAAGGTCGCATGGTGTACGAGGGAGATGGCCTAGGGCATCTCGTTTGGGAAGGGCAGCAGTTGGAGAGATCGCCGGAAATCGAGGAGTTTTCCATTCACGTTTACATTCGTGATGTGACCCCCGAGGAAGCCGTCACTGTAGCCCTCTCCTGGGATGAGTCACATTGGACGAGTCTCCCTTACGATGTGCGTGTCGTCGCTACTTCCGGCGAATGGCAGCACCTCGAACTTACGGGAACGGTGCCGGCGCCGACCGGGGGGCGCTACTTCCGCCTGTCCGTGGCAGATGATGTCGGTGCCAACCTGCAACTCGGCTCAGTCCGAATTGGTGGAGTTTGGCGAGAGTGAGGCGCCCTCGCGCCCGCTCTTTAAAGCAACGAAGTTAAGCGATTGAAGTGCATCATCACGTGTCGTGAAGGAGTGTCGTTTGAGCATGAAAACGTTGAGTAGTAGACGCCCATCGCAATGGGCCATGGCGGCCACTGTGTCGCTTTTGATGGTGATCGTTTTATCGTTGGGGGCGTCGGCACAGACCGAAGTCGTCATGTGGCTGTCGTCGCAACCGGCTGGCGTGAGCGAGTGGGCCGAGGCGTTTGAACGGCAATTTAATGAGGCCAATCCGGACATTCGGCTCGATCTGCAAGTCCACCCCAGCGTCTCACAGCAACGGGAGAAGCTCATCCTGGCGATTGCCGGTGGGACCGCGCCCGATGTGGTTTATGAGTCGAGCAATGTGATGGGCAACTGGGTCATGAACGGGATCGCACAGCCACTTGATTCGTATCTCGAGCGCATGGGTGACGCGGACGACTTCATTCCCGATATTATCGAGGGTGTACGGTACGGTGGACAGACGTACGCACTCCCATTCAGCATGTGGACAAACGTCGACCTATACAACATGGACCTGCTCGCATCTTCCGGCGTGAGTATCCCCTCCAACTGGGATGAGCTCCTGCAGGCCGTTCCGGCTCTCACCCGCTTTCGTGAGGGTGGGGCGATCGACGTCCACGGGTACATGACGTCTCGCAACGGCATCTTTGCCTACATCGACCTCCAGCGTGCCGTCGAGCAGCAGGGGAGTACTACGGTGGAGCCCCTCGGCAACCGCGTGAGCCTGCGTACCGAGGAGGCGCAGCGGGGTATGGAAGTCCTCTCCGAACTATACCGTCTCGGCATGCCCGGGGCGCCCGGTTCGACCAGTCTGAACGGCGTGGCTCAAGGGACCGTCGCCATCCAGCACCTGGCGCCGACGTTGAGCGCTCGCTCTCTTCTCGACCAGACACAGCAGCTCGGCGTGGAAGTCTCCTGGCAACCCATTGTCGGCCCGAATGCGGACTCCAAGATGGTACACCACAACGCCGGGACCCTCTTTATGGTCAAGGAGAGCGCCCAAAAGGAGGCCGCTTGGCGTGTGATGGAGGCGTGGGTGAACCCGGATAACATGGTGAATTACATCCTCGCGCACGGCGGCTCCCTGCCGGTGCGGCGCTCTGTAGCCACGTATCCCGAAATCCTGGAGCTGCCGTACGCGGATGAGTTGCTCACGTTGCTGGCGGAGCGCATTACGACCTACGGCGCGAAGCATCCGCTCTTCTCCGAGTTCCGTGTAGCCGCGGGCAACTTCCTGCAGCAAGCGATCGAAGGCGAATTGGCGATTCCAACCGCTTTGGAACAGGCCGAAGATGCGGCCAATCAAATTGTGAGCGACTTTCGCCTCTAAGATTGACGTATTGTGACGCGTGTGACGTCGACGGCGCCGCACGCGTCACGTTTGTTAAAGACCGGAGACCCTGCGAAGGAGCCTCCGGTCTTTGTCGATTGAAGCACTCGAATGTGTTTGACTTGAGAGTCCCTGAAAGAGGTGGTAAGACGATGGTCATCGACGTGCATGTGCATACTCAATCCCCCGGAGCCGCCTTTAGTCCGGAGGAGGTCCTCGATGCCAAGCGATTAGCGGCACACTCCGGTATCGACCGGATCGTCTACCTATTTAATCTGGGTACCGGCGGGCGGGATCCTTCTCCTGAAGATGTGCGCGCGAGCAACGATTTGGGCATGAAGCTGGTCGAGTCGGACCCGGATTTCTACATCGGCTTTTGCTATCTGAATCCCTCTCACGATCCGGAGTTTTCGTTGAGCGAGATCGAGCGTTGTGTCGTGAATGGGAACATGAGCGGAATTAAGCTGTGGGTTGCGGTGCACGCAGACGATCCCCGTCTCGACCCCATCATGCGCCGTGCAGCCGAGCTGGACATCCCGGTATTGCATCACTCATGGTACAAGATGACCAAGTATGAGTTTAACGAGTCCAACCCCAAAGAGATCGCAGATCTGGCGCGGCGGCATCCGGACGTGACCATCATTATGGCCCACCTGGCAGGTGTCCGGTGGCGCGGAGTGCTCGATGTGAAACCGTATCCCAATGTGTGTGTCGACACGTCCGGGGGTCAACCTGATGCCGGACTGGTAGAGTTCGCCGTGCAAGAGTTGGGACCCGAGCGTGTCGTCTTTGGATCCGACTGGCCGTTGCGCGACTTCGCCGTGCAAAAAGCCCGCGTGACTGACGCAGCGCTCTCGGATGACGTGAAGCGGATGATCTTGGGCGAGAACGTCGCACGCATACTCAAGCTGCAGGACCACAAGGAGGGACGTGCCCATGCTTGATGCGAGTGCATTTGTGGGCGTGTGGGCTTTTCGGGCCTACCCGGAGCGAACGGTGGAGCACGTGGTTGAGGCGCTGCGGGCGAGGGGCTTTCGTGGAGCCTGCCTCTCACCGGTCGAGGCGGTGTTGCACCCTGAGCCGATGTCGGCAAATCGGAGCTTTGTGAGTGAAGTGTCCGCTGCCTCCATCTCCAACTTTGTCACAGTGTTGGCCCCGGTCGTCGATCCGTCGCACACGCCGTGGGAGGAGCACCTCGGGGCCTCTCTCGAGTTGGGCGGTGAACGCGTGGGAGCGATTAAGCTCTTTCCTAACTATCATGCGTACAGCCTTGATGAACCCGCTGTGGACGCACTAGCGGACCGACTCAAGGCTCGCAACCTAACACTCAGCCTTCAAGTGCGGATGGAGGATGAACGCTCCCGCCACCCCATGATGAGTACGATGGGCGTGCCGGTTGCCGAGATCGACGCACTCGCCTCCAGGCATCCGGATCTGCAGATCTTGGTGTGCGGCGCTTATATGGGTGAGTTACGGCAGTTGGTTTCCAAGGAGAACCTGCACTTTGAGATGTCCTTTGTAGAGTCGGGGCGCCTCTTAGGTGACGCGCTCAAGCACGTTGGCGCCACACGTCTTCTTTCCGGCACCCACACCCCTCTCTTTATGCCGGGGGTCGGCGCCATTAAGGCGCTGGCGGATCAAACCGATGCCGAGACGTTGAAAATGATCACGGAGGGGAACTTCCGGCGGCTCTTTAACGTGTCGGGATGATTCACTCGGTTGTACACTATTGGACAGAGTGGGGAGCTTGCCGAGGCACCTACCCCGGCGAGCTCCCCACGCCTACTTGCGGCTGCCGCTTAGAAGTCGACCCTGTTTTTTGATCCACGATCCGTCTACCCCGCCGCTTGCCTCTCCTCGGATGCCCACAAGCTGTTGATCAACTCGATACTTCGATGTGCCAGCTCAAGTCCACCTTCCGAGCCCACGATCGTGCTGGAAGGGGCGGCGCCGTATGCTCCCTGCGCCATCGAGCGTGCGGTGGGTAAATACGTGCCCGGACCGGCTAACTGCACGAGGAACGCCTGAGTGGCGCGACTGCGCGCTTGAATTTGGATGCCGTAATCCAAGTAGTACTCGAACGGGTTCGTCGCAAAGGCAACGTCACCGAGGCGGATCACGTGGACTGCAACGGGGTAGGTGGGATTTTTTTGCTGCTCCTCGAAGCGCGTGGCGACACGTTCGTTGTGTTGCGCGCGCCGCACGGCTTGGGTGACTGGGACGTACCAGCGGGGCTGCTCCTTCTTAGAGGGATTCGCCTCGAGATCGCGCAGCAACTCCTCGTACTTGCGGCGCCACGTCTGGGCTTCGGCCATCGCGGTCTCCACGTCCTCATGGGTCAGAGGTCGACGGGTCAACGGGACCTCCTCAACGAGGTGGGCGAGCGGAACCTGCCATTCGATGTGCTCACGCAGAGCCGGCATGATCGTGTCGACTCCAGATGTGATCTCACCGGCGATTTCATCGCGGCGCGTGATTCCGCGCAAGCGCAGCATGCGCTCCTCCGCCGGCTTGCGAAAGATGGGGTGGGGCGACTGGTCGCCTGCAGGAGCGCATTGGGGCAGGACAAAGAGGGAGTCGGAGAAGCGCTCGCGCAGACGTTGCCGCGTCTCGTGCCAAAAGTCCGCGCTCACCTGAAACTCATGCTCACTCACTTGGGATGGACACGCCAGGTTGACGATCATGCCGGTGAGTTTACGGTCGGCGCTCCACGTGCACAGGACGTGCAGGGCGTGATCTTCGTACCCTTCGATGTGGCTGAAGTTGGGGTCGTCGGTGTTACCGTACATGGTGGACAGACCATCAAAGGAGCTCCACCGCCGGTTGCGTCCGACGACGGCCCGGCCGAGTCCAAAGCTGATTCCTCCCGGAGCACGCTGCTGCCATGCCTGAAGGATGGCGTCGGCAATGCGCTCCGCTGCGAATGAGACGTACTCGGCCGGATCCATCGCGCCGAGATCGAGGTGGAAGGAGCCCATCGGCGTGTCGGACATGGATGCGTCAAGCTCGGGAGCCGTGTGCGTGTGCGTCGCGTTGAGAAGGATCTTTGTGGGATCAATCTCCGACGTACGGTGTGCAACGCGTCGGCGCACCTCGTCTCGCAGCGCGTTTGAGATGGCGACGACATCGCAACTCACCATGATCGCCGTATCTTGCCTCAACCCATTCTCTTTGGTCTCCAGAGTCAGGACCGTCGCAGTAATGGGATCGCGCACACCCTCCGAGACGCGCGCATGAAACTGTCCGCGCAAGAGGACCGGCTTCGTTGGGGTGATATCCGTTTGTGCCCAGCCGATGAAGAGTTCGCCGGGAGTGTTCGTCAAGGCTCGAACTCCTTTCTGCCTTTGGGTTTTAGAATCTCGTTTGTTGCAGGAGTTCGTTTGGTAATACCACATTCCTTCGGCAAATCTGATCGGCGGTCGTCCGAAAAAAAGGGATCGCTATAGAGACGGCATAGGTGTAGGCCATCGATTCTATGCGGGCGGTCCAAGGGACCGACACGAAAAAGGGGCGAACGTGTTGAAGCGCATAGCGGCCATTGTCTCCACCTACTTTCCGATTTCACACGCCGACGTAGCCGTAACAAAGCTCATGAAAGGGATTCCCACAGACGACGGGCTCCTGTCACCGAGGGTCGAATTGGCCTCACTTTTCATCGATCAGATGCATCCGCAAGACGTCGGGCACACGCTCGCCTTCATTCACGGCGTCAAGGTGTATCAAAGCATCGAACACGCCCTCACGTTGGGGACGGGTGAGTTGGCGGTCGATGGGGTTCTATTAATTGGTGAGCATGGGGATTATCCGTACAACGAGATCGGCCAGCAGCTCTACCCACGGCGGTACTTTTTTGAACAAATTTGTGGGGTCTTCGGGGCGTCGGGGCGATCGGTCCCCGTCTTTGTCGACAAGGGACTCTCGTACTGTTGGGAGGACGCCTTGTGGATGATAAAGCGGGCCCAGGCTTTAGATGTGCCCCTGATGGCGGGCTCCTCCATTCCCGTGGCGTGGCGGCGTCCGATGTACGACGTGGAAATGGGCGCTCAGATCGATGAGGCCGTGGTTGTCGGTTACGGACCGCTTGAGCGGTATGGATTCCACCTCTTGGAGTCGTTGCAGGCAATGGTCGAACGGCGCCGTGGCGGTGAATCCGGAATCAAAGCTGTAAAGTATCTTGGGGGAGATGAGGTCTGGAGGGCGGCCAAAGCGGGCGAGTGGTCCAAGGAGCTGGCCGAGGCAGCCTGCGATGCGGTCAATCCAGAGAAAAAAGGCGCCGGCAGTATGGAAGAAGAGTCGGACCCGTCGGATCTCCATGCTTTTTTACTGGAGTACAACGATGGACTTAAGGCCACTATCTTGCTTTTGAACGGATACATTAGGGAGATCGCCTACGCCGGGCGTTCCGGCGCAAAGATTGACGCGATGGCCTTTGTCACGCACGACGCCAACCCATACTGTCACTTTAGCTACCTCCTCCTAAACATCGAGGAGATGTTCCTGAGCGGCACTCCGAGTTATCCGGTCGAACGGACCTTGCTGACGACGGGGACATTGGACGCCGCCATTCGCTCGCGCCACGAGGGCTCCAAGCGTCTCGAGACACCGCACTTGGAGGTTACGTACGCTCCTCCTGAGCGGATTCCGTGGCGCCCTCAGAACACGGCACCTACCGGGGCCACCTTGGACGTGTGGCCACCCCGCCGCTTACGCACGGGCGCCGGCGCAAGCGGCGAACGCAAGAGTTCCTGATACGCCTCGGATCACGCCTGAGAACGAACGGTGGTGAAGCCAAAGCGCCAACTCTCGTCCCGTTGTTGCGCCTGGGCGCGATACACGCGTCGCGCCCGGCGGCTGCTCGATTCGACCTCGGGAAGGCAAAGGATGAAGCCGGGCAAGAGCACTTCCGGATTCGCCAGTTGGGGATTGAACTCCAGTAACTGTTCGGCGGTGACGTCAAACTCTGCTGCGATGCCGGCCAGCGTATCCCCAGGGGCCACTTCTACGAATATGCCGCTAGCACATTCAGGCTCGACGAATGGGATACAGATCTGTAGGCCGGCCGTCACCTCTTCGGCTCCTGAGAGCTGAGGGTTGGCAGCAAGGATATCTTGTTGTCGTACTCCGAGTCGCTGCTCGATGTCGGCCAGTGACTCGCCGGGTTGTACCGTGTAAATCAACCCCGGTTCGCAAACGGGAGGGGTAGGCTGTTGCGCCACGCGCGGGTGAGACTCGATGCCGACGTGTTGGGAAATTGGAATCTCCCATGAGCGCACAGACGTGTGTGGCTCATGCGAACGTCTCTTGGCCACTTTCGGGTCACTCCCTTATGGATGGTGATGCACTCTTGCGGACACGTAAAGGTATCGTGTATCAGAGTCAACCTATGCGCCGCAGTCGTTTGCGGTGACTCCTCACGATTCTACACCGGGGTGTGCGTTGAGGTACTCCTCCATAAGGGTGTGTCCGTGATCGATGTGCTCTTCGATCGCTCTTTGTATCGTATCCGAATCCCCCGATTGCAGCGCGGCGACGATGGCCATATGGTTGGCGCGTGTCTGTCCGGCCGGTGTAGGTCGGGCGAAGAGACGGCCGTACGATTGCATCAGTTGAATGCGTGGTTGGAGTCCGAAGAAGAGCTCCAGGAGTAGGTCGTGGCCGCTCCGCCGGTAGAGGAGACCGTGAAAGAGCGAGTCGTACTCCACTGCCTCATAGGTGCGTTGCTCCTGCACACACGCTTCCATCGACTCGGCGTACTCGCTAAGTAGCGCAAAGTCCTCCTTTGAGAGATGGGGCAGCGCGAGCTCGGCGGCGAAGCACTCCAGTCGCTTGCGCACGCTCAGCACTTCAGCGACCAGTTTAGGCGTCACTTCCGTGACGTAACTCCCTTTGTACGGATACACCTGGACGAGCCCTTCGCTCGTCAGTTGGCTCAGGGCCGCCCGAACCGGGGTGGTACTTACTCCCAACTCATCCGCCAGACGCGCTTCGACGAGGCGTTCTCCCGGCTGCAAGTCGCCGCGGATGATCGACTCCCGCAAAAGGTCTGTCACGCCCTCGCTCCGACTTTTCGCCACCGATTTTACATCTGTGTTCCGATTCACGTCGTTGTCAACCTCCCGATATCGCTCTCTAATATATCATGCAGGATGCGCAGGGTGCACGTCGATTGGGGACGAAGGATGAGGCGAAAGGCGAGAGATGAGTGGGAGCCCATAAAAAAACGCTAACGGGAAAGGCGGTATTATCGTGGTTCAAATCGTCGCACTCACTGTCCCGTACGGTCAATACCCGCTTCAACGGGCGCTGGAGGGCGTGGCGCGAGCCGGGTACACACGTGTCGGGTTCGGATGGATGCATCAAAAGCAAGATGTACTCGGTCTTGATCCTCGAGGTGAGAGTGTCAAAGAGTGTCGCAGACTCTGTGACACGTACGGTCTGATTCCCACCGTCATTGGCCGCGGGAGCACCCATGAACGCATCTCCCTAGGTGAATTGTTGAAGCGTCGGGTTGATGTCGCCAAGGAGCTTGGTGTCACGTTGATCCAGTCCGCCGGAGCCGGGCGGTATCGCCGTTTTCCGCAGGAACCGCTGCCGGCTGCGGAGTATTGGCAGGCGCACCGGCGCTACGTTCAGGAGATGAAAGAGGCGGGTGAATACGCTCTAGAGGCGGGTGTGACGATCAGCATCAAGCCACACACGGGGACGACTGCGACCGCAGCGCACCAGCGGCAGATTCTCTCACAGATCAAGTCGGCGGGGGTCAAGGCGTGTTACGACCCGGGAAACATCCTTTTCTACGAAGGTGTGACGCCCGAGGAGGGATTTGACCTGATTGCCGGCGAAACCGTGGAGATTGTTGCCAAAGATCACGCAGGTGATCGAGCGGAGTCCAACTTTCCGATTCCTGGTGAAGGCGACGTCGACTGGCTCTCGATTTTTACGTTGGCAAAAGAGCATGGGTTTGACGGAGTCGTCGCGATCGAGAGGGTGGATGGCGACGGTGATGCTGATGCGATCGATGAACGTATGGCAAAGGCGCGAGAGCGAGTAGCCGAGTTTCTGACTGCAGCAGGGCTCAGTGTGGAATGAGCGTTTCTCTGTCTGAATTCTTATGTAGGCGAAGGAGTTAAGCGCGAATGAACAACCAGGAGCGAGAGGTAGCTATCGTTACGGGCGCGGCCAGTGGAATCGGGACGGCGGTCACTGAGCGCTTTGTTAAAGATGGAGTTCGAGTCGCGGTGGTGGACATCAACCGAGAGCACGGCGAGAGTGTGGCGGCATCGCTCCGCAACTCCGGCGGCGAGGCTGAGTACGTCTACTGTGACGTCTCGGACGCAGGATCTGTAGACGCCGCCGTCAAGTCCGTCGTCGATCGTTGGGGTCGAGTGGATAGGCTGGTCAACTGCGCCGGCATCGCCGGGGTGTCAGTGCCGATCTGGGAGCAGTCGGATGACGACTGGCAGCGTATGCTCGGCATTAACCTGAGCAGTGTCTTTTACTTTTGCCGGTCGACGATTCCATACATGAGGAGCGCGGGATACGGGCGCATTGTCAATGTTGCGTCGATTGCCGGCAAAGAGGGGAATCCCAACGCGGTCCCCTATTCGGCAACGAAGGCCGGCGTGATTGGCCTGACGAAAGCAGTCGCCAAAGAGGTGGCCAAAGAAGGCATTATCGTTAACAGTGTGGCGCCGGCGGTGATTGAGACGCCGATCCTGCGGCAGGTGAGTGAAGAGCATCGCAACTACATGGTGGAGCGTATCCCCATGGGTCGCTTGGGCCAACCCTTTGAGGTGGCTAACTTGATCGCCTGGCTGTGCTCAAAGGAGTGCAGCTTTAGCACTGGTTCATGTTACGACATTAGTGGAGGGCGCGCCACGTATTAAGAGTCGCCGTTACCTTGGGGATTTGGGGAAGGATGAGAGGTCGTGTCGCAAAACGCTCGGATCGTCGTGTTGGACGGGTATACGCTCAACCCGGGAGACCTTGACTGGGAAGGGCTACGGACGCTGGGCGAGGTGACCGTGTACGATCGGACGGTTGCGTCCGATGTGGTGGCGCGCGCCCAAGACGCCGAGATTGTACTCACCAACAAGGTGCCGATCACGGCGGAGGTGATCGCGGAGCTTGCGAGCCTGCGCTACATAGGCGTGATGGCGACGGGATACAACGTTGTGGACCTCGACGCGGCCGCACGGCGCGGCATTGTCATCACCAACGTCCCTGGGTACGGCACTCAGTCGGTCGCCCAATTTACGGTGGCGCTCTTGCTGGAGTTGTGTCACCGAGTCGAGGAGCACAGTCGCGCGGTGCGCGCTGGTGCGTGGGGAGCAAATCCGGACTTCTCCTTCACGCTCTCACCTCAAGTGGAGTTGGCAGGTAAGCGGCTGGGCATCGTCGGCTACGGCAGCATCGGGCAACGGGTGGCGGCGTTGGGCCGAGCGTTTGGTATGGAGGTGCTCGTCACCTCGCGTACACCTAAGGAGACTGGGGACGAGGGAATCAGGTGGACCCAGGATCTGTCGGGCGTGCTGCAGGGGTCGGACGTCGTGAGTCTGCACGCTCCGTTGACCAAGGAGACAGCCGGTCTCATTTGCACGGAGAGCTTGGCGTCGATGAAGAGTTCGACCCTTCTGATCAACACGGCCCGAGGAGGGCTCGTCGTCGAACAGGATCTGGCCAATGCCTTGAATGAGGGACGCATTGCCGGTGCAGCGGTGGACGTGTTGTCGCTCGAGCCGCCCGTCCACGGAAGCCCACTCCTTTCGGCCCGCAACTGCATCGTAACGCCCCATATGGCGTGGGCGTCACGAGAGGCCCGCTCTCGACTCATGGCAAGCGTAGTGGAGAACGTGCGCAGCTTCCAAGTAGGCCAACCCGTGAACGTAGTAGGGTAATCGCCGTGGAGCTTATAGACTGGACTCCGCTCCCTGAACAACGCCTGAGGACAAAGCGCCAGGCGGAGTCACGAAGCGCGTCGAGGCGGGTTCCGAGGGATACGCTCTTTGGACGAGAATGAATGATCTCTACACAAAGCGAGAGAGCAAAAAGGAGTTTTCGTTCGTGGACTCAGCTTATGTTGGACACGCTGTGGGAACAGGAGTGGCAAGCGGGAGGATAGCGACGAAACCGACGGACCTGCGGATCAACGATGTTAAGGTCGAATTCTCGGATATTGCGTTTCGTACACCGCTCATATTAAGCTCTGGGTCGATCGAGGCAATCACCTACGCCCGTGTAATGATAGAAGGTGTTGATCGATCGGGCAGAGTCGCCCACGGCAGGGGCGGAATTCTCCTCTCAGACTTGTGGGCCTTCCCGTCGGCCCAGGTGGCGCATGACCAGCGGGATGCGGCGATGCGGCGCGTCTGTCGTGAATTGGCTGCGAGCCTCAAGGGGGGAGAGACTCTTGACCCGCTGCAGTGGGGACGCATTGCCGAGGAGGCGCTCGAGAGCATTCGCGGGAGCGTCACGAGGGCGTTAAACCTGGCGGCGCCGATTCCACACCTTGCGGGGCTCGTCTGCCTCTCACCCTTTGATGCGGCGATTCACGACTGCTGGGGCCGGCTCGCGGGTCATGACGTATACGACATGTACACCGCGGAGTTCCTCAACGAGGATCTCAGTACGTATCTGGGCGGTGAATTCGCCGGTAGGTATCCTGGGGATTTCCTGTCCGACGGGAAGCAACGAATCGCCGTGCAACATGTGGTGGGCGGCGCCGATCGTCTGTGGCGTCGTGAAGAGCAACCGACGGACCTGCAAGATGGGATACCTAACTCCCTGGAGAGCTGGATTGAACAAGAGCGGGTCCACTGGTTCAAGCTCAAGTCGACCGGGGCGGACGTCGCAGGAGACCTGCAACGTATCGTTGATGTGTTTACCGTGGCCACCCAGACATTTCAGCGAATCGGACTCGAAGGCGAGATTAAGCTTGAGATAGATCCAAATGAGGGCTGCTCAAATCCGGAGTATCTCGTTGAGTTACTCACACGACTCAAAGAGACGGCACCCTCGGCTTTCGCAGCATTGCGCTACATCGAGCAACCGACGGCCCGAGATCTGTCGGCCTACGACTTCACGTTGCACGACGTCTCTCGGCTCAAGCCGGTGGTGATTGACGAGAGTCTCGATCGTCTCTCCAATTTGAGCCTGCTCGATCCCCTCGGTTTCTCAGGCGTCGCGCTCAAGGCGTGTAAGGGGCAGACGCATACGTTGCTCGCCTACAGCTGGGCACGGGCTAATGATCTCTTTGTCACCGTACAGGACTTGACCAACCCGGGGTTCGCGCACATTCAATCGGCGGAGCTTGCCCGCCGTCTTCACCTCTCCGAAGAGGCGCTCGAGTACAACAGCCGGCAGTACATTCCTCACAGTTGCGTGGATGAACGTCACGGACACGAGTCGTTGTTCAACGTCGACCCCGATGGAAATCTTCGCTACGACACGAAAGGCCCCGGACTGTACTGAACCGGGGCCGGGCGAGGGAAGCGAGGGGCAGACCCCGAGAATCGGGCGCCCCTCTCATGCTCTCCCCGGTATTTTTTTAAGCAGTAAAATCAGAAAAAACTTTAAAAAGACAAACAAGACTTGCTAGGACAAATATAAACGCTAAAGGGAGGCAAGATAATGAAGAGCGCGATGCCCCTACGCATTTGGGTGGGTGTGCTCACTCTCGCGTTGCTGCTGGGCGTGAACGTTAGTGTGGGCGCAGAGAGTGTGAGTGTCATGATTCCGGGGACACTCCTCACCCAGAGTTGGGATGAAGCCGTCAAACGATTTACCGAAAAGACAGGGATCGACGTCGACGTCGTGGTCGCTGCCAGTTGGACCGAGATGATGGAGAAGGTTCCGGTGATGGTCGCCGGCGGTGTGGCGCCGGACGCAGTTTATCACGACAGTGGTGTACAGGCGGATTTGGTGAGTAATGGGTCTGTGCGACCGCTTGACGAGTTTGTGTCGCGGGAGAATTTCGACCTAAGTATTTGGCCGGCTCCGGTTGTGGCCGGATACGAGTATAAGGGGCAGTTGTACGGTCTACCCACGGGAATCAGCAACTTCACAATGTATTACAACGCAGATAAGATTAATGCCGCGGGCATCGGAGAGTTGCTGACGGATTGGGAGAATGAGACCGAGTTCACCTTTGATGATATGGTAGATATTGCCCGTAAGGTGACCGTCGACCAAGATGGAGACGGCACGCCTGATCAGTACGGGTTGGTCAACTTTGGCAGCTTTGGAGCGCAAGCCCTCAATATGTGGGGACTCGACTATATCAACGAAGATCAGACGGCATTCACCGCTACATCGGAGGCACACATCGACGCCATCAACCAGATGAAGACGTTGTGGGATTACAACGTGATCGGCGGCAACTTTTTAAACGGTACGGCTGTGATGGTGCATATTCAGCCGTACTACCTCAACACATTGGGGAACGAAATGAGTAAGGGCGGTTTGTTTACGTGGAAGAATGCCGTCAATCCAAGGGCTGTTTGTCGGTGCTCGTATGCTGCCTTCCACTCATGGGGGATGCCTAACGGATCGACGAATCCTGATGCCGGGTGGGAGTTTATCAAGTTTATGACGGCAGATCCCGAGGGTGCGATCCTCTTTAGCCAAGCCGAGAACCGAGTGCCCGTGTTACGTGAGTCGATCGAGGAGTTCGTTCACCGTTGGGAGAGCGTAAACCCCGGTCAAAACGCCCGCGTCCTTACGGACTCCCTCAACCACATTGTTCGATCGTTGGGTGGAGGTCTGCCGCGATCCGTCTGGAACACGTGGTATCCGATGATGCAACGCATCATGCAAGGACAGGTTGATCCCGTGAACGGAATGCGAGAGATCGAACCCGTCATCAACGCGATCCTCGATGAGTTTAACGAAGGACGTTAGGGAAGGTGAGGTGTGATTCCTTATTGTGGGAATCACACCTCAGCACCGAGCGGTAGCGCTTGAATGAGGCCCGAGCTACAGGCGTCCATTGTGGACGACGGGCACGCCGTTCTTGATCACTCGTTCGACGTGCCGCAGGGCTGCAATGTCAGCGAGTGGATCACGATCGAGGACGATGAGATCCGCAACCTTGCCGGGGACCGCCGTGCCGACGACGTCGGCGATTCCGAGGGCCTCGGCAGGGAGGCGGGTGACCGCTTCGATCGCCGCCATAGACTCGAGTTCCATTTCGCGCGCAGCGACGTGCACGCCGACGGCGAACTCCTCAAAGCGCGTGTTTCTCACGCCGGCGTCACTTGAGATAAGCATCTTTACTCCCTGGTCGTACATTCGCCGAAAGAGCAGAAACCAATCGTCGATCAACTTGCGCGGCATGGCGAGGGGTTCACCCGTGATGAGTGGGCGCATCAATCCTGTGATGGTGTTGCTCCAGTACAAGCCCTTGGCCACCATCTCATCGACGCACGCCGAATCGTACTCCAGACCCTGGGCCTCCGTGGGAGCCAGCCACGTACAGTGTTCGAGGGTGTCGGCGCCCGCTGCGACGGCTGTTCTGATTCCTTCAGTGGCTAACGTGTGGGCGGCGACGCGCTTTTGGAGCCGATGGGCTTCACTCACGAGGAGCGTCAGTTCGTCCAGCGTGTACTGGGCCGACCGGTTGTTGCTCCCAGGCGTCATATTTCCGCCGGTGGCCATCACCTTGATGAAGTCGGCGCCGCGCTCCACCCGCTTTCGTACCGCTTTGAGAATCTCCTCTTTGGTATCAGCACGACCGCCGAGGAAGTGACAATGCCCACCTGTCGTCGTGATGGGAGGGCCGCCCACGAGGATGCGGGGTCCAGTCGCAATGCCCCGATCGATCGCTCGCTTGACGGTGTCCGTGATAAAGTCACGGTCTCCGCAATCCCTCACTGTCGTCACGCCGGCCCGAAATGCGGCCTGCGCGTTCTGCAGCGCCCTAAGCGTGAGTGTCGGAGTGTCCGACGCGGTGTACTCCGCGATCACAGCTTCGTGGGTTTGTAGCGGCGCAAAGACTAAGTGCACGTGGGCGTCGATCATTCCGGGCATGAGCGTCTTGGCGGAACAGTCGAGGAGTGGCAAACCGCCGGGCGCTTTGCGGCCGGGGAGCACTTCCTCGATCTTGCCTTTGCGGATTACGAGTGATACATCGTGAAGTGGTGGGGCTCCTGTGCCGTCAATAAGCGTGCCGCAATGAATGACTAGGTCCGTCGAATTCGCCATGGCTAGGGACGCAGCTCATCTTGGCGGCGAGTGGCACGCGCCATGTAATCGTCGAAAGTGACAAGCTCAAACTCCCGGATAATGGCGGGTACGTCCACGGAGGGATCTTTGGGCAGAATTCGCCACCAGGCTTCTTCCTCGTAGACACGCACCTCAATTCGCTCACCGTACTTGACGCGAATTTGCTCCATCTTGTCGAATTGGAAGTCGAGGTGGAACAGGGGGGTGTCGAGCTGCAAATCGGCGATCACCCAGTCGCGATAGATTCCTTGGCGCGTTAGGGTGAGTCCGTCGAGGTCAATGATGGAGCAGCAGGTCGGCGTGTTGGCTGCGACGATAGGCGCGTGATAAATCGTCGCCATACTGTTCAACGTCCGTCCGGCCGGGTAGGCGGAGAGGAAGAGGATCAGCTCGGCGCCGGCCCCTGTTAACCCCTCCCAATCATGGTGCCAGTTGGCGTCGAAACAGATCTGGCAACCGATTCGGCCAAAGTCGGTCTCGATCACCGTTGGTGCGGTGGTACCCGGGAGGATGCCGTTCTCCAACTCGATTTCAGTAGGATGAATCTTGTCGTACTGACCGACGACGTCCCCGTTGCGGTCAATCACCGCGGCAGTGTTAAATAGAGAGTCGCCCCGGTGTTCGACGAAACCAGGCACAATGTAGCACTGATGCTCTTTCGCTTTCGCCTGCATGCGTTGCATCGTGGGTCCGTCGATCGGTTCGGCTTTCTCCCGCGACGAACCGGGGACTCTATGCGTGTTGAAGTTCTCCGTCAATGTGATGATGTCCGGCTTTTCGGCGGCGATGCGGTCGATGATACGTTCCGCCCAGGACAGATTCTCTTCGAGTGTGCGGGGGCCCGCTCCTTTTTGATGGGTAAACGCGGCAGCTCTTACGGTGCGCGCCACTGGCTACTCCCTCCAAGCCTTCATACTGCGATACATGCGTACGGGTGCATTCTTCAGTGGGCAGGATGGTTTTCCTTTGCCATCATTCGGGGTATCGAATGATGATGCCTATCGATCCAGTGGATCTCGCAGGAGGAGAGCCTTAAATAGGCAATCAATCGTTATTAAAGAGAATGGAAGGAATGAGGTGTCACGTGTCAACGTTGGATCCAATCGAGATGAAAGAGCCGCATTCCCCGGACGTGTACGAACGTGAATGCCTTGACGACGGCTTCTCCAAAGGGCTTGGGTTCTTTTTTCAGCCCAGCGAAGAGTATTGGTTTGACGCTCACACTCACCTACGGGGCGTGGCGAGCGCCGATCAGCTTACGGGTTTTATTGATGAGTGGTTCGCCAGATTGGACGCCTTCCGATTGGGTCGATTCCTCGCCATCGTCGACGAGCCCGCAATGTTCCCTATTTGTGGCGAAGTAAGCGCGAAGGATCCACGTCTCACTTGGATTCCATGGCTCAAGCCGGACAACCCTGATGTAGAGCTGTTGCGCCGCACCTTCGATCAGGGAGCGGCAGGCCTCAAGCTGCACAACAACGTGATCATGCGGGGGGAACATCCCCACGATGTGTGGCTGAGTGACGCGTGGGGCGAAGTGTTTAGTCTCATGGAAGAGGTTGGAAAACCCGTCCTTTGGCACGTCACTCAGCGGATGAGCGCCTCCCCCTACCACGGTGGCGGTGTGAACTCGTACTGGGAAGAGGGCTGGAAAAAGGGAGTCACCTTTACAAACGAAGACCTTTTGCAGGTGATGCTCGAGGTGATGCGTCGCCATCCTCGCCTGATCGTCCAAGGGGCCCATCAGCTCCACGTTGGCTTTGACCGACTCGAGGAGCTCTTCGACGCGCACGTGAACCTTTACATCGACATAAGTTGCGCGTGGTTTGTACGCTGGGCCGATACCATGTACGACCGTGACCGCGATGCGCTGCGGGCGTTCGCGATCAAGTACGCCGATCGCATCCTGTTCGGCTCCGATGCTCCGCTGGTGCCAGGGACGATCGACGAGTACCTGGTCCAAGGCTTCCTGTGTCACGCTCGTTGCGTCAACCAACTGCGCTTGCCCGACGAGGAGCTGCAAAAGCTCGCTCACCGGAACGGAGAGCGTCTCTACGGACTGCAGCCACTCTCGGCGGCCCGCCGGGGTAATTACCGCCCGTAAGGAGGAGTAGGATGTGAGCGTTCTCGATCGGTTTCGCTTGGGCGGGCGTGTCGCGTTGGTGACCGGCGTGAAACGGGGCATAGGGCGTGCGTTGACGGTGGCGCTGGCTGAGGCAGGCGCGGACATCATCGGCGTGAGTGCTTCGTTGGAGTCCACGGGTAGCTCGGTTGAAGCGGAGGTGACTGCTCGTGGGCGACGCTTTTGGGCGTACGCTGCGGATCTGGGCGATCGCGCTGCCTTGTATCAATTTGTCGGGCGTGTTCGCGCGGAGTGCCCACCCGTCGACATCCTTGTGAATAACGCCGGGACCATCGTTCGAACGCCCGCAGTTGATCATAACGATGAGAGTTGGGACCGAGTGATCGCGGTGAACCAAACCGCACAATTCATCCTTGCTCGGGAGTTTGGGCGGGAGATGGTGGAGCGTGGTCGAGGCAAGATTCTGTTCATCGCTTCAGTCCTCGCCTATCAGGGTGGCATTCTCGTTCCCGGGTACGCCGCCAGCAAAGGAGCGGTGGCCCAACTTACCAAAGCGTTGGCGAACGAATGGGCGCCGCACGGTGTGAACGTGAACGCGATCGCTCCAGGTTACATAGCGACCGAGAATACCGGTCCGTTGCGCGGCGATCCCGAGCGCAATGCGCAACTGTTGGCACGTATGCCGGCCGGGCGCTGGGGTGAGGTTGAGGACCTGCAAGGCGCCGCAGTGTATCTCTGTTCTGCGGCCGCCGATTATGTACACGGCACGATACTCAATGTAGATGGAGGCTGGCTGGCACGATGAAAATTTACATCATGACGGATCAAGAAGGGGTGGCCGGAGTTACAAACGCCCCTGACTTTGCTGCTCCAGGCGCCCGTTACTACGAGGTGGCCCGTGAGCTTACGACGCTCGAAGTGAATGCGGCAATTGAAGGGGCGTTGGACGCCGGCGCGACGGAGTTTCTTGTCGTAGACGGACACGGACACGGATCGATTGAGCCGCGCCTCCTCCACAAAGAGGCCAAACTCCTGACCGGGCGGCCGGTCTCATACCCTTTCGCCTGCGACCCCTCGTTTGACGCTGGGTTCATGATCGGTCAGCACGCTAAGTCCAACACTGATGGGGGCCATCTAAGCCACACCGGAAGCTTCAGTGTGGAGGATCTCAGTATCAATGGCTTGTCAGTCGGTGAGACCGGTTGCAATTCACTCTTTATGGGCTACTTCGACGTGCCGCTCATTCTCTTTACGGGTGACCAGGCTGGATGCGATGAAGCGGCGGAGCTGGTTCCCAATGTCGTGACCGTCGCTGTAAAAGAGGGAATCAAACGGGGCTCGGCCACAGGGCTCACTGGAGAGCAGAACCGGGCGTTTAACGGGGCCGCGGTACACCTCTCGCCAGAGACGGCCCGCGAGCGGATTCGCGAGGGGGCAGCGAAGGCGATTGATCAGCGACGCAATGTGAAGCCGTTCAAGCTGGAGGCCCCCTATACGCTCGAGAGTGTGCTTCGCCCCGAGACGCAAGGCGGCGCGATGAAGAGAGCCGTCAACCGTGCGGACGACATCCTCGAGCTGTTGCTCATGCCGCGGCGTCACGAGTGAGTTCACTATGGGTCCAAACCATGCAAGTGATTGGGGGCGGTGAGCGATGATCCAGTTGACCGAGGAGAATGCCGCCCGGTACCTGCGCTCAGGCGGCTACATCGAAGATGAAAACGTTCGCGTCACGCCGCTCTCGGGCGGCGTCTCCAACATCGTCTTGCGCGTCACCACCGACCGGGACGACTTCGTGATCAAGCAGGCGTTGCCCAAACTGAACGTCGCGCAGGAGTGGCGTGCCAAACTGGAGCGCCTCCACACGGAGGTGGCATGTCTGCACCTACTCACCGAAATTTTGCCCCTGGGCTCTGTTCCGAGTCTGCGCTTTTTTGACGCGTCCAACTACATTTACGGGATGGCGGCGGTGTCCGACACCTTTGCAATGTGGAAGGAGCGGCTGATGCTGGGAGAGGTCGACTTTGACGTTGTGCGGCGCGCCGCCGGACTACTCGCCTCGATCCACGCATCGACCTGGGGGCGCGAAGAAGTGCGGGAACGATTCGACGACATGGAAGCGTTTTTCCAGTTGCGTGTGGATCCGTACTACGGGGCGATCTGCGCCAAACATCCCGCCTTGGCGGCGGAGATCAAGGCAGTGATGGAGGCGGTGCCCCACGAGACGCACGCGCTGGTCCACGGGGATTACAGTCCCAAGAATCTCCTCGTTCGTGGATCGGAGATCGTCCTGCTCGACTTTGAAGTGGCCCATTACGGCGATCCAGCCTTCGACGCAGCCTTTATGGTGAATCACCTTCTCCTGAAGTCGGTGCACCTATCCCGCCGGCGGGAGCAACTCCTCGACGCGGCCCAACGCTTTTGGGAGCACTACGTCGTCTCATTGGGGTGGGAGACTTCAAAGCGGGAGATGGAGCTGCGAGACCGCACGCTGCAGGAGTTGGAGCGTCGGACGTTGGCCCACCTCGGTTGTCTCCAATTAGCTCGGGTGGACGGCAAGTCACCGGCAGAGTACCTCACGTCGGAGGCAGAGCGCAACCGCGTGCGTTCGCTAGCTCGGCTCCTTTTGACCGAAAGGGTTGGCTCAGTGCCGGCGGGCATCGCCCGCTACGGGTAATAAGGACGGCAGTTGTCATGGATTGGAACATTTCATTGGGGGTGTGTACGATTGGCTAAAATCACATCGGTGCGGGCTCGCGAGGTGCTCGACTCGCGCGGGCGCCCAACAGTCGAAGTTGATGTCGTTGTGGATGAGAGAATCACGGGGCGGGCAATCGTCCCTTCAGGCGCCTCGACGGGCGTCCACGAGGCGTTGGAGCTGCGTGACGGCGAGTCCGTCCGCTACCGCGGCCGCGGCGTCATCAAAGCCGTCGGGCATGTGAATAACGAGCTGGCAGAGGCGGTGGTTGGGCAAGATCCCCGCGATCAAGCTGAGATCGATCGTACCATGATCGCGGCCGACGGTACACCCACCAAGTCCCGGTTGGGCGCCAACGCCATTTTGGGCGTCTCTCTAGCGGTTGCCCGAGCGGCCGCATTGATCGAGGGCCTTCCCCTTTACCGATACCTCGGATCGGATCGAAGTATGAGCATGCCTGTTCCCATGGTGAACATGATCAGTGGCGGAAAGCACTCGGAGAACAACCTCGAGATGCAGGATTTCCTCGCCATCCTTACGGGGCCGTCGACGTATCGAGAGGCGTTGAGCCAGACGGTGGGACTCTACGAGTCTTTGCGCGACACACTGATCGAGGCAGGTGTCTTTACACCGGGCGTCGCTGACGAAGGCGGTTTCGGCCCTCACTTGGACCGACATGAACAGGCACTCGACCTATTGATGCGTGCCTTTGAGCGCGAAGGCCTCAGGCCGGGTGAGGATGCGTTCATTGCGTTGGACGTGGCCGCGACGGAGTTTTACGAGGGTGGACAGTACGTGTTGGCCACCGAGGAGCGCTCGTTTTTCGCCGAAGGAATGGTCCAGCGCCTGCGAGAGTGGTGCGAACAGTACCCGATCATCTCGATCGAAGACGGTCTCTCAGAGGATGATTTCGATGGGTGGGAAGCCTTGACGGCAGCGCTGGGTTCCCACGTACAACTGATTGGAGACGATTTGTTTACAACGAATCCGAAACGCCTGGCCATGGGGATCGAGCGAGGGATTGCCAACTCTGTCCTAGTTAAGGTGAACCAGGTCGGCACCCTCACCGAGACCCTGGCAGTCGTTGAGGCTGCCCAGCAGGTGGGGTACACGACGGTGATCTCGGCCCGTTCCGGTGAGACGGAAGATCCGTTTATTGCCGACCTCGCCGTCGGGACGGGAGCGGGTCAGATCAAGATCGGTTCAATCACACGTTCAGAGCGAACAGCCAAGTACAATCAACTCTTGCGTATCGAAGAAGAGATGGGGGACGAGGCCCCCTTTGATCCACGCACTCTCTTGGCGCGTTTCCTCTAGGAGGACCGAGTCTCTCCGGGCGATCGGTCATCGAGGCGTTGCGTGTTGCACTGCGACGGAGGTACGCCGACACACTTGCGGAAGACCCGACTAAAGTAAGCGGCGTCGCGGTAGCCCACCATGTGAGCCACGTCGTGAATGCTGAGGTCGTCCTGAGAGAGCAGATCGAGGGCGTGGTTGATGCGCACACGCTGAAGATACGCAAGTGGAGTTTGGCCGGTCACTTGTTTGAATGAAGCGATGAAGTGTTTCGTGGACCAATTGGCCCGCTTGGCCAAGTCGGAGACGCTCAACGTCGGGTCGTCAAAGTGATTGAGGAGGAACTCTTCGATGTCGTGCACCTTGTGTAAGAGATGGGGCGGTACACTCCGCTTTTCCATGGCCTGGGCCACTACGGCGATCACCTGTAAGAGCGTCCCTTGCACCTCAATCGATGCACTCGTACTCCGTTGACCTCGCAGCCGGTGTATGCGACGGAAGAGGCCCTCGACGTACCCTTGATTGGGTGGGTGTACCACCATCGGCGCGCCGAAGAGGGACTGGTAGAGTGGCTTCGGTACCCAGTGACCGGGATTCTCTCCAAACTGTACTGAAATGAAGCGGGACTCCGCCGCTCGAAATACGGCTTTTCTCCAAGTGCCGGCTGGCATCCACAGGAGTTCGCCACCGCGGAAGTCGGCGGCGGACTCCTCGTCTTTGCCAAAGGTATATTCAGCCTCGCCGGAGCAAAGGAATGCGGCGGTGTGTCGCGAAATGCATCTCTGGGCGAATCCGTCCCCGGCGGCCATCGATCGGTAGACCACACGCTCAGGGATGAAAGAGGCAATCGACGGGTACGGGTCGCGGTCACTTATGGTTGACAATGCTACCTTCCCCCTTTAGGGCGTGACAATTTCAATGAATTGATCTGAATTTCGTCCCAGTCTCCACCTTTTCCTCCATGGTCAAAGCTTCGAACTTTTATATACTGGTAAGCACGGGAGATCAAGAAGAATCCTTTGGTGACGGAGTGTTCTTTGATGCCGGAAAATAACCGCGGGAGGCGCCACATTGTCGGTCGTGTGGACGATATCCCTCCTGGAGAGTGCAAGATTGTCGACGTCGAGGGTCGCTCGATCGGAGTCTTTAATGTGGACGGATCGTTTTACGCCCTCCTTAACCGTTGTCCCCACCAAGCGGCTCCACTGTGCATGGGGAATGTGATTCGTTCGACGCTCCCCTCGAGTCCCGGAGAGTATAAGTTTCGTGAGAAAGCGGACATCGTGCGTTGCCCGTGGCACGGATGGGAGTTTCACATACCGAGCGGTGAATCAGTCTTTGATCCGTTTCGATGTAAGGTGCGTACGTATGAGGTGACGGTCGAGTCAGGAGGCGACGCCTTTGTCTCTGCAGACGACAAAGACGAAGATTGGCCGCGGGCCGAGACGTACCCTGTGACGGTGGAGTCAGACCGAGTCGTCCTTCATCTACCTGGAAGGAGAGAGAGTGCGTGAAGAGATTCCCCATCATCGATACGGATGTGCATCAAGGGTTTCCGGATAGCAAAGCGTTTCAAAAGTACATGCCAGAGTACTGGAGGGGGAAGGGACTACCCGGCGGGATGTCCTGGCCCGGCGGCGTCGGTCGCAGCGGCAGCCGGATGGATGCCAAACCGCCGAGCGGGGGATCGGCCGGTTCGGATCCCGATTTCCTCAAGAAACAGCTGATCGACGAGTACGGAATCGATTACCTCATTTTGAATGGATCAGGAAACCTGGGCGCCAACGTGCACTCCAACGCCGACTTCGCGGTCGCTTATGCCCGCGCCTACAACGATTACTTGATTGACGCTTGGCTTGACGACCCCCGTCTGTACGGTTCTATGATGATCGCACCGCAGGACGTGGAGCGGTCGGTAGAGGAGATCAAGCGGATCGGTTCTCATCCAAAGATCGTCCAAGTGCTGATGAGCAGCGCTTCACCGATGCTTTACGGTAAGCGTTACTTTTGGCCCATCTACGAAGCCGCCGCCGAACTGGGGCTGCCGATCGCGATCCACCCAGGCAAAGAGGGGAATGGGATCACCCTTCCCACGGCTTCGGGATATCCGTCGTACTACATCGAATGGCACACCATGCTGGCGACGGGGTACATAAACCACCTCGTGAGCCTCGTGTGTGAAGGTGTCTTTGAGAAGTTCCCTGACATGAAATTTGTGCTCATCGAGGGTGGAATCTCGTGGGCCGGTCCCATCGCGTGGCGTCTTGACAAGAACTACAAGGCGTTGCGCTCCGAGGTGCCGTGGCTCACAATGCTTCCCAGCGAGTACATCAAGCGGAACGTACGCTTCACCACGCAGCCGATCGAAGAGCCCGACGATGAGAAACTGCTCGCCCGCCTCTTTGATGAGGTAAACGGTGCGGAGACGGTCATGTTTTCCACAGATTATCCACACTGGGACTTTGACGATCCGTTCCAAGTGATGCGTGGATTCTCAGACGATATGAAGCGGAGAATTTTCTACGATAACGCAGCCGAGTTGTACGGATTGCCGAAGGCCGCGGTAAGGGCAGAGACTGCAGGATAAGAAATAGTTAGAGGGTCCTTCGCCGTACGTGCACGGGAAGGACCCTCGTGGTCTTAGCCTTTGTTGCGCCAGTATCCCTAACTAGGGCTAACTAGAGGTCAACTACTCGTTGATTTGGGCGTCGATGAGGCGAGCGGCCTCCGGAACAAGCGTGCCGGCGGCGGCTTCACCCATACGCAACTTCGCCGCCATCGGATTGACGATCTCTTCGAGCATTTGGTTATATCCGATGGGTTGGCGGCCGAGTGACGCGTAGGCGTACGCTTCGACCATCACGTTGCGGTTGAGCAGCGTGTCGGGGTCGGTGATCCCGTTGTTGGCCGGGTCAAAGTCGGTCACCCAGTGCTGGATCATTGCATTCTGCTCGATCCCGCCACGACCGCGCACGAGGTAAGCGTGTTGCGCTTCGGTGGAAATAAAGAATTTGAGCAGCTCCCACGCTCGGTCAGGGTTTTGGCTCGACTTGAGGATCGCCCACTGAGCGCCGGCTGCGCGGCTCGCCCGCTCACCGTTTGCGCCGTATGGATGCATCACGACGTCCCACGAGTCGTTCATGTAAGGAGCGTTCTCCATGAGTGTGTGAGGCCACGCGAGGCGCATCCCGACTTTTCCGCCGACCCACGTACCGTCGGCCCCATTTACGCTGGGGGGAATCAGACCCGTTTGGTGTATTTCGCCATACCAATTCCAGGCGTCCACCGCTTTGGGGTCGTGCCACCCTGATCGGGTGCCGGATTCATCCACAAATGGTACACCCCAGAGTCGCCAGACGTACTCGTTGAGCGATTGGGGGTGCAGGCCCCACATGTCGTTCTCCCCATTGCCGTCTGTGTCTTGGGTGAGGAGCTTGGCGTTCTCCTCCATCGCAAAAATGTCCCACGTGTTGTCGGGGTGGACGATGCCGTATCGATCAAATTGGTCCTTGTTGTACGCGAGAACGATCGTCGTCCACTGCTGCGGGAAGGCGTAAATCTCGCCGTTGGGCCCGAGATACGAGTCCATGACGCCTTTGGGATAAGCGTTGAGATCGATACCGTCCCGCTCGATATAGGGACGCAGGTCTAACAAGAGGCCCTGCTCAATGAGGTCCGTCAAGTACCGGGTGTGCGTGAGCGCCATGTCGACGTCTCCGCCACTGGCCTCATTGATGATGATACGTTCCAAAACTCCGGTCGTACCTCCGCTCACTGTGGCGAAATCCACCGGGATATCGGGATTCCGCTCACGGAACATGTCGACCACTTCGTCTTCAAGCGCTTTGCTTGCCCCGCCGACCCACGTAATGTAGCGGACCTCTTGGGCGGAGGCGACTAAAGTGAGCGTAAAGACGGTAAGTGCCACCCAGATTCCAGTCATCCATCGCAATCGTTTCAATTCCTTGTAATTCCCCTTCCGTTTTAGTCTTTCAACGAATTCACGTATAAATTCGTTGATGTGTTAAATTACATTCTAGGTATTCGAAGGAAAAGTTAACAATAGACAAAGTGAACGGGATTAGACAAAAGTCGGGGGAAGGGTGCAATCTCTCCGCCAGGGTCGACCAAGGAGTATGCTCCTCCATCCTGTATTTCCTATGTAAAGTATACGAACCGACAGGAGTGTAAGCCTTGGATCCCTCCATTCCTCAACCTGAACTGTACAAGGTGCCGGCACAGACTGATTCATTCAACGGGATGCCGTACAAAACACTTGGGCGTTCCGGACTCCGTGTCTCTGCCGTGGGGCTCGGCACGTGGAAGTTCGGCTTTCCCGAAACAGGTGACGGGGCCCGGGTCGACGAGAGCGCGGCGTTCGCTATTCTCGACCGTGCGGTCGAGTTAGGTGTCACATTTTGGGATACGGCCAATCGGTACAACGAGGCCTCGGGGAACTCTGAGCGCGTCATCGGCAAGTGGTTAAAACAGAACCCTGGACAACGTCGCAATATCGTCCTCGCAACGAAAATTGGAGGGGGAATGGACGGTCGTACTCCCAACCACGGGGGGCTCTCCCGTCTTAACATTGCCGAAGCGGTCTCAGCCTCGTTGGCACGGCTCGGCGTGGACTCGATCGATCTCCTTTACTTTCATCGATTCGACCCCATTGCGCCACCGGAAGAGAGCTTGGAGTGTGTGGAAGATCTCGTCCGTCAAGGCGTCGTTCGCTACTTTGGCGTCTCCAACTTCACCGTCGACCAACTCAAGATGTATCAAGCGTGGAAGATGGGCAGGGGGAGTCGGGCCCGGGTGATCGCGGTCCAAAACCAGTTTGATATTCTCCACGGTGAGAATCCCAGTCACGCCGGGGTACTCGACCATTCCGCCGCCACCGGCGTCTCGTTCGTCGCACACGGCCCCTTGCGTCGTGGGCTGCTCAGCGATCGATACCTCGATCCCAGAAAGGTCGGGCGAGGGGATCGACTCTTTGATGAAGGGCTCATGGATTCTATACCTTCGTCAGCGTTGGATCAGGTGGCACGTCTGGCAGAACTGGCACGGGAGTGGGAGATGAGCACGAGCGCATTGGCCTTAGCGTATACGATGACACTGCCGGGAATGGGTCCCGTCATTCCTGCGGCCAGCTCGCTCGCGCAATTGGAGGCAAACGCTCGGGTGGGAGGTATTGTACTAAGCGACGAACAGGTTGCCGGGGTGCGAACCGTTCTGGCAAGCTAATCAGTCGCGGTTGATACAAAGCAATAAGCGCGCTTACCCGCTATAAAACGCAAGGCGAGGGGCGCGCCTTGGTGAAGATGTTAGCAAATTCAAACGCCAATCTGCAATGGAGTGTGGGAATATGTCGTCTAAGCCCTTGCGAAGTATTCACGTTGGTGTGAGTCATCGGGGTTCTGTTCACCGTCGAGTGTACCACGCGTCAGGGGACTGGGAGGTGGCCGGACTCGTCGATATCTCCGACGAAGCGCTGGCTGAGGCCCGGAGTGAGACAGGGCTACCTACATCCGCGTGTTTTCGCTCCCTAGAGGAGGCTCTCGAGAAGACTGAGGCGGATGCAGTCGTTATATCGACGCCTCCGACATTGCACGCCCCTCAAGTTCGTACGGCGATCGACGCCGGCTGTCACGTGTTTGTCGAGAAGCCGTTCACGTACGATTTGCAACAGGCAGAGCAGCTCGTACAAGACGCCTTGGATCGCTCACTCTGCATCGTCGTCGGACAAAATGATCGGTACGGTTCGGTGGCTCAGGCGTTTCAAGCGGCTGTCTCCGGCGGCGAGTACGGACCGCTGGGCTTTGTGGTCGTCAATCACTTCAAGGCCCGCAAAGCTCCGTACCACACGACGCCGCACATGCATCTGTGGTCCCAGGGCGTGCATCAGGTCGACACCCTCATGGCGATTGTCGGCCGAGACGTACGCTCCGTCTTTGGCACGAGCGTCAATCCGCCGTGGTGTGACTGGCCGTCGGAGTCCAGCGTCTTCTCGCAGCTCGAGTTTGACGGGGGTGTCCGCGGCGAGTACGTCGGCACCTCCAACGCGAAGAGTAGTCGTTCCACGCTTGTTTTGCGAGCGGAGTTTGAACGAGGCGCTCTCATCTACGACAGCAGTCGAGGCTCATCGCTCGAGTTCGACGGAGAGGGTGGCCCGCAGACGGTAGAAGGACCTAAGACATCGGGGAACGAGGAGGTAGCGCGTCTCTTTCGACAGTACATTACGGCAGGAATTGAGCCACCTATCAGTGGGCGCAACAACCTCAATACACTGCGCGTCCTCGATGCGATCGTGCGATCGACAGAGACTCGGCAGGTGATCTCCCTACCATGAGCAGTGGCCGCGTCTATCCGGCCAGATATGAGCCGGGTGCGCTCGATTTGGAGGCACGGATCTCATTCGAAACCGCCGACGGACGCGTTCTGACGTTGCCCGACGATAGCCTTGTGGCCGGCACCCAGGGGACGTGGGTGATGCGGGTGATCAACCGCGGTGAGAGGCTTGCCGCCGGTGTGCGGCTGGTGATGCTGCGCTTCGACTATCAATTCTCCTATCACTTTCAAACAGAGGACCCGAGACGTCGAGACTACTGTGCCTTCACGGTGGAGAGCGACGCCAAACTCGCGTTGAGCATTGGACGGGAGTCGCTGCAGCTTTGGAGTGTCACCGTTCAGGAGGGCGCCTTCTCTCCCGGAGACTCATTCACACTCCGGCTTGGAGATCGCAGTGGGGGTGGGGCCGGGTCGGAAGTTTTTTGGTCGACGACCACTGGGGAGCTTCGCCTTGCGGTCGGCCCCGACGCGGACGGCTTGTATCGTGGAATTAAAGGGGATCCGATAGGAACTCGAGTCGTGGCCGACACCACGCCGACGCTTCTGCGCCTTCTTGGCCCCTCCGTGGTCCGGCCGGGTGAGCCGTTCACGCTCCACGCGGCTCTCTTTGACCGCAATCGGAACGTTGTCGAAACGTTTGATCGAGGCTTGACGTTTGACGCGCCTGACGGGGTGAACGGGCTTCCCTCGGAGTACACCTTCTCCCACGGGGATGAGGGGTGTGTGCTCCTTGAGAATCTTTCGATCGAACGAAGCGGAGTGCACCGCATTGCCGCCCGTTGTGAGGCCTACGGCCTCAGCGCCGTCAGCAATCCGATCCGGGTCGATGCAAATCCTGACTTTTACGTTTACTGGGGCGATCCGCACTGTCACGGATGGGGCGACTCGACGATGCACTTGATGCACCTGCGCTCCGAAAAGCTCGATCCCTTGGCCCGTCACACACAGGGCCGTCGAGTGGGGCGGTTTGACTTTGCAGCGCCGTCGCCAATGTCGGCCGACGTGACCAAGTGGGACGAGCTGTGGGAGGCGTATCGGGATGCGTGCGCCCGCGCAGAGTCACCGAACGAGTATGTACCGTTCCTTGCGTACGAGGCGCATCCAACGGAGGGGGATCGCCAGATCTTCTTTCGCAACTGGGAAGAGGAGCCCATTCCGCCTGATATGCGTGATCCGCTCAGCCTGGTCCTAGAGCGGTACGGTGAGCGAGACGACGCCATGCTTGAGGTGCACATCGGCGGAGCGCCGCCGCGTTGGGACGTGTATCAGCCCGAGCGGGAGCGAATGGTCGAAGTCTGCTCAGGGTTCGGCCCTGCTGAGTGGCTGTTGCAGAAGGCGCTCGGTTTGGGCTACCGTCCGGCCGTGTGCGGCGCCTCAGACCTTCACTTGGGCTTGTTGGGCGGACCGCGCAGCGTCGAACCCTTTCGCGGGCGGTTCGCTCAGAAGTATCCCATGTTCCACCGCGACTCGGGGTTTGGACAAGGGCCGGTTACGGCGTTGACGGCCAGGGAATTGACGCGGGATGCGCTCTGGGAGGCCTTGGAAGCGAGACGTTCGTACGCTACGAGCGGCGACCGGATTTACCTCGACTTTCGCGTCAACGGAGCCCTTCAAGGAAGTGAGCTGCAGCTCGGCGAGGGCCTCGAAATCGAAGTGAAGGTGCACGCCTGTGATGCAATCGATCGCATTGACGTCATTGCAGGGGTGTGGCGCCTGCATACCTGGTTACCGAGGGATATGGACGTTGACGAGAGGCTCACCCTCGACGCGAAGGCGGTGCCGGGGAGATGGCTCTACCTGCGAGTGCGCCAGGTGAATGGAGAGTACGCGTGGTCTTCGCCGATCTGGTTAAAGAGAGAGGGCTACCCCGACGGTGATCAGCTTGAGCTGCCGGCGTGGAATGACGAGGCTCCGCTTGTTCCCATTCAGGAGCATCAAGAGGCGCTCGCTCCTCTGCGGGCGGAGCTTGAGCGTTACCTGGCGCTTGAAGAGGACGCCTCTCGCTTCACCAAGATTCAACCGATCGGGATCCTGGAGTTGTCGATGGGCCGATGCGCTCTCTTCACGTGCCGGTTCGGCGAGGAGCGTCTGCCCATGACGATCCGCTGGTTCTTCGAATTTGACATCCCTCGCATCCGTTTCGACCTGGGGTGGATGGACTACGGAGTGTTCGATGAGAACGAGCTCGGTCCGACGCTGATGGCGAAGTATAAACGTCTTTGAGTTTTTTGGAGCAGTATGAGGGCGCGCGTCCGACCATCGAACCTGCCGCATTCCCCGCGTAGCTTACGCGCAGGCCGCTGTAACACTCTTTGGCAACGCCAAGGATGCCAGGGGGTGGCGTGGGCGGCAGGAATACTCCCCAGCGAAAGCCAAATCTTTGGGAAAAAGCCAGCACTATTCTCCACGTTCGTGGTCATGGGGGGCGTACCGATGAAAGATGTTTTGCAGAAGCTGACTCGGCATGAAGAGCTCACGTCTGACGAGCTGTTCAACGTGATTCGTGCCATCGACGCCGGCGAAGTGAGCGATGTCCAAATAGCCGGTTTCCTCGTTTCACTCTTGATGAAAGGGCCGACGGTGCCGGAGATCGCCGCGATCGCGCAAGCGATGCGCGCTCACTGTGATCAAATCGCTCCCAAGGTCTCTGCACCGCTCATCGACACATGCGGGACGGGTGGCGGACTCAGCACGTTCAACATCTCCACATCCGTGGCTCTGGTCGCCGCGGCTGCCGGCATTCCTGTCGCCAAGCACGGGAGCCGCTCGATCTCCAGTCTCTCTGGGAGCGCAGATGTCCTTGAGTCGTTAGGCGTTGAGATCAACCTATCGCCCAAGAGTGTCGAGCAGTTGATTAGCGAGGTCGGCATCGGGTTTATGTACGCACCGCTCTTTCACCCCGTGATGCACAAGGTGCTCCCGCCCGAGCAGGCTCTGGGCATCAAGACGATCTTTTACACGATTATTGGACCGCTGATCAATCCCGCGGGCGCCAACCGCCACATCTTGGGCGTCTACCGGCCCGAGTTGGTCGATGTCGTCGCTGATGTCGCCAGCCAGCTAGGGTACGATCACGCGCTGATCGTCCACGGGTTGGACGGGCTTGATGAGATTTCGTTGCTGGGGCCGACGCAGGTCGCTGAAGTGAAGGGCGGCTCCGTCAAGAAGTACCAAGTCTCCCCAGAAGACTTCGGTTTCGAGCGAGCGACGCTCGAAGATATCAAGACAGGCGAGCCGGGCGTTAACGCGCAGATCCTGCGATCCATCTTCGCAGGTGAAGAGCGCGGTCACAAACGCAACGCTGTCGTCCTCAACGCGGCAGGTGCACTCGTGGTCGGCGGAAAGGCGGGCGACCTCCACGAAGGGGTTCGCTTGGCTGAGCAGATTCTCGACGACGGAAAGGCCGAAGCTAAATTACAAGAGCTCGTCGCAGCCTCCCAACGCCTGCCCAAGGCATCGTAAAGGCGGGTTGATGTAACGTGTCTTCTCCCCTTGGCGCGCGTCCCGAAAAGGACGCGCGCTTATCATTCACAGCGACGCTTCAGGCGTCTCGACATTCGACTCTGGTTCCGGTGATTCCGGACATCAAGTGGCGTTCCCCTAAGGAAGGGCGGCTTCTGCGGGACCTCTCTCCGGCGGAGTACGCCGTCGCACTCGCCGAAGCCGGTGCGCCCGCGATCTCGGTGGTGACGGAGCCCGATCATTTTGGCGGCTCACTGGAGATGTTGGCTTCCGTCACCGCTGCGGTCAGTGCAGGGGTCCCCATTCTGCGCAAAGACTTCATCCAAGAGGAGTCGGAGTTGCAGGCGACGGTAGACGCAGGCGCTCATGCGGTTCTACTCATCGCGGCTCACCTAACCGACGACCGGCTCCGGGCGCTGGTGGCGGAGGCCAGGAGGATCGGCATCGAGAGCCTGGTCGAGGTGCACGACGTGTCTGAGCTGCGCCGAGTCCTGGCTGTGGACTTTGACTGTTTAGGGATCAACAACCGAGATATCGTCAATCTGGAGCGTGACGAAGGAAGCGTGGCAACGTCGGAATCGCTGGCGTCGTTGGTGCCCCAGGGAACCCCCTGGATTAGTGAGAGCGGAATACGCACCCCGACTGAGGCGAGGCGCGCTGTCGAAAGTGGCGCAACGGCCGTCCTGGTTGGGACTGAGTTGCTCGCGGCAAAGGATCCGGTCCGCAGGTGGCAACAGCTTAGTGGCGTCCCGAACGCCTAAAGAGGGCCGAGGGGGTGACAAGAGTGTACATAAAAATTTGCGGAATGATGACGCAGCAGGACGTGGCGATCTGCTCCGACTTGGGGATCCAAGCGGTTGGCCTCGTCATTGACTACCCGGTGCCGGTCCCGTGGAACCTCACGCGCGACCAGGGCAAAGATTTGCGCGCGCGCCTCGACTCCAGCCTGTCCAGTGTGGTCGTATGCTCGGGTGAGCCGCATTTCTTAGAAGGGCTTGCCCGGGATGTTAGACCCGACGCGTTGCAGGTGCACGGGGACGAGACGCTCGTTCAAACCGCGGAGGTGGTACAGCGTCTTCAGCCCCTTGGCGTCAAGGTTTATCGGGCGCTACGCATTTGCCCCGACACCGGGGAGGCTGCCGGTGAGATCCCCGGTGTGGCCGCGGCCGCTCGGGCGATCGAGGCGACGGGGGCGGCGGGTTTGGTCGTCGACTCCAAGGTGCCGCATCGGCCGGGTGGAACAGGCATCGCCGTAGATGTGGAGTCTCTCCGACAGGTCGCCCAGGCGGTACGCATTCCTGTCATCGCTGCAGGAGGGCTGAACGCTCAAAGTGTCGCGGCTGTCATTCGAGCGGTGCGTCCTTTTGGGGTCGATGTGCTCTCTGGCATCGAGGAGCGCCCAGGGGTGAAGAGCAGGGAGAAGATGACAGCTTTTGTCGCCGCGGTCAACAACGCATAGATTAGGAGCGTGACAGGTGAGTCAGAGCCCGTTTCCCCGCAGTCAGGATCCACTCAAGGCGCTCTTTACCCTCTCCAAACCGGTGATCGGCGTCGTTCACTCGCTGCCCCTGCCCGGCTCTCCTTGGTATCAGGGCCAGAGCATGGAGGAGATCTATGAGTACGCGTTGACGGAGGCGAGGCGGTACGCCGCGGGAGGCGTCGACGGATTGATGGTGGAGAATGCCCGCGATCTCCCATTCTTGAAACCGGATGAGATCGGGTACGAGACGGTGGCCACCATGTCCGTCATGACGCAACTCGTCCGTTCCGAGCTCTCGGTGCCCGTCGGGGTGAGTTGCCTTGCCGACGGTGTAGTTCCCGCGCTGGCAATTGCGAAGGCGAGCGGCGCCGCTTTTGTGCGAGCGACGCAATGGGTGAACGCTTACATCGGGAATCAGGGATTTGTCGATGCCCGTGCCCCACAGGCGACCCGTTACCGGGCGAGTATTGGGGCCGCGGATGTGCACGTGTTGGTCGATGTGCATGTGAAGCACGGCAGTCACGCCATCGTCGGCGATCGGAGCGTGAAAGAGCAGGCCCAGGATGCTGAGTACTACGCTGCGGACGCGCTTATCGCCACCGGGTCGCGCACAGGGGCGGCGACTCCGATTGAAGAGGTGCGTGACGTGAAGTCGTCCAGTTCCCTTCCTGTCCTGGTCGGCAGCGGAGCAAACGTCGATAACATCGAAGCGCTTTTGCGCGAGGCGGACGGCGTAATCGTCGGGAGCTCGCTTAAGCAGGACGGGGCGTGGTGGAACCCTGTCGACGTCGACAAAGTGCGCCGGTTTATGGATCGTGTGCGGCAGGCGAGGCAGGCCGAATCCAAGCCGTAAAGACTTCGGACCCGGCCTGCGTGGAATCCCCTAATCCTTTTAGACCTCGGCGTCGCTAGGCGCTTTAGGCGCTTTGGGCGGCGCGCGCTTCGGCCTCTTTATACAGTTCCCAGACGACGCGCAGGGACTTAAGCGCTTCGTGGCCGTTGGTGAGCGGCTCCTTCCCTGTCTGGATGCAGTCGATGAAATGGTTTATCTCATCGATCACCCCTGTCCCGGGTGTGCGTTGCGATCCGGCCGGTGGTTCGTAGAGATTGCGTTCGCCGTCTTTGTCGCGAATCACCAAGTTGCTGCCGGTCACGGCCAACATCGCCTCAGTCGTATGCACTTGGATGCGAGAGCGCTGATCCTTGTAGGGAAGTCCCCAGCTGACGCTCAGGTTACCCAGGGCGCCCTCGTCAAACTCGAAGATGCACTGTGCGGTCCCCTCGCCCTCCATCCACTCGGTGCCGACGTGCGTACCGACGTAGTAGGAGCGTTGAGGCTGTCCGAGGAGCCAGATCATCACGTCGAGGTCGTGGCAGCCGTGGCTAAAGAGCACACCGCCCCCGAGTTGCTCCTTGCGGGAGAACCAGGTGCCGGGCGCTGGTTGCAGCCTTCCGTGGACGAAGCCGTTGGCCGAGATCACCTTGCCGTACTCCCCGCTGCTTACGGCCTTTTTGAGCGCTTGATAGGCGGGGCGATACCGGAGCGGAAAGGCGACCATTAGCGTGAGCTCTCTTTGCTTGGCTGCATCGATCATGGCCAGACACTCTTGTTCGGTATTGGCCATTGGCTTCTCCACGAGGACATGCTTGCCGGCTTCGAGGAGCTTTTGGGAGATCGGGGCGTGCAGGTGGTGGGGGAGGCAGACACTCACCGCGTCGACGTCGTCCAGGATCGAGTCTAAGTCGGCGGTGTACTCACAACCTACCTCTGAGGCCACTTTCGCCGCCTTCTCGGTGTCGAGGTCGACAACCCAGCGAAGGTCGGAGTCCTCAGCCTCTTTGTAGGCGTGAGCGTGCGCCCGACCCATTCCTACTCCAATCACTGCAGTACGAATCTTTTTTTTGGCATTCACGTAGCAGCTCACCTCTCAAATGTTCCATAAATTCCGTAGGTGGAGGACGGTTCCTTCAAGAGTTGAGTGTAAGCTCGGAATTTACGACAAGGAATGGAATGGTCATTCTGTCGAATCCATGGGGTAAACATGGGGTAAATAGGAAAATTCCCAAGTTGAATGGTTTTAGCGGACCGCAGCTACACAATGAAGGAGTGAGTAGACGTAATGAATGAGCGGATTGAACACGCTCGTCAGGTCGCGTTGAGTTTACTCAAGGCGAGTCAAAAAGAGATTGACCATGGCCTTGAGCTCCATGCCAACTCCGTCGTGTGCGATACATACGGCTTTGCCCCTCGGGCCGCGGTGAATGGCGACGCCATCAAGGCGCTAGTTGAGTCGGGCGCCTCTGACGTCGAGGTGTTGGACAAGACGGAAGAGTTGTCGATGACCCGCTACGTCTGGGATCCCGACGAGCGAGAAGAGTATAAAAGTGCGTGGGAAGCCGCTGGCGTCACCTGTGTCTTTCAGAACGCAGGCGTTGAGAGTCAGGCGCCCCTCCAGATCATCAAACGATTGGCCAACTTTACCTACGCAGGCGACATGATGCGGGACTTTATGGTGCGGGCGACCCGGCCCGAGGATATCGTTGCCGCCAAGGAGCAGGGGAAGCACTGCTTTTATATGAGCAGCAACGGTGTTCCCTTGCAAGAGCGCTGGATCTCTCTTGAAGAAGAGTTGGGATACATACGGATCTTCTTTCAGCTTGGGACACGCATGATGCACTTAACGTACAATCGGCGCAACATGATTGGCGACGGCTGCGCTGAGACGTCCAACGCTGGATTGAGCGACTTTGGCCGAGCAGTCGTTGCGGAGATGAATCGCGTCGGCGTCATCGTGGATACCGCCCACTCAGGACAGCAGACGAGCCTGGAAGCGGCCAAAATCTCCAAAGCGCCGATGGTGGCCAGTCACTCCGGTGCGGCGACGATCAACGGGCACTTCCGATGCAAAAACGACGAAGTGATCCGGGCTATTGCGGACACCGGCGGTTACGTCGGGATTTGCGCGATTCCCCGCTTTTTGGGCAGAACGGGCGATATCCAAGCCTTGCTCGATCACGTCGATTACATCGCGAAGAAGTTCGGACCCGACCATGTCACCATTGGGACCGACGTGGCGTACTCGTCGGGCCGCAGCGCTGAGGAGCGCCGCAAGATTCCGGCCCAACCCCGGCGCCGAAACCGCTGGGAGGGCTTTTGGCCCCCCGGTGAGAACGACCCCCAATGGCGCCAAGAGCACATGGTGCAAAGCCTCTCTTGGACCAACTGGCCCCTCTTTACGGTGGGCTTGGTGCAGCGTGGGTACTCAGACGACGACATTCAAAAGATCATCGGCGGGAACATGCTTCGAGTCGCCCGGGAAGTCCTCCACATTGGCGAGGCACAGCGCGTTTAGGCGCTGGCGCAGGGTGGCTGGATGATCGTGCGATCGGAGTCTCTTTTGGAGGTGGGCTTTTGGTGAAACCTGTCCGATTAGGAGTGATCGGCTGCGGCGTGATGGGGGCCCGTCACGTCCAAGCCGGCTGTGCATCGGATGCAATCGAGGTCGTCGCTGTGGCCGATGTGCGGGTGGAGGCCGCTCGACAGTTGGCGGAGAAGTTCGGCGTTCCTCAGGTCTTTGAGGGCGCCGAAAGGCTCATTAGGGAACGATCCGTCGACGGCGTGGTGTTGGCACTGCCAGCCGGTTTGCGTACCCCGATCGCCCTCGAGGCCTTCGCAGCGGGGAAACACGTTCTCCTCGAAAAGCCGGTCGCGAGAAGCGCGAAAGAGGTGCGGTCGATGATCGCGGCCAAGGGGAGTCTCGTCAGCGCTTGCTGTAGTTCCCGCTTTCGCTTCTTTGAATCGTCTCGGGTCGCCGAGGCGTTCATCTGTTCAGGAGAGTTGGGCGCCTTGCGGGTGATACGCTGTCGCGGCATCGTACCGGCGGGGGCTCGCCCCAAGACGCCTCCGCCTGCTTGGCGGCTGAGCAGGTCGTTAAACGGCGGCGGTATCCTCTCAAACTGGGGATGCTACGACCTCGATTACTTGCTTGGAATAACCGGCTGGAGCTTGCGGCCCCGGGAGGTGTTCGCTTCCATGTGGGGAGTGGCGCCGGCGTTCGCGCAGTTCGTCGCGGAAGGGTCGGATGCCGAGACACACGTGACGGCTCTAGTACAATGTGAGGGTGGGACCGCTTTGCAGATCGAACGAGCCGAGTACGCTGTGGCGGACTCTCGGCTCGAGTGGGAGATCGTCGGGGAGCACGGTTCGCTACAGTTGGCGATGACGCCGGGGGTGGGCAAGGAGCATCGCCGCTACTCGTTGAACGTCCATACTGGCGTCGCATCGAGCGTGCTGTGGAGAGGCGACGAACACTGGGATTTTGCTCATGCACAACCGATCGATGACTTCGCGCGCGCGATTCAAAGCGGAGCCGAACCCAAGACGAGTCTAGAGCGGGCTCTGCTTGTCCAGCGACTTACCGACGCCATCTATCGGTCGGCTGCCGAGGGCGGGTCCGTCAATTTCGAGAGCGTATAGGCACCAGGTCGAGCTCGGGACGGGTGGCGCAGGTCACTCCCGGTCTCTTGGCAAATACACTCTAAGTAGGGAGGCGAAGGAATTGAGCACTGGTTTAATAACCCAAGAGCTATACGACCAGTTTCATACCGATGGTTACGTTGTCGTCTCCGGCCTCTTCTCGACGGAGGAGGTAGACCGGTACCGCGATCATTACATGACGCTGCGAGAGCAAGGGAGTTATCCCGGCGACAGCGCAGGAGTCGACCTTACGTCGAACGATCCTCTTAAGAAGTACCCGCGCATGATCCACATGCACCGATGGGACTCCCTCAGCCTTCAGTGGATGATCGATGCTCGACTGGCGGAGTGTATGAAGAGGTTGCTGGGAAAAGATCCCTACGCGGTCCAAACGATGCTTTACTTCAAACCGCCAGGGGCGCGGGGGCAGGCGCTACACCAAGATCAGCACTACCTTCAGGTACAACCGGGCACGTGCGTCGCCGCGTGGCTGGCGTTAGATCCGTGTGACGAGGATAACGGCTGCATGCAGGTGGTTCCCAAGACGCAGGATCTTCCGCTGCTCTGTACGACGGCGGCAGACACGACTCAGAGTTTTACAGACGTCACGGTCCCGATCCCGGAAGGCATGAGTCCGGTGCCGGTCACCATGGAGGCCGGGGATGTGCTCTTCTTTAATGGTCAGCTGATACACGGAAGCTTCCCCAACACGACCGAGGATCGTTTTCGGCGTTCGCTCATTGGACACTACATCCTTGCCGATGCGGAGAAGGTAGCTCGCTACTACCACCCCGTTTTACGCATGGACGGGACGGAGGTAGAGCTCGGTGTGAGCGAGCGAGGAGGGGCCTGCGGCCAATGGGTCGAGAAGGACGGGACTCCTGTGGTGGAAATGGTGACGAAACCCTAACTAAGCGCGTCAGGGCGCCTGGCTAGGCGAAGAAGCGGTTAAAGGCGACGCTCGCCTTTGAGAAACTGGCAAGTGAGAGGACGACGACCCATCTCCATTCTCGTGCTTTTTCGTTTTGACACCGAAGATTACGTGACACCAGAGTCAAACGACGCCCTGCTTGCCATTGCGCAGACGATGAATGCAAAGGGAGTGCGGGCGACGTTCCCCATGGTAGGGGAGAAGGCTCGTTTCTTGCACCGGGAGCGTCGCACCGACGTCATAGAGGCGCTCAAACCACACGCCCTCGGCTTTCACACCAATTGGCACAGCGCACATCCGACTTTGCCCGAGCGTGTGGAATCCCTCAGTTGGGACGAGGGGTTGCGCATCCTCGACGAGACCGAGCGGGACGGGATTGAGTCGGTTGCCGAGGTGTTTGGACGCCATCCGGTCGCGTATACTCAGGCGGGAGGGACGTGGCTTCCACACCATCACAGTTTGATCGCTGACTGGGAGATACCGTTTTTCTATACGGAGACATGGAACAGCTATCTCGATGTGGTCGGGACCCCGTACCGAATGGGCGCCACCAAAGGACTAACATCGCCTGTCACTGTGATGCGGATCTTTGATCTTTTTAGTACTGGGCGGGAGGGCCAAGCTCGGGAGGAGATCAACGCGGCCATCCGCACCGCGCAAGAGGCCGGCGGGGGCATGCTCGGATTCGTCGCTCACCCGACAGAGCTCGTGACGACGGGCGCCTTTTGGGATATCCTCAACTTTGGCGCCGGAGAGAATCTCACGCCGCGGCAGGGACCGTACCGCAAGCCGCAGCTCAAGTCTCGGGAGACGGTGAGCGGGGACCTGCGCGCGTTCGCCGATCTCTTGGACTACTTGCAGAGTATACCGGAGCTTAGGATTGTGGCGATCGACGAGTATCAAGAGATGCTCCGAGCGGTCGATGTTCCGGCGGATCCCGAACCCGACTGGCGAGGATTGGCTGCCTGCGTCGCGCAAGGTCGCTTTCCGATAACAGACGGGGCCCATACGTATACGCCGATCGAGGCAATACAACGGCTAGGCGGGTTGATCCGGCAAGGAGCCCCCTTTGCCTACGGGCCCGTGGCGTGGAAGCGGGCCGAGGATCAGGTCGGAGCCCCCGGCGCGACGACGGGACCGATTGCGAACACGGTGACCGTCGAGCCGGCCGCTGCAACCGTGACGGCGTGGCAGAATGCGTGGGCGCGTCTCGCAGATGCAGGGGGGCGCTCGGGTGTACCGCTCCCCGCCTCGTGCGATGTGAATGGACGTGAGGTGCCAATCGGCACCCTGCTGAGCGCCCTCGGTCGCATGGCCCACGATGCGTTGCAGGCGTATCCAGAGTTAGAGCCAGCGGTCGCGCTCAAGCGGCTCAAGGACGAACGTCCGACGCACCGCATCGTCGCGGAAGCGTTGGATCCGAGCGTCCAAGGGATCAAAGCGGTTGAACGCCTGCACTGGGATTGGCCCATTTTCGCGCCGAACGCTCGCTTTGACCGTTGCTATCGGATGACGAGCGCGCAAATGTGGACGTTTGCGCCTTTGCCTGATCCAACAGAGATCAAGCCGGGTGCAGTCGGCCTAGGAGAGAGTGGGTCGTGACTAAAGTTTCACTGTACACGCCGTCGTATCCACCGGACATCGGTGGCAACGCGACGTCGACGTTTCGTTTGGTACGGGGGTTGCGGGCGAAGGGGCTCGACGTGACGGTCCATCGTGCGAGCGATCCAGTTCCTGGGGATCCAGGCGTTTGGGAGGGGCGGATTGTACACGTCTTTCATGCGTTTCGCACTGGTGGGCCTCTCTTGCCGACGCTGCGGCTTAGCGACGCGCCGCTCGTCGTCTCCATGGCGGGGACGGATCTCAGCCACGATCTGCTCGTGCCGGAGCACGCCCAAACTGTGCGCGAGGTGTGTACGTTAGCCGACGCCCTGGTCTTGATGCACTCAAGACAAGAAGCGTTGGTCCTGGAGTCTATGCCTGAAGTGGAGGGGAAGTTGGTCACCATTCACCCCGGAGTGCACCTGCCGGCGATCACCGATGGTGCGCGTGCTGCAGCTCGGAAACTCCGCTCCGCTTGGGGCGTCGCTGAAGACGAGTTGCTCTTTCTGCTCCCGGCGGGTCTGCGTGCCGTCAAGCGCCCCCTCTTGGCGATCGAGCCTCTGGAACGGCTGCGTGAGGAAGGCTTTCCCGTCGTCTTAGGCCTCGTCGGAACGGTCCTTGACGATGAGGTCGCCGCGGCGTTTGACCGGGCGACCACAAACCGGGCCTGGGTGCGCCGGTTCCCTCCTCTTTCTCCAGAGGAGATGACGGCGTGCTATTTGGCCGCTGACGTCGTGCTCAACACCTCTGAGTCCGAAGGACTCTCGAATGCCGTGATCGAGGCGATGGCCGCAGCCCGACCGGTGCTCGCGAGCGATATCGTCGGGAATCGGGCGTGCATCTCCCACGGACATAACGGCTTCTTTTTTAAGGACCCTACCGAGTTTATCGGACACGCCCGCCGATTGGCGAAGGAGCCCGCACTGCGCCGTGTGTTGGGGACGCGGGCTAGAGCGGATGTGGCTGAACGGTTTGATCCCGACCGAGAAGTGGAACGCCATATTCAACTGTACCAATCGCTGCGCTCTAAGCGCCCTAATAACAAATCATCCAAGGGGCGGACGCGCAAAGGAGTGATCCATATGGAAAAAGAGATTCGTCTCACCGAGCTCGCCAGCTGCGGTGGGTGAGCGTCTAAACTGAACCCAGAGGATCTGGGTCAAGTGTTGAGAGATCTGCCACCCATTATCGACCCGAATGTCCTGATTGGAACTAACTCTGCAGACGATGCTGCCGTCTACAAAGTGAACGATGAGTTGGCCATTGTTGCTACTGTTGATTTCTTTACCCCGATTGTGGACGACCCCCGACTCTTTGGTCGGATCGCTGCGACCAACTCGCTCAGCGATGTGTACGCGATGGGCGGAAAGCCGGTCTTCGCGCTCAACCTCATGGCCTTCCCGGCAAAGAGCCTCCCTATGGAAGTGATGGGGGAGATTTTGGCAGGGGGCGCGGATGTCGCGCAAGAGGCTGGTGTCAGCCTCGTGGGCGGTCACACGATTCAAGACGAAGAGCCGAAATACGGCATGTGCGTCATCGGATTTGTCAGTCCGGACAAAGTGTGGGCGAATGCGGGCGGACGACCTGGAGACGTACTCGTGTTGACCAAGGGCCTCGGCACGGGGATCATCACCACAGCGATGAAAGAGGGTGCGGCCGCCCAAGCGTCGATCGATGCCGCAATGACGGCCATGACGACATTGAACAAGCGAGCGGCCGAGGCGGCTCACGACGTGGGTGAGATTCACGCATGCACCGACGTGACGGGGTTTGGGTTGCTAGGTCACCTGCATGAGATGGTGGCGGGAGCCGGGCTTTCGGCACGACTCTTGGCCGATCGGGTGCCGGTCTTGACCGGAGCGGTCGAGCTCGCGGCGGCCGATCACGCGCCCGGCGGCACGGAGAAGAACTTAGCGCATGTTGGCGACGTGGTTCGATGGCAACCCGACATCGATGCGAGTGTGCGCCTCGTGCTTGCAGACGCCCAAACAGCAGGTGGACTCCTGTTTGCGCTTCCCGAGAATCGGGCGCAAGAGCTGGTTGGCAAGCTGAAGGAGGCGGGACTCGGGGAGAGCGCGATCATCGGAGAGCTGACCTCGGGGGAGCCTGGGTGCATCGTCGTAGAGTAACACAGGTTGGTGCAACAGAGGAATCTGATCCAAGGTGGTCTTAAGAGCATGAGCCAGGGAAGGTTGCAGGTCGGCGTGGCCAAAGTGGACATAACCCCTCCATTCTCTGTCCCTTACCTTGCGTTTACGCCTCGGCATGGGTACTTTCACGGCGTCCACGATCCCCTGTACGCTCGGGCGGTCGTCGTAGAGAACGGTGATACGGCGATGGCGATCATCGCGGCTGATATGATCGGCTACAGTGACATTCCGTTTGGGGAGAACGGGAGCGTTGCGCAAGAGCTCGGCAAACGGGTCGAGGCGGCCACGGGTATTCTGGCTTCCCACGTTCTGCTCAGTGCGACCCATGCGCACTCGACTCCGGACGCATCGTGGATTAGCCGCATGGACGAGGTGCCGGCAGTGGAGACCTGGTACGAGGCGCACCTCGATCAACTCGCATCAGCAGTGGCGATCGCCGCGCGCAACAAAGAGTCGTGTGTGTTAAAAGTTGGCAGCGGTGACGGTCGGGGTATCTCCTGGAATCGGCGGATTTGGGGAAAGGATGGCGGGCTCTACAGCTGGGACCGCAAACCCAGTGACCATGAGATTGTCGACTGGGGTGCCAACGACCATGAGGTCGGGGTCTGGCTCTTTGAGAGTGTCGCTACCCAACAGCCCGTTGCGGTCTTGGTCAATTTCGCCTGCCATCCAACGACGGTTCAAGTACAGCCGCTCGTCTCGGCCGATTTCCCAGGGCTTGCCACTCGCATCATGGACGACGCACTCGGGAGCACAACCCTCTTTTTGCAGGGTATGTGTGGGAACGTACGCCCCGTCTACACCGATGACGGGTTTCGAGACGTCCGTAGATATGGAGTTGCGTTGGCCGGGACCGCCCTCGGCGTGGTTGGTCGCTTGATGCAACGGGCGACACCCCACGTTGGCTCTGAGATACGGATGCTCTCGGATCGCATACTGATTCCGGCACGAGACGACGCTCCGGATGAGGCTCCACTGTTGGAGAGGGCGGCGAAGTCCGATCATGTGGCGCAAACCGCGGCGGACGAGTCGGTTCGTCGGCGGGCACAGGTGGAGGCGCGCAACGCACGAGAGACATTGAGGATGATCGATCTAGCCCGCCGCTTCCCCCAAATGGGAGCGGATGTGTGGGCCTGCCGGGTGGGGGATGCGGCGATCGCAGCTCTTCCCGGAGAGCCATTCGTAGAATTTGGGCTTCAACTCAAAGAGCGATCGCCGGCGAGTCACACGTTGACCCTAGGGTATACGGGACACTACATCGGCTACCTTCCCACGCACGAAGCGTACGAGCGCGGCGGATACGAAGTCTCGTATGGCGCGTGGACGCGAGTTAAGCCCGGTGCGGGCGAGCGGCTCACGGAGTTGGCTGGGAGCATGTTGCGCCGCCTTTGGGAGTAGGGACCGAAGCTCCGCACCTTTCGAATCAAGCTTTTCTTGATATGGAGGGGAGATGATGGTCCTGTGGGCCACCATGCTCCCCTCTTTTTGTTCACCTTACAGATTGAGCAGCTTTGTCGCTGTGCCGCTTAGCACCGCCTCCTCGTTCCTGCGCCCAAAAACACTCCGTGATTCTGCGCCGTTTCACACCTGTGCCTTTATTGTTGTGAAATGTTTGACGTTGGGTGTGAGCAGCATATACTGTTCCGTCCCGTCTCGATGAGGAGGGGCATATTCGATTCGTCCGGGGGAACCGGCTGGAGAGGCGTGGCAGCCATGAGTGTGGTGCGGCGTATGAAGGCGCTGGTAAAGACGAAGCGGGGAACCGGTCTCGAGCTCCTGGAAGTGCCGGTACCTTCGCTGGGACCGGCGGACGTAAAGATTGCGGTGCGCAAGGTCGGGATCTGCGGAACGGATTTGCACATTTACGAGTGGGATGCATGGGCATCGGGGCGCGTGCCTCTTGGGACGACGATCGGCCACGAATTTTTGGGTGAGGTCATAGAGACGGGGGCGGCGGTAGAGGGACTGAAGCCGGGGGATCGCGTCTCGGGCGAAGGGCACATCGGCTGTGGCCGATGCTATAGCTGTCGCACTGGCCAAAGTCACATCTGTAGTAAGGTCGACATTATTGGTGTCGATAGGAATGGTTGTTTCGCAGACTATATCGTCCTTCCGGCGAGCAACGTATGGAAGTTGGACGACTCGGTCCCGAACGAGATTGGCGTACTCTTTGATCCGCTTGGGAACGCCATGCATACCGTGATGGCTGATCGGATCTCAGGGAAGTGCGTCTTAGTGGTCGGCGTTGGAACGATTGGTTTGCTGATTGTCAACATAGCACGGGCAGCTGGGGCTCTCCTCCTCGTAGCGCTTGACATCAACCCGACTAAGCGGGCGTTGGCGCTTGAGTTAGGGGCGGATGTAGCCTTTGATCCCCGGGAGGCGGCGGTCACAGAGCGACTTCTCGCGCTCACTCGAGACGGCGACGGCTTTGATGCGGTGCTGGAGGCGTCAGGTAGCGAAGCGGGGATTCGTGCAGGACTGCGCCTCCTGAGAAGTGGCGGTTGGGCAGCATTCCTGGGGATTCCTCGTGAGAATGTCTCCTTGAATTTGGCAGAGGATCTCATTTTCAAAGGGGCACGATTTCATGGGGTGAACGGCCGCCGGATTTACGAGACGTGGTACCAAGTGGAAGACTTCGTGACCGGCGGTCGTATCCAACCCCAACGAGTGATTACACACACACTCCCCTTCGAGCGTTATCACGAAGGGTTTGAGATGATGAAGCGCGGAGAGGCGATCAAAGTGATCCTCAATGTACGTGATTCCACCTAGTCACAGTACTGAGGCTGACCCGGGACCTCCCAACGAAACTTCCACAGGGCGTTCTCGTCGTGCTCGGTCGCGTAGATCCACCTGCGATCGTCGCCACCAAAGTGGACGTTTGATGGCTTGAGGAAGGGCGTACGCACTCGATCGAGCAATTCTCCCTCGGCATCGAAGACGTCGATACTTCCTGCACCGTGATTGGTCACCAGTAGGTGACCATTAGCGTCGAAGTCCATGCCGTCGGGACCGCCCGGGTGATCGCCGGGAAGTTGGGCCCAGGCCGTCTTGTCGCGGACCACACCGGGGGAGAGGATTTTAAACCGCCAGACGATCTTGGTCCGGGTCTCTGCTACAAACAACCAGCGATCATCCACTGAGACAGCGATGCCGTTGCAGAATTGATAGCCTTCGTCCAACCGTACGACCTCTCCGTTGCTCTTGCGGCAAAACACTTCGCCAACCGGCGCTTCGGCCGATGAGCCGGCCGGTGCGGTAAAATAGAGGTTACCTTGGGAGTCAAAAATACAGTCGTTACAGCCGCGAATGGGTTTGCCCTCGTACTCGCTAACCACCCGACTGATGGCGCCGTCTACGGTGACCCGCAAGATCCCTAAACGCATGTCTGCGCACCACAGTGCATTCTCGCGGTCGACTTGAAGTCCGGCGGGGACACCGCCGGTCTCCGCCACGGTCGACACAGCGCCGTCGTCGCTGACGCGAACGATACGCCCTTCGCCGGGCGCTACCATGAAAAAGTTGCCGTCGCGGTCAAAGACGGGGCCTTCGGCGCCTTTAAGTCCCGTGACAATCTTAGTAAACTCGCGCTCCATGGCTAATCCTCCTCGTTGGCAATCTCTTTGAGTCGCTTTTGAAACTCTCCGAAGAACGGAATGGTGAGTCCCCCGTCGACCACCAAGTCCGCACCCGTGATGAAGCTTGCGTGATCAGAGACCAGGAAGCAGATGGCCGCAGCAATGTCCCGGGGGATCCCTGTTCGCCGCAGAGGGGTGACGCGCGCCGCGACGGACTCTCGCTCCGGACCGCCTTTGTCTCCCGGCTTTCGGTGAATCGCCCCGGGCGTGATCGTGTTGATGCGAATCCCATCAGGTCCATAGTCCAGCGCCGTTTGTCGCGTCAACTGTACGACCGCGGCCTTGGCCGTGGTGTAGGTGATGTAACGGGCGGTGGGCTGCCGCCCAAGGACGGAGGCGATGTTGATGATGTTTCCGCCGCCGACGGCCTGCATGTGGGGGACCGCGTACTTGGTTCCGAGGAAGAGGGCCCGCAGCAAAACTGCGTGGCTACGGTCCCAGTCATCTGCGGAGATCTCAGTCGCGGAGCCGTGCACTTCAAAGTGGGCGTTGTTTACGAGGATGTCGAGACGGCCAAACTCTTCGATGGCCACGTCGATCATTCTCTGGATGTCGGCCTCTTGGCTGACGTCTGTGCGGACGAACCTGGCCTGTCCGCCTTCGGCGTTGATGGAATCAGCGACTGCCTGCCCTTGTTCGGTCTTAATGTCGGCGACGACCACACGCGCGCCCGAGGCGGAGAGGCGGCGAACGGTCGACTCCCCAATCCCTTGGGCCGCTCCCGTGACGACCGCTACACGTTCTGAAAGATCAATGATCATTTGAAATGATTGTCCTTCCTTCTGCCGATCTTGCGCCACTATTTCGCTCGCCTTGCAACGAAGACCTGCGACAGAAAAGGTGCGTCTCGTTGAACCAACGAGGGACGGGTGCACCGCGAACGAAGCTGAGGATTATGGTACCTGTAGACGACTGTGGAGTTTTAGTTGTCTTTGGACAATTATGACATAATTCATAAAGGCAGAGAGGTTTAATACATTCTGTGTGTAAGATAGAAGTTGTCGAAATAGATAGGGGGTTGAGACAAGAGTGAACACTAGGAAAACCTTAGGTGTTATCCTCGGCGCGCTGCTGATCGCCATGTTGACTGCGCCGGTGGGGGCTCAGCGGACGAAACTGACGATCATGATGCCTGGGTCATCAGGTGGCGTGTATCCTGACGGCGTGATCGAAGGATTCATGGAGAAGCACCCGGAGATTGAAGTCGAAGTGCTGGGAGGCGGATGGGGCGAGCTGCTCGAGAAGATTCCCGTTCAATACGCTGCCGGGACGGCCCCGGACGTATGGTACGGTGAAGCAGGTCGCGCGTCGGAGTGGGGCTTTCAAGGCATCGTGGAAAATTTGAAGCCTTACATCGACCGGGATCTTGATCTTAACGACTTCTTCCTCCTGGAGGCTTCCAGCGACCCGCAAGGTCGAGTTTGGGGCATTCCCGGCGGCTTTCAGATGACCAACCTCTTCTACCGGACCAACCTCTTCGACGAGGCCGGTGTCTCTTATCCAAGTGACTCGTGGACCGTCAGTGACCTGGTGGATGCGGCCAAAAAGTTGACTCGACGCCGCGGCGACGAGGTGACCCAGTACGGTTTTCATAGCCCCACCGGCGGCACAAACGGCTGGATCCTTTGGGTACACCTACTCGGAGGGAGCGTCATGGATGAGACGTTGACCCAATCTCGGATGAACACCCCTGAGACCGTGAACGCCATTGAGTTTATGCGCCAGCTTATGTGGGTTGAAGAGGTCTCCCCCAAGTTTGGCGTCGAGTCCGGCTACGCTCTGGACAACTCAAACCTCGCGATGGAGTTCAATATTTACATCCGGAATCACACACTGCAAGAGGCCGGTGTAACGGCGTACGACGTGGCCAAAGTACCGGCTGCAGACGATGGCCGCCGCTACACCACAGTCGTCCCCAACGTTTGGATGATCAATAGCCAATCACCTGTGAAAGAGGCAGCGTGGACCTTCCTTAAGCACTACATCTCGCAGGAAGTGCAAGAGAAGGTGGTCGCCAAAGGTTCTGAGGTCCCGGTGAACCGCATGGCGGGGATGTCCTTCTTGGATCAGCCGCCGCCGCCCGTCAATCGCATGGCTGTCCTTGACAGCTTTGAGTTTGCTCATACGCTGGACGAGAACGCCGCCTGGAGAAGTTGGTGGTCGGCTGTGCGCCAAGATCTCTTCCCGACCTTTAGAAACGAGGAGAGCGCCGATGCATCGGCTGCTCGGGCACATCAGACGCTTCAAACGATCCTGGATGAAGTTTACCGGTAGCCCGACCAGCTAAGCTCGGAAATGAGATGAACGAGATGTCGCGGGAAACCTCAGGCAGCTTAGGGGGCGTAACACCCCCTAGGCTGCCTGAGAGCTAATATCCTACTCCAAGTACCCTTTCACGCCGATCATCCCATCGAGCGCGGCCCCCGCCGGCACCATCGGGTACACATTGGCGTCCTCGTCGACGTGAATATCTAGCACCAGCGGTCCGTGGTAGCGCTCCGCCCACTCGAGCGCTTCGGTAAGCTCGTCGGGGCTCGTAACGCGTCGGGCCGCCACCCCAAAGCCTTCGGAGATTTTCACAAAGTCCGGATTGTCGTGGAGATCGACAGCGATGTAGCGGCTGTCGTACGACAACTCCTGCAGCTGCCGGACCATCCCAAGGGAGTTGTTGTTGAGGATGGCCACTTTGACGGCGATCTTATGCGCGGCGCACGTGGCCAGCTCCTGGATGTTCATTTGGAAACCGCCGTCTCCGTTGATGCTCCAAACACTGCGATGTGGCATACCCAGTTTGGCGCCGATCGCGGCGGGGAAACCGAAACCCATGGTGCCCAGTCCGCCGGAGGAGATATGGGAGTGCGGCTGACGAAAGTGATAGTACTGGGCGAGCCACATCTGGTGTTGGCCCACATCGGCAGTACAGATCGCCTCTCCTTGGGTGACACGGTACAGCTCTTCGATCACCTGCTGCGGGGGGATAATCCCGGCTCGGCTCGGATAGGCCAAGGGATACTCAGTCTTCCAAGCCGTAATCTGATCCAGCCACGCGGCGGGCTTTCTGTCGGCGACCAAGGGGAGCAATTGCGTCAAGACGCTCCGTGCATCGCCCACGATGGGGATGTCAATGGGGACGTTCTTACCGATCTCAGCCGCATCGACGTCGATATGAATGATGGTGGCGTTCATGCCGAACTCGCTCACCTTGCCCGTCACGCGATCGTCGAAGCGCGCCCCGACTGCGACGATCACGTCCGCGGCGGCCATGGCGTAGTTTGCATAGGCCGTTCCGTGCAGGCCGAGCATGCCCAATGAGAGCGGGTGATCTCCAGGGAAGCCGCCGATGCCCATCAAAGTGTACGTCGTCGGGATATTCGCCTTTTCGGCCAGAGCGCGCACTTCGTTGTGAGCGCCGGCAGCGATCACACCACCACCGATATACAATACGGGCCTCTCGGCCGCGCCAATCGCTGCCGCAGCTTTTTGTAGTTGCCGGCGTGCGCCGCTTCCTAAGCTCTTGGTCGCGCTGCGATGGGGATGCGCTTCGTCAGTGTGTGCTGATCCAGTGTTTCCTCCCCACTCACCACCGACCATCGCGAGACCAATATCCTTTGGAATGTCGATCAGCACGGGTCCGGGACGGCCGGTCGTTGCGATACTGAACGCTTCATCAATGATCCGGGGGAGGTCACGGGCGTCTTGCACGAGATAGTTGTGCTTGGTGACCGGCCGGGTGATACCGACAATATCGGCTTCCTGGAACGCATCGCTTCCGATCAGCGCCGTGGGAACATTCCCGGTGATGGCGACCAAAGGAATGGAGTCCATGTGGGCCGTCGCCAATCCGGTAACGAGATTTGTGGCCCCAGGACCGGATGTGGCTAGACACACCCCGGGCCGGCCTGTGGCCCGGGCGAATCCATCGGCCATGTGCGCCGCCGCTTGTTCGTGTCGGACGAGCAAGTGGCGAATCTCTCGCCCGTAAAGGGCGTCGTAGAGGGGAAGGACGGCGCCTCCGGGATAGCCGAAGATGAGCTCGACACCGTTGGCTACCAACGCATCTACAAACTGTTCTGCTGCTTTCATAGGTGTGCGACGACGCTCATGGCGTGGCTCGGGCGCTTGAATGGCGGCCATCGGTCGAGTCCTCCTTTGTGGGCTCACAGAGTCGGGAAAACGTCGGTAAAACAAAAAAACCTCTCCATCCCTCATGTAGGGACGAGAGGCTTTGAAAGCCTGTCGCGGTACCACCCGACTTTGCCGCGTCCTTACGGTGACACGCGGCCTCAATCTCCGACGCACGCGGACGCTTATCAACATCGTCTGCGATCAAGCGGAGTGCGCGTTAACGGGCGCAAATCGTCCTAAGCCTACTTGGTGCTTCAGCCGGCAGCTCCAGGGCGACTTCGGTCGGGCACGACACCGGTTTGCACCACCCACCGGCTCTCTGCGGTCGTACGTCCAACGTACTGGTCCCTTTCACAGCTTTTGCTAGGGGTATTATTTGAAATGAATCATAGCACGCTGCGATTCGTGTGTCAACTCATACTTGCGAAGCCCAGGTGCATTTTCGCTCTCTCACGAACTAGTGAGAATCAGGACGTTGAAACGAAGAGATCTCGAGGTGATTTGGTTTGGGACGATTGGCGGGTAAAGTGGCGATTGTGACCGGATCGACGAGCGGGGTAGGCAAAGGGACGGCCCTCATGATGGGCAAAGAAGGAGCGCGCGTTGCGGTGACGGGACGGAACGAAGCCGAAGGTGAGGGAGTCGTGCAGGCGATTCGCGACGCAGGCTCGGAGGCGGTGTTTATCCGGGCTGACCTGACACGGCATGCTGAGTGTCGTCGACTCGTGGACGAGACGGTGGGGACCTTTGGAGGCGTTGATGTTCTTGTGAACAACGCGGCGATTTTTCCCCGCGGGCGAATCGACGATACGACGGAGGCTCTTTGGGATGAAATGATGGCCGTCAATCTTAAGGCCCCATTCTTTTGCAGTCAGCAGGTGGTGCCCCATATGCGCAATCGCGGCGGCGGTTCGATCATTAATATTGGGTCGGTCAACGCGTTTATCGGCAGCCCCGACCTGCTCGCTTACTCTGCCTCCAAAGGTGGACTGATGACCTTTACAAAAAACCTCGCAACTGCGCTCGCCAAAGAGCGAATTCGTGTGAATTTGATTAATCCCGGATGGGTTTTGACCGAAGGCGAACACGAGATGCAGCTTAGTCTGGGCCAGCCCGAGAACTGGGCGGAGTTGGCGGCAGCAAAGCAACCCTTTGGTCGACTCTTGGAGCCGGAAGATATCGCCCACGGGATCGTCTACCTCGCCTCGGATGAGGCGGCACTCGTCTCCGGCGCCGTCCTCACGATCAATCAAGTCCCCGTAGCGTAATCTCGCATCCGCTCCCTCACAAAGCCTACCAGATAATAAAGACGACGTCCGAAGAGCGCCGCGTTTGTTTCAGGCGCTCTTCGCGCGTCGTGACTAATTTTTTGCGCGCGTTCTCCTGCGAAAGTGCGCGTCTTCACCCCTGTCGCTCCTTTTGGTTTGCTCAGATAATTGATCGCAACACCCCATTACTTGAATCTCTACGACCTTAGGGAGGCCGGTTCATGGTTCCCATCTCGATTCGTCCCTATCGACCAGAGGATTACACCCCGATCTACGAGATCACAAAGCGGGCGTGGCGAGGAGTCACGATGGCCGAACTGCGGGAGCAACGCTTTGGTCAGGTCGGCGGTCGGCCGTGGTATGAACATAAGGCGAACGGGATTGTCGCGAAGTGTGAACGCCTGCCGGAGCAGTGCTTGGTGGCCGAAATCGACGGCCAAGTCGTTGGTTACGCCACTTTTGGTGTTCAGATGGACGGTGAGGTGGGTATCGTTGGCGATAATGCCGTCGATCCCGATTGGCAGGGACGCGGAATTGGCACGGCGCTCGTGGGTCGTGCCGTAGAAGCCCTGCGCGAGGCGGGGACACGGATCTTGGAAGTCTCAACCTTTGAGCATGACACGCCGGCCCGGACGGTGTATGAGCGTCTCGGATTTCGACAAATCGCAACGACCGTTCATTACGCGATGCCCGCTCAAGAGGCAGACGACGACCCGTTAGGCGACTAATGCAGGTTGAGCGCGGGCTGACGTACCGGGGAAGCTTGATGGACTGAAACGGAAGGGGATAGGGGTATGGGCGTAATTGCATTCACAAATGCCTTGCTCTTTGACGGCACCGGTAGCGCACCGGTGTCAGGAGCGGTTGTCCTCGTCGAGGACGCGAAGATTCAAAGTGTTGACACTGACGGTACAACACCCGTCCCTCCCGACGCTACGGTGATCGACCTGGCTGGGCAGGCCCTCTTGCCTGGTTTAATGGATCTCCATATGCACATTTGTGGACCGGCGTACCGTCCCGTGCGGCTCCTCCGCCAATCGCTCGCAGCGGGGTTTACGACGGTCGCACATGTAGGTGGCATGCTCGTGGATGAACTCCGTCACCTCAAGGAGGGGATTGAGAACGGCAACCTGCCCGACTGCTCCCGATTGCTCACCGGCGCCGTCGTCACCGCGACAAACGGCCACGTGAGCGGGCGAACGGCCGACGGCCCTTGGGAAGTGCGCAAGGCCGTCCGTGAACAGGTTCAGGGACGGGCCGATTTTATCAAGACGGCTGCCTCCGGGGGATTTCTAGCCGAAGATGAGGAGTGTTGGTGGGAGGACTACACCTTCGAAGAGCTCCAAGCGCTGGTACACGAAGCGCACTCGGTGGGCAAACACGTCGCTGCTCACTGTCACACTCAACCGGGCTTGTCCAACTGTATCAGAGCCGGAGTGGACGCGATTCACCACGGTGCTTTCATTGATGAGCAGAGTCTGGAGCAAATGGTTGAGCGGGGCATCTACTTCGTTCCAACGCTCCGGGTGACGTCCATGCGCAACATCGAGATCAAACAGGCTGCCGGACGCCCCTGGGAGTCGCGCAAGATGCGGGAGGCCCACGAAATTCACCGCGAAGGTGTGCGGTACGCGCACAAGGTGGGCGTTAAGATGGCGCTCGGGACGGACCTGCCAAGTACACCGCCGTGGGATGCCGGTGACAGCGCGGTCGAGCTGGAGGAGTTTGTCCTGTGCGGCCTCTCACCGCTAGAGGCGCTGCGCACGGCGACGCTTGGAGCCGCCGAGTGCATGGGGATCGATGAGACCCTTGGATCGATCGCCGTCGGCAAGGTCGCGGATCTCGTCGCAGTCGACGCCCAAGTCTTCCAAGACGTTCGAGTCCTAAGAGACCCGGACAACATCTCCCTTGTGATGAAAGACGGCGTGCTTCGCATCGATCGACGACATCAAGACGCGGCGGCATCGACTGCATCGACCGCCGGCGGCGTGGCTTAATGCGACGGACGCCGCTGGGCTACGAGGCTTCAATGTTTCGAAAGGGTGTTGGCATCCTTGACGGTGAAAGCGACTGGACCTCACATTATGCTGCATTACGCTTGGGGTCATGCGAGTACGGGCGACATGGCCATCGCTCCGGGTATGATCGCGCTCATAAAAAAGGTCCTTCCGACGGCCAAGATTAGCCTACTCACGCTGCACGCGGGCGATCGGTATGTACAGACGCAACGTTATCTACAAAGCCACTTTCCTGACGTCCAAGTTTACCCGGACTTCTTCGCACCGATGATTCCAGAGAAAGACCCAGCTCAACGCTGGTGGCGTTTCATGAATGTGGCGCTCAACCCCGCCGAGGCTCTCGCACTTGTCGGGCCGGAGCACAGGGAAGGGGCACGGGCATGGCGTGACGCGGACCTCCGGCTTTACACGCCGTCCATGCAGTTGACCTACCATCCCAAAGGGGGTCCTCAAGGATTGCGGTTCTGGTTACCCGTCGTCGTCGCTCAGCGCTTAGGGCTCTCCTACTCGCTTTGGGCGCAGTCGTTCGGCGAAATCGCTCCGCCGGGCATGGAGATGCTCAAACAATTTCTCGACGACGCCCTCATGGTGACCACACGTGACACGGTCTCCCTTGACGTGCTGCGCGAAGCGGGTGTCTCTCAGCCTGCTGTGGCCTTTTCACCTGATACAACCCTTTACTTTGATCGACGCGACGACGCGTGGGCGGCCTCGTTCTTAGCCGAATGCGGACTTGCCCCCGGGGAGTTCTTATTGGTGTTGCCGCGCACCTATGGCTTTTGGGGAGCGATTCCGTCCGAAGAGAGCCTTTCATTCAGAATGGGCAAGGTGGCTCACGCCATCGAATCATGGGTGCGTGTCACGGGAAAACAGGTTCTCATCGGCTACGAACTCCCGCGGGAGAAAGAGCGTACAGCCACTTATTTGTGGCCGCTGCTGAGCGAGTCGGCAAAGTCCAAGAGCCGCTTTTTTCAGGGAGAATGGACGGCCGAGGCGGCGCTCTCCGTGTATGCGTCAGCACGGGCAATCCTCTCGATGGAGCGTTATGCGGTGCTGTTTGCATTGACCGCGGGTGTTCCGGTCCTGCATCCGACAACACGTGAGCTAGGGTTTCGTCTGGAGGCTCTTGACCACGTCGGATTGGCCGATTGGCACGTCGATATCGACACCGTCTCTGCCGAGGGGTTAGCCTCGGCGCTGATACACATGGACGTAGAGCAGGCGAGCGCGTCGAAGCGCGCTGTCGAGGCTCGCCACTCTCTGCGTGAGACAGGTTTTCAAGCGTTGCGCACCCTGGTCGAGCGCATTTCGCCCGGGGTCGTACTTAGAGATGCTTAGGCACAGAAAGGGGGAGGAGAACGGGAGAATGTTTGTGCCGGAGGTGCCGCGGATGTTTGCTGAAAGCGACCGCGGGCACTTTGGAGACTGTAGGGAAACCACGCGAACGAAAGGGGAATCGCCCACAATGATCACATCACGTCGAGTGCGTTACGGTGGAGTGCTGGTCGTGTGCCTACTGGCCGTCCTACTCGCGTATGGAGCGGCTGCGGCTGTAGAATTGACGGTGTGGAGCTTTCGCGGACAGGAGATCCCCGAGGATGTGCTGCGGGCGTTCGAGGCAGCCAATCCGGGTGTGACAGTCGAGCAACAGTTTCCGGCTGGCGATATGCGCGGTGAAGGCTTCATCGTAGCGTCCGCTGCCGGAGTGCCCCCGGACTTGATCCATCTCAACGAGGACTTCCTGCCGATGTACGTGGCGAACGATCTCGTCGCCCCGATCACAAAGTACATCGACCAGGGCCTCTTCGGATCCACGGACGTTTACTTCCCTGGAGTGGTCGACCCGTACGAAGGGGAGATCTACTTTGTTCCCCACCGTCAAAGTGCCAACACCCTCCTTTATAACCGAACGCTGTTCAGCGAGGGCGGCTTCGACGCCGACAATCCGCCGGGAACATGGGATGAATTCAACGCAGTTGCTCGCCGAATGACCGTTGTCAGCGGAGATACCCTCACCAAGGTCGGCGCGGCGTTTCGTACGTCATCCGGTACGCTGACATCGTGGTTTCAGCCCATGCTGTGGCAGGCGGGCGGAGACCTCTTTGAGGACGGCCGAATCAATATCAACACCGATGCAGGCCGAGAGGCGCTTGAGTTCTTCACACAGGCCGTGACGGAAGGGTACGGCGTCGAGGGTGACGCGATGTTTCGGGAGGGGAATGCCGCCATGCTGTGGCAAGGGTGGTCGGCGCTGGTACGCCAGTACCGAGACAGCCGCGGCATGGACTTCGTCGACATCGGTCCAGTCCTTCAGCACAAGGACCGGGCGGGGTACGGTTCGTTGGCCGGCTGGGTCGTGCCGAAGGGCCCCAACGTGGAGCTCGCGGCCGAACTACTCGCGTTCTCATTGAAAAAAGAGAATGTCGTCAAGTTCCTTCAGGCCACGTACTTCCTGCCTGTTCGTTCGGATATCGGCCTTGACTATTTTGGTCCCAAGGACCAGGTGTGGGCACAGAAATTCGTCCCGCAACAGGCGTATATGCGCTTTGACATCCTGCACCCTGCCATCCGGGATTTACAGCCATTGCTCGCTAGAGCCCTGCGGCCGGCAGTCTCAGGGGGAGTGCCGCCGAGTAACGCTCTAGCCGACGCTGAGCGTCAGGCCAACGCACTCCTGGCCGAGAAAGGGTACTAGGGTTCGTAATCACATGGGCGCGGCCGCGCTGAACGAGTTCGGCGGCCGCGCTGCTCTTGCTAAAGTGCGCGACACTCGCGAGAAGGGGTTAGGTCCAGATGAAGGCGATTATCGCAGATCGAATCATCGACGGAACGGGTGCGGCGCCGATCGAACACGGCGTTGTGCTTGTAGAGGATAAAGAGATCGTCGCGGTCGGCACGCAAGACGAGGTCCAAGTGCCCGCCGGGGCCGAGGTGATAGACGCCTCGGGAAAGAGTGTGATGCCGGGATTGTTTGACGGCCACAACTCCATTAGCAACGGCTTTGCAGGTGTGCGGAGACTCCGCCGCTATCTGCAGCGCGGCGTGACCACGATGGCAGTGTTTCACGGGAACAAGCCTGACGGTTCGATGGCGGGCAACTTGCGCGATGCTGTGGATTCGGGTGTGCTCCGGGGCTGCGCACGCATGGTGGTGGGGTACGCGGTCAACTGTACCAACGGGCACAACAAGGGGCGACTCGCCGATGGGCCGTGGGAGGTGCGTAAAGCGGTTCGTGAGATGGCCCAGGCAGGTGCAGATTTCATCAAGACTGCGGCTTCCGGTGGGTTCTGGGGTAAAGATGAGCGGTGCGCTGTGCGCAACTACACCCCTGAGGAGCTTGAGGCGTTAGTGGAAGAGGCGCATGCCTGGGATAAACCTGTTGGGGTCCACGTCCACACTCAGCCGGGTCTCAACAATGCGATCAACGCGAAGGCTGACCTCATCTACCACGGCTGTTTCATCGACGACGAAGCTGTTGATGGGATCAAGCGCGAGAATTTGTGGTATATGCCTACGCTCAAGGTGACGTCGACTCCCAACCTGACGGCGTGGACTGACCGACCGTGGATGTGGGAGGAGATGAGTCAGGCCCATCCGATACACCGCAAGGGTGTACGGCGCGCTCACGAGATCGGCGTAAAGATCGCCGTGGGCACGGATGGTCCGGGCGCTCCCAAAGCGTGGAAAGACGGCGAGACGGCCTCGTTTGAGTTGACGGAGTTAGTGGCGTGCGGACTCTCACCGATGGAGGCGATTGTTGCAGGGACGCGCGTTACGGCGGAGGCCTACCGCATCGCCCACAAGCTCGGCACACTTGAAGTCGGAAAGAGAGCGGACATTCTCGTGATTGACGGGAATCCACTCGATGACATCTCAATTCTGCGAGATCCTGAGAAGATTTGCGTCGTCCTCAAAGATGGCTCCGTCGAGGCGACGACTGAGGCCTTTAAAAAGTATTACAAAGTACGGGATTTCTAAGAGCACACGCAGTTTTTGCAAGGAGGAGCATTACGTTGAAGCATGTATTGGCTGCTTTCAGTTGGAGCATGGGGAACATTGGAGATATTGGTATCACTCCGGGGCTGCTTAACCTGATGCAGCGTCATATCCCTGAGCTACCGGTCACGGTGATGACGAGTCAAGAGGCTACATCAAAGGACCACGCCTACCTCAAAGAGTACTTCCCGCGCTACGCCCCGGGGTGTAAGGTGGTCGGCAATCCGTTCCGGTCGATCATCAGCAGCAGTGAGGGGAAATCACAGGCGTGGGATGCTTTGGTACGCCGATGGGGGTCAGTGAAGCTCAAGGCGTTTGAAGACGGCGTTCTTACTGTCGAAGAGTCCGAGGCGCTCGTGTACGACCTCATGAATGTCTTCCCTCACGAGCTCATGGAGGAGTTCAAACAGACGCGCCCTGACGTGGCGGAGGCTTTGGGTGACGCCGGCTTCGTCCTCTTTACCTCAGGGACCACCCTCAACTTCGGTAGGATGGGTAAGCGCTCGTTTTGGCGATTTTCGCTAACTTACGCGCTCCCGATGGTGATCGCCCGAGCGCTGGGTATTCCATATGGTATCAGTTCTCAATCGTTCGACGCATTGGAATGGCCCTCCGACATCTTCTTCCGGCAGCTATTCGCCGACGCCGAGTTTGTGTTCTGCCGGGATACCGACTCTTTGGCCTACTTAAAACAGCGCAACTTGATCTCCAAGCGCATGGGCTACCGACCCGACACCACTTTCTTCTTTGGCGGGGCGGATGAAGCGTGGGCCGATGAGTACATGGCTCGCCATGGTCTCGAAGATGGGCGCTTTATCACTCTCACTATTCGCACTAGTGAGCAGCCGGGGCCTCTCCTCGGGGTGATGTCGAAAGAGCGTAGTGACATCCACATGGCCAAACTGCGCACATTCATTGAGGAGCTGACGTCACAAACCGATTTGAAGGTGCTCATCTGCCCTGAGGTGAAGTATGAGATTCAGTTTGCGCGCGACCTCCTGTACGATCAGGTCTCTAAAGAGGCCCGGGAGAAGTGCGTGTGGATGGACTCGTTTTGGAATACCGAACAGGCCTACTCAATCTACCGTCGAGCATCCATGGTTGTCAGTATGGAGATGCACTCCATCATTATGGCGGTGGGCATCGGCACTCCGCTCTTGCATCCGCAATTTGCCGAGTCCGGACGGAAAGCCCGCATGGTTCGTGACATCGGCCTCGGTGACTGGCTCTTTGATATCGATGCGATGGAGACGAGCGAGTTACTCCAAGCGGCGTTGCGGATTTATCGCGACCACGATCACGCCAAGGCACGTGTGCAGGATGCGCTACACCGCCTCAACCAACTCGGCGCCGGCCTGATGGCCCTTGTTCGCCAGACCGGTCATTTTTAAAAATCACCTTGGGGGAAGAGGCAGTTGAAACCGTTGCGCATTGGCCACGTCGATCTGGACACGTCACATCCGGGAAGTTGGATTCCGATCATTCGAGAGCTTGGCCACGAGGTCGCAGGTGTCATCGACCACGGGGATATCCATCCCGAGGGGTACGCACAGTCGTTTGCCCAGGAGCGCGAGATTCCAAAGGTCTTCTCGTCACTGGACGAGATGGCGGGAGAGGTGGATCTCGCTATCATTCACAGCTGCAATTGGGATAAGCACAACGAACGGGCGCGCCCCTTCGTTGAGGCAGGTAAGGGCGTCTTGATCGACAAGCCGATGGTTGGGAGCCTCGCCGACATGATCACTCTCCTCGAGTGGGAGAAGAAGGGGCACAAAGTGACAGGCGGCTCCTCTCTTTACTACTGTCTGGAGGTCCAAGAGTTCCTCGGACAGCCCGTCGAAGAGCGCGGCGAACCTCGGTTTGTCTACGCCGGGTGCGGCGTCGATGAGTTTAACTACGGTATTCACGCGTACGCGTTGGCACACGTGCTGATGGGCGCAGGCGCGCAGGCGGCCCGCTACATGGGCACCGCCGGTACGCAGATTCAGGTCGAAGGGACGTGGGACGGCGGGCGTCGAGCCGTCATTGCTGTAGGGAAGGCCGATGCGTACTTACCGTTTTACGCAACTGTGGTCACGGAGCGCGGCGTGCATCACCTCCAAGTAAACAACCGGAACCTCTATCGGGCTTACCTTAGTGCGGTCCTCCCCTACTTTGCGGGCGAGATCGAAGCGCCTTACCCGCTTGCACGTCTCCTAGAGGTCGAGCGCTTGGCCGTTGCGGCACACGTCTCTAGGGAGCATCAGGGTATCGTGGTGCCGGTGGACGATATCCCTTGGAATCATCGCAGTTACGATGGCCGTGCGTTTGAAGCCGAGTACCGCTTGGCCCGTCAAAAGTAGCGCTATAGTATAGCGGCGAATAACCACTACGAAGCCTGCCTCCAAACCCGCGTGGGGCAGGCTTCGTCGCGCTTCGTGACGCCCTGGGAGCAGCGGCATAAGGCAGGGTTTCACCTGGGGTTTGCGAAATAACCCTAATATAGGTCAAAAATGTCACAATTTATAATAGCGACCTAGGGGGAAGGGGGAGCGTCTCCGTGACACTCTCAGCCGGCCGCACTATCGTTCCTATCAAGGAGTCCGACAGCGCCACAGGAGAGGCAATGGCGGCGAAACTCCTCTTAGCCACGAGAGGCCTGCCGCGCAAAACGGATCCCGAGCATCCGGTACCGCACCTCGTCTATCCCGAGTTGAGCGCCGGGGGTGGGGTTGTGGTGAATCGCACACGGCGATTACACTCCGTGAACTTGCACACGCACGGTTACTTTGAGGTTGCATGGGTGGTGAGGGGGCCGGCCGAGCACCACTACGGAGCGCGTTCGTACACGGTGGATGCAGGTGACATTCTGGTGATGAGCCCTTTCATTCCGCACGGCTACTCGTTGCGCACCCAGTCTCCCTTTGAGCTCATCAACGTTAACTTCGCAATGGATGCTCTCGGGGATGCGCTCAACGATCCGATCCTTATGTCGTTTATGGCGCTGGTTCTCTCAGGCCGCGTTCAGTCAGGTGCTGAGTGTCCCGGATTGATCCGTCCGGTACCCACTGAGACGACGCGGCACATCTCTGTCATGCTGCAAGAGTACAATGGGGCTCGCCCAGGTTCCCAGACCGTGCTGCAATGCCTGCTACGTCTGCTGATGATCGGACTGTACCGCACCGGCGCGGGAGAGAGTTCGACGCAAGAAGTGCACGGAGCCCGCGCTATCCTGAGTGTCCTTCCAGAATTACACGCGGCGGCGTGCAGTGATCTGTCAGTGGCGACACTCGCCGCCAAGGTGGGACTCTCGCCGGGATACTTCGGCCGACAGTTTCGGCGGCTAATGGGTGAGACGGTGACTCAGTACACACAGCGTGTGCGAGTCTTTAAGGCGGTACAACTCTTATGCACGACCGACTGGATGATCGAGGACGTCGCGGCTCGGGTCGGCTACCGAGATACCGGCACGTTCCGCGACGTCTTTAGGCGAGTGACAGGGCATTCTCCTTCTTATTATCGGACGTGGCGGGACGACTCATCGGTGTCGTCATAGATCAGGTCGACAGCCTCTGAGCCGAGTCGTTCGATGAGGCGACGTGCGGATACAACGCGCGCTTTCGCTTGTGCAAAGTTGGCATCAATCTCGAGAGCTTTGCTCACGAGTTCGTCCGCGCTGATGGCGTCAATGTCTTGCAGCCAGTCCCCTAGACCGAGATCACGCAGCATCCACGCCTTGCGACCGGACTCCCAAAATTGAGGGTGAAGGACAGGCGTGCCTGCAGCGATCGCGTGGACGATGGAGTGCACCTCCATACTACAGACAATTCGAGCTCGGGCGTAAACCGCCTTGGCCTCCTCGGGCATCCAAAAGGTGTCCATCCATACACTCTGCGCCCGTGCCTCCGAGCTAAGTTTGTCGTAGATGTGAACGCGCATTGTGGCGATCTCGTTCTGGACCTCAGGGCATAGTAGGACCTTCATTCCGGTTTGAGCCGTCCAACGCTCGATAAACTCACGCAATAGGGCCATGTGTTGTTCTTCGCGTGAGGAGGGCATCACTCCCGTGAGTGGGCCGTCTTGCGCGCCGGTGCGGATGACGACGGCGACGAAACGTTCCTTGGTAAGCCCATGGCGTTTGAGGAACGTTTCGGCGTACTCGTCGTCTTCGAGCGGAAAGTAGAAGGCGCTGTCAGGGCGGTAGCTCATTCCCGGTACACGGATTCCGAGCGAATGGATGTAATTTTTGGACTCGCCGTCCCGGAACATGAGGAATGCCGCGTCGGCGAACAGTCGCCGATAGAAGTAGTCACTGGGAGGTGCGATCATTTCAAATGAATGGGCGTAGACACCGTAGCGGAGGCCTAAATGCCGCGCGACGACAAGCGGGAGCGCCCACTTGAGTGTATACGTCCAAAACTCCCGCTTACCCGCACGACCAAAGTTGAGCATGGTGCCCGACGTGTAGCAGTAGAAGTCGGCCTCACGGAAGGCCTGCAGGGCAGGGGATCCGGCCTCGTCCATCTCCTGGACTACGTCGGCGGCGAATTCGTCTAAGACGTAGTCGATTAAGGCGCAGGCTCGCTCTTCGGGGAGCGAGCCGCGATCGATGGCTTCGAGGTCGGCGCCAAAACGCTCCGCCATTCGTCGCCATGCGCGCGTGGCGCTCTGGGCGCCCAGATACTCGACGAATGGCGTTGGGACGAGTTTGATCTGTGGGAAGCGCTCGGCGTAGTACTCTTTGACAAACCCCATCTCGGGGTCTGCCGCCGATTGGCTAGTTAAGACGGTAACTTCGGTACCGGGACGCACGGACTGCAATAAGTGGGCCAGACCTGGTGCGATTGCGATGCTGCCGATGTTGATGATGCCCCATGAGTATCCAATGAGTGCGCGTGTCATGACTCGGCTCCTTTTGCTAGTGGGGGTACGTTGGCTTAGCGCGTCATCTGTTCCTGGAGGTAGGCATTGGCTTGGCGAGCAGCTTCATCCAGTGCCTGACGGGCAGGTTGCTCGCCTTGAATGGCGGACATGACGGCCTGACCGACGGTGCCCATGAGATCCCGCACAAAGGGGTGCGCGATGTCGTAATGAATGTGCGGCGCTTCGTCGACAAACTTGCGCACCCACCACTCGTCATCGCCGAAGTAATCGAGACTGATGCCACGACGGGTCGGAATGAAGCCGTATTCAGCGAGATAGAGTCGTGCGACCTCCGGCCGGAGCAGGTAGTCGAGGAACTTGACGGCGAGCTCCCGGTTAGGGGCGTCCTTGGGGATGACGTACCCGGCTAAAGAGCCGAATCCAGATCGCTTTGTGTGCGTGAGCGTGGGTCCGACATCGACGGATCCGGCGAGCTCACCTCGCACAGCCTGCGTCATGTAGCTTTGGGCCGCCCAGGCCAGGATGGCTGCACGTCCCTCCATGAACGGGCCGGTCTGCTCCGGCGTGGCCCAACCACGCTCAAAGAGAGAGACAAAGAATTCCAACGCTTCGACGCCCTCGTCAGAATTGAAGGCCACGCTTCTGCCGTCGGGGGTGAAGAATTCGCCCCCCGCCTGCCATAGGTATGGGTTAAAGTTGGTGTTTGTTGTCCCGGCAGATGTGGTGTGCGTGATGCCCCACTGTTCGACCACGCCGTCACTCCCTTGGCGGGTGAGACGCTGAGCTGCGTCGGCGAGGCTCTCCCATGTGTCAGGCGGGGACGTGGGATCGAGTCCGGCTTGGGCAAACATTGCTGTGTTGTAGATGTAGACGTTCATACTTTGCCGTAAGGGGAGAAAGTGGTGCTTGCCGTCGATCTCTGCTTGCTCCAAGACACCGGGAAAGTAGTCACGTATCGACTGAGCCGAGATGGACCCGTCCTGAATGTATGGATCAAGATCGAGAAGAAGCCCGCGATAGGTAAAGATCGGCACAAAGTCGAGGTGGGTGTAGGCCAAATCGGGAGCGGTACCGGACGCGATGGCCAGCAGGAGTCCTTCGCTGCGCATGTTCCCACTCATGTTGAGGACTTGCTCGACGGTGACTCCGGGATTCTCTTGTTCGAAGCCGCGAATGATCTCGTCGGTCAACGGAAGGGTAGGATGGCTAAAGAGTGTGAGTGTCGTCTGGGCCTGCGCTCCTCCTGTAAAGGTGAGTGTTATGAGAGCCACCGTAAGGAGCCAGCGTGTGAGTGTATTTCGCAATGACTTTCCCTCCTGTAACCTGTAAATTGGGGTTTACCACTATTTATAGAAGGTTTAAACGTACTCAGCAAGAGGAAATGACGCGCTCTATCGTAGGGAAAGACGCGCTCCGGGAGGGAGGGCGCGGGCTCTCGTGGAAAATTGCGAGAATGGAGGAGGCGGATGGACTTGCTCGAGCAGGTTAGGCCCGACGGCCTTTTAGATGGAACGCCCAAGGTACAGATTTCACTCGACCTACAGACGCTCGCGGACGCGATGCCCGTAGCGGAGATCGCCGTGAATGCTGGGGTCGACTGGTTGGAGGTGGGGACGCCACTCATCCTCGGGGAGGGGTTGCACGCGGTCAGGGCTCTCAAGGAGCGGTTTCCCAACCATCCGATTATTGCGGACCTCAAGACGATGGACGCCGGTTTTCTCGAAGCCGAGATGATGTACAAGGCCGGCGCTACATTTGTTGTCGTCATGGGGGTGGCCCACGAGCACACGATCAAAGAGGCCGTGCGGGCGGGTAGAGCCTACGGGGGTTACGTGATGGGCGACATCATGCTTCACCCCGACAAGGTGAGTATCGCTAAACAGATGGAGCGTTGGGGCGTCGATGTGCTCGTCGTGCACACCGGCCTCGACGAGCGCCACGCTGAGATCGGCAAGTCGCCGCTCGACGATGTTAAGCTCATTCGCGATCACGTCTCATTACCGATTCAGGCAGTGGGAGGGCTCTCGCTCGATCAAGCGGCCCAGACTCCCGATTTGGGCGCGGACTTGGCGGTGATAGGCGCCCCGCTTGCGGTCGCGGACCACGAGCTAAAGCCGGGAGCCGATGACGAAGAGCTTTACGGTGTGATCGAGTCGTTCGTGAAACGAGTGAAGGGGCTTCAATGAGCACAATTCCTTCGACTATGCAAGCCGTAATACATTACGAACTCTCACCGGGATCGGTCGAGCTTAGGGAACGGCCCGTGCCCGAGATAGGCCCCCACGATGTGTTGCTTAAGACGGCGGCCGTCGGGGTGTGCGGCAGCGATGTCCACCAGTATACCAATAGTCATTCGTGGCCCGTCAACATTCCAGTGACGCTGGGGCATGAGTTTTCCGGTGTTGTGGCGCAGGTAGGGGCTCAGGTAGACGAGTTTAAGGTGGGCGATCGCGTGGTGAGTGAGACCGCGGCGGTGATCAATCCCAACTCGCCCTTTACTCGGTCCGGCCGGCCGCACCTCGATCCGGACCGTAAGGGTTTTGGCTACGGCGCGCACGGGGCGATGGCGCCCTTCGTTCGCGTACCCCAGCGGTGCCTGCACCGAGTCCCCGCAGGTCTTGATATGGTGAAAGCCGCATTGACGGAACCGTGCTGTGTCGCCTATCAGGCGGTGGCCGAGAAGTCCCCCATCAAACCAGGGGACGTCGTCATCGTGCTGGGTCCGGGTCCGATTGGGCTGCTGTGCGCACAAATCGCAAAGTTGCGGGGCGCGACTGAGGTGATCGTGGTAGGCCGCTCCGGAGATGAAGCGAGGCTCGCCCTTGCCAAAGAGCACTGGGCAACCCGCACGTACCGAGGTGATCAGGATGACATCGCCGCGGCGCTGAAAGGGATCGGCGATGGATACGGCGCTGATGTGATCATCGACGCCGCCGGCGCTTCAGCCGCGCTGAGGGATGCGATCGCTTGGGTTCGCCCGGACGGACACATCACTAAAGTTGGATGGGGACCTCAGCCTATGGGGTTCTCGCTCGACCCCGTTGTCCAAAAGGCGGTCACGATGGTCGGCAGCTTCAGCCACACCTGGAGAGTGTGGGAACGTGTGCTGGCTCTCATGAGCGCCGGCGCGCTCGATCCGTTGCCCATTGTGGGCATGCGTTTGCCGCTCGAGGAGTGGCAAACGGGCTTTGACGCGATGCATGCGGGTGAGATTCCTAAAGCGGTTTTATTACCCAACGGTTCGACTGCGGACGGAGGTGTGTAATGGCCAGGCTGGCAGTCTTCCCAAAGGGATTCTTTGATCAACTCGTCTCGGGGGCGATGCCCCTCGAGGAGTGGCTTGATTTGGCAGCGACCCTCGATGTGGACGGGGTTGAGATGTATCCGGCCTTTTTACGCAGTGATGATCCCGACGAGGCCGTAGCAGTGCGCGCCGCCATTGAGGCCCGCGGTTTAGAGATGCCGATGCTGTGCCACTCTCCCGACTTTACACACCCCGATCCGCAGTTTCGTGCCGGGGAAGTCGAGACGTTACAGCGGCGCATTGAGCTAACAGCCGCCCTTGGGGGAGGCTTCTGCCGGGTCCTTTCGGGACAACGCCGAAGTGAGGTGAGTGAGGATGACGGAGTGCGCTGGGTGGTCGACGCCCTCGCAGAGGCGCTCCCAGTGGCCGAGTCGGTCGGCGTCGTTCTCACCATTGAGAATCACTACAAGGACGGAATGTGGACCCAACCCGAGTTCGCACAAAAGCAAGACCTCTTTTTGCGCATCGTTCGTGAGCTGCCGTCGGACTGGTTAAAGGTGCAGTACGATCCTTCGAATGCGGTGGTTGCCGGCGATGATCCATACGAACTCCTCGAGGCTGTCGCGGATCGGGTGGCGACGATGCACGCCTCAGATCGGTATTTGGAGGGAGGCTCGCTTGAGGACTTGCGCCGGCTTGACGCTGACCCGCAGCACGGATACGCCCGCATCCTCAAGCACGGGGTGATCGGCGAAGGGTTTAACGACTTTGACCGGATCTTCGGTCGGCTTGCTCAGGCCGGGTTCGACGGATGGATCAGCATCGAGGACGGGGAGGGACCTACCGTCGAGATCGGTATGGAGAACCTCCGAAAGAGTGCGACGTTCCTGCGCCGCAAGATGGCTGAGCACTTCGGATAGAGCACTTCGGATAGAGCACTACGGATAGAGCACTACGGATAGAGCACTACGGATAGAGCACTACGGATAGAGCACTACGGATAGAGCACTACGGATAGAGCACTACGGATAGAGCCGGACGAGACGGACAAAAGGTTCACGCCGATATGACCAGGGGCGAATAAGCACGTTGGTGCATTCGCTGCAGGTGCCTGGAGAGCGAGAAGGGAGTGGGGGTATGAGTCTGACCAGTCATCGGTGTGTCGGGAGTGAAGGAGCCTCCGGACCGATTGCCCGCGGTCTACGGGACGACGAATCCCGACTCTTGTGGGAAGGGATGTTCTCGCGCTTTCCAGAGTACTACAAAGCAATGGAGTCCCTTTGCGATGTTCTACTGCGCTTCGCGATGCGGCGTCGACTCGACTCTCTCGAAGGCGTGATGCCGACTGATCACCCACTCGTCGGGCTTCTTCGTGCGTACAAGGGGCTGGAGCATACCCGGCCCAAAGTGTTGCTCATACGGCTCGTCAACCTCAATCGTCTCCTCGCCCGCATCCGGCCAGCGCTTCAGCGACGCTTGTCATGTCTCGAATGCGAAGGGAAGGTCGACCCCGACGATCTGCTCCACGACTTGGACGTAACGATTACCGTCGCCGGGCCAATGCGCCCACCTACAGATCCACAGATGGGTCGTCACGTGCTCTGCGGTGCGGGTGGGCGGTACGGAGAATGAGGACGGAGAATGAGGACGGAGAGAATGCACGGGGAAGCCTTCAACTTCCCCTGTCGCAAGAGTGCTTTTTTCAACTCATTCTTGGAATGCGACCCGCTAACGAGCTTGGTTTCGCCCAGAGGCTCGCGCCCTGCCGCTAGCAAACGCTCGTCGGGTGGAAACGGGCGTTAGGACGCTCTCGTTGACCGAGACACCGCGCACATCGGTCCCGGAGATTCGCAAGGTGAATTCGGGGACAACGACCGGCAGATCCAGGTGAATCTCTTTGCCCCGCAGCTCGAAGGTGGAGAGTGCGCCGGCGCACGTGTAATTCGTAATCTCGCTCACGGTGCGCCAGCGCGTCTGTTCATCGTGGGGATCTCTCACCTGCAACCTCTTGACCACGGTCTTTAGGGTGTTGAACCCCCGTCGGCGTAAGTCCGACATTGACTAAGATCCGGCAAGCCAATGCGATATACTCGGTGACTAACTGTTCTTGATCGACAGGAAGCGGCGACCACTCGTATTGCTCCCAGGCACAACGCTAAACTTGCCTTTGACGCCGTTCTCACCGCACCATTCGCCCCACTCTCGAGTGAACGACTCCGGGATCACTACGGGTACGTCTTCCCAGCGTCGATCCACACCTCCTCAAGACGTGATGAAAATCGGCGCACCCAGTTACGAATGCGCCTCCGCCTCCGTGACGCGCCGTTGCCCGCTCCGCTTTGACGGGGCTGTTTTAATTTTGGGACGCGTCTCCCCGACCGCTTCCATACGCTGCAGAAGGCGCTCCTTGAGTACGGCAGCCACGTCTTGATGGGATTCAAAGCCAATTAGGTTCGTCAGCTCGTACGGGTCAGCCTGCAGGTCGTAAAGGTACTCTTCCACATACAGATCCGAGCCGGGCTGCCGTCCGCCAGGCACGTCTTGGGCCGTTACGCCGTATTTCCAGCGTTGGGTGCGTACGGCTCGTCCTACCTGCGATTCGCTAATCTGCACAAAGACGTCGGATGGCCAATCGGCCTGTTCTCCTCTGAGCAGAGGGAGGATCGAACGCCCCTCCATCTCGGGAGGTACGGGAATTCCGGCGGCGTCAAGGAGCGTTGGGGGAAAGTCGATGAGGCTGACTAACTGCGAGATACGCCCCCCACCCTCAAAACCTGGGCCGCTTAGGACGGTTGGGATGCGGATCGAGCTCTCGTGTCCCGAACGTTTATACTCCGAATTGCGGGTCTTAAAGTGGCAACCGTGATCCGACGTGAACAAGACGATGGTGTTCTCAAGGAGTCCGAGACTCTTGAGCGCGTCGAGGAGTCGTCCATACGCCTCGTCCAGCCGCTTCACCATGCCGTAGTACCCGCCCAGATGCTGATGGGTGGAGCCGCCCAGCGCGGCGAGATCAGGTGGGATCCAGCGGGCGGTGTAACGCTCCCGGTAACCGTCTGGTGGTGGGTAGTCGTCTAAATGGTTTTGGTGGTGCGGTTCCAGATGGGAGAGGAAGAGGAAGAACGGTTCGTCCTGACGCTCATCGATATACCGAATGGCCGCATCCGTCAGTGCGTCGACTCGGTACCCTGGCAGACGGACGGGTCGGTTCTCATTGTCGTAAACCAACGTGTCGTAGGTGTCAGAGGTTGATTCGAGCGCGTCGGCGGCCAACCAGTATTGATAGCCGCCGCGCTTCTCTTCGGGCACAGGTTCACCGCGGGTCGACGCTAAGTGCCATTTGCCGATGTACCCGGTGTTGTAGCCGGCGGCGCCAAAGTGGTGTGCAAGAGTTTGCGCATCCTGGGGCAGGGGAATGCCGTTACGAAAGCACCCCGTTGTCGTCGCATACAACCCCGTTTGCAGACAGGAGCGAGCCGGTCCACAGACGGGTTGACAGGTGAAGGCATTGTATAGGTGCGTCCCGTTTTGCGCGATGCGGTCGAAATTGGGCGTTAGCTCCAGTGGATTGCCATGGACACCCGTGGTATCCCAACGCTGTTGGTCGGTGAAGAAGACGATCACATTGGGGCGGTCGGTTCGATCTTTGGCCATGTGCGCTCTCCCTCGCTTAAGATGTTTCAAGTTGGCGTTTCGAGTTGATAGACATACGTTAGGTGTACATTTCAGAGATCCTGCGGAGGAGTCGTAGTCCCGCTTCGGTGGTATTCGTCGAATACTCGTCCGGTTTTTAACTGCAGTTTGGCTGAGGCGAGCAAGCATCAGACGGAGGTTGCGAACGCCCCTGTCATAAGCAGGGATTTAGCGCGGGGGTTCCGTTTGAAGAATGCGTTGCGATGACGCTCGCACCGGGTGTGGGCAATTCTCGGACGCCAAGTAGATCGATAGATGGACCGACGAATGGACCCGACGTGTGGATCCGACAACCGTCAGACGCTTTTCTCGGGTGTTCTCCTCGTTGTCCGAAAAGTGCTTGCTATGTTGCGAAATTCCACCATCGAGTGTTTGGGTTGGTGAAAGCACCTCTTTGAGCAGGCCGTTTCTTCTCGGCATTGTGACGGAGACCTCCACCGTGTAAGTACCGGGTATTTTTCGGACGCTCCAAACGCTGCCGGCGCTTCGGTTGTCGATTCCCTTGTGTTATATCACCATCGGAGACGGTCACGGGAAGGGACTTGTGTGTTCTGCGAACAAGTGTTTGCAAAGACCGCTCCGAAGATTTTCTCCAGCGGTTTGACCGCTTGGTCCCCTAGGAGATATCGAGGAAACCAACGAGGTGGTGGCACGGGTGCAGTTGAAGTTGCGGACGATCGACGTACCACTGGCGCTTTTACTTTCTCGTGCGTTAACGCCCGCCGCTAAGTTGCTCTGGATCAGATTGCGCTTTGATGCAACGCACAAACGGCAGCGCTCTCAGGTACCCGAGCGTCTCGCGAACCGTATCTGTCTGGCCCGTTCCACCGTGTACGAGGCCTTGAAAAGAGCTGGGGCCTCGGGATGGCTCGCGCCGTACCGTGATCCGTCCTCGGGGAAACGGCGATGGCGACCTGTCTATCCTGCCCTGGACGACCGTACGATCGTGAAGATTCCGGTGGACTTGATTCGAGCGTCCCATGCCCTGCGACCGCAGGCGCTTCTCTGCTACGGGCTATTGCAAGCGACGTCTCAATTCAATGGGTTGGCGGGTTACTTCAAGTGGGCTGAATTTAGTCAGCTGACCGGACTTCACCTGAAGACCCTGAAGCGTGCCGTGCGCTCACTCGCCGAGGCGCGCTGGATAGCGATCGCGCAAGAGAATCGAATTGCGCCCATATGGTTTCGCCTGCAACACGCCGACCAAGCATACAAAGAAGAGGTTAAAAGGCGACTAGAGAGGTCGAAATATCGGGGGGAAGCACTGATGCGGGCGCACCTCTCTCTGATCGCCGACACACGGGAGTGTGAGGACGGCGCCAGACCGGATTTCCTTGAGAACCCGGCCAGCGGGGAGCGCATGGAGCTCGACCGTTTTTACCCGGTGGATCGCGTGGCCTTCGAGTTCAACGGACGACAGCACTACGTCGCCGCGGGACCTTTCTCGAAACAGGAAGTGGCCGCACAGCGTAAACGCGATGCCCTCAAGCGGCAGATCTGCAAACATCAAGAGGTCGCCCTTGTGGTCATCCACGCCGAGGATCTCTCGCTCACCACGATGCGGAAGAAAGTCGGAGACAAACTTCCGCAGAGAATCTTACGCGGATTCAAACAGACGATTCGATACCTCAAGGCCTGTAGCCAGAGCTACCGGAAAGTGGCTCGTATCAGATGAAATCCCCGAGGTGCGCTACAAACTCAGGAGTGGGCGTGACATAGGCCTTCACCCTTTTTCAAAGATCATTCGGATTCGGTCGGCGAGGGAGCGCGGGAGGGAAGTGCATTCCGGCCGACAAATGTCCCGATATTGTGGTGACGAATGTCTCTGGGGCGCAAACGTCGAGTGATGTAAAGTAAAGGTGCAGGGGGGACACGGCAACGCCTCCCACAGCAAACCCACTTCGAACAACCCTGTAGAGGGCCTAAAAAAGCGAAGGGTCGGGGGCTGAGGGCAAAAGCGATGTCGGTCGGTGGAGGACCAGGCTAAACCCCCTGTCGGATCACCGAGGAGAGCGGACTAGCGGCGGCTTGGGCATAGGAAATCGCCTCGGTGGAACGGGCGGCCAACAAAAGGCCAGCTTGAACGAACAGAACGCAACAGGTTCACAAACGGCCGAACGACGGCATGCAATGCACGCAGTAACGAGTCGTACGAACGGGACGATCGGACGAAGGGTAGAACCTGACGACGTACGAATCGGACGGATCAAACGGTGGAAGACAGGGCGTAAGACAGGGTGTAAGACAGAGCGCAGGTCAGGGCGTAGGTCAGGGCGTAAGAGAGGGAGAAGCATCGTAAGTACAGTATGTGATCGAGAATGTGATCGAGAGCCCAAGCCGCTTGAGTAGCGACCCCACTCCAATTGAGGAGAGTGGGGTCGCTTACTTTGCGCGAGGGCTACGCCGCAGCAATGAACTGCCGGTACAACTGAATGAGATGTTCAACTGTGGGTTGGCCACTGCAGAGCACCTGTCGGATTCGAGCGCTCTGACGTGTGCCCGCTACGGTATCGTTACCAAAGAGGCTGAGGTAAAGCGCGTTGTGCTTGACGATGTTGTCGTTGGGATCGCCTGAGTACGTCGTACCGATCCCGATACATGATTGGGGGTCCACCATTTGCACGACGAAGGCGTCCCCGTGCGACATGACGACGATCGGATGTGAGAACGCGGGACCACTCACCCAATGAGCGATCACCTTGCCCGAGTTGGAGTCGAGCCACCGACCGTCGAAGCGTAGCGCCGCAGAGCGTGAGTCACGAGGGAAGACAAGGTAATGCCGATTGATCAAGTCGTTGTGCTCCAACTTAAGTAGGATTTGATCGCCGTCTTCCACCTTGCCGGGCAGTGACGGAATCACTATGTAAGGATCCATCGAGAAATCAAAGTACGAGGAGAGGTACACTTCGTAAGCTTTGAGTGGTTGAAGCGTCTGCGACGTCAGATGTACGTCAACCGTCGCTGGATCGCTGACGCGGTACTCTGCCGTCAGCTCGGCGGGATGCTCCTGAGTAGCCTGCCAGCGCAGTGTCATACCTGATGAGGTATGCTCGGTTTGAAAGGGCTGATCGCGGGCGATCGCCATCAGTCTGCCGCGATCCATAAACCGATAAACGTTTAGGTGAAAGTAAGGCTCGCGCACCAAGTTGAGTTCGTTTCCGGGTTGCCGCAGCCCGACGACGCCGTGGCGGGTGGCATCTCCCTGTAAAATAATCTCTGCCTGTTGTGTCTTGTGTGTCAGTCTGACATCCTGTGTCGAGGAGCTCATTCTCCGTGTCACACACCTTTAGGTTGTTAATCAACCGCGTTATGCAGGGAGCGCGGTCGGGGCTTCGTCGGCCAAAAGGTCACGCACGCGGATCGGTTGACCTGTCCGCGCCGAGCGCTCTCCAGCGATGGTGACGGCAAGCGTGCGGACGCCATTGGCATAGTCGGAACGGATTAGCTCCGGCCGACCCTGCTCCACGGCGTGTACAAAGGCCTGATCCTCAAGGAACATGGGATTGGCCTCGGCGGGCACCTCTTCGATGCCGTCGGCGGTTTGAATGCGAAGGTTTTTGCCGAGCGAGACCGTCACTCCGTCTGCGAGGATATGCAGTCCATTAATACCTGGTAGGGTACCGTGATGTAGAATTTGGCTGTTGGCAAAGTTACCGACGGCGCCGTTTTCAAAACGGAGCGTCATGCAGTTGACGTCGAAAATCTCATAATCAGAACCAACCCGAACATGGTTGACCCGCAAATCGGCCTCGGCGTAAACGCTTTTCACTTCACCCACTAACTCACGCAGTAGATCGACTTGATGTGTGGCCATCTCGATCAGTTGCCCACCGGTCTTATCTTGGAACCGGTAGTACGGTTTTTTGACGGCCCCACCGGCTCGTACGACCAACGCCATGCCGATCGTTCGTCCTTGCAACGCCTCTTTGGCCCGTTGAATGTGGGCTCCGTAGCGAAGTTGATACCCCGAGACGGCGAGCAGCTTTCTCTGCTTTACTCCATCTAGGATTCGATTGGCGATCCCTAAGTCGAGGGCAAGGGGCTTTTCGACCAGCATCGGCAGGTCGGCGGCGACGACGGCCTCTTCCGCTTCACCGTGGGCAAAGGGAGGCAGGCAGACGTAGACCGCGTCGAGGCGCTCTTTGCGCAGCATCGCGTGTAGGTCTGTGTAGATGGTGGCCTCGAGGCGCCGTGCACTGCCGGATGTGTCCAAGTTGCGATTGACGGCCTGTTGGGTCTGCTCGATGCTTTCTGGCGCAAGATCGCACAGCGCCACAACTTCGGCGGAGTCGATCTGCATTAGGTTGGTGAGATGGGGACGGGTGATGCCACCGGCACCAATGAATCCAATCCGAACGCTCATGGTTGACAGTCACACCCTTTGGGAGGGAGTTGAATTTGCTAATCGAAAGAATAATTCACGACTTTGGCCACAATGACCTTTGATGAACGATCATGACGAACGATCATGACGAATGATCAGATCGCCACTTTGACGACAATCTTCTCGACCCGCTGGGGGCGCTCCCACACGAGGCCGGGGGTGTGGGCATCTTCCGGAAATAGAAGCGCGACGCTTCCTGCCGCTAGTGGAAAGGTCGGGGCGTCGCTCTTTGGTTCAAAAAGCGCCGCATCCTTTTGGGCATCGTAAGGCGATTGAACCTCGAGGCCGTCCAGGTCTGTGAGCGCAATGGCTTCAGCCCCAGTGTGAACGTACTGGATGTCGTAGTACTGACGATGGGCTTCTAAAAACTCCCGGGGTGAGCGCGATTCGTAACAAATCAGCATGGCGAAAATCTGATCTCCGTCGATCTCTACGCGCTGTGCGTCTCCAAGCTCCAATTCGCTCAGACTCTTTAGCACGCCGTCGGTATCTTTGGCCGCGCTCTGCAGCCAATCGACGGCTTTGTTCATGCGCTCGGAGCGCGGGGCTTGATTCCCTAGACGTTGCAGTGGGCAATAGATCATGGATCGATCCTCATTTCGATGGCAGGATGAGCTTCAATTCACGGCGACAGGCGTATACTCCTTTGACCTGGTTGATCTCCATCGCACTGTGGATCGTTCTCGTCGGTGGCGCATGGGCGGCGGGTGCTGACACATCCTTAACCATACCCGGCGTATTGTCACGAGCGGACGCCGATAACTCAGGCAGAATCGCCCATGCATTCTCCTGGGAACTTGAGCAGGGGCAAACCGTTATTGTACGCCTAAGCGCAGCGTTTGACGGGTACCTTGAGCTGTTGACAGAGGACGGTCGGTTGGTGAGTGCCGACGATGACTCGGGCGGCGGGATGGACGCGCTGCTGGAGTACACGACTGAGACGAGTGGGATGTATCGCCTCGTGGTCTCTTCCGCGGCTCAAGACGAGACAGGCCCATACACTTTGGGGCTGCACACAGCGTCGCACGCATCGGACGGCGAGGTGAATCGGTGGCCCACCCGGTTACACGGAAAGGGCGTTGATCGAGCTCCTGCGGAGTCGTTACGCCCAGGAACGGTGCTCCAACGCCGTTTGGAACGTCCGGGAGAAATCGCCACGTTTGCGATCAATGTAGTGGACTTGGCGGACTCGGGTGGCCTATTCGACATCTGGCTCTTAGGCGAGTCTGACTTCGATCTCCACGCCACAGCGATCGGTATGGACCCGCTCCGTCCTCTCGCCGAAAGCGCATCTGAGGGACCCTTCGGCTACGAGCACATTCGGATCGCGGCTGGGGCCGGCACACAATCAATCCAGCTTCAAGTCGTCCTCTACGGAAATCTCTCGCACGATGGGACGTACTATCTCCTCGCCCAAGAGTTAACGCCGGGAGTCGACACATCGATAGATCAAACTGGAGGGCCTCCCATGCCGTCCGTCTCCGAGCCGCAGGCTCAGAGGTCGCGCGTCGTGTCACCGCTTGGCGGTGCGATTGTGCCGGGAAGCCGCCGGTCAGGCGCCGTGAACACTCGAGAGTACGCGACGCAATTTTGGACGCTGATGGTGCCGGAAGGGGTTCGCCGAGTGAGCGTCGGCCTCTTTGGCGCGGAGGGTGATCTCGACCTCTCCCTCCATCCCGGATGGAGCCCTGGTCCTGCGGGGTTTGGTCACGACGTTCATCGAGTGAGCAAACGCCACAACGAGCGGATTCACCTCGGGAGCCCGGATGGCGACGGGTACGTGCCGCCCGGACCGTATACGGTTGCGGTCTGGGCGGACGAGCCGTGGCCGTCGACGTATCAGATCGAAGTGAGCTTCGATGCTCCGCTGCCTTCGTCGTTGGATGAGGCGTTTGAGCCCCCAGCCGGAATGGAGCTCACGGGTGTGCAACAGGCACAGCTCGCTACGGTGCTGATTGAGAATGACTTCAATACGGGCTCAGGCGCCCTTGTGACGCCGGATGGGCTCATTCTCACCAATTTTCACGTCGTTGCGGCGTGTCACGCGAGTGGTGAGTCGCCGGTGGGTTGCCTTGAGCCAAAGAGGGAAGAGCCTCTCCAAGCCGGCAACGTTGATAGTGCGGTGAACGCCATGGAACACATCATCTCGCTCCTCGACCCGCGCACAGGCCGTGCGACGCAGCGGTTTACAGCTCGACTTGCGCAGGCGTTCCCCCAATACGACTTGGCCCTGTTAGAGATAACCGCGGACATCGACGGCCGGCCGTGGCCGCCGAGTCCGCCGAGTCCTGCCCACGAGTTACCGTACGTACCCTTGTACTCCTCGAACTCTGCCGGCTCGGATGAACATGCTACGTCTCTTAGCGACCTCGATACGCTGACGCTGGGTTACGAGGTAGGCGAGGCGGGAGTCCGCTTTGTTTCGACACCGACTCGTATCGGCGAAGAGCTCCTTTGGGAGGGGCGGCCCGTGCTGGTTCACATAAAGGGAGGGCGCAATCCGTGGCCCTCCGGTGGGCTTGTCGTAGAGGCTGCGACCGGTCATTTGCTGGCCATGACGACGGCCCGACACCACCGTGGGTTTGGCCTGGAGCTGCTCGATCCCCAGCACTTTGCGCACCCGATCCACCTTGTGACCGAGGCGCTACCTCCACGCGTGAGAGAGCCGGGGGAGGAGGTCCCTCTCCGGCTCTCTAGGTAAGACGTCTGAGACCATTGCCCTTGCCCGCCACAGATGGCGAGGCTGATTGCCTTAGATCTCGGGGATGTGAATCTCAACCTCTTTGCCGACTTCGGCCGAGCGGATCACGCCGTCGATGATCGCCTGATTCCGAACGATTTGCTCGCCTGGAATCGGCGCCGGACCGCCCTCTTGCACCGCCCGCACAAAGTCGTACACTTTCTCTGCGAAGATGTTGAGGTTGTGTCGCTTGATCGGTAGGGGACTCTCCGTGTGGTGGCCGAGGAGGTCGTGGTAAACCGTGATCGAACCGACACCGCCGTCCCAGACTCCACTAAAGGGACCGCTGCCGGCCGGTGTCACCTTAAGACCTGCATCCGTCCCCAGAAACATCGTGGCGCCCAACGTGTCCATGTGCATCGCCCACGAGATCTTGAACATCAGTGTGATATCGCCTTCGAGACGGATCAGCGCCGCGCCGAAATCGTCCACTTCAAACTTCTCCGCCTCTTTGTGGTACTGCGGAGAGGTACCCAAGTGATTAGTGGTGACGGCCGAGACCGACAAGGGTTTGGGGTAGTCGAGCGCGTTCAGGACGAGATCGAGCGAGTAGCAGCCGATGTCCGCAATGGCGCCGGCGCCGGCGAGCTCCTTGCGAATAAAGGTGCCGCCGGGCATCCCGCGCCGCCGACCGCCGCCGGTCTCGACGTAGTACACCTTGCCCAATCTCCCAGAACGGACAACGTCGTTGATGGTGTGCATATTGGGATCGTAGCGCGGTTGGAAGCCGACGGAGAGGATGCGCTCCGTCCGTTTGGCTACCTGAGCCATCTCGACGGCCTGCTCCAGCGTGACGGCCATCGGCTTTTCGACCAGGACGTGGACGCCTGCCGAAAGAGCGGCTACTGACGTGCTGTGGTGCGCGACGTTGGGTGTGCAGACGCTCACTGCGTCGACGCCGTCGTCGAGTAGACGCTCTACCGACTCGTAGCTTCGGGCGCCTTCAAGCCCCTCCGCCTCGATAAACGCTTGCGCTCGGTCGGGAACGATGTCGCAAACGGCGACGACATCGACATCCTCTCGACTCTTGTACGCCCGCGCGTGGCCGCGTGCGATGCCGCCACTGCCGATGATCCCGATTTTGAGTTGATTGGCCATGCTGTCCGTCCTCCTCGTTTTGCGCTCCCGTTTAAGCGACGTTACTGGGGAGCTGGGGAACTTCGACTGCCACTTCGCGGCGCTCTTTTAGCGAACGATAGGCCGCTTCGGAGACGGCGATCGCACGAAGACCGTCAGCCGGCGTGATGAGGGGCTGCGTCTTGTTTCGAACGGAATCGATAAAGTGGCGGTTCATGTGCGTCCACATGTCATTCTCCGTGAACGCGGTCCGCTCTTCGGGGCCGGTAGCACGCTTGAGGCGGACTTCGTTGTTGTTGTTGACGACGGTGAGCTGCTCCGTGGCGACACCGACAAAGTCGTACTCGACCCGAGTCACCCAAGGGGTGCTCACGCTGGCGACACCGCCGTTCTTAAAGCGCAGAGCGACGGTGAAGCCGTCGTTGACGCTACCAGCGGGGAGGATGTACGTACCACCGTAGGCGAAGACGCTCTCAATTTCGCCGCAGAACCAGGTGAACATGTCGTAGTCGTGGGAGGCATGGGAGTAGATCGGCCCTTTCCCTTGCGCCTCGTCAAAGTAGAAGCTGGGGGGATCGTAGTACTCATCCCGATACTTGTCGTACACCTTGACGTTGGGGTCGATGAAATGGGCCCGAATCGACCATGCCTGCGCGATATTGCCGACGTTCTCCCCCGAAAGGATCTCCTTCATCTTGCGGTAGCACGGGTCGAAGCGCAAGGGGTAGCCTACCATGGTGATCAGCTCGGGATGAGCCGCCGCCGCCTCGACAATGGCAGCGCCGTCTTCCAGGTTGGTTGCAATGGCCTTCTCGAGGAAGAGGTGCTTCCCTGACTCGAGAACGGCCCTGGCGGGCTCTACGTGTGCATTGTCGGGTGTTGCCACATAGACGGCGTCCAAGTCGCGATCGAGCAGCTCCTCCATCGAGTCACAGACTGTCGCGTTCAGCTCGGCGCCGAGTTTCTCCGCTTTGGAGCGGGTGCGGTTGTACAGCGCGTCGACCGTCACATCGTCAAATCCAGCCAGCGTGCGGGCGTGCAGGGTGCCCATCAGTCCACATCCGATGACTCCTACTTTCACTTATTTCACCTCATTTAGATAGTCTTTAGATAATCTTCTTGCGCTCGGTCGCTAGGAGAGCTTGATGATCTGCCCGCCGTCGACCACCATGACGTGTCCCGTCATGTAATCGGAATCCGATGAGGCCAGGTACACCGCGGCTCCAGCCATCTCCTCCGGACGACCGTAACGTCCCATCGGAATGGTCTTGACGTACTCGTTGATCGCGTCTGGTTTGTCGATGAGCGGGCGGGTGAGGCGAGTGTCGATGAAGCCGGGAGCGATGGCATTCACATTGATGCCGTGCGTGGCCAAATCGATCGCCATAGAGTACGTCAGGAGCGTGATCGCCCCTTTGGAGGCATTGTAGTGCGCCTGGTCAGCCTCGCCGGCCAACCCATTGACGCTTGTCATGTTGATGATCTTGCCTTTCGTCCCCGTCTCCACCATCAACTTGGCGACAGCTTGACCACACAGAAAGACGCCTTTGAGGTTGATGGCGATGTGACGATCCCATGACTCTTCCGTGATGTCGAGGAAGTGGGCGGGCTCGCAGATCCCGGCGTTGGCGACGAGTATGTCAACACCGCCGACGTGTTCGCGGGCAAAATCGATGAGGGCCGCGACCTGTTTGGAATCTTGTACGTCGGCGCCGAAGGGGTGCGCTTTGCCGCCGGAGGCGATTATCTCGTCGCAAACCTCACGGGCCACCCCCTCGTCGCGCCCGGTCACGATCACCTCGGCGCCTTCCTGGGCGTATCGAACGGCGATCGCCTTGCCGATCCCTCGGCTCCCACCTGTGATGATGGCTCGCTTTCCTTGCAGTCGCACGTTGTAGATTACCTCCTATCCGCACCACGAGACGATGGCGCGGGCGTATACTCGGGTTAAGTTGACCAGCGATTCGACGGTGGCGTACTCGTCCGCGGAGTGGGCGCCGGCGCCGTCCGGCCCTAAAATGATGGCGGGGGTCGACGAGTACAAATTGAACATAAAGGCGTCACACTGAAAGGGAGCCCCTTTCACCTGGTACTCGAGGTCGGGCGCGCTCGCAAACGCGGCGCCCATCGACTCCATGATCGGATGACCCTCCGGAATGCCGCTCCCGGGGAGGAGGCGAAAGAGGCGCTCCAACGCGACGGACTCGTCGCCGAAGTCGATTCCGGCAAAGGCCTTGTCGATCAGCGCTTCGATCTCTCGGTGTATCTGCTCGGCATCGTCGCCCTTGTAGAACGAGACGGCGAAGTCGAGGATACACGTGCGAGGAATGCCGTACTGTCGCGCTTCGATCGCCGTCACCATCACCGGCGGCTTCACGACGCCTTCGTAAAGAGGCGGCGTCGGCCGATTGTGAAACTCCTTCTCCCACGCTTGGAGCGCGTTGACGAACAAGATGGCGGTGTAGATCGGATTCTGCAGGTGGGGGTTACCAAAGACCATGCCTGCGCTGCCCGGAATGGTCAACCGGTAGAGGTGAGCGCCCAAATGCTCAGGACACACCTGCAGTCCGGTCGGCTCCGGGAGAATGGCGGCGTCGGCCTCGTGCCCTCGCAATCGTGAAGCCAGAGTGCCGTTGGCTCCACCCCACTCTTCGTCGACGACGCTCTCAATTAGGACGTCGCCACGCAGTTCCCCGCAGACGGCACGAGCTGCGAGAGCCCCCCAGAGGGAGGCGACCAGCCCGCCTTTCATGTCAAAACTGCCGCGGCCCCACAACCTTCCGTCACGGACTTCACCAGAGAACGGCTCGGTGTGGCGCCAGGGGAGTGGATCCCTTGGCGCCGTGTCCATGTGACTGGAGAAGAGGAGGGAGCGTCCGCCGCCGGTTCCCTCGAAGCGCCCGACGAGGTTGGGGCGACCTTGGTAGTTTCGCCCGTGAAGGTACGCGGGGTGCTCCTCAATATTGGGGACGTCGCCCACTTCAAACCAGTCGACGTGGGCTCCGGCGCGCTCCAACTCCTCCTTGAGGAGCCTTTGGGCCTTGAGTTCGTCCCCGTTGGGCGGGCGGTTCTCACTCGGTGTCTGAATGAGGCGTCCGGCAAACGCCAACATGGCCTCGGAATTCTCCTCGACCCAGGCGTCGATTCGGCGGGCGATATCCGCCGGGATCTCATCCGGTTGTGGTCGCGGACTGCCCATCCGACACACTCCTTTCGCCGGGGGCCCATACGTGAATGCGGGCATCCTCGAGAGTCGTCCCGGGCTCGAACGGCAACAATGGTGCGCGGCGGCGCTCGTAGGGGAGGCGCTCGAGTCTAGGGGTGGTGATCCCCGGTGTGTCGACGAAGATCGCCTCGGCGGCGATAGCGCCGTACGCAGCCTGCCACGCAATGGCCGACTTGGCTACGATGACACGGCAATCCTCCGGTTGCAACCCGACGCTTTGAAGCACCCCGGCGTCGAACGGAGGCACTTTGCGTTCCGAGAGAACGACACTGACGCCGGCGTCGTTCTCGACAACGGCTGAGCGCCCGGGGTCGAGAGAGAGACCTTTCATCCAGTCGCCTTTCAGGGTGAACCGTCCATCTCCTACCCAGCGCACGGTCCCTTCAAACTGAACGGGGACGCCGTGACGATCGTCGACTTTCGCGCCGATCTCCAGAGAGACTCGGGCTCCGACACCAGCATCCCAGGCGGCATCGACCGACGCCTTGTCGGCGATCGTGACGACACTGCCGCTCACTTGCTGGGCGACTAGCTCGGCGAGAAGTGCCGTGCCGTCTCCAGGTCCCCCACCGCCGACGTTGTCCGCAACGTCAACCAAGACGACGGGACCCTTGGGGGCCGCGATCGCTCGACGAACTGCTTCGTCGACGGGGATTACGTCGGCCGAGAACTGAGAGCGTCCGTTCCAGGCAGCGTGAGCGAGTTGCTGCATGCTCTCGCGCAGCGCATCCCCACTTTGCTTTGAGGTGACGACGGCGCTCATTCCCATGCGCGGCACGTCCGCGTAGGGAAAGCCGGCCATCCAGCTCACAATCTCATGTTCGCCGCTGGACTCGAGGTCGTGGGCCATGGCCAGGAGGTCTCGCATAGGTTGCGCGGCGGTGGCCTGGGCCGGGACCGACGGAATCAACGGCAATTGTAGAAGCGCTTTGGAGAACCGTTCGCCCCGCAGCATCCGCAGGAGGAGCGCGGCCGCTTCGGCGCCTCGCTCGGCAAAGTCGGTGTGCGGATAGGTGTCGTAAGCCACCACCGCGTCCGCGGCTGCAACCAACTGCGGTCCCAGGTTGGCATGGTAGTCGAGGGTGACCGCAATCGGGACGTCGCCACCGACCCGCTTGCGAATCTCCGTCACGAGGCGGCCCTCGGGGTCCGTATCGCCCTGGGCCACCATCGCCCCGTGCAGGCTGAGAAAGATCGCGTCGGCCTGACTCGCCTCAATGGAGGCGATCAGTCGCTCGCGAAGCGTGGTCCACGTCTCAGCAGATATGGGACCGGAGGGCAGGGAGCCGGCGAAGAGGCCGGAGACGATCTCGACACCCTCCCCCTGACTTTGTGATCGAGCTTGGTCGGCGACGTGGCTCAGGACGCCGCCGATCTCCGTCGAAGTCCCCTCAAAAGCCTGCAGGAGGTCGTCGCCTTCGACCAACTTGTAGAGTCGGAAGTTTTCGAGCGTCGTTGCGTCGGCCGCGAACGAGTGCGTCTCGTGCCAAAGTCCGCCGATGTACAGTCTGTGGCTCACGTGTTTTCAACCTCCTTAGGCGCCGGAGCTCAAGCGGGCAAAGACTCGGTCCGCGGCGGCGATAGCCTGATCGATATCCGTGTCGGTGTGGGCGAACGAGATGTACCAGAGTCCGCGGCCGATGACGCGCACCCCTTCGTCCATCATGCCGTCGACGAAGCGGGCCAGCATGGAGTCGTCGACATCCCACAGATCCCGCAACTCCCGGATGGCTAACTTCTCTGTGAAAGCGGTGTGGAACATCGGACCGGGCCCCTGGACGAGGAGGGGGATATTATGCTTGGCAGCTGCTGTACGCAGACCCTCCATCAGGCGGTTCCCTCGGTCAAACAGCTGCTGGGTTCCGTTCGCCTCGAGCTCGTTGAGGATCGCCAGTGCAGCCGCCATGCAGACGGTGTTGGAGTTGTAGGTTCCAGCATGGATCGCCGTACCTTCGGCGATGGGGCGCATAAAGCGCTCTTTACCCACGAGCATCGCGATCGGCAGGCCGGCTCCCATCGCTTTGCCAAACGTCGACAAGTCGGGAGTGACGCCGTAGAGAGCCTGTGCGCCTCCCAGGCCCGTACGAAAGCCTGTGATGATCTCATCAAAGATGAGGACGATGCCGCGCTCGTCGCAGATTTGGCGCAGGAATTTAAGGAACTCCGGATCCGAGGGAATACAGCCGTTGTTGCAGCCAATCGGTTCGAGGATCACCGCTGCGAGTTCGTCGGTGTGCTTCTCGATGAGCGCTTTGACGATTTCGATTTGGTTGAACGGCGCTACGATCACTTCTTCAGCTGTATAGCGGGACTGTCCCCCAGTCCAGGGCACCGGCGTCGGTTCCGTATGCGGTCCTGCATTCTCCGGCGTCGGTTTGATGCTCATCGCTACATTGTCGAACCAGCCGTGATAATGGCCTTCAAACTTCATGAACTTATGGCGCCCTGTGAGACTGCGGGCAGCGCGCAGTGCGGCCTGCACCATCTCCGAACCACAGGAACCGAAACGGACCTGCTCGGCGGAGGGGATGTTGCGGCACACCCACTCGGCGACTTGAAACTCCAGATCATGCTGTCCCGCATAAAGGATACCGCGCTCCAGCACCGCGGCGATGGCTTGATCGACCGCTTCGTGTCGGTGGCCGAGGAGGACAGGCCCCTGACTTAAGGTGAAGTCGAGGTAGGTGTTGTTGTCCACATCGGTGATACGTGCCCCTTCGGCCCCCTGGAAGAAGAGCGGGAAGGGTTGGCGAGCGCGGAACTGGCTGCTAACACCGCCGGCCAGGCTCTTTGACGCCCGAGCGAATAACTCTTGAGATTTTGATTGCGACACGGGAACAACCTCCGATTTGATATTACTGGTTGCAGCTAATCGCGACGGTACGCGAGCCGAGCGGGAACGCCGAGATACACACCGCGCTCCTCGGTGTCCTTGGTGACGACGGCGCCGGCGCCGATGACGCATCCTTTGGCGATCGTCACACCGGGCACAACGGTCGCATTCGCCCCGGTCCACACGTCCCCGACGATGGTGATGGGGGCACTGCGACCCGTCTCGACCAGCGGCTTGCCTGGAATCTTGTGGTCGTGCGCGACCGTGGTCAGCACGGTGTGCGCGGCGAAGGCACACTGGGGGCCGATACTCAATCCACCTCCGCCGTACATGGCGCACCCGACGGCAAAGTGCGTGTGCTCACCGATGGTGACAAATCCTTTACCCTTGCCGCCGATCGAAATGTAAGTGTTGGGAAAGAGACCCACGCGACTCTCAATAATGAGTCGCCCGCTCCCTTGCACAAACGTGTTGGGATAGAGCGTTACGTCGCTGTCAAACCGAACCTCTTCTTGTTGGCCAATGAAGGTGACGTTACGCATGATGCGCACACGATCGCCGACGTGGAAACTCTCGGGGTGCTCGATCTGGACACTCGGGTCGATGTACACATCGACGCCACACGACGCGAACCGGCTCTTAAGCTCCGACTCCGTGCTCGACATGTGGAAGGCACCTCGCTTTTGGGTGATACCGCAGATGGGGGCGACGTCTTAAAGGTGCGCCCCCAAGAGCCGAAAACCGGCGCTTAAAGTGTGAAGCCGGCCTCTTGCGCCATCTCTTGCACGTTTTCGCGGGCTCGTGTCACACGTCGGTCTACTTCGTCGATCGTGAGGTTTGAGCCGTCCGCGCCGTCGATGCGCTCGACGATGAGGGGACCGTCAAAGTCGCGAGCTCGCAGCCCTTTGAGGATGCGGACAAAGTCGACATCGCCCTCTCCGGGAACGGGGAAGTCGGCGTTTGCACGGTCGCCTTGATGGTCCTTCATGATCAACGCTGCTGTCTCGTCCAGGACTGCCTCAGCGTCTTCCGCGCCGGGGATTCCTTCGTAATACGAGACGTTTCCGGGATCCAAGCACGCGCGAAACGCTGGGGAGTCGATCTCCTTTAACGTCTGCTTCAAGACGGGTCCTGTCCCCGTGTTGCCCGTATGGGGCTTTAAGGTGACGATGACGCCCTTGTCGGCTGCGTAATCCCCGACACGTCGCATCCGCTCTACAAACGCTCGGTGGCGTGGCTCGTACACGTCCTTAGGGAGCAACTCGTTGGGGAAGCGACTGTAACCGCCGACACCCACCCACACCAACATTGGCGCGCCGAGGGCGTGTGCGAAATCGATCCATCCGAGCAGGTGATCGAGGTCATCCGCTTGTGTCTTGGCGCCGTAGAGACCTTGTGGGCGAAGCTCATACTTCTCGAGGATTCGACCAATACGATCGGCCTCTTCTACGCTCGGCTCGGTCGGATACCCTCCGTCGGCATGGGGAAGGCCAAACCCGACCGACTCGTATCCAGCACGCCTAATTCCCTGCAACGCTCGCTCGAATTCGACAGAGCGATACGGCAATGTGTAGCAGACCAGTTCGGGCATCGCGGTTTACCACTCCTGTTTTATTATGTGAAACAAGCCGAGCATTCAGAGTAGTACTTCAGTGCGGGTCGTGATGATCCTGCTTCAGGTGGAGGGAGAGTGGGTTCTCTTCACGTGGAAGGCCGATGGTCGCTGATATGTCTAGGGCGCACTCCATCACGGCTGGAGACATTTGCGCTATAAAGGCGTCTGTGACCCGAAAGTCGGGGCCGGAGATACTCACCGCGCCGATCACCTCGGCTCGGCGATCAAAGATAGCGCTGCCGATGCAACGGACGTTCTCGTCGTTCTCGCCGTTGTCGACAGAGTAGCCATTACGGCGCACGTCGTCGAGTTGGTCGAGGATGTCTTGGGGTGTCGTCAGGGTGGTCGGGGTGCGTCGGCTCAGCTCTGATCGGGTAAGCAGGTTTTGGGCCCGCCGGGGCGGCAGGTAGGCGAGCATCGCTTTGCCGACCGCCGTGCAATGCAACTCGTCGCTCGAACCCAACGGACGTGCAATCATTCCAATGCTCTGTTCGGTCTGCACGCTGATCAGGTAGATGCAACGATTGCCGTTTAGCTTGACGAGGTTGGCGGTCTCCTGCGTCCGTTTGGAGAGGCGTTCGACGTGGACGCGAGCCAACTTGGGGAGCTCGAGGTGTAGGGACGCCAACTGCCCCAAGTTGCTAAGTTGTGCACCGAGCCAGTACTCAGTCGTCGATTGGTGTTGCTCGAGGTATTGATACTTGACCATCGTGCGCAGTAGGCGGTACACCGAGCTCTTGTGGACGTCGATCCGCCGAGCGATCTCCGTGACGCCCAGCGGCTTTCCTGCGTCAGCGATGGCATTGAGCACCCTCAATGCGCGTGACAAACTCTTGGTCAACTCGGTCTCGCGGGTGTGACTTGTTTCGGATTCTGACACGTCGCCGCCTCCATACGCCAATCAGCACTCATTTTAGCATCCGTTTCTGCACTCGCCGTCGGTCTCCTGGAACCCCCTGCGCTGACGAGGGCGCCTGCCGCAACTCGAACGAACATGATAATCACCAGTTTAAAGGGGAAAGTTCTTCGGTTCCGTAGCGATTATGAAAGGAGGAAACGTCGGAAAATTGGGTTTAGGAAGAGGTGGAAGGGCGTATGGCACAACCTAGGAGTGAGTTCGGTGTTTCGCGAAGAGGCGGGGGACGATGGTTCGGCGTCTTGCTCATCCTCGTTGTGGTCGGCGTAGTCAGCGTCGTCTACGGTTGGAGCTCCGTCAGTCAGCGCTTGGAGAGCCTCCGAGATCGTGTCGATGGGTTGTCGGCGATCGAAGTCCAGCAGACTACGGGCAGGGTTGAATCCCTTGAAGCAGCCGTTGCTGGACTCCGTGAAGGTGTAGAGGCTCTCCGAGGTGACTTGCTCGGAGTGCACGAGGAAGTGGGAGCCCTGCGCGGTGACCTCGTTGCACACGGGGAGGAGATCGACACACTTCGAGGGGAGCTTCGTGCAGTGGCTCGTGAGACGAGTGCGTTGCGGACTGACGTTTCACGGAGTCAAACCGAGATCGAGGGCGTTCGGGGTGACTCCGCCGCCCGTGCCGCTGAAGTGGACGCTCAAATCTTGGCTTTGGACGAGCGGATATCTTCGCTTGTGGAGTTGGTGGAATTCACACAGATCGCGCTGGATGGGCTCGCGGCGCCCGCGGTTGCGTCCACGGCAGCACCGGTGCCGGCTGCGCCGACGTCGTTGGGCGAAGCGGGGCAAGACGTGATCGTGTACCGGGTTCGACCGGGTGAGACGCTGTGGGAGATTTCGATATCTCTGACGGGCTCAGCGTTGAACTACCCCGTGCTCATGGAGTATAACGAGCTTCCTTCGCCGCCTCAATTGCGGGCCGGCCAACAGTTGATCGTGCCTGTATCAATCTTGGTGGTACGAGAGTGACGGACGAAGCCACGCGTGAACCAACCATTCGCGGGTGAGCAAAAAGCAAGGTGAAGGAGAGGCTGTCGATTAGTCGACAGCCTCCGGGTCTACTGTGTCGCGGTGACATACGAGTGTGTGCTCTTGGTCGTACCGCGTTTATCGGTTCTCCCGGGCCTCGTTGAGGATGCCGTCGATGACGGGTTTCAGCTCCTCGAGGCCCACGCGGGGATCCTTCCCTCCGGTCATGATCTCGGTCATCGTCGCGTAGAGGTTGTCAAAGAACGAGCGGGGCAATCCGAACCAGTTTGGGCGGAAGATGTAATTAAGTCCACTGGTGAATACGTCTGCGTTCATGCCGGGGTTGAGCCTCTCCCAGCGATCGTAGAAATCGGCGATGGAGGAGGCCACAACCGGCGTCCGATTCTCGGCTCGAGAGAAGTTGACGGCCCCTTCGGAGCTGGTCGTGACGAACTTGATAAACTCCCAAGCTCCCTCGGGGTTCGACGCGCCCGCGGCCATTCCTAACGAGTGGAAACCGGCCGGACCGCAGCGGCATTCGACGGTGGGGAGGATTCCAATGGACCAGTCAAAGAGGCCGCCTTGGTCCATCGCATTGGAGATTGTGTTGAGGTAGTACGGTTGCATCGGCATCATAACGGCGGTGCCATTCATCCAGTTTCCGCCCGCTACGCCGAGCTCCCAGAGTTCGCGCATCTGGACAACGGCTTCGACGTGGCGCGAGCTCGTACCTAAGAATTCTGTTTTGTCGTCATCCACCCAGTCGAGCCCCCACATGTGAATCCCTTGGGCGCCTCGGCTAAAGAAGTCAGTGATGCCGAACAGCTCCGGTGTACCGTCCCCGTCGGTGTCCCGAGTGAGGCGGCGCGCGGTCGCGACCAGGTCGCTGAATGTGAAGCCATCGCTCTCCCAGTCGGTCGGCAGAGCGCTAAGTCCCGATTCGTTCAACTTGTCGGCGTTGTAAAAGGTGACCCAGTTGCTCACGCCTGTAGGGAGGGAGTAGAGGACTCCGTCGTATCGATACGCGTCCACGAGAGGTTTCGGCCAGATGCTCAGGTCAAAGTTGTCCCGGGCGACGTACTCCTCGATCGGTTGCAGGACTCCGTTGTGATACAGATCGGACTGGGCGCCGTTGTCGTGATAAACCACGTCGGGCGAGATGCCACCGGCTACCATGGTCGGCAGCTTCTCGCGCAGGTCGGTCCAACTCGTAAACTCAACGACGTCGACCTCGATCCCGGTCTCGTGAGTGAAGGCAGCAATCGCTTGGTCGAGCGCGCTTCCCTCAAGTGTTGAGACGAGCATCGCAGTAATCCGTTCGGCGGCTCCAGTCGGCACGGTGAGGGCCAACACGAGTGCCAAGGAGAGTATAATCTGGGGCAGTGACTTGCGGGCGAACGAGTTTGACACCATGACAAGAAGACCTCCTCTATATGATAAACATCAATTTTGTTCCCTCGAGTGAATGGTGTATTGAGGGAATCGAGTGCCATTTTATTCGCCGAAAATATATGGCATCCTCTTAAAATGACGGAGTATTCACTTGTGACTAAAAATGGGGCTCGCTTTGACGGGAAGAATCTGCTAGACGGCGGTTGGGTTCCCTGGTATAGTCATCTCGCAAACACATGCACCGCGGTGATGTTTTGAGGTCTTCGACGCACTAAACGCTCGATCTATAGAAGGCGAGGGCTCGCTCTTTGATGCGCTTGGGCGCGCTTTCCTTGTCAGAACGGAAGAACATCGTCGTCGCCATCATCGAAGGCAGCCTCATCATGGCGGGCCAGCAGATTATCGCGGGATTCATCGCTGTGTACGTGCTACGTCTAGGCGGCACGGAAGAGCAGGTAGGACTGCTCACCTCACTCCCGTTCCTCCTCAACGCGGCCGTTCTAGCTTTTAGCGCCCGCTCGGCCGTGACGCCCCCGCAGGCGTTGCGTCGCTCGGTGCGAAGCGCCATTCTCCACCGGATCTTTCTCGTACTCTTACTGCTCGCGCCGCTGATTGGGAAGTGGGCGCCGATTTGGGTCCTCGCAATTTACAGCCTCGCTTCTGGAGCCATGAGCCTCTCTGCGACATACTGGACCGCGGTCGTCAGCGACATGTTTCCCCCCAAACAGCGGGGTCGTCTCTTCGGTGTTCGCGGCGTCTTCACCGGAATGGCCGGATTCGTCGCTACGTTTGCGGCGGGACACCTCCTCGACGCGCTCGCGTTCCCGCATAATTTCACACTGACATTCTCCGTAGCTATTGTGGTTGCGGCGCTAGCCACTTTCTACCTTGCCCGGCTGGATCCCGGCGGGACGGACGAGTCGGACTCCGCAAATGAGTCAAAGCTGCTAGAGTCGGGGACGGTCGGGGCGCTCACCGAGGCGGACCGCGCAGAAGGTTTTTTGCGGTCGCTCCTTACCGGCTCTCGCCGCCACGACTTCCTGCGGGTGACCGTTCCAATCGTTCTGTTCAACATGGGTTTCTTTGGCCTTGCTCCCGTTGTCAACATCTATCTCATCGAGCGCCTCGAGCTAAGCAACTCCTCGATCGGCACGCTCACATCCCTCTTCATCCTCTCCCAGGTGGTCGGATCGCTTGTGTGGGGGCAGATGGCCGATCGGTGGGGCAACCACGTCATAGCCTTCGTGGCGACCGTCGGCATGAGCGCTCAGGCGGCCGTCTTTTGGTTCCTCCCCTCCTTTGGCTTCCTCGCATTTACGCAGGCGTTGGGAGGCTTCTGTTTCGCTGGAGTGGTGCTGGGAACGTTCAACATGATTATCTCTATCGGCGGGCGGAAGGATCGTTTCAAAGTGATCACTTGGGTGAACACCTTTGGAAACCTTGCGGCTTTCATCGGGCCACTCATTGGGACGTGGATGCTGCTGAGTGTCGGGCTTATTCCCGCTTTTTTGGGCGCGGCGGGAGTGCGTGCGCTGGCCGCGCTCGTACTGACCCGCCACGCCGTGAGCGAGTACCGTGAGGCCCGTCAAAACGCGAAGCCTCGGCCGCATGGACGAGAGGTGAACAGAACGCATTCGCCCAACCGAGTTTAAGTCTTTAACTGTTAGAGGCGTGCCGCTCTATCCCAAAACGCCTGCGTCATCCCGCTAAGTGAAAGAGAGGCGCAAGTCCCCGGGCCCGCTCACGGAGCGCCGCCTCTTCATCCGGCGTAATGGGCTGAAACCGCTGGGCGCAACGCACCGCCAGGCGGAAGAGAGATGCTTCTCCGGGCGGGATGGCTGCCGTGACGCCTTGAGAGAGCGTAAATCGCAGGGCCAACTCGGCCAGTTCCGCCTCGTCTTCCGGGATTGGCTGGTACCACGCTTTGGGGTAGGTCGTGCGCTCTCGCCCTTTCTCACGTACGGTCATTGCCATAGCTTTGAGCGCGAGGCGGGCGACGCCCTTCTCTTCTGCTCTCTTTAACACTTGGGGACCGAAATCTGCATTGAAGTATGTGGTCCACGAGACAGGGAAGAGGACCGAATCGAATGCGAAGGTGTCGAGGAGCTTCAGAGCAATCTCGGCGGAATGAGCGGAGAAGCCGATGTAGCGAATGAGCCCCTTGGCGCGTGCGTCCTCGAACGCTTCCAACGCACCGCCCGGTCCTGTGACGGCGGCGAAGTCCTCTTCGGTCGTCATGGCGTGCAGTTGATATAGATCAAACCGATCAGTCCTAAGTTTGCCGAGGGAGTCGTGGAGTTCGGCCATGGCGCCTTCCTTGGAGCGTTCGAGGGTTTTGCATGCGAGGAACACCTCGTCTCGCCTGTCGACGAGGGCAGGGCCCAACCGCTCCTGAGCGTCGCCATACTGCGGGGCGACGTCAAAGTAATTGACGCCTTGGTCGATCGCTTCAGCGACGAGCCGGTTCGCTTCCGTCTGCGGCTCCCCGCTGACAATGATTCCTCCAAACCCAATAATCGAAAGTTGGTCCGATTGGTTACCAAAGGCTCTCGTGAGCATGCTCAAACTCCTTTCACCGCGTTAGCTCTAAGATGGTGGCGCCTCGTCGCGATCTGATGAGGTGAGGCTCGACTTCAAGGCGTCGATGAGGTCTTCTGTGATCGGGACATCGGCCCTTTTGAGGGCAACAATGCACGCGCCCGCGACGGGGGGCAGATCAGGTCGGATGCACTCTACGTCGCCCAAGGACCCCGTGAGTCGCTCGTGCAGCAGCCGACGCAAGAGCTCGGAGTTCATGGCGCCCCCCGAGAGCACGATCGGCAGTGGCCGCTCTTGGAGCTGCAGTCTCGTTTGGACGGCAGTCGCGGCAGCGCTGAGTTCCGCAGCTGCATTCTCAACAATGGCGCCGGCTACCTGGTCGCCGCTCGCTGCGGCGTGGTCGACGAGTTGCGCTAGGGTTGCCACGGCACGAATGAGTTCGTCGCTGCGGTAAAGCTCCGCCACGACTGTTTCGAGATCCGTGCCGAACACCTGGGTAAGGAGCTCGCTGAGCAGGGTGTGGGGGCCACGACCATCCGCGACTTTCAGTGCCGCCACGAGCGCCTGTCGACCCATGTCGTAGGCGCTCCCTTCGTCACCAAAGAGGTACCCCCACCCGCCACTGCGTGCCTGCTCACCACGGGCATTCTCCCCGATAGCCATCGATCCGGTGCCCGCGATGAGCGCAATCCCGGGTCGTCCGAGCGTCCCGCAGTGAATCGCGATGTAACAGTCGCTCTCCAAACAGACCCGTGATGCCTGCGTGCCAAAGATTGTCCGCACGATCTCTTTGAATTCACGTCGGTCCGTCGGGGTATCGAGGCCGGCGACGCCCAGACAGGCGCCCACCAGGCGCTGGACGTCGAGGCCGGCGCCCGCCGTCACAGCCTGCCACCCTTCGCGCAGGAGCGCCTCGCACCCCGCTTTTCCGACATTCTGCAGCGTCGATGGGCCCAACACTTTGCGCTCTAGTACCTTGCCTTGGAGATCGCAGGCAACGATGTCGGTCTTGGTTCCACCTCCGTCGACTGCGAGAATGTATGGGAGTGACATGAGCGGACGCCCCTTTCCCACGAATTTTACGCGCCACCGCACGTGATTCACCTGCAATAATCGTAGCGGCTTGCAGGTGAACCGCATATGAATGAACTGGTTGCAACATCAGGTCCAATAGTGATTCGGGTGTGGACCGTAGGGGTGACTCATTTGTCGAACGTGCGGAGTTTTCCTGCGTACACCAGGACGTCGATCGGCATGCCCGATCGAGCGAGCCTGAGCACGAAGAGCAGGACGCCGGTCCGTCGGTCGGTCGAGCCGCCGTGCTGCCTGCTCTTGAGCGCGACTGAGGTAGCCGACGAGACAGCGGCGGTCGGCGTAGCGTTGCTTACGCAACGTCCGGAGGATATCCCAAGACGGAACGCATTTAGTGTTTTGGTGAATGAATTGCCCGCGCCCGCTTCGTTCGGCGAGTATGACATTTATGAAGCGGTGCTGTTTGAACCGAACGTCATCAGCTTTGTGGCGACGCTCACGCAGACGCCCACACACGTTTGGGCAGGTAGCCTCAGTGGAATTTCGCAGCCGTTCTCCGCGACGATGCGGCTCATCGTTCGACCGGCAAGCACGCAGAGCGGTGCAACCGGCCCGGCGTTGCTTGAAGGTGACGTGTCGGAGTGTATGGGATAGCGAGGCCGGGAGGCGCAAGGTGAGTGTGGAAGGGTGACGTCCACATCGCGTCCACGAGGCGCGCGATGTGGGCGTCGTCGTTCACGTCCCCAAGAGTCGGGTGTGTCTCACTTGTGTGCTCGCCTTTGATACGACTTTAGAGTCCGTCGTCCGGAGACCAGTGGTTGTTCCAGCGCGTGTCGATCTCGTCCCACACGCATTGGTAGCGAATATCCGTCGACAGTCGGATCCGCCCCCGTGGATCGACGTTCCTCGTCGACGCGTGGATCAGATACGGATTGTGGACAACCATATCGCCCGCTTCGTAATCGCCCATCAACCACCGCCCGCCAAGCTTATCGGCGATCTCGTTCAAATCCTTGCTGAGCCACCCTTGGTTCATGTACTTGTTGAAGGCTTTGACGCGCTCCTCCGGGGGCAAGTCGGCTCGCTTTTGGCTGAACTCATTCTCCATCCGGCGCCCTGCTTCGTCGGAGCCTTCGAGGTAGACCAATCCGCCCATCTCGACGGGACAGTCACCGATCGGGATCCAGCTGCTACATAGATTGTCGGTGCCGCCTCGCAGGTAGACGAGGTCGTAGTGCGCGCCGGTACATGAGACGTCTCCTGGACGCTTGTGTCGGATGATCTTCCGCTTGTGCAGGTGCACCGGCCCGCCAAAGAAACGCTCGTAAAACTCGACGATGGGCCGAGCAAGACAAAAGGCCTCGTAACTTGCCCACTGCACGATCTCGATCAACAGTCGCCGCACCCGTTGGGTGTCCACCTCAGATCCTGAAAAGATCCCCAGGGCGGGGTCGGACCCCGCGGCGATGAGTCCTGTGTCACGCATGGCCTCGAAAAATCGGGCGCGAAAGGCCAGCACCTCGTCCCTATCGAGGATGCCTTTGAGCCAGAGGTATCCGTGCTCCTGATAGCGCTCTTTGAGAGTCGACAACGGCACGTTGGCGTCTGTTGGGGTAAGCCATCCTAATCGATCGGGCGACGTCGAAAGCTCGAACCCGTTACTCTCCAACGGCCCGGAAAAGCTCCGCCCTCCGACGGTCTCTACGACGGTCATTCGGATCTCCTCCTACCACGAGCCTAGTAGTCAAAGCGTCGCTCATTTTGTTTATATTCGCAATCATCGCGGGGAGATCCTGGGGAATCCTGACTGTAAAGAGGTGCCCGAAAGTACGTGCCGTATCACGAGAGGGTGGAGGGAAGTGTATGCGAGAATCCAACCGCCTCGGCCGGCGGTGCGTCTTGTGCTCCGCCCGCGCTGTGTTCGCGCAGGCGGCGCACGGCAGGGAGTACTGGGCGTGCGCCCGGTGCGACCTTCACTTCGTGCCGGCGGAGCAGCACCTGCCCCCCGATGCCGAGCGGGCCAGGTATGCATTACACGACAATTCAATGGAGAATAAGGGATACGTACGCATGTTCACGCGCAAGATTCGCGTGTTGCGCCGTATCTGGCAGGAGGTTCACTCTGTTCTCGACTTCGGTTGCGGACCGGGACCCGTCTTGGTCGAACTCTTGCGGCGCATCGGGTACGATGCGTCCGGCTACGATCCATACTTCGCGCCGACTCTTGCCGACGACAAGGTGTACGACGCTGTCGTTTCGACTGAGACCTTTGAACACTTCGCCGCCCCGGGGCGCGAGTTGCTCCGCATCGCGGCGCTGATTCGCCCGGGCGGGTACCTCGCGGTGATGACGCAGTTTCGGCCGGCTGATCCTCTCATCGGGGAGTGGTGGTACGCGCGAGAACCAACGCACGTCGCCTTCTACTCGAGGACCACGTTTCACTGGATCGCCGCGATGTTTGGGTTTAACCTTCTTTACATGGACAACAAGGATTTTGTAGTGATGCGCAAAAGCTTGACATCCGCTGTAAACGACTAAACGTTGAAGGGGTTAACGAGAGTGGCCAAGGCAGCCTCATTCGATATTGTATCGCAGGTTGATTTACAGGAAGTGACCAACGCTGTCGACCAGGCGTCGCGTGAGATCGCCCAACGTTACGATTTCAAAGGGAGTTCGACCCAAATTGATTGGGACCGCAAAGGGCAAATCAAGATCGTCACGGACAACGATTATCGCATGGAGGCCGTGGTCGAGATTTTGAAACAGAAGATGGTGCGCCGCGGCGTGGCGTTGCGCAATCTGAGGTTTGGGAAGACCGAGGCGGCGTCAGGGGGAATGGTGCGCCAGGACGTCGAGATCGTCCAGGGGATCTCGACGGAGAAGGGCAAAGAGATCGTCGCCGCGATCAAAGGGCTCAAATTGAAGGTGCAAGCCCAGGTGATGGAGGATCAAGTGCGGGTTACCGGTAAGTCTCGGGACGACCTTCAGGCCGTGATTCAAGCATTAAAGCAGAGCGACTTTGAGGTCGACCTTCAGTTTGTCAACTATCGTTAAGACGTTCCCGGAGGAGTCGCGTCATCACCTCTTTAAAGCGTGCGTCATCGTGAAGGGTGCGGGCTTTGGGGCCCTTCGTTCGGCCCCCACCGCGCCGCACTTTCGCCTTCAAATGCCGTTCTTCCATCATGAAGTCGAGGCGATGGGGGTCGATGAGATCGCCCTTCGGTGAGACGACGTCGACGTCCCTTCCGGTGACGAGCGACGCCAGCCCCAAATCCTGGGTGACGACGATGTCCCCCGGTCGTGCCCGGTTAGCTACCGCAAGGTCCGCTTCATCGGGAGCGTCGCCCACGACGATGTGATGGGGACCTTCAATCTCGTGATGAAACGAAGCCACTGTCACGAGGGTAAAATCGTACTCGCTCTGCAGACGCTTTAGGATCGCGAGGGCGTTGCGCGGACAGGCGTCCGCGTCGACAATCACTTGGGTCATCTCCGATTACGCCTTTGTGATGTAAATAGGACTGCTCCAGGCCATGTGGCCATCTTCTTGGACGACGCGCACCCAGTACGGGTGGGTCCCGTCGTGCAGCTCGTTCTCTATGAACTCCACGTCAAACTCAAGAGGGCCGGGCTGCGCAGACGTTTGGCTCACTTCGACCCGCTGATTCACCCCGCCCGCCGCAAAGACCTGACGCTCCCAACCGATCGACGCAACAGGGGTCTCAAACTGCACGTGAGGGCAGTGGAAGCGAAGCGTCGCATCGTCTGAGACGTCGAGGATCACGCCGTCGATATCCCCCGAGGTCGTGGAGAAGAAGTCGACCTGTTGGTTGGAGATCCTCGTGATGCCGTCTTGTGGACGATCGAACGCGACCGTGTAGGCGGCGCGGATGTGTCCGCCGCTTGTTGTGATGCTCCCCTTCCAGGTGACCCGCTTACCGCGACTGCGCACCCGCACCCCGCTCCACAGGAGTTGAACTCGACGCTGCCCGCTCGTTTGCGGGCGGCGAACTGGCGCCCGGTGGATGAGCTCGGTGCCTCGGTATACTTCGACCTCCAGGAGTGGCGCGGTCGCTCCGACCGTGATCTGCAATCGGGGAGGCTCGCTCACAGTTATGGCATCCCCCATGATGTGTGAGCCTGCGCTGACGCGCAGGAGGATGCGCGCGCCCGTCGTGGCGTAGCAGTGGCGCCGAAAGAGTGCGTCAAAGATACCCCTACGTGTGAATTCAGACGTAAAGACGGCCGTATACCCGCCGTATACATCGAAGCTGGCAAGTGAGCGCGAGGCCTGTAGCGTGGGGTAGGAGAGGCCGGGGCGGCACGTGTGATCGTCGCTGCCGGCGCAGAAGCCCACTCGATAACCGCGGGCAAAGGCGTCCGCGATCATCCATTCAAAGGTGCCGTGGTGGGAGTGCACCTCGATGACGGGGGAGAGGCGCTCGTCCAAAAAGTCGAGGTTGGCGTGACGTCCTCCCACGTGCGGGACGGCCAGCAGCTCTCGCTTTTGAGCAACAGCCTCCTGCCACAGAGTGTCGATGGGATAACGGTCGCTCTCGAGATCGGAGCCGTCCTCCACCTCCCAGTGACTGCTGCGGTGCAACGGGGGCTCGTCTTCGAGGAAATGTAGGTTGTAATCGCCCCCGTGTGGTGTGAGCCCCGACCACTCATACCCCGGGAAGACGACAAAGGCTCCATCCTCGTGATGGCGGCGGACCGCCTCTTTCACTTGGGCCCAACCGTCCTTGGTAATCTGAAAGTCGTTCCCCTGCCAGCCGGTGAAGTCGAGGAAGGCCGCGCGCCGGCCAAAGGTAAGGTACTCGTCCACGGTGCCGGTGCCGATCGTAATCCCCGTTTGGCCGTGCAGGTCGCCCCAGAGGATGGGGGAGGATGACGATTCGTGAGTCGATGCGAGGCACTGTATGGGGTTGCTCTGCCCCCGAAGCCCTGCGCCTGCCGCCTCAATGCGGTGTACCCCCGGCGTTGTGATGACGACGCCTTCGAGGGTGGCGACGCCGTTCATTTCGGAGGTGAATGTGAGCGACTCGGCTGGGAGGCAAACCCCCTCACAAGGCGAGAGCGAGACGATCCCGGCGAATTGGTGCGACGGATTGCCCCAGGAATCGACGACCCGAAGCTTTAGTGAGAAGGGGTGGTCGGGTTGCACGCAGGACGGGGCGACGACGTGCAGCTCGTTGGGGTAACCGCCGATGATCGCTACGGCGGGGGAGTTGGGCACGTCGTAGTACCAACCGGTCCCGAAGGCATCGACCAGCACCCGAAACGTAAAGGCTGACTCCGGGAAGGTCTGCGCCCGCATACCAGGGGCCCCTTGCCTCGTGTCGCCGTAGGTGATGGTGATTTGGTCGCCGCAAGCAAGAGAGCCGTCGTAGACGGTGGCGACGAGCGCGGCGCGCCACGGGCGTATGTACCGTTCAGAGTCGTACGTGAGACGCACGTTGGCGGAGCCCGTCGTCTCGACGGTGACGTATCCCGACTCGAGGGGCCTGTCAAACTGCGGCAGTTCCCAGTCAGAGACGTCACGACGGGCCACGATGATGGAGCCGCCGTCATCAATACCATGCTTGCCTACGGTGAAGGTGAGTCGCCATGAGCTCATCGACCCCGCTGTAACCGGTGTGTTGGGTGAGAGGGCCGCCGAACCGAGATCCCCAGGATTTACCGCCATCGTCCATCGCCTCCGTCAAGGGTGATCATGGGTTTTAGGTCAAGGAGATTAACGCTTTTTGTCCAAATAGTTGACTCAAGGTTTCCCACGATGTGGGATAAAGGACCGAAATTGGTAGCTCAATGTATCACGTCGTCCCCGATCGGTCAATGAGGCCTGTTAGTGGGGGACGGAATGAAGATCGAGGTGTGCAAGGCCGATGGTGCAGTCGGTTGATCGCGCCGTGGCGATCCTACAATTGATTGCGGAACACCCGGAAGGACTTGCGCTCGGCCGGGTGATTGAGCTGAGCGGTCTAGCGCGCAGTACGGCCCATCGGTTGTTGCACGCGCTGGAGTCGAACCGGATGGTGGCCCGTCATTCGCTGTCGGGGCGGTATGTGCTGGGAACCGGAGCGGTCAAGGTCGGCGCCGCCTCGCTCGCTCAAATCGACCTGCGCGCAAAGGCGACGCCCCTCATGATCAAGCTGAGGGATCGTGTCGGGGAGACCGTAAGTCTCAATGTACGCACCGGCGACGCCCGCCTCTATTTGGTTCAAGTCGAGAGCCGGCAAGAGCTGAAGGCGAGCGCCGATTTAGGGCGACTCTACCCGCTGTATCTGGGCGCTCCCGGGCGCACGCTTCTGGCGGCGCTTCCCGACGAAGAGATCGAGCGCATCTTGGCGCGCAACGAGATGGTTCCCTACGGTCCCAATGCCCCGGTCTCCAAAGAGCACGTGTGGCAGGGCATCACCCAAGTGCGACGGGACGGTTACGCGTCTGCATTCGAAGAGCTCTTCGCGGGCACGCACTCCGTTGCGGCCCCGGTGCGCGACTACACGAGCCGGGTGATCGCCGCTCTGGCGATCTCCGGTCCGGCGACCCGTTTGCCCAAGGATTCGTTGATCGCGCTCGCCCCGGTGCTACTCGACGCGGCGTCCACACTCTCGGAGGAGCTCGGTTACCTCGGTCGAACGTCGTCGCTGCAAACCAGCCGAGTTTGAACATTAGCTAAGCTGGGGCGGATCGATCGCTAAGGGATCGTTAAAGGAGACCACAGCATGACGCCGCTTTTGTCGGTGCACAACCTCAAGACCTACTTTTTCACTGAAGAACGGCCGGTGAAAGCGGTGGACGGTGTCAGCTTCACGCTGGAGCGCGGCGGCGCGTTGGGGATCGTCGGTGAATCGGGATCCGGTAAGAGCGTGACGGCGCTCTCCATCATGGGACTCGTTCCATCGCCCGGGAGAATCGTCGACGGTGAGATCCTACTTGAGGGGGAGGAGCTCCGTAGGAAGGATCGGAGGGCGATGAGTCGCGTCCGGGGGAGCAAAATGGCCATGATCTTCCAGGATCCAACGGCCTCGCTCAATCCGGTTCTCTCGGTGGGCTTTCAGATCGCTGAGGCCCTCCGACGGCATCAGCGACTCACCCGAAGGGCAGCTCGAGCGCGAGCGATCGAGCTCCTGGATCTGGTCGGCATCGCTGATCCCATGCGGCGCGTCGACGACTTCCCGCACCAACTCTCCGGGGGAATGCGCCAGCGTGTCATGATCGCCATGGCGCTATCGTGTGATTCCAAACTGCTCATCGCAGACGAACCGACCACCGCCCTCGATGTGACGATTCAGGCGCAAATCCTCGAGCTGCTCCGCATGGTCCGACGAGAGTTTGGGACGGGGATTCTCCTAATCACGCACGACTTGGGTGTCATTGCGGAGGTGGCGCAGGACGTGGTGGTGATGCGCTCAGGGCGTATCGTCGAGCGCACGAATGTCGACGCACTCTTTAAGCGGCCCCAACACCCCTATACCGTTGATCTCATCGCGTCGCTCCCCGATCTGTACGTGGCCGATGAGCGCCCCACCAATTTGAATAACGATGCAAACCGAGATCTCGCGGTGGGAAGGGACGACGACCAGGGGGGAGGGAGTCTGCCGAGAGGGGGAGACGCGCCGCATAACGGGTATGTGCTGGATGCTGACAGGGACGAGAAGCTTCTGGAGGTCCGGGATCTTGTCAAACACTTTACGGCGTCGCGCGCCCTCTTAGCCTCAGAGGCCGGGGATGTGATCCGCGCGGTCGACGGCATCAGTTTCCACATCGCGGCGGGCGAGAGCCTCGCCCTGTTAGGCGAGAGCGGTTGTGGCAAGTCGACGACGGGACGCCTGATTTTGCGCCTCCTTGACGCAACGTCGGGGAAAATCAAATTCTCTGGGCGTGATTTGGCGACGCTCACGCCGCGGGAGTTGCGCGAGCAGCGTCGAGAGATGCAGATCGTCTTTCAAGACTCCTACGGCTCACTCAATCCCCGCATGACGGTGGGCGAGAGCATCGGTGAGCCTCTGCGGGTGTACGGCAACACGCACGGCCCACGTTCTGGGCGAGTCGCCGAACTCCTTGAGGCGGTGGGCTTGAGTCGAAGCGAAGGTGAGCGACACCCACACGAGTTGAGTGGCGGTCAGCGCCAGCGCGTGGGAATCGCTCGGGCGTTGGCGCTTAGACCAAAGCTGGTCGTGTGCGACGAGCCTGTCTCCTCGCTCGACCGGACGGTTCAGACCCAAGTTCTCCGACTCTTTAGGTCACTTCAGCGGGAGATGGGACTTGCGTACCTGTTTATTGCCCACGACTTAGGCGTTGTGAGCGAGATCAGTGACCGGGTCGCTGTGATGTACTTAGGGAAGATCGTTGAGGTTGCCACGACGCAGGCGCTTTACCGTACACCGCTCCACCCGTACACCAAGGCGCTCTTCTCGGCCGTGCCACGCCGCGATCCCCAGGGTCGGACGGATCGGTTGCTCCTCGAAACGGAGGTGCCGAGCGCCCTGGAACCTCCGAGCGGTTGCCGCTTTCGCACCCGCTGTCCACTGGCTGGGGAGCGCTGTGCCGTAGAGGAACCCCTCTTAAAGGAAGTTGCAAAGGAGCGTCACGTCGCATGCCACTTCGTCGCTTGATAACCATCGTTGGAGTCGTGCTGACGCTGTTTGTCGCCGTACAGCTCTCCATACCAGTCGCCGCAGAACAGCCTCGTTACGGGGGGATTCTCCGGCTGGGCAATCGCGGGGAGGTGCCGGTCGGCTTCGACCCGATGCGCACGAGCAGCATCGCTCTCCACCACGTCGCCGGCAGCATCTTTGGCCCGGGAAACTTAGTGATGCGCTGCCGCGAGAACATGTATATGGTCTGTCCGTACCTGGCCACATACTGGACGCACAACATGGATTATACCCAGTGGACGTTTACCTTGCGCCGAGATGTGTACTGGCACGACGGTACGCCATTCACGGCGGAAGACGCGAAATTCTGGTTCGACTTGGCATACTTCGGTGCGTCCGCCAAGGGCAAGACGCGGGCGCCCGCCTACTTCAAGGGGAATCTTGGTGAGATAGTCCACGTGGAGGCGCTGCGCGGGCAGGTGCGCGTCACCCTGGCTCATCCGACGGTGCGCTTTCCCGAGATGCTCCTCGACCCGCGGATGAAGATCGCCCACCCTGCCCATTTGATGAAGCCACGCATTGAGGCAGGCGATGTAAGCGTCTCGCCGTTAGATATCGGATTGGTCGGTCTGGGGCCATTTAAAGTGGTGCGGAACGATCCCGGTGTTCAAGTACAGGTGCGACGATTCGACGATTACTGGGAGCGGGACAATCAAGGCAGACGCCTTCCCTACCTCGACGGCATCGACTACATTATTACCCCCGACCCAGTGGCGATGGACTTGGCGATTCGTACAGGGCGCCTCGATGGTGGAGCGCGAGGTGAAGGGCACTACCTGAGCGCCGAGCGCCAAGAGGTGTACGAACGCGTTATGGGTGACGATGTGTTCCTGGCACAAATGGGTGGAGGCTTCTTTCGTCTGGCATTTAATATGTTGCGACCGGGTCCGTGGCAGGACAAACGGGTGCGGGAAGCGATCACGCTTTGGATCGACAGTGACGCTGCCGTCGCCACGGCCATGGGGGGACACGGGTACGTCACCCCTGGCGAGTGGCCGGGGAGGCGGTATGCGCCGTACCCGACGAAACTGTGGCCGCGTTTCGATCGCCGCCGCAAGGAGGCCGACCGAGCTGCAGCCCTGCGCCTCATGGCGGAAGCCGGCTACAAGGATGGGTTTGAGATGACCTACCTGTGCAGGTCGCGGCATTTAGTGCGCTGCGAGTTCCTTCAAGCGGGGCTGGCGGGGTTAAAGATCGATCTCAAACTCCACATCGTCGACGAGGGTGGATGGAACCGCGCCCGGTTTAGCCTCGACTACGATACCCAGTCCGGCGCCAACTTTAGTGGCACGGTCGCTGAGGCGACGGAGCGCGCGTACGGGCGGTACAGCCGCAACCCCGACGCCTACGCTCGACACGAGGATCCTGTGATCGATGTGTATTACCGGCGCCTCAGGGAGGCCGGGCGGCCGGAGCAACGACGAGCCATCTGGCGTGAGCTGGAGCGGTACCTCTTGGTCGAGCAGGTGTACCTCGTCCCAATTGCCGGGAGCGTACAAATCGTTCCATATCGCTCGTACGTCAAAGGGCTGGTCATCCCGCCTGAGGACGGACATGCTCACACCGATTTTGCCACCGTCTGGCTAGACAGGTCCAAATGATAAGAGAGGCCGACACACTTTGAACCGTTACGTTGCCAGACGCCTACTCTTGTTTATACCGACGCTTGTGGTTGCGTCTCTGTGCGTCTTTGGGGTGATGCGCGCTCTGCCCGGAGACATTACCGCTGCGACCCTGGGAGGCCAGGGAGAGGCGCTCGATCCGGAGTTGGTCGCCGCGCTGCGAGCAGAGCTCGGCCTTGATGATCCCATCGGTCTCCAATATGTCCGGTGGGCGTGGAGTATGGTGAACGGCGAGTTTGGGGGGCGGTCCCTAGAGAGCCGCCAGCCCATCGCTACGATCCTTGCCCGCCAGCTGCCGGTGACGATGCACCTCACCCTGTACGCAGCCATATTGGCAGTGTGCTTTTCAATCCCGCTGGGAATGCTCGCCGCGCTTCGACGGGGGCGGTGGCCCGACCGGCTCGTGCAGGCCCTGAGCGTCGTCGGTGGCGCTCTCCCCGGATTTTGGTTGGCACTCCTGGTCCTACTGGGTTTGGTCTATTACGCGCGCTGGTCGCCTCCGTTGATTTATGCTCACTGGTGGCAGAGCCCGCTGGAACACTTTCAACTGATGGCGGTCCCGGTGCTCGTGTTGGCGTGGGGCTTCAGCGCGGACTTGACCCGCGTGACGCGGGCGAGCATGGTCGAAGCGCTCCAACGAGAGCACGTTCGCACCGCGTACGCCAAAGGGTTGAGTGGCGCCTCCGTGCTGTGGCGCCATGCGCTGCGAACCGCGCTCCTGCCGGTGATCACCGTCGCCGGTCTTCACCTGGGCGGACTTCTGGGTGGCGCGGTCATTTTGGAGTACATCTTCGGCATTCCGGGGATAGGCAGGGGGCTCGTGGAGGCGGTGGGCTCCCGTGACTACACGGTCGTGCAGAGTTATGCTACGCTGCTCATCACCTTCGCACTGGCGGTCAACTTGCTGATCGACGTGCTGTATGTCCGTCTTGACCCGAGGATTCGGTACGATGGGTAAGCGATGGCTTGGAATGATTGCCGGTTGCATCGTCATGGTCGCCATTGCATGTGCCGTCGGCGCAGAGGTGATCGCCCCGCACGATCCGTTGGCCCATGATCCCCAGAATCGCTTCGTCCCCCCGGGAGCCTCGTTTATTATGGGGACCGACAACTTCGGTCGGGACGTCTTTAGCCGCGTCGTTTACGGCGCCCGAGCCTCCCTGGGAGTGGGCGTTCTCTCTGTTGCAATCGCGGCGCTGTTAGGGACGGCTTTGGGTACAGCCTCCGCCTTCGCCGGCGGGCGCGTCGACCTTGTCGGACAGCGGTTGACCGATACGTTGACGGCATTCCCCGCTATCGTAACGGCTCTCGTGCTGGTGGCAGCGTTCGGCCCCTCGGTCCGGATGGTGATGATCGCCGTAGTGGTGGCCTTCACGCCTCAGGTGACGCGCCTTGCTCGCGCACGCTGCCTCGAGGTGAAGGAGCAAGCGTACGTCGAGGCGGCGCGCTCGGTGGGGGCGTCCGGTGTTCGTATCATGCTCCGGCACATTCTTCCCAACACGGCCGGTTCTGTCTTGGTGTTGGCCACAGGCTACGTTGGACAGGCGCTGGTCCTTGAGGCGGCCCTGAGTTATCTCGGGTTTGGAGTGCCTCCGCCCGAGCCTTCGTGGGGGCGCATGATTTTTGAGGGGGCTCGACTTTATCTGGAGACTGCACCGTGGCTCACGCTCTTCCCTGGGCTAGCGCTCAGCCTTGTGGCGCTCAGCTTTGCGCTTTTGGGCGAAGCACTGCGCGATACGTTGGACCCAGTCCGCCCCGCGAGACATTAGAGGGAAATCTGGTGGGGAAAGGAATGGTTTACAATAATAGGAGTCTTGATACGTTTACTTAGGAGATGACCGCCATGGTTACTACGGCAGCTTGGAGGAGATCCCCACTTGGCGGCCCGACCTTGTCAGCTCAACCCAGTGATGAGTTGACGAGTATGAGCCGCAAGTGGGCGACCGTAGCGTGTCAACGTCAACGTTTTTGGACGAATCTGGTGTGGACGATCGGTATAGGCGCCCTACTCGTGCTGGTGCTGGGCCTACAACCTGTGCAGGCAGCCAGTCTGCCCAACGAAGCCGAGCGGACGCGCCTGCTCGCTCAGATCGAAGCGGACCGCTTACTCCTCTCCGAACTGCGCAAGCCTGTGCCCCTCGTGCGGCATGAGGCGGAGCTCTACCTCCAGCGCGTGCGGGAGTTGGCCACAGCCTCCGATCCGGTCCGGCTGTCACTGCTCGTCCACACGGTGATTCAACAGGCTCCCCTCTACTTTGATTGGGCGGAAAGGGAGTTTGAAAGTCCCGATCACCGAGTCTTTGAGTACTACATCGGCGGGGCGCGCGGCTTTCACGACGCGCTGGAGGAGTTGCGCAAGGGCGTCCTTTTCACCGTCATGAATCGACTCGAGACGCTGGCCGCAGTGATTGACGAGCTGCCGACGGAGTAGCGTTGCGAATTTGGACGTAATTAGGAGAGGTACAGCGTGAGAATGCACTTTCGAAGAGGCTCGTGGGGCTTCAAGACGGCGATTCTTCTTATGGCGCTCTTCGTCGCCGGCGCGGTCGCCCTGGCCAAAGACGGTCAGACTAAATGGCCCGGCGGGGTGCGGATGCAAGGCACAGGCTCCGTCGATTCGCTCGGCGCGATCAGCGATGTCGTCGGCGGGAGGGCCTGGCTCATCTCAGAAGGCGTCGATCCGGGGCTCCAGGAGCGTCCGGGCTGGGATCCGCTCACTCGCCTCAATTGGAGTTCGATCGGCGGTAGCGGGTCAACCGACACCCAGTTGCAAGCGGCTGCCGCATCGGCGCTCGTGCCGTTTCGCAACCCTGCCCCCGCCTTTAGTAGGGATATCCTCGTTACGAGGGATCAAGGCGGCATTCCTATCCAGACCGAGCCCCATCTGGCGGTGAATCCGAACGACCCGGATCACCTCGTGTTGGGGACGATCGATTACAACTTCCCATCCATGTCGACGTACGTCAGTCTTGACGGCGGCACCGTGTGGGAGGGGCCGCACCAAGTGCCGTACCACATTGAGGACCGCGTCTCGGGCGGCGACCCGGTGCTGGTCTTTGATCAGGCGGGATCTGTGTATATCACCGGTATCTCCATTGGTGTCAAAGAGTTCTCGCTCGGGCCGATTTACCTTGCTGAGCAGGTCTCCAGCATCACTATCTCCCGGTCTGACGACGGTGGTTACACGTGGCCCATCACTGTCTCGACTGCGCAAAGCACCATTCGATTGGAGAATCAGTCCGTCGACGCCGCCGGCCGGTTGCGCGGCACGGTCGTCGTAGGCTTCTTAGACAAACCTTGGATTGCGACTGGTCCGCATCCGCAAGATCCCAGCCGCGAAATGCTCTACGTGACGTACACCGACTTCGAGTCGTACTACTCGATTTCGTACCTCGGTGAGTTGCCGGTCCTGACCCCTGTCTCGGTCGGGACCACGATCCGTATGGTGAGCTCAGACGACGGGGGACTCTCGTGGTCGACTCCGGTCGACGTGAGCCCGACCGTACACCGTTCCTACGGTGAGCGTAGCGGGGGCGAGGTCCAAGTGCTTCTCAACGCAGATCGCGTCGTTCAAGGCGCGCAACCGGTCGTCGATGCAAACGGCGTCGTCTACGTCGCTTGGCTCGACAGTACGGAAGACGGCAGCATGGTCGGAACGGCTGAGATTCACGTCGCACGCTCTGATGACGGAGGAGCCTCGTTTGCCCCGTCGACGGTCGCGTCGACGTTTAATGAGATCGGCTTCCGCCCGCGCAACGCATTTTTCCGGTATTGGGCGTCCACGTTCCCCCAGATCGCGGTGGGGCCGCAGGGCGACGTCTACATCGCCTATACGGCTCGTCCGCCCAACAAGGTCGACGATGATGGTGACATCTACGTCATCCGCTCCACGGATGGCGGCTACTCCTTTGGCCGACCGATCCGCGTGAACGATGACAGGGAGAGCGCTCTGCAATTTTACCCATCGATGTCCGTCGATCAGAAGGGCGATATCCACCTCATGTGGCTTGACATGCGGGACGATCCCTCGCATATTCGCTACCACGCTTACTACAGCAAGTCGGAGGACCGCGGTCGCACCTGGGGCTTCGAGCTTCCGGAGTTTGGCTACAAAGTACGCGACACCCGCGTGAGCGACTTCCCCTCCAACCCCAACCGCGGCTTCAGCAACGGTCTGTTCATCGGCGATTATGTTTCGATTCAGGCGGCGGAGGACGACGTGTACATGGTGTGGCCTGACACGCGGCTCGGCGAGTACGGACCGATCAATCAAAAGATTGCCTTCGCCCGGCAGCGTGCGGTCCGCCAGCCGGAGATCTACGTGCAACCGTCGGCCGGCGCGGGTGGTGATCGCATCTCGGTGCAAGGTTTCGACTTTCAACCGGAGATGAACGTCTTTATTCAACTGCAGGACGTGACGATTGCGACGGCTCGTACCAATCGGGAAGGTCGGTTCACGGCGAGTCTCTTTGTCCCGGTGACGGGTGAGGGACCGCAACAGGTGCGAGTGTACGACGAGTCGGGGAATATGAGCACGGCGTCGTACTACACCGAGTTCGGTTTCGGTGACATTCGCACCATGTACATGGACCTCATGCAAAAGATCGAGGATTTGCAGGACGCACTTGAGGACGAGCAACCTTAAGAATGGTGCGCCGCCGGATTTGAGGCTGACCGCGGCGTATGAACGAGTGGGGGCAGGCAACGTGAAGGTGAACTCGATCGGGTTTTTGCTGCACAGAACGGTACGAGTGGCACTGGTCGCGGCGATCGTGGCGGTCGCATCGGCGTTCGCCACGATCGCGGCCGCGCAAAGCTCTGGCGATGACGAGGCAAAGCCGGTGAGAGGACCGGCTACGGAGATCGTGCGCTTTAGGGCGTTCGACGTCGACCGGGCGCCTCGAGATCTCGAAGCGGGTCGTATGGATCTTTACATGTATAACCTCAAGACGACCGCCGCTCGCCGCCTGGAAGAGGATGACCGCTTTGCGCTCTTTCAGGTGCCTGCCTCCACCAACTCGCTCCTACTCAACCCCGCGCCCGCCCGTCGGGGGGAATTAAACCCTTTCTCAATTCGCCAGGTCCGCCAAGCAGTCCAGTACCTCGTGGACCGGGAGTTTATCGCCCGTGAGATCTATCAAGGCATGGCCCAGCCGATGTTGACGCATGTGAGTCCGCAAGATTACGACTACCTCACCGTGTACGACGTCCAACGCAGCTCCGGAATTACGTACGCGCCGGAGTATGCCCGCGAGCTGATCGGTGAAGCCATGCGGGAAGCCGGTGCCACGCTCGTCGATGGCAGGTGGCACTATGAAGGGCGCCCGGTGAGATTGCGATTGATCGGTAGAGTGGAAGACGAGCGGCGTGACATCGCCGATCTGTTGCGCAGCGAGCTCGAGGCCGCCGGATTCATGGTAAACGTTGTCTACAGTCAGTTTGCAGCGGCCACCCTCGCCGTTTACTCGTCGGATCCAGCGGCGTTTGAGTGGCACATCTACACCGAAGGCTGGGGCAAAGGCTCCCCGCAGCGTTACGATTACACGACCGTCAACTCTATGCTTGCTCCCTGGTTGGGGAACATGCCGGGCTGGCGGGAAGTCGGATTTTGGCAGTACGAGCACGAAGAGCTCGACACGTTAGGGCAACAGCTCTTTCGAGGCGAATTCTCCAATCGAGCCGAGCGCGATGAACTGTACCGCGAGATGACGCGCATCGGCCTCGACGAGTCAGTTCGTATTTGGCTTGTGACGGCCGTAAACACCTTCCCGGCTGACAGCGAACTGAGGGGCGTCACCCAGGACCTGGTCGCCGGCCCGCGTGCGCCCTGGACGCTGCGCGAAGCGTACATTCCCGGTTCCGACGAGCTCGAAATCGGCCATCTGTGGGTTTGGACCGAGCGCACCACATGGAACCCCGTCGGCGGTTTCGGGGACGTGTACGGCACGGATATCTGGCGAGCCCTTGTCGACCCGCCCCAGTGGAACCATCCGTTTACAGGAGTGCCGATCCCGGTGCGGGCGAAGTTTGCGGTTGAGACGGCCGGTCCTGACGGTCGCCTGGACGTGCCGAGCGACGCCGTGGTGTGGAACGCTGCGGGCGACCGGTGGCAGCCTGTCGCCTCCGGTACGCAAGCGACGAGTCGAGTCGTCATGGATTACTCCGGGTACATCGGCTCTCGTTGGCACCATGGGCAGCCCATCACCATGGCGGACGTGGTGTATGACATTGCCCAGTCGTACGAACTCGCCTACGACCAGGATAAGGCACGGATCGAGGTAGCCCTGGGCGTAACGTCGAGGCCGTACCTCGAGACGTTTAAGGGGTTTCGTATCCTAGATGACCACAGACTCGAGGTGTACGTCGACTTTTGGCACTTTGACCAAGCGACGATCGCCGCGTACGCCAGCCCGAGTGGTCTCTCGACGCCATGGGAGATCCGGGCGGCGATGGACGATCTCGTCTTTAGTCAGCGGCGCGCAGCGTATAGCGACACAGCGGCCGCTCGATTCAATGTGCCGTGGCTGAGCCTGGTGATGGAGCGCGACGCGGGGCTCGTGCAACGGACGTTGCGCACCTTCTCGCTTGAGGGCACCGTGCCCGAGGGCGTGTTTACGGTTGGTTCGCAACGGCTCGTCGACAGGGAAGCGGCCGAGGCGCGCTATCAGGCGGCGCTCGCCTGGCACCGCACGTATAATCACCTCATTGTCAGCAACGGACCGTACTATCTGGCCGAATACGAACCGCGGGCCCAGTACGCAGAGTTGCGAGCGTACCGGGACGAGACGTACCCGTTTGAGCCTGGTGATTGGTCCTTCGGCCCACCGCCGACCCTTTCGATTCAACGCGTCGATGCGCCTAAACTCACAGCAGGCGAAGAGAGCGTCGTACGCGTCGCTTTGGCCGGCACAGGAGAGTTGGGCCTTCGCTACCTCTTACTCGACCCTGTCGCCCAAGAGGTCGTCATTCAGGGGGACGCACAGTATGTTGCGGGTGGTGGAGCCAACACCGAGACGGTTGGGGACGCAGAGTTTGCCATCACGTTTGAGCAAGACGTGACCGGCGCGCTGTGGCCGGGCCTGTATAAGCTTTATCTCATCGCCCACAGCGACGCCATCGCCTTGGTCGAAGAGCGCAGCGTGGACCTCGAAGTCGAATAGGGCGACGCGGCCTAAGGAGACTCTCTCGTGCTAAAGCCTCTGCTAACTCGGACGCTTACCTTGCTCGGCGTCCTCGTGATCGTGCAATTCTTGGTCGTCATCAGTTTGGGCGCGACTGGTTACTCCGATCGCATGCTCGAAGCGGTGATCGGGGAGCAACTCCGGGCGATCAGGCCTGCGCTTGCCGAGACGATCCGGGATCCCGATCAACTTGAGGCAGCTCTCCTTACACAACGTGAAGAGCTTCAAGTATTGTACGGCCTCGATCGTCCGTGGTACCTCCGGCTGACCGGGATGGTATGGCGGGTCTTTACATTGGATCTCGGTGAGGCGCACACACTGAGGAGCTTCTCCGGAAGCAACCGGGTGGCAGACATTGTCCTCGAGCGCATTCCCAACACGGTGCTGCTGATCACCACCTCGATGGTGATCACGGCCGCCGTCGGTCTGGTCGTAGGTGTACGTATGGCCGGTCGGGCAGGATCGTTGATGGACCGTATCCTCTCTTACTTCGGCGCTGTCTCGTACGCCTTGCCCGCGTGGTGGGTAGGGATTCTCATGATTCTTCTCTTTGCCTTTAAGTTCCCGATCTTGCCCTCCGGCGGGATGTACAGCGCTCCGCCGCCCGCGGGGGGATTTCCGCTTTTTTTGGACCTCCTCAAGCACGCCATCCTGCCTATTCTTACGTTGGTGTTGGTGAGTGTGGGTCCGTACATCTACGTTGTGCGCACCATGACACTAAACGTCGCCCAAGAGGACCACGTCAAGGTGGCTCGGGCGAAGGGGATTCCGGAGCGAATCGTCGGTCGTCGTCACATACTGCGTGTCGCGGCTCCTCCGATCGTCACAGGATTGATTATGGGATTGGCGGGCTCACTCGGAGGTTCGATTCTGGTGGAGACCGTCTTTGGCTGGCAAGGGATGGGCCGCCTCTACTACGAAGCGGTCGCTGGAACGCCTGACGAGACAGTGATCGTGGCACTCACATTCGTCTTCACGCTGCTTTACGTGGTTGCGCGCTTGGTGCTCGAGGTGTTGTACGTCGTGTTGGATCCACGCGTGCGCTATTAACTTTTCTGGGAAGGGGGTTGCCTTGTGCGACTGGGAGAGATCCTCCGTGAGCTGGTGCGCTCGGGTCCAGGACGGATAGGACTGGCGCTCTTTGCCGTGATGAGCCTCGCTTCATTGTACGTCTTGGTGACTTACCCCAGCGATTTCGGCACGGCGCATTGGGGAAATCCCAGCTTGTGGGCTGACAATCCCCGCTCGGCTCCGCCGGCGTGGGTGACGCACCTGGGCGTACAGCAGGCTCCTCACCGTACGTTTGAGGTGGATTCGCCTACCCGGGCACGTGCCGAGCGCGCGTTTCGGACGTTTGAGTTCGAATTTCCCTTTGAACACGCCTACAACGTACCGCCCAGCGCACTGACACTCTCCTTGTCCCAAGTGCTCTATCACGCACGACCCCCGATTGTGACGGTGTATCTGGAGCGTCCAGACGGAGAGAGGCTCACCCTGACCCGGACGGTGATTGCTGGACCGCGTCCCGGTGAGAGCGCTCCCTTTCGTCGTCACGAAGATGTGCCTCTCCGCATTGCATTAGGAGAAGAAGAGCGCGCAGTCGATTCAGCCACTCGTCTAGTTGAGGACGTGAACGGCCGCGATTTCACGCCTCAACAGCTGCAGGGAAGAGTGATTCCCGCGCTCTTTGGAACGCCTGAGCCAAACACCTCGGACGCTCCTATCCGTTTTGAGCCATTGGTCGGCGAGTACACCTTGCGCGTAGAAGTGATGGCTATGACCTCCGACGACAGCGTGGGCCAACTCCGCCTTGTGGTGGGTGGTACGGCCTACGGATGGATGGGCACCGACGCGCTCGGGCGAGACTTGGCAAAAGCCCTTCTCTTTGGACTGCCGGTAGCGCTTGCGATTGGACTGGCTACTTCGACGGTGAGTACGCTCTTGGGGACCATGATGGGCCTGGTGAGCGGATACGCGGGAGGTTGGATCGATACGTTGGTGCAGCGAGCGGCTGACATCGTTGCCAACGTGCCTGTTCTCCCGCTCCTCATCTTTCTCGTCTTTATCGGCGGGACCGAGCTTTGGATCATCCTAACGGTCCTTGTCGCGTTCAGCTGGCCTGGGCTGACGATCACGCTGCGTTCAATGGTGCTGCAGCACCGCTCGGGTCAGGAGGTTGAGGCGGCCAAAGCGCTGGGCGCCTCGGCGACGCGCATCATGTTTCGGCATATCCTTCCGCACACCGCCTCGTACATCTTAGCCCAACTCGTCTTCTTTGCGCCATCGGCGATCCTAGCGGAGGCGGGTCTCAGTTTCCTAGGGTTGGGCGACCCGTCGATCCCGACGTGGGGCCAGGTGTTAGAGCACGGTTTTCGTACCGGTGCCGTCTTTTTGGGCTACTGGTGGTGGGTGATTCCCCCGGGAATCCTCATTGTCATGACGGCCGTCACCTTTATGTTGCTCGCTTTAGGCTTGGAGTCTGCTGTCGATCCCAGGTTGAGGAGGTCCAAACGGTGGCGTTCCTCGATGTAAGAGATCTCGTCGTCGAGTACGCGGACGATCAGAGAGCGATCAGGGCTGTCGACGGAGTCTCCTTCTCCCTAGAAGAAGGGCGCACACTCGGACTCATCGGCGAGTCAGGGAGCGGCAAGACGAGCATGGCCAATGCGCTCATGCGGACGTTGCCGTCCAACGTCGCCCATCTCGGCGGAACGATAACTCTTCAAGGAATGGATCTATTTGCCCTGTCGGACGAGGCATTTCGTCGTGAGATCCGTTGGAAGCGGATAGCCGTCGTCTTTCAAGGTGCTATGAGCGCGTTTAACCCCGTGTTGAAGGTGGGCTTTCAGGTCGCCGAACGTTTACTCCTCGAGGAGGGGTGGGAGCGGAAGGCAGCGATGGCCCAGGCGAGGGAACTCCTCGCCAGTGTAGGGCTGGATGAACGCGTCGCCGACCGGTATCCGCACGAATTGAGTGGGGGTATGAAGCAGCGGGCGGTCGTCGCGATGGCGCTGGCGCTCAAACCAGAGTTGCTCATACTCGACGAGCCCACCTCGGCGCTTGACGTAAGCGTTCAGGCGCAGGTGATGAACCTCTTTAAACAGTTGAAGTGGGAACACGGCATCTCGATGATCTTCATCACGCACGACATCGCGTTGGCGAGCGACATCAGCGATACCATCGCCGTCGTGCAGGGGGGGACGATCAACGAGTGTGCACCTGCCGAAGAGATCTTTGAACGCTCCCGCGATCCGTACACCCGCCGGCTTCTCGCCGTCGTTCCCCGACTTGGCGACGGCGGGGCGGAAGACTCCCTTCTTGGAGTGCGGCCCAAAACCTCCGCTACCAAGGGGCCGGAGAAGCGCCGAACGGGGAGCGCCCCTCACCTTGTGGCCAAGGATTTGCGCGTCCACTTTCCGGTGCGCCGCGGTCTATGGAGCCGCGGGATCGTAAAGGCCGTCGACGGCGTCTCCCTTTCGATTCAACCGGGAGAGAGTTTGGCGCTTGTCGGGGAGTCGGGGAGTGGGAAGACGACATTCGCCCGTGCCACGTTGGGCCTCATCCGCCCTACGGCTGGACGTGTACACGTCGGCAACACGGATGTAGCTGCCCTGAATAAGCGCTTAATCCCGGCTTTTCGCCGGAAAGCCCAGGCGATCTTTCAGGACCCGTACGCCAGCATGAGCCCATTTATGAGGATCTACGACGTGATCGAAGAGCCTTTGCTCATCCACGGAGTGGGAGGAGGCGCCAAGGAGCGTCGCGAGCTTATCCATCACGGGCTCGAACAGGTAAACCTCACTCCGCCGCACGAGATCGCTGCTAAGTTTCCACACAGCCTCTCTGGAGGACAGCGCCAGCGCGTCTCGATCGCACGAGCAATGGTCTTGCAACCCAAGTACGTGGTGGCGGACGAGCCGGTCTCTATGATCGACGCGTCGAGCCGCACGGAGATTCTTCGCCTGTTGCGAGAGGTGCAGCGAGAGCGGGGCATCACCTTTTTGTACATCACGCACGACATTGCCGGGGCGCAGCGGTATGCCGATCGCATGGCCGTCATGTACTTGGGGACGATCGTCGAGGAAGGCGAGGCTGCCCTATTGACGCGACAGCCACTCCACCCCTACACGCAGGCGCTCCTCGAGACGGTTCCGTCCATCGATCCTAACAATCGCGATCGCCTGCGACCCGTCATTCCCGGCGAGCCACCTTCTGCCGCCGATCCACCGACGGGTTGCCCTTTTGTCACACGTTGTCGCGACGCGATCACAGGGACGTGCGACCGCATCCGCCCGCACCTGCAAGAGGTGACCCCGGGTCGCAGGGTGGCCTGCCACCTCTACGAGCCCGAGGTTACCGTGCAAGAGTCGAGAGCGGAAAGCGAGTCCACAGACAATGTCGTCTGAACGTCGCTTTAATACAGGCTCATGTCGGAGGGCCGACTGCTGCGCTCTGCCAATGGCATCTCACGGATAGCGCCGCTTCGTTCAACGCTCACCGAAAGGACGCCCTCGATCTGCTCAGCATCCACGGTTCCTGCGTAGCCCCGTAGCCTACCGGACTCCTCGGTACTCTCGTCTTGCGGTCGTAGTGGTACCTTAAATCCGTCTCCTACAACCGAGACAACACACTCAGAGAGAATTGCGGGGCGCTCGGCAGCTAGCCAGAGCGAGACCACACCCTCTTGGCCGACGCGACGAAGGCTGGGCGCGACGAGCGCCGGCAGGGCGTCGATCTCGCCTCGATCTCCGTCAGGATCAAAGGCGAAGTCGAGTGCTCGGCAGAGTAACTCGCCCTCTTGCAACAAATCAAATTGGCTCTTACGTGCTCGACCCTGACCAACGAGGTGCGCCGGGTAGAACCAGCCGGTGTTGATCTGCGCGCGATCCTCTGTATCTGGGCGTTGTGCTCGGGCAAAAGGCGCGGGCCACGCTTGGGAGTCGAACGTTTGGTTCTCTTGGTACCACGGAAGGTAGGTCGCCAGGTTTAGACTTGTAGACTCACTCGGCGACACACCCGCCTCAGTACGGCCGGAGCCCAGAGCGAGCCAGTCTCCGTCGTCATACGTGCGTCCATCGAGGGAGACCAAAGCTGCGATCGTCTCGCCTGTCTCGCGATCAGCGGCAATCGCGTCGGTGATCAACTGCTCGGCGGAAGCATCAGGGGTTCCACCGGGATTCGGCACCGGAAGAATCTTGAACGTGTGCCGCTGGCGGAGCCGTCGTGCGACCGGATCGGTGGAGATGAGGAAGCGGGCAATCCCTTCCGCGACCCATGACGCCGCCGCGCCGAGAGGAAAGGCACCGGCGGTGATCCAGATGACGGGTCTCCCTTCCGGCTGATCAAATTCGGAGATGGTGACTGCGGTGACGCCGTACACCTTGTCGAGGTACTCGATGCGGGCGTGCGGGGAGCGCCGCGCCCAGAGCGTAAACTCGTAAAGCATTCCCGGTGTATACGGGGGGGTGAGGCTAATGATGGCATCGTCTTCACGGAAGTGATGGCGAAAACCTCCTTCCACGACTTCCGTGACGGGGAGCCAATGGAATCGGTCATAGGAGACCGCGATCGGGGCACGCGACGCGTCGATCGCAGGAGCGTGGAACGAAAGCGTTTGTCCTCTCACACCGGAAATCAGGAAATAGAACCAGGGGGCCGGTCCGGCGGGAGTCTCGAGCGTATCAATGTCGAGGTGAATATCGCCGGAGCGTTCTTTCCATCCTTTGAGGCGACCACCTGAAAAATCGGATCGGATCTCAATCGCCACGGTGCAAGACTCCTTTCGAAAGTGGGGCGCCAGAAGAAAATGGCTTGAGCCTGGCGCGAAAACTAAGCTCGTATCGATTGAAATTTTGAGAGGTCGTCGAAGCGGTATAAGACGGTGCGTGAGTCGAGCGCCGTCACGTTCACTCCGTCCACGGCGCTTGGTGATGTCGAGCGCGGGTGAATATAACGGACTTCGTAGGTGTATGGAGGGTTTACTCGCAATGGTTGTACCCGGTGGCGATTGCGCACGGCTTCCGCTGCGGTCGAGCGTATTTGCCGCTGCGACTCCTCCGGCGTGAGGTGCACGGCCTTTTGCCAGCCGGTCCCCCATTTTGTGGTAACAGTGTAAATGTTGGGAATTAACCCCTTGGCCTCGACGACGGCTTTGTCGTCGCCGGCAAAGAAGACCATGGGGACGCCGTGGTGACCTGCCCGGATGGCGCCGGTGCCGAATTCACCGATGAACACTCCGTTGAAGCGCTTGTAGACAACATTCTTTGACGAACCTGTGTGGCACAGGGGCGCGTTTGGAATACAGGCCAGGGCGTGCTGTCCTACGTACATAAAGGTGGAACAATCAGGGAGCTCACTCCACGCCTGAACGCGATCTTCCGGCGCCCGGACGTAACGACCGCGCACGTCCAGCTCGTCAGGGAGTAGCCCGACGGCGCCGTGTCCGTCGAAGACGATGATCTCCGCGTTGGGATCGGCGTCACAAATACCCTGGATGCAGGCGTTCACTTCGTACGTGAGCAGGCGCATGGCAGGGATCTTAAACGGTTCATCCCCGTACGTTTGGCTAAAGCGCTCGACGCCGGCCGGACCCTCGAGATCGGTCATGATCATGTGCTTCATCACTCACACCTCCGCTTGCGTTCGTCGATGGCGACCAAGGTGGTCCAACATTCGAGGCGACGACGGGGCCTTCCTTGGTGAGTTGAGCCCAGACGGCCACAACTTCTGGATCAAAGGCAGCGCCGGACTCTGCGCACACCATTTGGTAGGCGCGTTCGTGCGTGAACGCAGCGCGGTACGATCGGCTCGATGTGAGTGCGTCATACACGTCGGCGACGGCGAGCACTCTGGCCAATTTTGGGATGTCGGCGCCCCGGAGGCCACAGGGGTAACCTCCACCGTCCCAACGCTCGTGATGGTAGCGAATGATCTCCAGCTCTTTTGCCATGATCCCCACGCTGCGGCAGAGTCTGTAGCCGGACTGGGGATGTTGTTCGATGGTCCGGCGTTCCTGGGAAGTGAGGCGACCCGGTTTGTTGAGAATCTGGTCCGGCACCTCGATCTTGCCGACATCGTGCATCAGGCCCCCGATGGCAAGTGCACGCAGCTCGTCCGCCGAGAGGTGAAGCGCCTGGCCGATGCGGACTGCAGTCACCGCAACCCTATAGCTGTGACCGGCTGTGTACAGGTCACGTGCTTCGGTGGCCATAACAAGCGCTTGGACACTGGGCGAGAGTCCGACATCCAGGCGGTCGATTGGATCGGCGAGTAACAGTCCCCGTACGGACTCCTGAAACGAAGCGCCGCGCACGTACTGGTAAAAGACGCCGACCAAGAGTGCGGCGACTGCAAAGACAAGCAGGAAGTGATAAATCCACCAGCTGAGGCGCCACAGTTCGGCCTGCGTCATAATCCACTGCGCGCCGGCCAGCCAAAGCGCAGCAAAGACGATGGCGTAGGGGAGAGGCATGCGAGAGTAGACAAATGAGCGCCAATACCGCATCGAAGCTATGATCAACAAAGCAATGGTGATGACCGTAACGATCCAAACCAATGGCGGCGTGTCAACGGGGATGGCGCTCCAAAGATCTGGGCGGTAGAGTCCGAGCGCAACCACGAGGAGCATCAGGCCGGTCCACCACGTGGTTAAGCCTCCTTGAGAACGACCCACGCGTCGCACCACAAAGGAGTCGGATGAGAGTGACGAGAGGAAGAGCCAAACCGACGTGACGGCGACGCTAAGCTGAGCGGCGATCGTCGGTACTGGGCTGGGCGCCAGCAGGAAACCGGGGGTAGAGAGCCCATGGAGTGTGAAGAAAAAGGCCAACGAGATAAAAGCGGTAGACAAAAACGTGACTTGGACGTTGCGCTGTGCTTTGGCGGCCAGCCCGACGAGGATTGCGAAGAGACCGGCGAGCATTGAGGCCGCGCTCACGATGATGAAGTGGTTTGTGGGCATGCGAAAGAGCGTGTCAAAGGCCGATTGCTCTATCGATACGAATGCGACCAACGGAGCGGCCGCCGCCAACAGCGGAAATGCCGCCAAGAGCCCCAGTCGCGCCCGGTTCGTCAATCTCTCCACCCCGCCTGCGGCAAGATCGCTGCACAGGCAGCCCCACACCACACGCTCCGGAATGAGCGCCGCCTACACTACTTGGTTAAGTTCGCGAACGTTTCCTTCCTGCCGGTGACGCGGTGCGGGGCTATATGCTGCGTATGTTAGAGCCTCACTCTAGTCCCTTTTCGATAGCGGCTGCCACATCCTGTGCCAACTCGACAGGGACGGCGATCCCTTTCTTGCTGGGGCGCCATTCGTCCTCATCATCGGCCCAAAATGTGCGTATGTCGATGTAGGTGCGATTCCCTTTGCTCACCCGTTTTACAAAGATTCTCTCGGCGCCTTTGTCGAGCTCCGCCAAAATCTCCTCTGAATCCCAAAATGCCATAAGCGAAAGACCCCTCCTCCGATTCCTTACAAAGTGCTCATGTGTGGCGATGTTTCTATACTTTCATGGCGTGGGCCTTGTTAGACCCTTCGGTTACATGCGGTCAATTGCAAGCGCACATCACAATATCGGCATCGTCAGCTGTTTCGGATCGAGGAGGCGAAGGTAAAAGTGACCGGTGCCGGCTGCTCCACACAGATAGTCGGGAGACGTGTGACCGGGGACGTCGGCTTGCCACGCCACGCCTTCAGCGGTTTCGATGCGGTACGTTTCTGCGAGGTCAGCGAACTCCCCGGCGCGGTCTAACCAGAGGGAGTCGCCGGTGAGGTTGTACAACTCAAGGAACAGTTCGGCGTTGCCGGCTAGACCGTGGCACTGACAAGGGTTGGAGCGGACATCTTTGTACTGGTACGTGGCTTCTCCCGCAAGGCGCGCTGCATTCAGATGATGGGTCTCACGACTAACAGCGTACGCTCGAGTAAGGAAGAGTCCGACACCGGCGGCCCCGCGACACCATTGGCACTGCAGTGATTCTGGCTCTCCGAATTCTGACGGCCAGTTGAGTCCGCCGTGGTCACTCTGAGCATGGTTGACTAACGTCGTCGCAGCTTTGCTGGCGACGTCGACCCACTCGGCGTCTCCTGTGGAGAGGGCAAGCGCGGCAAAGAAGTGACCGATTCCGGCGGTGCCCCGGCAAAACCCTGGAACGAAGGGACGTCCGGTACGTGTGGCATTCACAGGCCAGAAGAGCCCCGCCTCACTCTCTGTGGCGACGGATTTTAACCAACGCGCGTAAGTTTGCGCACCGTCGAGAAAACGTTCGTCGCTGGAGGCTTCCCACAGGCGCAGAAGGAAGGTGCCGACTCCTGCCGTTCCAAAGAGAAAGCCGGTGCGCGGCCCTGGGCCGGTCGTAAGTGTACGCTCGCCTAAGGCGACGGCTTCCCTGAGAGCCTGCTGGTCTTGCGAAACAGAGTGAATGCGCAGCCAGGCGAGGCCGATCCCGGCCATGCCGTAGCCGACGCTTGTGTCCGAGGGAAGACGGTGCGGCGCAGACGACCACTTCGCTGCACCCAGCGCTAGAGCGAGCGCGTGCTCATCTCCACGCACGCGGTGGTAGTCGGCGAGGAAGAGCGGGATCCCGCCAACGCCGTTAAAGAGATTGGGGTCGTAGTGTAGCTCGTCTTCGTAGTTTAATGTCTGCCACCGGACGCCGTCTGCGACCGGCTCGGCGGTGCGGGCGATATAGCGAAAGATGGAATCGGCGCAATCGGTGGCGATGCGTCGGTGTTTTTCGGGGAGCATAGGTTGGCGCAAGTTCCTTTCATAGGGAGTTACGCCAACCTTCATGATCCCCGCTTGCGAACCCTTTTACGACTAAGGTGCTTCTACCACTCCAGGCCGTGGCGTTCGTTTTGGGCCGTCGTCGTCACTGCAGGCCGTGGCCCTCGCGGTACTCTCGAATGGCCGCGGTCGCGAGCTGCTCCATATTCTCAATTGCGGTGCTCACGGGCTGGCGCCCCCAAATGACCGCTTCCGCGTCTCTTGCGAACGAGTTCCAAATGTTACCCGTCACCGGCCAGGGGGATCGGGCTGTCGGCAAGTCGTCGAGGAGCAAATGTCGACTGGGCACACCCGGAAGGTTGAGCCACTCATCGCGAATGATGCTCAAATGCACAGGCATGCTCCCTGACGTGCGCACGCGCTGGATACGCGCCTCTTCGGTGGCGAAAAAACGCATCACTTCCCAGGCCTCCGCTTTGTGTTTGGAGCCGCTAAACAAAAATCGCTGGTGGGCGTTGATGAACCCGGCGCGACCGGCGGGACCAGCCGGCAGAGGCAGGACATCCCACTGGAAGTCGGTATACCCATATACCGTTGCAAAGGCAAAGGTGTTGGTCTGCAACATCGCGACGTTCTGCTCGAGAAACTGCGGAGTCGTGCCCAACGCTCTGTGACTATCCCAGTCTTGCACGGCGTCCAGGTTTACCATGTCGTTGTAGTAGCTGAGCGCGTTGATGGTGGCGTCGGAGTTGCCGGTGAAACGGGTCGGATTTGTCCAACTGTCCAGCAAATCGCCGCCAAAGGCCCAAATGGCTGGCACCCAGTTGCGACCCGTCGGGATGCGAAAGCCGTGACGAACGATCTCCCCGTCTGGAGCGTGCTTGGTGAGGCGGCGGGCGTTCTCTTTGAGATCTTCGTAGGTCCAATTGGCTGAGGGTACTGCGACACCGGATTCATTGTAAGCGTCAATGTTGTACATGATCGTACCGGCCTGGGCGTCCATCGGGAGTCCGTACACCTTGCCTTCGACGGTGGTCAAATCAAAGAAAGGCTGAGGAATGTCCGCAACGAGTTGGGGATCCCGCTCGAGGTACGGCGCCAAATCTTCAAGGAGGCCTTGGCGTCCCCACTCGACGGCGACCCAAGGGTCCATGTAACCGATGTCTAGAGGAACGTCCCCGGCCACCATCGTCAGCATTTGGTTAACGAGGCTGGTAAGGTGGACGAACTCGATCTGGATGTCTGGATGGGTGGCATGGAACATGTCGGCGACCGCTTGCTGTGCTCTGAAGTGCGACTCCGTCGTTTCAGCGACCATGTAGATCGTCGTCGGCTCGGCGCTTGCTCCGAGGCTTGCAACGGCAAGGAGAACCAGGGCAGCGATGACAATCAGAGACCTCTTAAAGTCCTCGCGTCGAATCATGGCATATCCCTCCATATTTCGTGATCGCCGAAGCCGTTTGAGGCCCGGTATGGCGGTATTAGCTTAGAGGGAGTGGAATCCTCCAAATTGCCAAAAGAAACGACGAAGACTGACATCTGGAATACGGGATTCGAAACCAAATGGGGTATCGTGGTCTTCCTAGGAAACAGACTGGGGAACGGCGTATCACAACTGGTAGAGTCTGCCGCGTGGCGAGAGGCTAATCGATAACACTAGCCAACGTAGCCGGCGCGGCGCGAAGGGTGATGGTTGCCTGTGTGGAGATTAGATCAAAATCGCTTTTTCTCGGCGGAGCCCTCTCAACGCTCCGTTGCACGTCGCTTGTACGCCGAGGTTAAGGGATTGCCCCTCGTCTGCCCTCATGGACACGTACCGCCAGAGTTGTTGGGCGACCCCAAGGCTCGCCTTGCTTCTCCGGCCGAGCTCTTTATCATTCCCGATCATTACGTGACCCGCATGCTTTACAGTCAAGGCGTCCCGCTCGAAGATCTTGGTGTGCCCAGCATCGACGGCTCTGAGGTCGAAACCGATCACCGCAAGGTGTGGCGTCGCTTTGCCGAACGCTTCCACCTATTTCGCGGTACACCAACCGGACTGTGGATAAAGGACGAGTTGATTACGGTCTTTGGGATCACGGAGAGGTTGGACGCTCAAAGCGCGGATCGGATCTACGATCAACTTGAAGCCCAGTTAACCAAAGAGGAGTTCACTCCAAGAGCGCTCTTTGAGCGCTTTAACATCGAGGTGCTTTGCACGACAGATGCCGCGACGGACGAACTGAGCCACCACCGCGCCCTGGCTGAGGACGACGAGTGGGGCGCTCGGGTACGACCCACATTTCGACCGGATGCGGTCATCAATCTGCAGACACCCGGGTGGCGTGAGAACATTGATCGCCTCAGCGCGGTCTCCGGGGTCGACGCCACGACGTACTCAGGGTACATTCAAGCGCTGGAGGAGCGCCGCTCCTTTTTTAAAGGCCTGGGCGCTACGGCCACGGACCATGCTGCCTTGACGGCCGACACGGCCCGACTCCCCGGTCGAGAGGCAGAGGCGATCTTCGCCCGGGCTCTCAAAGGGGAGGCTTCGTCGCAAGACGCCGATCGTTTCACCGCACATATGCTCAACGAGATGGCCCGCATGAGCTGTGAGGACGGCATGGTGATGCAAATGCACATCGGCAGCTACCGCAACCACAACGTCCGAGTGCACGAGCGCTTCGGACTTGATAAAGGCGCCGACATTCCCGTTGCGACTGAGTGGACCCGCGCTCTGGCCCCTATTCTCAACGATTACGGAAACGAGCCTGGCTTTCACTTAATCCTCATGACGCTTGATGAGAGTACGTACGGACGAGAGTTAGCTCCGCTTGCCGGCCATTACCCGGCGCTGCGGCTGGGCCCGCCGTGGTGGTTTTATGACAGTCCCAATGGGATGCGGCGGTTCCTCGACCAAGTGATGGAGACGGCCGGCATTTACAACACCGCCGGTTTCAACGATGATACCCGCGCCTTCGCCTCGATTCCCGTGCGGCACGACATGTGGCGTCGAGTGACATGCAACTGGTTGGCCGGCGGAGTTGTCGAAGGAGTTCTCGAAGAAGAGGAAGCCGCTGAGATGGCCCACGAACTGGCGTACGCGCTCGCCAAGAAAGCGTATAAGTTGTAAGCGCTGTGCTTAGAAGTTGAGAGGGTATGTGGATGTTTAGTCCGGGGCGGGCATGGGGTGTGAGACGACGTTGAGACCCGCGCAATTGGTCGTCTGGCTCCTGCCGATGGCCATTGTCTCTTTCTTTAATTCCGTTCAGGGTGTCGCGTTGCCGCAGGTGATCGACACCCTGAACCTCTCGTACTCGCAAGCGAGCCTACTCATCGTCGTCATCCAAATGTCGGGGTTTGTCTCGATGGTTGGCGGAGGGCTTTTCATCGACCGTATCGGTGTTCGCTCCGTGCTCCTCGCGAGTATCGGACTCTTTACGCTCGCCGGTCTTTTGACGGGCCTAACGTCACAGTGGGTCCCTACCCTGCTTGCTTTCGGTGCGATGGGCGTGGGGGTGGCCATGATCGGGACTTCCGTAAACACTGCCATGGCGCGAACAGGCGAGCGACGAGCGTTTTATCTTGGTGTCATGCACTCAACGTACGGGTTGGTCTCCATTGCGGCGCCACTCATCGCCGGCGTCGTCGTGGCGGCGCTTCCTTGGCAACGCTACTACCAGGGGGTGGCGATTGCGGCCGTCTTTCTTGGGGCGGTGGTGCTGGCGCGCGGCGCTCGCAGCGGCGCGGAGGAGGACGAGAAGGAAGCGGTCGCCGCAACGCGTGAAGATGACTCGCACCCTGCCGCCGTCACCCTCGGGTGGACGATGTTACGGAGAATAATACCGATCTGTTTTGGGATATTCTGCGTCGTGGGGATCCAAAGGACGCTGGTGACGTGGGGATACCTCTTTGTTGTCGAGAGCTACGAGAGCTCGCACGCCGTCGGGAGCGTGGCAGCCGCTCTCTTGTGGGTCGGCATCTTCTCCGGCCGATTGGGGAATATCCCTTTGAGCCTCCGGTGGCCTGCAAGTCATCTTTTAAAGTGGTCGGCCTTTTCAAGTCTTTTATTCGTCGTCCTCGAGTGGGGAGCGCCAAGCGTTCTCGCCGCCTTTGCGCTCATGATCGCTCTGGGCATTGGTGTGAGCGGCGCCTTTCAACTCGGTACGACGTGGGCAGCCGAGTTGGCTCCAGCGAGCATCGGGGCCGCCAGTAGCTTTGTCATGGCATCCGCAACCTTAGGCGGGGCGCTGTGGCCGTGGATGACAGGTCTCCTCGCTGACGTCGTGGGGATCGGCGTGCTGCGGTGGTTGGTGGTCGCGGGAATGTCGATGGCCGGCGTTACGTTCGCGTGGGCGTCCGCTCGGGGAGAGGCGAGTATGGGAAACGTATCGTGAACTCGGTCCCTTTCTCCGCGGAGCTGTGGAACGCTAAGGTTCCGCCGGTCGACGTGACCAGTTTGCGGACGATAAAGAGTCCAAGTCCGTGACCGTTGCGGATCTCTGGGCGTTCGGCGGGCGTTTTGAGGCGACGCTGTACCTCCGCCGCGATAGGTGGGCCGTTGTTCCACACTCGGAAGATGGCCGCCTCTTCATCGACGCCGACCGTGATCTCTACTCGACCGCTGTGAGCTGGTTCGCACGTCGCCGCGGCGTTAAGCGCGTTGTCGATCAGGTTTCCTAAGACCCGCACGGCGACTTCATCGTCGAGGCTGGCCCGGCCCCACTCTGATTCAAACTGGACGTGAAGGGAGATCCCTCGCTCCTCCGCCAGTGCGAGCTTTTGGCCCATCATGCCCAAGAGGAGTGTCAGACCGTGCGGATTCTCTTCGACGACCACTGCCTTGTTAGGATGAACCGAGGTTAGGATTTGGTGAATGTAACGCACAGCTCGCTCCCCGGCGCCGAGTTGAATCCACGAAGAGACCGCGCTCAAGTGGTTGACGAGGTCGTGGTGGAGCTCGCGCGTGCGTTGACTCACTTCCAGCTCCGATTCAAGTTTGGCGATCTCCATTTGTTCGGCGGCACGGCGCTGTGCTTCGTCGATCAGCACTTTGCTCGACCATACTGAGAGGAGAGCGATCAACAAGGAGATGCCGAGGGGGGCTAAGACGAGGTAGAGCTCGGAACCAGAGAAACGGACGAGCACCAGAGTGAGCGTTGCCGCTGCAACGCTCGACACAGTTAACAAGACGACTGCAGTCCAGTAAGCCGACCGTTGGTCCGAGTACGTCCACGGCGTTTGATGCGTCACAAGCTCTCCCTCCTTCGGTGATTCATGACGTGCCGCGCGGCGATCGGAAGGAGAACCAGGCTCTTCCATTTGACGAGGAGAGCGGCAAGAATCAAAAAGACGCTCTCCAACCATCCGATGGTGACGTGAAGCCAGACGGACTTGACTGCCTCGTCGTAATTAAGCCCTAAAATCGCCAAAAAAGGCGCGAGGAGTAACACGTCTCCCAGAACCACGAGGATAAACGAGAGGGATGCACCGGCCAGGCCGCCCAGAATCGAGGCCAGTCGGAAAGCCCGTACGATACCGACGTATGAGAATAGAAAGATGACGATGTGCCAACCAAAGAGGAGCGCGATAGAACGGGTCACCGCAACCACGGCCGTCAGGATGAGGCCGGGAACGATAACCCGTCGCAGACTCGTCTTGGCGCCCACCAATCCAAGCGAAGCGTAGAGCAAGAAAAGGGTTTGGGGCAGGATTGCTGTCACCGTTACGAGAACGGATGTCGCCACCAGTAACGCTCCTAAACAGGCCCTCCGGGGACCGCCTCATCCACTAGCCGGCACTCTAACCAAGCCACTACTTGCGGTTGAGAAGCGCTTTCGGTGCTTTCGGTTGGTACCAGAAGACGACCGATGCCGAGGCCACATTCGCAGCGGCGACGACCCCCAGGAGCGCAAGGATTCCTGCACTAATAATTCGTTTCACATTTAACACCTCCTTTAGGTACCGCGTACAAGCTGTTCGATTCGACTGTCCAGCCAGTGGACAAACCGTGTCCCCGAAGGTAAGACAGAGAATGTCTCCCACAACAGACCAATCGTTGACGCCATCCAAAAGGCGTAGAGGGCGTTGGTGTCAATCGCGAGCCAGCCCAGTTGTGTGGTTGCCACCAGGAGCGTTGTAGCGGCGCACCATAGGAGTGGGATGGTTGTCGCGATCTTGCGTAGGCGGAGACGTTGCTCGTGGGAAGTGATGGGTTTCTCTGGAACATCGACGGGGGCGCGCCGGTGCATGATCCATGAGACTCCGCTCGCAGTGATAAGCGTGAGGCCGATCACTCCAGGACCGAGTCCAGCGCCGACTGTCGCACCGAACGTGTGCGCGAGCCACGCTGCGAGAGTCGCTGCGGTCGCAGAGATTATCCCGCATCGCCATCCGGTGGAGAAATGAGCCCCTCCGGCGAACGCTTTAAGGACGCCGGATGCGCAGGCCATGATGATGGCCTCTCGAAGGACGCCCGCCAAGGCCGCCATCAAAAGGAGTGTTGCGACAAAGAATAGCGTCGACAAGATGAGCGTGAGCGAGAACGTTGCAATCTCGCGATCGTCGTGGGACCACTCCAAGTGGGAGCCGAGCCATTCACCCATGGCTTTGCCGGCACGTTCCATGATCGCTTCCTCCTTTGCCCAGGCGTTGTTTCATTTGCCTCTATCTTATATATCGGCAGGGGGTGTCGAGGAGTTGAGCTCTTTCTCGAAATTTCTCGGGGGTTTTTTTAAAAGGTGGAGACGAGGGCGTGCACCTCTCAAAGTTTCGAGACTGACGTGGAGGGAAGCGCCGTCGATAGGCTAACGATTCATTTAGATTGCCGCGGAAGGAAAGGGAGGCGACTATGAAGTTAGCGCTCTGTAATGAAATGTTTGAAGACGTACCTTTCGAGGACGTGTGCCGGGCTGCAGCGCGGTACGGGTACCACGGCGTGGAGTTGGCGCCGTTTACGTTCGCCAAGGATGTGAATCAAATCCCCCAGGAGACGAGGCGTTCGGTCGTCGAGACGGCAAAGCGTCACGGCCTCGAGATCATCGGCTTGCACTGGTTGCTGGCGCAAACGGAAGGGTATCACCTGACTCACCCCGACGCTGAAATTCGCAAACGTACCGCCAAGTACCTCGAGTCACTCGTGACTCTTTGCCGCGACGTCGGTGGTCGAGTGTTGGTCTTTGGCTCACCAGCGCAACGCAATTTGCAGCCGGGAATCTCCTTTGAGCAAGCTCTCGATTTTGCGGCCGAGGTGTTTGCGCCGGCGTGCGCCCTGGCTCAGGACGTGGGCGCTGTCATCGCATTTGAGCCTTTGAGCCCCGAAGAGACGGACTTCGGCGGGAATATCGCAGATGGGATTCGCATCATCGAGCGGGTGGACCATCCCAACTTCCGACTTCATTTCGATGCTCGGGCGATGTCGTACGAATCAGAGCCGTTAGATCGATTGGTGAAGCGACACGCCGAGCTGATCGAGCACGTCCATGTGAACGACCCCAACAAGCTGGGTCCCGGTATGGGGGAGCTTGACTTAGCGCCGATGATTGGGGCACTGTCTGAAAGCGGGTATCAAGGCTATTTGTCGGTCGAAGTGTTCCGCACCGAGCCGGGAGCGGATCGCATCGCACAGGAGAGCAGCGAATATCTTAAACGCGTGTTGCAGGAGGTTGCGGGCGAATGAGTGCAATCAAGTTACGGCTCGCGGCAGGAGCGCATGATCGGTATTGCTCTCCCGTCAGCTTCGAGCCCTCTCAAGGTGATGAACTCGACGGACTCACGGGTCACGTGTACGCTGTCGACGAGTTGGGGATCGAGTATCCGGTGCAACGGGAGGCGCTGCCGGCGGGCGGAACGCGTCTCGTATGGCTCCTTCCGCACCTGCGAGCCGGTGAGACGAAGGAGTTTACCTTGGTGACGCGCGATCATGCGCCCGAGGGTGTGCGCCTCACCGATCGAGCCGGCGATGGCGTCGACATTGACGTCTCGGGAGAGCGATTTACGACATACCAATACAATCGCAAGTGGGCGCGGCCGTTCCTCTATCCGGTCATCGGTCCCGCCGGCGCGACGTGCACACGTCACTTTCCGATGGACCCAAACGTCGAGGGAGAGAAGCATGATCACCCACACCACAAGTCTATCTTCTTTACGCATGGAGATGTGAACGGCGTTGACAATTGGAGTGAGCTCGAAGGTCATGGGTACACTCGCCATCAGTCGTTTGCGGCCTTAGAGAGCGGGCCCGTCTTTGGAGATCTGCAAGCGCATAACCTTTGGACCGACGCTGTCGAGAATCCTTACCTCCGACAGGAGCTGCGCTTGCGCATTTGGGCGGCGCCGAGTCACATGCGGATCTTTGACGCGACCCTCACTTTTCATGCGAATGAGACTGATGTCGTCTTTGGCGACACTAAAGAAGGGGGATTGATCAGCGTACGCGTGGCTACGACCATGGATGCTTCCGGAACGGGCCGAATCGAAACCAGTACCGGAGCGGTCGGTGAGGCGGAAGCTTGGGGGAAATCGGCCTCGTGGTGCCACTACTCCGGACTCGTGAAAGCCCCGAGTGGAGGGGTACACACGGGCATCGGGGTCATCGATCACCCCGACAACCCGCGCTACCCTACATATTGGCACGTACGCAACTACGGATTGATGACGGCGAACCCGTTTGGTCACTCCCACTACTTCAAAGACAAATCGCGTGACGGCTCGCTCCGTTTGAGCGCCGGGGAGTCCCTTACGTTTCGTTACCGGGTGGTTATCCACGAGGGGGACGCACCCGATGGCCACATGGCCGAGCGATTTGCCGACTTTGCTTACCCGATCAAAGCGGCTCTCCTATCGTAAGCTTCATACGGTCAGGACGCTCACTCTGCTTGAGCGTCCTGACCGTATGGTAGATCACCGACGATGCCGAATTGCGATTCGTACAATGCGAGTACGATGCAGGTCGTCAGCGGTCCGGTGATCAGGAGGCCGAGGCCCCACGGGATCATGCCGACGAGGTTGATGAGAAGGACGACGACCATCAAAAAGAATGCGCGGAACCATTGCCGCGTGATCATTTGGCGACTGGTCTCAAGCGACTCCCACACTTTAAGATTGCGGTCCAAGACGAGTGGCACCGCAAGCAGGTAGGCAATCGAAAAGTAAATGCCTGGGATGATCAAAAAAAAGAATCCGAGCGTGACGAGGATTAGGGAGGCCCAACGGACTAAGAGCAACGGAAGCGCCCGGTTAAAGATTAAGAAGGCATCGCCAAAGCGAGGCTCCTTGCCCAGGGCGCGGATGAGACCATAGATAAAGCTTCCTTCAAAGATGGGAATCACCATGGTGACGAAGGACCAGACCTCACCGGCGATAAAGATCGTGGGCAGATAGGCGATCGCTACGACAAAGCCGACGTACTTGGCGGCATCCTGGGTAAAAAGCTCCCAGCCTCGCCTTAGTATCGCGACAATATCAATCTCACTCCGGGGATACGGATCCGTAGACAAAGCGCACTTCCCTCCAAATTACTCGACGAATCCCCACTCCGACACGGTGGGCCAGTGTGGGCTTGATGCTAGGGTCGATCGGAAGTCGGCCAGAAAGGCGCGCTTTCCAGGCACTGCCTTAGGCCATGCGGCCTCAAAAAACTTCATTGCCAACGACGGATGCCCTGTGTAGACGAGCTCGAGCATCGTGCCCCACAGTCTGCTGGGCGGTTGCCTGGCAAAATTCCACGTCGCCTCTGGGTCGTAACTCTGCCAGCGCGGGTCGGAGCGCACGCTCTTTGCCAGGGCCTCAAGGCTCTCGAGGGATGGCGCCGGAGCCTCCATCAGCTCGAGATCCACATGGTACGCCTCACCCCGTGGGGTGAGGATCACCCGAGGCGCCGGTGAGTCGGCATAGGGTGCCCGCCAATACGCAAACGTCCAATCGTGCAAGACCACATTGCGAACTCCTACGCCACGCAAGTCCCGGAAGCTGGGGTACGTGTGCAATGCGTCGATGACGGCCACCGGACGGGGCGGATCTTCAAGAGCGATCACATGGGCCAAGTAGCAGCAATGCGCTCCGCCGGTGTACTCAATTAAGAGCAGGTCGGGCGTTCCATCACCGGTGATATCTTCGCCCATCGGCACTCGCTGCGGCTCTGCTCCTTTGGAGCCTGCCCTCTCGCCGATACCAAACCGCCCTCCACTCAGGGTGACGAGGCGTCGTTCGCCGTGCCACAAAGCGGCGTAACCGACTCCGCGATCAGGCTCAAGGAAGGTCTGCACGCGCAGCTCTCCAAACGTCGCTTGGCCCGTGACGAGACACGTTCCGCGGGAATCGTTTGCCTCGGGTGAGGAGAGGCAGCTCATAGGCAGCTCCGCGGCTGCGCCGACAGTGACGAAGGCAACGAGGAGCGCGAGGACCACGCTCGCCGCGCGAATAGGCGTACTGGTCACGGAAAGCTCACTTCCTTTTGTGAAGAGCGTATGCCTTTAAATCAAGGATTCGCCATCCGAAGTGAAAGCCTTTTCAAGGATTCAGCCCGCCGGACACGGAACAGGAGCGACTAGAGGACTAGAGATGCAATCACATGGAGGCGCATGATCCGTGTTATTAAAGGCAGAGCACATCGGAATTGTTGTAAAGGACATTGAACGCTCTATTCAATTTTATCGTGACGTCTTGTCGCTGCCACTTATCGAGCGTATTGAAGTGCGCAACTTGAGACTCGCCTTCTTTAAGATCGGCGACACGGAGCTGGAGCTGATCGAGGGGGCGCAAGGGTACCAAGAGGCTGACGGTATCGTCAATCACTTGGCCTTCTCAGTGGCCAACGTAGACGAAGTGCTGTCCCATTTGCGTGCACACGGAGTCGAGCTAATCGATGAGGAGCCCCGTGAAATCTGGGAGGGATGCCGGATCGCATTTTTCCGGGGCCCCGACGGCGAGAAGCTGGAGCTCTTTGAACGGCCGGGCGGCCCCCGCTAAGGCTTCTCGGTGACGTCGCCTCCCACCGCCCACAAACCCGAGCGAAAGCGCACCCAAAGCGTGAGAGTGCGGCAGAGCATCCAAAAGACGAACCCCCACCAGATAAGCGCGAGCGAGAGTCCGATCGTCAGCCAGCCGGCCGCGATAAAGAGCCCAAAGAGGCCGCTGCTGACGATCATCGCGTTGCGGAGGTAGCGTGTGTCAGTCGCCCCGATGAGGATTCCGTCGAAAATGAACGCAAGAGCGTTCACCGGCTGGCTCACCGCCACGACCCATACCATGCGGCGCAGTACGTCTTGGACTGCGGTGTCGTTGGTGAACAGGCGCGCCAACCAATCTGATCCGAGGACGTATCCCAGGGCAAAGAGGAGACCCGCTCCGGTTCCCCACAGGATAGCCGCGTACGAACTGGCCCGAGCCTTCTCGATACGTCCTCGACCAAGCCACGTTCCAACCGTGGTCTCTGTGGCATACGCAAACCCGTCGACACCAAAAGCGACCAACGACCATAACTGAAGAAGGATGGCGTGAGCAGCAAGTTCGTGAACATTGTGGAGCCGGGCGGCCAGTGTCGTGGCCGCGCCCATGGTCAGGACGAGCGCCAATGTACGGAAGAAGAGGTCGCTTTGTACAAAGAGGAAGCGCCGCCAGGAAAGGTGCCGCCACCGGCTGAGCCAGCTCCAATCCCAATGGGCACGCACCCTCCGCCACACGATCACCGCTGCCAAGAGGCAGCCGCTGCCTTGCGCGATGAGGCTCGCCCAAGCCGCGCCAACGATGCCTAGCGAGGGTAGGCCCCAAAAGCCTGGTACAAGGAGCACGTCGCCGACGATGTTTACCAAATTGATGCCGACTGTTAGGTACATGGGGACCAGGGCATCCCCCTGACCGCGGAAGTAGCCCATGATGCCCATCATCAAGAGTGCAATCGGGCTCTCCCAAATGCGAATGGCAAAGTAGGAGACCCCCAGTTGGGTGACGCGCTCAGTGGCGCCCACGATCGCGAAGCCGATGTCGCTGATGTGGTGTTGGAGCGCGACCATGACTGCACCCAGCGTGACCGCTAGGAATAGCGCCTGAAACAAGTAGAGCGCCGCAGCCCGACGATCGTCACGCCCCCAGGCCTGCGCGACCAGTCCGGTCGTCCCCATTCGCAAGACGCCCGCGACAAAGAAGACGGAGCTAAAGATGACGTTGGTGGTGGCGGCCGCTGCCAGTTGGGCTACGTCCGGGAGGAGGCCGAGGACCATCGTGTCGACGATCCCCAACATGGGAACGGCCAGCGTTGAGATGACAGTGGGAATTGCCAGTCGCAAGAGTTCAGCGTGTATCGCTTTGTCAAAGATGAGATTTCGGGCAACGTTCAAGGTATTTCCACCCTGTTGCGGCGAAGTTCCACCCATTCACATGGAAACGGTGGTGTGACACACATGCTGCGTACGTTGGCGCATGTCATGGTGAAGGTGCGTGATCTGGAGGAGAGCGTCGCGTTTTATCAAGACGTGTTGGGCCTCAAAGAGGCGTTTCGCCTCTACGGCGACGACGGAGCGGTGCGGATCGTCTACCTCCATGTCGGCGACCGGCAGTTTGTCGAGTTGTCGCTGGGGTCTGGTGACGCACCAGGCACAAATGCGATCGGCTACAATCACATTTGTTTCGAAGTCGAGGGGATCAACGATCTCTACCAACGTCTCCTGCCGACGGGATGTGTCGTTGAGGGGAGTCTGCGCCGCGGCAAAGACAAGAGCTGGCAGTTTTGGCTTAAGGACCCCAGCGGCAACCGCATCGAGTTAATGGAGTACAACGAGGAGTCGGAGCAGACCCCCTTTGTCCCGTCGTAATTTCTAAGTGGTGCTTCAGGTGTTTCATCCTCTTTGCGAAGCAACCACCTGTGTGCCGGCGAGTCGATCTCCCAGACGCCGGCCATCGGCGTCGACAAACGTAAAGACGAGTTCCAAAATCGTAAAGCCCACACCGACAAGGGGCGCGATGAACGGCCCGATCACCGGCACAAAGAGAAGGATGCTACCGACGACTAAGGGTAGGTTACGCAACGACGCGGTGATCCAGTCGAGGTCACGCCCGTCGAGCGTCACCACTTGCAGGCCGAGGAGGCGCTTGCCAAAGCTGCTCCCGCGCCACTCGGCTCGTCGGGTGAACTGGTACCACACCACGTCCCGTGTCAACATGTAGCCGACCGCAAAGAGGCCGCCTAGGAGGGGGATCATCCCGAGAATCCCTGCACAAAACGCGTCAATGAAGACAGCGAAGACCCGCCGACTGATCTCAACCTTTGAGTGGTCCAAGTTGTGAATCGTTCCTCTCTAAATGTGAATCCAAAGATCCATTCTACACATTGGGTAGTATACCATGTCCCCCTTCAGCTGGACCAAATTTAGACGCGCAAGGTATCGATCACAAGGAGGTTGTTCGTATGTCTGACCCGCGTCCCAACATTGTGCTGATCATGACGGATCAACAGCGCTTCGACACGATCGCCGCTTTGGGCTTTGAGTATATGCAGACGCCCCACCTTGACCGTCTGGTAGACGAAGGCGTCTCATTCACCAACTGCTTTGCCTCAGCGCCTTCGTGTGCGCCCGCCCGTGCGAGTCTCTTCTCCGGAATGTATCCCCACGCGACCGGGGTGTTCAAGAATGCGGACGTGTGGCAGAAAAGGACGTGGGTCGAAGACTTAGCCGACGCCGGTTACACCTGCGTGAACATCGGGAAAATGCACACCTTCCCTTACGAGGAGCCTTTCGGCTTCCACCAGCGTTACGTCGTGGAGAACAAAGACCGGTACCTGGAAGGGCGGTACTACTTCGACGAGTGGGACAAAGCCCTGCACGCCCGCGGTTTGGAGAAGCCGGGCCGGCTGCGGTACCGTTCGCTCCCTGATTACCGCGAACGTATGGGCGCGGTCCACTGGCCGATCGACGAGGAGATGCACCCTGATGTGTTTGTAGGAGATCTCGCCTGCTGGTGGCTTGATCGTTACCCAGCCACACAGCCTCTCTTTTTACAAATCGGCTTCCCCGGACCACACCCGCCGTACGATCCCGTCCAACGCTACACCGAACACTACCTTAACCAGGAGTTGCCGATCCCACACGTGAGCCAGGAGGACTTGGCCGGTCAACCGCCGCCCTTGCATGCGCTGCGGGCTCACAACGCTGAAATTGACCACGACTCGGTCGTTCACGATCTTGATCCATCAGCCCAGCAGTTGCGACGCCTGCGCGCCTACTACTTGGCCAATGTGACAATGATCGATGAGAAGGTCGGGGAGATCCTCAACACCCTAGAGGACCGGGGTTACCTTGAGAACGCGGTGGTCATCTTTACCTCGGACCACGGAGACTGCCTCGGCGAACATGGGCACATCCAAAAGTGGACGATGTACGATTGTATCACCCGTGTGCCCACCATCGTATGGGCGCCTGGGCGCTTTCAGGGTGGACGACAGATCGACGCTCTTGTGCAACAGATGGATTTGGGGGCGACCATCCTCGAGCTCGCCGGTCTTGAGGCACCGGCCTACATGGAGGCGGAGTCCCTGCTGCGGGCGCTCGAAGGCCGTGACGAGTCGGGCCGCCAATACGTCTTTGCTGAGCACGCCCGCGATGCCATCTTGACCGATACCGAGTTTATGACGATGGTGCGCGACGATCGCTGGAAGTTGGTCCACTTCCTTGATGAGCCCTATGGTCAACTCTTTGACCTCGAGTGCGATCCCGGTGAAGAACGCAATCTTTGGGATGACCCGGCGCACGTCCACCAGCGAGAGCGACTCCTTGCGGCGCTGCGCGAGTGGGTGATTCGCAGCAACTACCGTACGCAGAATCAGGAGCTCAAGTGGGGGTGAGCGTGCGCCGGGGATTGGCCCCACTCTCCTACTTTCCGGTCGAGACGCCTCCATCGATCGTCAAGGCTGAGCCGACCATAAACTTCGATTCGTCGGACGCGAGATAGAGCGCCGCAGAGGCCACATCCTCGGGCTTGCCCAATTCGCCCGTCAACTGGCGAGCTTTGATTCCCTCGAGAGCCTTCTGGGGATCGGCGTACGAATTTTTTAAGTAGTTTTCGACGAACGGCGTGTAGATCGTGCCGGGACAGAGCGCGTTGACACGAATGTTGTAGGGCGCGTAGTCGACCGCCATCGACCGGGTGAGGGAGAGAACCGCGCCTTTGGCGGCGGTGTAGACGGCCCGTTGGGCCAAGCCGATGTGGGCGATGGACGACGACATGTTGATGATCACGCCTTGACGCCGGTCGATCATATGGGGAATGACGGACTTGCACATCAGAAAGGCGCCGCGAACGTGGACCCGCATCACGCGGTCCCAATCCTCGACCTCTGTCTCGTGGAGCGTGCCGACATGGCCGATCCCGGCGTTGTTAAAGAGGACGTCGACCCGGCCCATCCCGTCGAGTGCGCTTTGTACCATCCGCTCGGCGTCGGCAGGCTCGGAGACGTCGCCAGAGACGGCGAGCGCCCGCCCACCGGCGTCCGATACTTCGTCGACTGTGCTCTTGGCAGCTTCGGGGTTAAGGTCGGCTACGACAACCCCGGCTCCTTCTTGTGCAAAGAGCAGGGCCGTGGCACGACCGATGCCTGAGCCCGCTCCCGTGATCAGTGCGATACGATCCTTGAGTCTCATTCGATGTTACCCCCAGGGTGATAAGGTTAGCTAGCTGACACGACAATCGCGAATCACGTCGTCTCGGATCTTACAGCCAAGCCCCGGCTCTTGGGGCAGGGTGTAGTACCCATCCACCACTCGAGTGGGCTCCTCCCAAATCTCGTTAAGCGATTCGTAACAGTTTTCGACCATCGCAACATTGGTCGTCGCGGCTGCGAGTTGGACGTGCAGTTTCTGCTGCACATTCGTGTGCGGAACCACTTCGAGGTTGTAAGCGTCGGCCAAAGCGGCGACCTGCAGCCACTCATCGATACCGAGCAATTTGGTAGCGTCGGCCTGCACGACGTCGACGGCGCCCATCTCGATATAATCTCTAAAATCGTATTTGGTGTAAATCGTCTCTCCGACGGCGATCGGCACGTCCAACGCTTCAGCTAATTTGGCATGGGCTCGTTTATCGAAAGGGTGGAGCGGCTCTTCGAGCCAGTAAACATCAAACTCCTCGAGCTTGCGACCCCAGACCATCGCAGTCTTGAGGTCCCACACGGTGTTGACATCGGTCATCAGCTTTACGTTCTCTCCGATGGCCGCCCGCACCGCTCGCACGCGCTCGTAATCTTCGCGCGGATCAGGTCGTCCGAGCTTCATCTTGACAGCGTCGAACCCTCGATCGATGAGACGTTTCATATCGGTGACCAACTCGTCAGTCGACCATGAGAGCCATCCGCCGTCGGTGCTGTACGCTTTCACTCGAGACTTGCAGGGTCCCAGATATCGCCAGAGGGGCATGCCGGCCGCTTTGAGTTGAATATCCCAAAGCGCAAGCTCGACCGCGCAGAGAGCGACCCGAGTTACACCGACGCGACCGATGAAATGGTTTTTGTAATAGAGGTCGCGACAGATACTCTTGCGTTCAAAGGGATCTCGGCCGGGTAAGTAAGGAGCGTAGGTCTCGTCGAGGATGCTCTGGGCCGCTCGAAGCCCTCGCGAATAGTTCCAATTAAAGCCCCAACCGCTGATTCCGGCATCCGTATCGATGCGCACGAGGAGAAACTCGACAGAGTCTAGGCTACTTTGAGAGTCGGTAATCGTGCGTTGTTTGAGTGGAATGTCAAGGAGGAAGCTCTCGACCCCGGTGATCTGCACGGTGGCTACATCTCCTCATAATAATGTCAGGCCCATTTCACATTCTGGCAATTCCGACCTCATCCTTCCGTGCCTGCACAGGAGAGTGTCGCGCAGCCACGAATAGCTGCCGTATGGAAGAAGGTGGGACAGCAACAGGGACCCACGTGTTTTTAAGAGGGAGCGTGACATGCGAGTGCGCTGGGAGTACTGTTCGGCGAGAGACTTTGAGAGTGTGCAGCGCCTCGGCCAATTGGGCTGGGAGCTGATATCCGCCCTAGGCTCGCCGGAGCAACCGACCTTTTACTTGAAACGACCTGTGGAGGCGTGGCGTGATCGGGTGACTCGATTGCAGCGTAATCAGGTGTTTGAGGCGCGCGGGTTGGACCCCGCTGATCCGGCGGATCCATACGTCCAGGAGCAAGGAGGTCCGGGAGAATGAAGCGTCGTGGAATCCTTCATCCGCAGCTTTGCCATCTACTCGCCAGCACTGGCCACGTCGATGCGATCACGATCTGTGACCGAGGTTTTCCGGTGCCCAGGGGCCCCGAGCGAATTGACCTGGCGCTCGTCGACGACATTCCCACAGTCCTTGACGTGTTGCGGGCCATTAACGAGGAGTACCACTTTGGCCGTGTGATCGTCACCCAGGAGATGGAGCAGGTGAGCCCCGAACACGCCGCCCGGGTGCGTCACCTGATGGCCGATGCCCAGGTCGAAATCGTGCCACACCGCGAGTTTAAAGCGATGAGTGGTCAGACGCGCGGCGTGGTGCGGACGGGGGATACGATCCCGTATGCCAACGTAATCATCATCTCAGGTTAGTGATCGCTTAAAACAGATATTCGGAGGACGAGCGCTGATGCGAATCGATGCCCACCAGCACTATTGGCGCGTGGCGCGCGGGGATTACGGTTGGCTCGACCACGCGCCCACCATCTTGCGGCGGGATTACCTACCGAACGACTTGCTCCCTCTCCTCGATGAGCACGAAATTGAGAAGAGTGTGCTCGTGCAAGCCGCACCGACGGTCGCGGAGACGGAGTTCCTCCTCGAATTGGCCGAGGAGGATGAGAGGATCGGCGCCGTCGTCGGATGGCTCGATATGGAAGCGGACAATTTCGGCGAGCAGCTCGACCGGCTGATGGCGCGGCCCAAGTTTAAAGGGATCCGCCCGATGATACAAGATCTCTCAGACGATGAATGGATGCTGCGTCCCGCTGTCCAGCGGGCGTTCGCCTGTGTCGAGGAGCGGGGTTGCACGTTTGACTTTCTCACGTTTGGGCGCCATTTGCCGCATGTCCTCACCGTTGTTGAACGCTTTCCCAATTTGCGGTGTGTGATCGACCACATCGCGAAACCCTCCATTAAATCAGGGGAGCTCGAACCGTGGCGCAGCAGATTGTCCAGCGTGGCTGAGCGCCCCAACGTCTGGTGTAAACTCTCCGGAATGGTGACGGAAGCCGACCACGATGCGTGGCACCCACGTGATTTGCGGCCGTATGTGATGCACGCGATCGACGTCTTTGGCTGGGAGCGCGTCATGTTCGGCAGCGACTGGCCGGTCTGCTTGTTGGCGGCTGAGTACGCTCAGGTGGTTGCGGCGCTACGGGCAGCGATCGGCGCTGATCTCACCCCGGAGCGGGAAGAGCGAATCTTTGGGGCCAACGCCGCCCAATTCTACAGGATTGCGTAGGTGACATTCGATACGATGCGATTCCGACAGATCCATTTGGACTTTCACACTTCAGAGAAGATCGACCAAATCGCGCAGTCGTTTGAACCCGAGGCCTTTGCCCAGACGTTGGAGCAGGCGGCCGTCGACTCCGTGACGCTCTTTGCCCGGTGTCATCACGGAATGATCTACTACGACACGCGTTTCGAACATGCCCGTCATCCCGGCCTCACACGAGATCTGCTGGGCGAACAGATCGAGGCCGTGCACAAGCGCGGCATTCGAGCGCCGATCTATATCTCGGTAGGTTTAGACGAGCACATGGCGCGCCGTCACCCCGAGTGTATCGAGCTGAGCCCCGAGGGACGTCTGCAAGGGGCGCCGCCGCTCAAAGCGGGGTGGCGCAAACTCTGCCTCAATTCTGCCTACATCGACTACGTCTTCGAACAGACGGCTGAAGTGCTGCAACGCTACCCAGTGGATGGTCTCTTCTTTGACATCGTCAGCCAGCGGGAGTGCTGCTGCGGGCGCTGCTTACAAGGAATGGACGACGCTGGACTCGACCCCGAGGACCCAGAGCAGCGTCGTGAATGGTCTCGGCGAGTCGTCGATCGGTACCGCTCCCGCCAGAGCGCGTTGGTGCGCGAGTACAATAAAGAGTGCACGATTTTTTACAATGCGGGGCACGTCGGACCCCAGACACGCAGCTCGCTTGACGCGTACACGCACCTTGAGCTGGAGTCTCTGCCCACCGCCAGTTGGGGATACGATCACTTTCCGTTGACCGTGCGCTACGCCCGCAAGCTGGGTATGCCGTATCTGGGGATGACGGGGAAGTTTCAAAAGTCTTGGGCGGACTTTGGCGGTTTTAAGCCCCAGGTGGCCCTAGAGTACGATTGTTTCAGCGCGCTGGCTCATGGCGCCCGATGCTCTGTCGGAGATCAGTTGCACCCAAACGGCGCACTCGATCCAGCGACGTACGATCTCATCGCTGGGGTGTACCGGAGTGTCGCCGCGAAAGAGCCGTGGTGTATCGGCGCGCGCCCCCTCACGGAGATAGCCGTGGTCACGCCGGAGGCCCTGGGCCTCGAAGACGCCCGCGTCGACTCATCGGCTCGCGGCGCGATGCGTCTGTTACAGGAGGCGCACTACCAGTTTGACGTGGTCGACTTTGAGATGGATTGGGATGCGTATCGCTTGCTTGTGCTGCCCGACAAGATTCTGCTCAACGAGGAGCACGCGCAGAGAGTAGCGGAGTACATCGAGCGGGGAGGCTGTGTGTTGGCCTCTCACACCTCAGGCTTGCGTCCTGATCGACAAGGCTTTGCGCTCGATCATTTCGGCGTCGAGTACCTAGGCGAGTCGGAGTACTCCCCGGATTACCTCGAGGCGAAGGGCCCCCTGGCGGACCAGGTTCGGCCAACGCAGCACGTGATGTACGACAGGGGCGTGCGAGTGCGCGCTAACGGCGAGAGTGAAGCGCTCGCCATCGTATGGGAGCCGTACTTCAACAGGAGCTGGCGGCACTTCACATCTCATTTTCATTCACCTCCGCACCAACCCACCGACGACCCGGGCGCGGTGCGTCGTGGGAACTGCATCTACTTCGCACATCCCGTCTTCGCCAGCTACGGCCGTCACGGAGCCGAAGCGGTGCGACAGATGCTCCTCAATGCGGTTGCGATTCTCCTCCCCGACCCGTTGATTCAGGTGGGGGCACCCAGCACTGCACAGGTGAGCGTGACGCGCCAAGAGATGAAGGGACGGACCGTCGTTCACCTACTGCACTACATCCCTGAGGCGCGCTATAGCGAGCTCAATCTTGTGGTAGAACGGATCCCTCTTCACAATGTAAACGTCGCCCTATCACTCCCAGAGGCGCCGACAAACGTGTACCTTGCGCCGGGCAACGAGCCGGTCCCTTGGGAGTACGACAAGGAGCGCGTCCACGTCACTCTCGAACGAGTCGACGGGCACGCGATGATCGTCTTTGAATAAGGGTCTGGCCGACGAAAGAGGAACCGGACCGCTCCGACCGGAACCTCAAGGAGCAGGAGTTGATCGGAGTGGATCGCAAGGTAAAGTTGAACGTTCTGCGCCAGTTGGCCATGAGTATGGGCGACCAGATGATGGTACCCATTCTGTCGTTTTTGGCGGGGCGGTTGGACCACGTGCACTTTGTGCGCGAACTCGAGGGTGCGACCGTTGCCGTGACACTGTCACCCGGTGCGCGGCTTTGGCCGCGCGTCCCATTTCGTGCGGAGATCGATGGCGAGTCGGTGAATCACCCGGTTGCCTTTATCGAGAAGCTGGCGTTGCGGGACGACGATATCTTGATTCGAGTGGAGTTTGGCGCGCTCGAGGCGCCCCAGTGGTACTTGGATGCCGTGGCTGACGATGTGGTCGATCCCAGGCGTCATCTTGAGGAGTCCATCGATCAGTTGCGGAGCAAAATCGACTTTGCGCTCGACGCCTATCGTACGGCTAACGAGGCTTTTGCGGACGCCGACGACGACGAGCGGAAGTACCTCCGCTTCGTCCTCGACAAAGCCAAGACCGAGATGAGGACGCTCAACGCGCAACTCAACGAGCTTGAGATGAAACTTGGTTGGTCTGAGTGAATTTCGCCTCCCGGCGTAAGGGAGGAGCGAGCTGTGGAGTTATCCCATGTTCTGATCGAGTCGTTTCGAGTCGAAGATGTCCGGCCGGGAGAGAAGCGCCGCTTCTGGTTGCAGGCTCTGCCGGGACTGGCTCAACCCTTTGACCTGCCGGCGCTCGTCATCAGGGGTCCGCGTCCCGGCCCCACGCTCCTCGCTGTGGCGGGCGTCCACGGTGACGAGTTTGAAGGGATGGAAGCGATACGGCAGTTTTTTGCCGACGTGAATCCCGCGGAGCTCTCCGGCACACTAATAGGATTGCCGATCTGCAATCCGCCTGCCTATTTGGCGATGAGTCGCGCGTCACCGCCGTCGATGGATGGTCTCAATTTAGCTCGTGTCTTTCCTGGACGGCCGGATGGACTGCCGACTGAGCGCCTGGCGTTTAAACTTTTAGAATGGATTAAACAGATACTCACACCTGCTGACCTGTTTATCGATTTACACAGTGGGAGCGTTGAGTGTGAATACGCTCGCATGGTCGGTTTCCGGGCCGTGGAGAACGGCGCCCGCGCTCGCTCGGAAGAAGCGGCCCGCCACTTTGGCTTTGCCCGCCTGTGGGAGATCGCCTCTCGCGAGGAGACGCTAAACGGCGCAGTCGCTCTCGCCGGCATTCCGACCGTGGGAGCAGAGGTGACGGGTCGAGGGGGCTGCCTCCCCGAGGACGTTGAGGCGTACGTGCGTGGACTGTGGAGCATGGCGCGACTTCAAGGGAATTTACCGGGCTCTCCTGAGCCGCCGGTCGTTGGAGCCGCTCGCCGGACGCGTCTGGTCTACGCCGAGGCGAGCGGTCTCTTTCGGTCAAGGGTGCGCCATGTCGGGGAGCGCGTTGGGGGTGGCGAGCTACTCGGAACGGTCGTCGACCCCTTTGGTCGTGTGCTCGCCGAAGTTCGCGCGCCCACAGGCGGCGAGATTTGGGCCTTGCGCCGCTTTGGCACCGTGTGGGCTGGGGATTATGTCGCTATGATTGCCACACATCGTGATACGGAAAAGAAAGGTGGGAATGAGCAGTGACACGCCTTAACCTTTGTATTCTTTACTCCCAAGTGCCTCAGGAGGAGCTCGCCGCCATTCGGGCTCTGGCGCCGCAGGCTGATGTGGCTTGTCCTAGCCGCGAGGAGCAAGATGAGGCGTTGGCCGACGCCGAGATCGTCTTTGGCTCTCCGTCCCAGGAACAGCTCGAGCGGGCGCGAAACGTCCGTTGGATTCACATTCCGACGGCCGGCGCCGACCGCTTTGTGCGCTCAGACCTCGTACGGGAGCGGGGGATCACGATCACCAACTCAAGCGGGTGCTTCGGCATCCCAATTGCCGAGCATGTCCTGGCGCTCATGTTAGGCCTCACGCGCAAGCTTGGGGTGACGGTGCGCAACCAAGCGAGGTCTGAGTGGGTCCGTCCCGGTCCGCTCGGCGAGCTCTTTGGAAAGACGGTAGGTATTTTGGGGCTTGGAGACATCGGCACGGAGGTGGCGCGCCGAGCGCATGCCTTTGGGATGCAAGTGGTCGCCATGCGACGGCGAAGGGGAACGAGTCCTCCCTTTGTCGTGGCGTTGTACGGGCCTGAGGAGACCGACAAAGTGGTGCAGGCGGCCGACTTCTTGGTGCTCTGCCTACCCGGTACCGAGGCGACGCGCGGGATCCTCTCCCGGCAGCGTATTGAGTCGATGAAACCTGGATCATACGTCATCAACATCGGACGTGGCTCGTTGATTGACGAGCCGGCCCTGGTTGACGCGCTCCGTTCGGGTCGGCTGGCTGGGGCCGGACTCGATGTCTTCTCTCAAGAACCCCTGCCAACCGAGAGTCCGTTGTGGAAGATGGAGAATGTGCTGATCACGCCGCACACCTCCGGGAACAGTCCCATGCACCCCAGGCGTACCGCGGCGATTTTCTTGCGCAACCTTGAGCGTTATCTCAAGGGCGAGCCGCTTGAGAACGTCGTCGATCTGGAATGGGGCTACTCGTTTCGCAGCATCTCATAGCGTCTTTTTAGCATTTTACAGTCGTCGGAGGCATGGCTTATGTCCAAGGATCACATGAGGGGCGCACCGACATCAGGTGGGCGCCATATGCGCGATTTCACAGAAGGGAGCATTTTGCAGCACATCGTCCTCTTCTCGTGGCCCATGCTCTTAGGTAACCTGCTCCAGGCGCTTTACAACACTGTCGACAGCTTCTGGGTAGGGCGCTTTATCGGGCCGGCGGCGCTCGGCGCCGTCTCCGTCAGCTTTCCGATCATCTTTGGGTTGGTGGCGCTTATCATGGGACTCACGATGGCAACCACCACGATGGTCTCACAGTATCGAGGGGCGCGCGACGAAGTGCGCGTACGTAGGACGATCGCCAACTCGCTCGTGCTCGTTTCAATGTTGGGCATCCTTTCATCTGCGGTCGGAGTCGTCTTTCGCGTCGACATACTGCAATTGATGCGCACTCCTCCGGAGATTTTGGGCCCGGCCGCGGACTACTTGGGCATCTTCCTCATCGGGCTCTTACCGATGTTCTTGTACAATGTGCTCAGCTCCATCCTGCGCGGCCTCGGGGATTCACGGACGCCATTGCGCTTTTTGGCGTATGCGACGACCCTTAACATCATCCTCGATCCGATCTTCATCATTGGCGTTGGTCCGGTCCCCGCTCTGGGAATACGGGGTGTAGCCCTGGCTACGCTCGTCTCGCAAACGCTCTCCGCGATCCTGACGGTACGCTACCTCATGCACGAGACCGACTTGATCCCCTCCAAGCGCGAGGAGTGGCGCCTCATTGGGGAATTGGCCGCGAAGTTGTTCACGATCGGACTACCCGCAGCGGCTCAATCGGCCGTCGTCTCGTTTAGCATGATCATCGTCACGTCAATTGTGAACACCTTTGGCCCCACGGTCGTCGCGGCCTTTGGCGCGGCGGCGCGCCTCGATCAGTTCGCGTTTTTGCCGGCGCTCTCGATAGGGTTGGCAGTCAGCGCCTTGGTGGGGCAGAACTTGGGGGCAGGCAAGTTCGAGCGGGTCAAAGAGATTCTACGATGGAGCATGGTGGCAACGCTCTCGATTACGGGCGTGATGACGTTGGTGGCGATTTTAAGTCCGGGCATCCTCATCAAGGTGTTTACCAACGATCCCGGAGTCCTTGCCGAAGGCTCCAAGTACCTGCGTATCGTCGGACTCAACTACATTCCGCTCGCCGCGATGTTTACGCTCACGGGAGTCCTCAGGGGAGCGGGCGATACGTTCGCTTCGATGCTCATTACGCTCGTGACGCTTTGGTTTGTCCGGTTGCCGCTCGCCGCGTACCTCGCCTACCAACTCGGTTGGGGAGTGAGCGGCGCCTGGTGGTCGATTACACTGAGCACCATCCTCGGCACGATTTTGAACTATATCTATTACGCCAGTGGTCGCTGGAGGCGGAAGGTGATCGTCCAGGCGCCGCAACCCTCATAAATAAGCGGCTTCATCAAAGCGCCTCGAGTGCTTGAAAGTGCTCGAGGCGCTCTTTGTAGGGAATGGTACTGCGCGCGGACGGATTTGGGGCGACGTAGACGAGGGCCTCCCCAAATGACTGACCCTGCAACCCCCACTCGACGCGCGCCGAGCGGCTTAGGCCCGCAAAGGCCCTGTACACGTTCTTGCCCAAAAGAGCCACAACGCGTGGCGTGTAGGCGTCGATTGTGCGCCGCAGCTCGACTCCCCCTGCAACGAGCTCGTCCCATGTCAAATCGCTTTCGGAGCGCGAGGCGCGCGTGACGATGTTGGTAATCCCCAGCCCGTGCTCGAGGAGTCGACGCTCTTCGTTTGGAGCGAACTCCCTCGGCGACAAGCCGGATTCGTGGAGGAGCCTCCAAAAGTGATTGCCGGGCCCGGCGAAGTTGTGACCTTTCGTCGCACTCATTCGGCCGGGGTTGATGCCGACAAAGAGGATGCGGAGGTTAGGTGCAATGATCTCAGGGACGGTGAGTCGTTCCCAGCGGTGACGGCGGAGCTCTTGGAGGACGGGCATCGCCTCCAGGCGCTCATCACTGAGGGCCTCCCAGTCGATCCCCGTCGGTTTGGGGTACGGCGTGTTGGTCTCGATCACTTCGTCGGGCGTGACGATGATATCAACGGAGAGGTCGTGGGAGTCGACCTCCATGTCGCAGACGATTTGGGCCGGGTGCGCCGTGCTGACGACCGGCACGTGCGGCAGACCCAGCTCTTGCAGGAGCGCATACTCCAAGTCGGAGTACCCTTCACCTTTCCCCGCACGGGCGCCCCGGCGCGTCAGCGCGACAGAGCCCGTCACGATGAGATCGATCGTGGTCTCTCCTCCGATGCGAGCGGTAAACTCTTCGATCGTAATCTCAGTCCCATACTCGTGGGCGTGTGAGAGGCTTGCGGCACGCCGCTCCTCACCCGGGGGAACGTCTGCCGGGTCAATCCACAAAAAACTGCTGCGAAGTCGTGGCGCAGGCAGGTAAAGGCCTTTGCCGTCCTTGAGGGCCATGGCCCTCACCGGGAGCTGGGGCGCATCAGGGTTCACTTTGATCGCTCGAGCCCGCGTATACACGGGCAGTTGACGCAGCCGCTTCGCTGCGGCTTCCGCTCCGACAAAGTTGGGAATGCGTCCTTCGATAGGAAAGGGGAAGCGTGTCGCACCAGCGGCGTGGAGGCCGCTGTAGGCTTCAGCCCGAGCAGCGGCCTTGCTGCGTGGCCTCTGTGATGTGTTCATCGAGGACGAACACCTCCAAATTGCGCGGTGTGTAGACGTTGGGTGTGGCGCAGTCGCCAGGAGAGACCGATGGCGCCGATGCCTAACCCGGCAATGAGACCGATCCAGTAACCGAAAGGTCCCAACGCGGTGGACGTGGCGAGCCCATGGCCCATGGGGAGGCCGATCACCCAGTACGCGAGGAGGGCGAGGAAGAGGACGGCCTTTACGTCCTTGTACCCGCGTAACGATCCCTGTATGGGCGCGGCGACGGCGTCGGAGAGTTGAAAGAAGATAGCGTGCAGTAAGAAGCGCTGTATGAGGCCGATCACCTCAGAATCCGCGGTGTAGAGCGCCGCGATCGGTCGATTAAAGGCGTGCAGACCCATGGAGAAGCCCAGCCCGATCAAGACGGAGGCGGCAATCCCAAGGTAACTGTAGTGCGCTGCTTCCCGCGGTCGTTTGGCGCCTACTTCAAAGCCGACTGCAATGGTGAGCGCCATGGAGATGCTTAACGGGACCATATAAAGGAGTGAGACGAAACTGATGGCCGCCTGATGGGCTGCGATGGCGAATGTACCGAAACGGCTCATCAAGAGTGCAACCGCGGAGAAGATGCTCACCTCGAGGAAGATGGCCAGTCCAATGGGGATACCGATGCTAAGCTGTTCTCTCAAAGCCCTTAGAGAGGGTGAATAGCGGCGACGCAGTACCTGGTAGTCAGCGAACGGAGGGAGGCGTACCATCACCCACGCGGCGATGACGGCGGAGAGCCAGTACGTGCAGGCTGAGGCGTACCCGGCGCCGACACCTCCGAGTCGAGGCATGCCCCATGCGCCAAAGATCAGCGCATAGTTGAGTAACAGGTTAATTGGCAGCGAGAGCAGCGTGATCACCATCGTGATGCGGGTCTGCCCATGGGCGTCGATCACGCTGCGAAGGACGGTGTAAATAAAGAGTGGGAGAATGCCCCAGGCAAGCGCTCCCAGGTAGCGCTCTGCGACGCCGTGCACCACACGTTCCAGGTCCATGGCGTCCAAGAGAGGCGGGACGACTAGGGCTCCAAGGCCTACGACGGCGATGGCGAGGATGAGGGTGAGGTAGACCCCCTGTACGATCGCGTGGGGAATCTCGTTGTATTGTTTCGCGCCGGTCAGTTGGGCAACGATCGGAGTGAGCGCCATCAAAATCCCTGTGACACCGGTCGCGACAGGCATCCATAGACTCGCCCCGATCGCGACGCCGGCAAGGTCCACCGGCGCGTAGCGACCGGCCATGATCGTATCGGCGAAGTTGATCGCTGAGAGTGCGACCTGGGTGACCAATATGGGACCAAAGAGGACTAGGAGTCGCCTTAGTTTTTGGGTAGGCGTGTGTGCCTGGATCATGAGGGCACCCCTTCTGCGTGGCAGCGAGCCACTCCTCTCGGAGCTCCGTCTACGGCGGCCGCAGGAGCAATTTTTCCCCGCGGAGAAAGCAGAACTAAGTGTTGGACGAGTAATTTCGGGAGGTTTAAAACGTGGCGGAGAAGCGGCCGAACATTCTCTTTCTCATGACGGATCAGATGCAAGGGCGAGTCCTGGATCCCCAACACCCCTGCCAAACCCCTAACCTTGATCGGTTGGCCGAGCGGGGAGTCCGATTTTCGCATGCGTACACTCCAAACGCAGTCTGTTCGCCAGCTCGGGCGAGCCTGATGACGGGGCTGTTGCCACACAATCACGGGGTGACCGATGTGACCCACTGCGTCGACCCTGACCAAAGTTGTTTGCGCACAGAGAAGCCTCATTGGGCAGAGCGCCTGCGGGACGTCGGCTACCATACGGCGTATTTCGGCAAGTGGCACGTGGAGCGCAGTGGTGACATGGATCGGTTCGGCTGGAGTGTCGACGGTACCATGGGCAGTCCGCTCTACGAAGAGCACGCTCGACGCCTCTCCGGCGACAGCCGCCGCGAGTACGTCAAGGTGCGCCACAATAACCTGCCTCCCTATTATCGCAAGTCGGTCCTGTACGGTGTCACCACCCAGCCTCCCGAGGAGCGGCGCATGGGGATCGTCACCTCGATGGCCGAGGAGTATTTGCGAGAGTCGACCGGGTCAGAGCAACCTTGGTGTTGCATGGTGAGCCTCATCGAGCCGCACGATCCCTTCGTGCCCGGGGAGGAGAGTATGCAGAGGTACAACGTCGACGAGATTCCCTTGGCGCCGAACGTCTTTGACGACTTGGAGGGGCGTCCAGGCATCTACCGCAAGGTCTCAGGGACGTGGGCGGATATGACCGTCGAGGAGAAACGGGAAGCGGCGGCCTGCTACTACGCGCTTATCAGCGAGATTGACGCCATGTTTGGCAGGTTGATCACACTTCTCGAGGAGACTGGCCAGATAGACGACACGATCGTGGTCATGACGAGCGACCACGGCGAACTCCTTGGCGCTCACGGTTTATACACCAAGAATTACTCGGGGTATGAGGAAGTGTACAACATTCCTTTGATTGTGTCGGGGCCGGGGATTGCGCGGGGGGAAGTCTCTACCGCCAGGGTAGGACTGCACGATTTGGCGCCAACGCTCCTCGAGTTGGTGAACGCTCCAACCATCAGTGTGCCTGATTCGAGGAGTTTTGCTCCGGCTTTGCGGGACCCGGCTGGCGAGTCGGACACGTACCGAATCGGTTACGCCGAGTACTTCGGGACGCGCTACCGATTAACCCAAAGGGTGTTGTGGGACGGATCCTGGAAGTATTGCCTCAACGGGTTCGATTTCGACGAGATGTATAACCTTGACGAAGATCCGCATGAAATGAATAATCTCGCGGGAAATCCCGCATACGAGGATAAAGTGAAAGAGATGCTTACACAGCTGTGGCGAATCGTGCGGGATACGGATGACCACGTATTGTACAACGCGTACGCGCCGATTCTCCGGGCGGCGCCGTACGGACCCCTTATCCTGGAAGCAGAGGAAGCGTAACTGTCAAGGTGACATCTGTCCTCAAAAGACGGGACACCTTAGAAACAGGTTCGCAGGTGCCCTGTACCGAATGGAGATTGAGTGGGTAAGCGCAGTCGGGATTACCGACTGTGTTTACCGCGCGTGCGAAACATTTCAAGGTTCTTTGGAGGAGAGTCTTTTGGAGGACCGTTTTTTACGAGCGTGTCGACGGGAGTCGGTCGATCGGACGCCAGTTTGGTTCATGCGGCAGGCCGGGCGGTATCAACCTGAGTATCGCAAAATCAGAGAGCGGTACTCTTTGATGGAGATCTGCCGCCATCCGGAGGTGGCCGCAGAAGTAACGATGTTGCCCGTGACGCAACTCGGCGTTGATGCGGCCATCCTCTTTTCGGACATCATGGTCCCCGTCCACGAAGCTGGGGTCGACGTTGAGATCAAGCCAAACATAGGCCCGGTGATTGACCGGCCGATTCGGGACCAGGCCGGTGTGGAGAGGCTGAGACCCCTCGTGCCGGAAGAGGATGTCCCGTACGTCATCGAGACGGTGAACATCCTCAAGGACGAGTTGAAGGTACCGCTCATCGGCTTTGCCGGCGGTCCGTTCACTCTAGCGAGCTACTTGGTCGAAGGGCGCCCTACGCGCAAGTTCCACGAAGTGAAACGCATGATGTTTGCTACTCCCGACGTGTGGTACGCACTGATGGAGCGGCTGTGTCAGATCGTGATCCCGTTCCTCAAAGCCCAAGTAAAGGCAGGCGCCGCTGCGATTCAACTCTTTGACAGTTGGGCGGGCTGCCTGAGCCCGGCGGATTACCAAGAGTTTGTGCTACCCTACAGCAAGAAGATTTTCGAAAGCGTCGATTCGCTGGAGGTGCCGAAGATTCACTTCGGCGTCGGCACAGGTGAGCTCCTCGTCCACTTGCGCGACGCCGGGGCCGATGTGGTCGGAGTTGACTGGGTAGTCCCTCTCGACGAGGCGTGGCGGCGCGTCGGGTATGAGACGGCGGTCCAAGGAAATCTCGAACCCAACCTGGTCCTCGGCCCGCTCGACCGACTCCTCGAGCGCACGCGGGAGATCATGGACCGGGCCGAAGGGCGACGGGGACACATCTTTAACTTGGGACACGGGGTGCTGCCCGAGACCAACGTCGACACGCTAAGACGTGTGGTCGATACCGTGCATGAATATACCTACGAGGGGGCACGCACATGAGCGACCTGACTGGCGTTCTTTTAATGGCTTACGGCAGCCCGGACAACATCGAGGATGTCGAGGCGTACTACACGCATATCCGCAGGGGTCGTAAGCCTTCGGAGGAGCAATTGGCGGACTTGGTGGGGCGCTACGAGCAAATCGGCGGCTCGCAGCTCAACCGAATCACCTTTGCGGTCGCAGAGGCGATGCAAGCGCGCTTAAACGACGGTGAGGGCGACGCCCAGGGCGGCAGTGGGCCAAACTACCGCGTCTACGTCGGGATGAAGCATTGGCATCCGTACATTGCTGATACGGTTGATACCATGGCGGGCGATGGCGTTAGGCGGGCCGTGGCGATGGTGTTGACACCCCAATACTCCAAGATGAGTGTGGGGGAGTACCTGCGAACGGCGCGCGAGCGAGCGACCGAGCACGGGATCGAGTTGATCGACGTGCATCAGTGGTGGGACGAGCCGGGTTACATCGATTTTATGGCCGACCGGGTCAAAGAGGCCCTGGCTCGCTTCGATGAGAGCGAGCGGTCCCAGGTCCACGCCGTCTTTACTGCGCACAGCCTCCCCGAGCGCATCCTTGAATGGGACGATCCGTATCCCAAACAGCTCCTGCAGACGTCTGAGGCGATCAGTGCCGCGGCGGGAGTACACTCCTGGCACTTCGCCTATCAGAGCGCGAGCCATACCGGTGAGCCCTGGCTGGGGCCGGATGTACTGGAGAAATTGGAGGAGTTGCGAGATTCCGGGGTCCGGTCGGTGCTCGTCTGTCCGGTCGGATTCGTCAGCGACCACCTCGAGGTGCGTTATGACATCGACGTCGAGGCCGTCGAGAAGGCCAAGGAGTTGGGCATGCATTTGGAGCGGACGGCGTCGCCCAACGATCACGCGGCGTTTGTCGACGCGCTCACCCGCGTCGTCCGTCGCTACGCCTCACAACCGACAGGACAGAGGGCATAACATGTTACGCGTTACGGTCATCGGCGGAGGAATCACCGGCCTAAGCGCGGCGTACGCGCTCTCATCCCAAGCAAAGGAGCGTGGCGTGCGTCTCTCGTGCACGGTTGTGGAGCAGGAGAGCCTTTGGGGTGGCAAAGTTCGCACGTTGCAAGAAGACGGGCTCGTCTTGGAGTTTGGACCTGACGCCTTACTGCGCCGCAAGCCGTGGGCGACGGATTTATGTCGCCGACTCGGCATCGGCGACAAGCTGGTTCCGACCAAAAAGAGCGGGGCGTTTGTTCGTTGGGATGGACAGCTCCTGCCATTGCCCGAGGGCCTCTCTTTTCTTGTCCCGACGCGTCTTGAGCCTTTCATTGAGAGTCCCCTCTTCTCCATGGAGGGGAAGCTGCGGCTCCTCGGCGATTACACGCTTCCGGCAAGCCCACCCGAGGGGGACGAGTCTCTCGGAGCGTTTGTGCGACGGCGGATGGGTGAAGAGGCGCTCGAGCGCTTGGCAGAGCCCTTGCTCTCCGGGATCTACGCCGGCGACATCGATCGGCTGAGTGTGATGGCGACCTTTCCTCAACTACGGAGTATGGAGAAGGAGCACGGCGGTCTCTTAAAGGCGGCCCTAGCCCAAAAGAAGGGAGCGCCCGAGACGCCTCGTCAGACCACTGGCGCGGCTGAGTCCCCCTTCGTCTCCCTAGACGGAGGACTGGGTACCCTAATCGACGCATTGGTCGCGGCGCTACACGACCAGGAGCTCCTCCTCGGTGTAGGCGTCCGGGAGATTCTGCGGGGCGATGCACAAGGCGCCACACCGGCCCGCTACCGAGTGAGTCTGGAGGATGGCCGTGTAATCGCCGCGGACGCCGTTGTTCTCACGACACCGACCTACGTACAGGCCCGCCTTTTGCACGGGTTAGCGCCGGAGGCGGCCGAAGCGTTGCGTTCGATAGAGTACGCCTCGGTTGCAGGCGCGATTCTCGTATACCCAAAGAGCGCTGTCCCCGGCCCGCTAAACGGCACGGGATACATCGTGCCGCGATCGGACGGAGGACCGGTGACGGCGTGCACATGGGCGAGTGACAAATGGGGTCATGTGAGTGACCTCGACACGGTGGTGTTGCGCCTACACTTTGGTAAGGCGGGGAGAGAGGACGTCACCGGCTGGGATGACGAACAACTCATTCGGGCTGCGCGCACCGAGGTTGAGCGTACGATGGGTGTCAGAGAGGCGCCTGCTCGGACGTTGGTCTACCGTTGGCCGTTGGGTATGCCGCAGTACAATGTGGGTCACTTGGATCGGGTTAGGCGAATCGAGGAGTCCCTCTACGCGCTGCCCGGGGTGTACGCGACGGGAGCGGCGTTTCACGGTATTGGCGTTCCTGATTGCGTTCGCCAAGGCGAAGAGGTTGCCGCAGCCGTTTTGGCCGAAGGAGTGAAAGAATGAGCGAGCGGCAACGAGGAATGGGGAAGACGGTTGCTATCGGTGTTCTTCTGGTCTCGGTGACCATCGCGCTGCTGTGGGCTAGGGCCTTTATGGGACGGTAGCGCGGCTGCGCGTCCAGGCACGTCACCCGCCGTGTGCGCAATTTCGAGACGGAAAAGCGAAGAGCGACCAAGGCCCAGTTGGACGAGCATGGGCCTGGTCGCTCTTTGGCGCACGTGGGAGCTTTACGTTTACTCGGAGATGAGTCCTTCTTGAAGGAGCCAGTCGCGGGCGACGTCGCTGGGCTCTTCGTGATCTCCGTCCACTCGGTAATTGAGTCCGGCAATTGTCTTCTCATCCAACGCATTGTGCAACTTCATCAAAATCGAGCGAATCTCGGGCTCTTGCTCAAAGAGGTCGTTGCGCGCCACATAACTTGCGTGGTACGACGGGAAGACCCCGCGGTCGTCTTCTAGCGTCACGAGGTCCATCGCCGCGATCTGTCCATGGGTCGCGAATGCGACGATGAGGTCGACCTGCCCCAGCTGCAAGGCCCGGAAGATGAGTGAAGAGTCCATCGGCCGGTTGCGTTTAAACTTCATGCCGTACACGTCTTCGACGCCGCGAATCCCATCGGGGCGATCGCTCATAAAGTCTATCGAGCCACCTAATGAGAAGCGATTGGCGATGGGAATGAGGTCCGAGACCTTCTCCAAGTTGTACTTCTCGGCCATCTCTTTTGTGGTGGCAAAGACGTACGTGTTGTTAAAGCCGAGAGTGGGCATGAATTCTAAATCGAAGCGCTCATCCATCTCCTTAACCACAGTGTCAAGGATGTCGTCGAGTCGCATCGGAATCTCAAACTCCCGCCCTAGTTGGACGAGGTAGGCCGTGCCGGCGTACTCCGGGTAGATGTCGATGTCGCCCCGCTGAATCGCCGGAAAGATGACCGAGTTGCCACCCAAGCCGGCCTTGTGCTCAACCTCGTAACCGTGCGCACGCAACAGTTCGGTTGCGATATCTCCGAGAAGGTAGCTCTCGGTAAAGTTTTTGGATCCAATTGTCACTTTGGGCTTTTGTGCAGCGGCGAACGCCGTCACACTCAGCGCGAGCGCCAGCGTAAGCCCTAAAATCACCATCAGCTTACTCGTGTTTGAAAAGTACGCTTTGCGATGGAACATGTGCGATCTCCTTTCAACTTGTCAATCGTGGTTTGCGGTTTTGCGGGCGGAACACCCCTTGCGACCTCAGGTCGTGCGCGCCGTTAGACGACCTTCCACGCGCCCAAGGAGCCAGTCCAGTCCGATCGCGAGGACGCCCGCGGGTACCGCTCCGGCCAAAAGGTACACCGCTCGGCCGGACCATACCCCTTGAAAGATCAGCTCGCCTAACCCGCCGGCACCGACAAATGCTGCCATCGTGGCGATGCTGACGCAGTGGACTGTGGCCGTACGGATTCCGGCGATGATCAACGGGAACGAGAGCGGGAGTTGTATTTGCGTGAGGATCTGCCCCTTGCTCATTCCCATCCCTTGAGCTGCCTCGATAATCGAGCGGTCAACCCCTGCGATCCCTGTACAGGTGTTGATCAGGATCGGGAGGATCGCCCGAATCGTCAAGGCGGCCACCGCTACCGGGAGTCCAATGCCGAAGAACGGCATGAGGAGACCGAGAAGGGCGAGACTGGGAATCGTCTGTCCAAGGCTTCCCAGTGAGATCACCCAAAACGCGCTCCGTTGCCAGCGGGTGGCTACGATCCCTGCGGGGACTGAGATGAGGATCGCGAGCGCGATGGCCACCCCGGTCATGTACATGTGGTCTTTGATAAGCATGATCATGAGGTCCGAGTTCTCGACCATGTACTGAATCACGCCTGAACCTCCTTTCAGACCGCCAATGCGCTCACGCTAGGCGGCTGTGGCCTGCTCTGGACCTTCCTGCGCAGCCTTGACGTACGTACGGTTTCGCTGTAGTCGGAGCTCTAAGAGGACGATAAGTCGTTCGACAACGATAGCCATGAGAGAGACAGGGAGCGCCCCCGCCACGACCATCTCAGTGTGTAGCGATTGCATCCCGCGAAAGATGAGGACGCCCAACCCACCGACGCCTAAGTACGCAGCGATACTGGCCACACCAATGGACATCACGGTCGCGACTCGAATTCCTGCCATGATGGTTGGCAGCGCCAAGGGGAATTGCAATTGCCATAGAATCTGCCGGTTGGTCATACCCATCCCTTTGCCGGCCTCGATGAGCGCCGCGTCGGTATTGTTGATTCCGACGGCCGTATTGCGGATGAGGACCAGTTGTGCATAGAGTACGATGCCGATGATCGCCGGCTCGCTCCCGAGACCTGTTATCGGAATGAGCACCGCAAACAGCGCGAGACTTGGGATTAGGTAAAAGATCCCCGCGATGCCAAGGACGTACGGTTCGAGACGAGGGACTCGGGTGACAAAAATGCCTAAGGGCACACCAATGAGAATAGCGAGCCCCACTGCTATCGCTGTGATTTGCACGTGCTCGATAGCGTGTACCCACACCGTGTCTAGGTTGTTGAAGAGATAATTCATGGCTAAGCCTCCTCAAGCGAGCTGAGCTTTGCCTTGTTGGGTCGGATCGGTCTCGCCGAGCACGTCCACTAAAAGGTTAACGAGCTCACGGTAGCCCACATACCCGGTCGGTTTGCCCTTCTCGTCGACAGAAAGGAAGCCCTGAGCACTGCCTCGCCGTGCTATATCACCCAGCGTCTCCATGATATCGAGGAGACGCTCGTCCTGGGCGAGGCAGGGTAGAGCGCTTCCTGCGTCCCTCTCCTTTAAGCCGGCTGGAAGCTTTCCTGCGATATCCTTCACTCTCATGTAGAGGAGCCGCTCTGCTTTCGCAGAGTCGCCTATAAAGTCGGTAACGAACGCATCTGCCGGTTTGAAAAGCAGCTCTTCCGGGGTGCCGAGCTGTTCGATCTTCCCCGAGCGCATCAGGCAAATGCGGTCTCCCAGCATGAGGGCTTCACTAATGTCGTGCGTGACGAAGACAATCGTCTTTTTGACGCGGCCTTCGATCCGCTTAAGCTCGAGTTGAAGTTGCTTGCGAGTGATGGGGTCCGTGGCGCCAAAGGGCTCATCCATCAGAATGATGTGTGGATCGGCCGCCAGGGCGCGCGCAACACCGACCCGTTGCTGTTGACCCCCGCTTAAAGCTCTCGGACGACGGTTGCGATACTCGGCGGGATTGAGTCCTACAAGCTCCAAGAGCTCGTCGACCCGCTGGTTGCGTTTTTGGGCAGACCACCCCTTCAACTTGGGCACCAATCCGACATTCTCGGCGATGGTCAGGTGCGGGAAGAGTCCGATCTGCTGAATCACGTACCCAATATTGCGGCGGAGGTCGACTTCGCTAACGTCTTGTACGTCTTTTCCATCGACGAGTACGCGTCCTTGCGTAGGCTCGACGAGGCGGTTGATCATCTTGAGTGCGGTCGTCTTGCCGCAGCCGCTTGGACCAATGAGCACCATGAACTCGCCTGCTTCAACGCGCAGGTCGACACCGCCCAGCGCTTTGACGCCGCCAGGGTACTCTTTGGTCGCTCCTTCGAATTGAATCATCGTTCATACCTCCCTCCCAATCGATTTCGGCGTCGTCACAAAGGCAGAAACAAGGCGCCGGAAGCGTACCAGAGTCGGAGTCGAACGCGACTGATGGGGAACCTCTACGAACGGTTTAAACTGAGATGATGAAGTCGCTTTGTAACAACAACTGACGAGGGAACCAATGGAAAACACCGGCGGGAAGGATGGTGCCGGAACGGAGAGTGTGTCCCTCTTTCGTGGTTTGCGAGGTTAGCTGACGGGTTCGGGTGGAAAGAGTACCCTACGCGGTCGTAAGCCGGCCGCCGATTCACCCCAGTGATGCCCGGGTTCCCCGCTCCCTGCCTGAGGCAGGGACTCAACCGTGGTACGTTTACCCCTTCGCCGAACGCGGGGACGATTCCTCTTTCCAATCAAGGCTTTGGGAAGGCTCGTTGCGCCACGAGAGGTCGTGAAGGCGCTTGTAGTAGCCACCAAGGGCGATGAGCTCATCGTGAGTCCCTCGTTCGACGATGCGACCGTGGTCGAGGACGACGATTTGATGGGCGTGGCGAATGGTGGAGAGACGGTGAGCAATGATCAAGGTCGTCCGTTCCTGGCTGATACGCTTCACCGCAGCCTGGACGACCTCCTCGGTCTCGGCGTCGACGTGTGACGTCGCTTCGTCAAGGACGAGGACGGCAGGGTCAAAGGCGAGGGCCCGAGCAAAGGAGAGGAGCTGTCGTTGGCCTGAGGAGAGCGTCTGGCCCCCCTCGTGAAGGACCTCGCTGTACCCGCCCGGCAGTCGTAGAATCGTCTCCTCCAAACCGACCGCCCGTGTCGCGGCAACGATCTGCTCATCGGTGATAGAGGCTTCTCCCAGGCGAATGTTGCTCATGATATCCCCGGCCTGTAAGACCGCGTCCTGCTGCACGACAGCGATCTGGCGCCTGAGGTCCGCCTGACGCACTGCGCGCACATCGATTCCGTCAATGGTGATGCGACCGCGCTGGACATCGTAGAACCGACTGATTACGTTGATGATCGAGCTCTTTCCCGCGCCGGTAGCCCCCACGAACGCGACGGTTTCACCGGGGCGCACCGTCAAATTGATGTCGCGCAACACCCACTGTTCATCGACGTAGGCAAACCAGACGTTTTCGAGGCGAATCTCGCCGCGAACCCGCGGAAGCGCACGCGGGGACGGGGGATCGGCTACCTGAGGCGATTCATCCAGGAGGTCGACGAGCCTCTCGGAGGCGGCGATCGCGGACTGCACGACGTTCAGTTGTTGTGTCAGGTGGTTGACGGGTTGGAAGAGCTGTTTGATGTACGTGATGAACGCGTAGAGGACACCGAACGTCACCGCCTCTTGCAATACGGCTCCGCCACCGTACCACATGAGCGCCGCCACGGCCAATTGTCCAAGGAGCGCCAAGGTTTGACCAAAGGTCTGATTCAGTGTCGTCTCGCGGATGTTCGCCTCAAGGTAGTCGTGATTAATCTTGCGAAAACGCCCCATCTGCATGGCTTGACGATTGAAGAGTTGGACGGTGGTCATGCCGGCTAGGTTCTCTGCAAGGTAGGCGTTGAGGGTCGATAGGTGGGCTCGGGTGGCCCGGTACGCTTCGCGTAGCGCCTTGCGAAACCAGTGCGAGACAAAGAAGATGACGGGCACGACTCCCATGCTTAAAAAGGCTAGCCGAGTATCTAATTGAAACATCACAGTGAGGACGCCGGCGATCACAAAGATGTCGCGTAGCGATTGTACGATCACCTGTGAAAAGAGTTGATTGATCGCTTCCGTGTCGTGACAGACGCGAGTCACCAGTCGGCCGACGGGATTGCGATCAAAGAAGCTCAGCGAGAGAGATTGCAGGTGCGTGAACACTTTCATCCGGAGATCAAAGATGACGGTACGGCCGATGTACTGTAACAAGTATGCCTGACCGTAGTTGAGGGCGAAGGCACAGACCACGACGCCCAGGTAGGCGAGGAGGAGCAACTCCAGGCCACCGGGATCAGGATTTTTAACGTTGATGTAGTTGTCGATGGCCAGCTTCACGAGGTAAGGCTGGGCAATCTCGGCAGCTACGCCTCCAAGGAGGAGCGTCACGGCCAACAGAAAGAGGCGCCAATGCGGCAGCGCCATTGCGAGCACTTGTCCTAGGTTTGACAGGTCGCTACGCTGTACTTTCACGGGGAGAGACGCTCCTCTCGGCCTCGATCCGATTCGTCCGCGCTGCTGCGTTGAATCTCAAAAATCTCACGGTATGCGCCACCAAGCTCTAACAACTCGTCGTGGGTGCCCTGCTCGACGATGCGGCCTTCGTCCATGACGACGATGAGGTCGGCGTCGCGCACGGTCGAAATGCGGTGGGCGATGATGATCGTCGTCCGTCCGGCGCGCATCTCGCGAAAGTTGGAGAGGATGGCCGCTTCCGTACGTGTATCGACAGCGGACAGGCTGTCATCCAGCACGAGGATCGGCGCCTCTTTAATGAGCGCTCGGGCCATCGCCAACCGCTGGCGTTGGCCGCCGGAGAGCGTGACGCCGCGCTCGCCCAACATCGTCTCAAACTGCTCGGGCATCTCCAGGATCGTCTCGTAGAGCTGGGCGGCCCGCGTCGCGTGCTCCACCTGGTCGTCGGTGAAGCGGTTGGATGCAAGTGATACGTTCTCGCGGATCGTTGTGGAGAAGAGGAACGGTTCCTGAGGGACGTACGCGATCTGCTGTCTGACGAGGTTGAGCGGGATGTCAATGATGTCGTGTTGGTCCAAAAAGAGGCTCCCGCGCGGCGGGTTGTACATCCGTAGAAGCAGGCTGACGAGGGTGCTCTTGCCGGAGCCGGTCTTCCCCAATATAGCGACAGTCTGGCCTGGGTCGATGCGCAGTGTGATCTCCTGCAACACAGGCGCGCTCACATTGTCGGGGTAGGAGAAGTGCAGATTGTGCAGCGTAATCGCACCCTTAAGTCGGCGGACTGAGACCGGATGCGGGTCGTTACGTACGTCGGGCTTCTCCTGCAGCAGCTCAGTGATCCGGCCTAGCGCGGCGCTTGATCGCTGCGTGATATCGACCACGTGCCCAACGTGCTGCATAGGTGCGACCAACATGACGAGGTAGGAGTTGAATGCGACGAGTTGCCCCAAGGTGAGATCGCCGCGCATCACGCGAATTCCCCCGTACCCCAAGGAGATGAGGAAGGAGACCGCCCCAAGGAGCTGAACAGTCGGGTTGATTATGGCCGACAGTCGCGTGAGGCGGAGGTTGCGGTCGACGATCGATTGGGCGGCTTGGCGGAAGCGCTCAGTCTCGTACCCCTCCTGCGCGTACGCTTTGACCAATCGGATCCCGCTTAAATTCTCCTGGGCCCGCTCCGTTAGGTGGCTAAAGCCGGCTTGCACTTCGCGAAAGCGCGCTTTAATACGGGGACGTAACAGCACCATGATGACCGAAAGAATAGGGAGCGGCAGCAGGCTGTACACAGCGAGTCGGGTGTCGACTGTTCCGAGACTCAAAATAATGACGAGGACAAAGAGAAAGAGTGCGTTCACCGATTGAGAGATGGCCGACGAGATACCCATACGTACCGCGTTTACGTCGTTGGTTGCGTGGGCCATGAGGTCGCCGATGCTGTGATGGGTGTAGTACGCCTTGGAGAGGCTCTCCCAGTGTGCGAAGAGGCGGTTGCGTAACAGAAACTCGAAGCGACGTGCCGATTGGTGCAGGACGACGAGGCCTGTCCAATAAAGAAGGACGAAACCGAGCGCGAAGGTGGCGAGGAGCGCTGCGTAGCGCAGCGGATCTCCGGGAGCCAGCCCACCGGTCTGCAGTTCGTCGGTGAAGCGACCCAAAAGGGGTGGAATCTGGAGTTGTACATAGGCAGAGGCGGCGATCGCCGCGATGGCAAAGAGGTACCGGTAGCGATAGTGGTAGATGTACGTCCACAAGATGCGGCCGGCGGTCCGTTTGGAACCTGTGGCTGTCGCCAATCCGAAGGCCACCTATCTCCAGAGTGTCAGTTGTACTAAGCCTGTCAGCAAAACACACCTCTACCAGGTCTTAGAAGACATTGTACCACAAACCCCTCGGTGCGGGATATATGGAAGCTGGTGGAGAAGACATGGATCGAGCGGGAATGAGACTTTATTCAAATGAAAGCGGTGGTGACAGTTGGGCGAGACGCTTCAGTCTGCACGCAAGCGCGTGTTGCCTCTCTTGCGGGAGTTGGTCGCCATTCCCACCTGGGAAGGGAATACCGAAGCCGATGCGCTGAGGTACCTGCACGAATGGCTGGGGGATTTTGGCATCCATTCCGAGCTGCGCTCTGACGGGGACGACGTGTTGGCTCTCGTGAGTCGAATCGGTTCCGGAGCGATAGGGAGTGGCCCGGAGGAAGGGGAGGCGGCCCCCCTTATCTTTAATAGTCACGTCGACACGGTACCGCCCTCCGGCCTCGAACGTTGGAACTCCGATCCCTTCACGCTTACCCAAGTGGGGGACGAGGTGGTGGGACTAGGGGCGACCGACGCGAAAGGCTGCGTCGCGGCGATGGTGTGCGCGTTCGTGGCCCTTAATGACGAGTGGCCGGCCGATGCGGCGGTGGAGCTCATGATTGTCGGCGCCGAAGAGCGCGGCGGGCTCGGCACCCGGCTACAGGCACGCGCGGGTCTGGCCGGCGCCGCGATCGTCGGCGAACCGACCTCGCTCGTCCCGTGCATCGCCAGCAAGGGCGCCGTCCGCTTAGAGGTGGTGACGCACGGCAAGGCAGCACATGCCAGCAGTCCACAGTCGGGTGTGAACGCGATCTACCCGATGGCCGCGCTCATTACCGAGCTCGAAGAGTTAGCGGAGTCGGTCGCCCAGCGCCGTGAAGCGTGGACGGGCAGCTCCTCGTTAGCCGTCACCTTGATCGAGGGTGGGACGGCGCACAACGTGATTCCCTCGGAGAGTCGAATACATATCGACCGCCGTCTCGTGCCGGGCGAATCAGGAGCCGAAGCCAAGGAGCAGGTTGAACGGATCGTGCGCTCAGTCCAAGAGCGCTACCCTGCGGCTCGGGTGGAGCTGTTGGAGCAGCGCTCACTCGAACCGGTGCTCATCGATCTCGACGATCCGATCGTACGGGCGTGTCGGGCAGCCGCGGGGGGGCGGGAGTTGTCGGGCTTCACGGCCTGCTGTGACCTTACATTCATCGTTCACGAAGGCGGTATTCCCGGAGTGATCTGGGGACCCGGACCACTCGCTGTTGCCCACCAAGTGAATGAGGCTCTGCCGGTCTCTGAGCTCGAAGCCGCCGTAGAGGGGTATTACCATGCGGCTCGTGCATGGGCGGAAGAGAGTTCCGTTTAAACGCGAAGGGATGACGACGGATGAATGACCGTTTGATGGATCTAAAAAAACGCTTGGCAGCAGTGCCCCGTGTCTCACTCGCCCATCTGCCGACACCTCTCGATGAGTGTAGACGACTCACTGAGAGTCTTGGGGGGGCGCGCGTCTGGGTGAAACGTGACGACTGCACCGGATTGGCCTTTGGCGGGAATAAGAGCCGCCAACTTGAGTTCACATTGGGCGAGGCGGTGCATCAAGGGGCCGATGTGGTCATACAGGGCGCCGCATCGCAATCCAACCACTCTCGCCAATTGGCTGCCGCGGCTGCAAAATTAGGTTTAGAGGCTCACTTGGTCGTGAAAGCTGACGCCCGTAGCACCCCAATTCAAGGGAACCTCCTCGTCGACCATCTCATGGGCGCGCACATTCACATGGTTCCGGCCGAGACCAACATGGCGCAAGCCAAAGAGGGGCTGGCGCAGAGGTTGCGTGACGCAGGGCGCAAACCGTTCGTTGTAGGCATGGGAGCTACGCGCACGCTCGCACTCGCGGCGGTGGCCTACGTGAACGCTTTTGTCGAGATCGTCGAGCAGATGCTCGCCGCAGGCGGGCCGCCGGATCGAGTGTACTCAACCTCTCAAGGCGGCACGCAGGCTGGACTCTACCTTGGGGCGAAGGCGCTGGGACTGCCGACGCGGGTGGTGGGTATCAACCCGATGCGTCCGGACCACGAGGCGTATGAACCCCCCGAGCGAATCGCAGAGCTTGCCAACATCGCAGCCGAGATCCTGGGCCTTGCCGAGCGTGTGCAGGTCGACGAAGTGGTGAATCAGTGCGATTACGTCGGCCCGGGGTATGGGTTGCCCTCCGACGCGGGGCTGGAGGCGCTCCAGCTTCTGGCCTCTCGAGAAGGGATACTCTTGGATCCGGTCTACTCAAGCAAAGGTTTCTCGGGTCTGGTCGATCACATTCGCACGGGGCGAATAGCTCCCCACGAACGTGTCGTCTTTTTGCACACGGGGGGCACGCCCGCGCTCTTTGCTTATGCGGAAGAGTTGGTCGCCCACGTCCAGGGGGCCAAAGCGTAGTTCCCACATGTAAACTTAGGCAAGAAATCTAGAAAAGAAAAGGTGAGAGCGATGTCGATCGGTGTAGGCGTCATCGGGTACGGAAAGCAGGGCGCGAGTCATGCGCGTAATGCCCAGGAACGCGACGGGTTCGAACTCGTCGCCGTGTGCGACGCGACGCCCGCCTCGCGCGAGCAGGCGGCGGCGGATCATTCAGGCGTGCAGATCTATCAAGACGCGGCAGAGATGTTGGCCGATGAACGGGTGGAATTGGTCGTGATCGTTACGCCGACCACACTGCACGCGCCCCTCGCGCTACAGAGCATGAAGGCCGGCAAGCATGTCGTCTCCGAAAAGCCGATGTGCATGAACTCCAAGGAGGCCGAGGAGATCCGCGCCGCTTCTATAGAGACGGGACGATTTTTTAGTGTTTATCAAAACCGCCGTGGGGACGAGTACTTCACCAAGGCGAAGGCGGCGCTCGACGCCGGTCACATCGGGACGCTGCGCGACTTCAAGATCGTACGCAATCGCTGGGGGATCGGCGCGATGGTTTGGGGCTCAGAGCGTTTCCGGCCGCAGTGGCGCTCCGAGCGAGCCTACGGTGGCGGCATGCTCTTTGATTGGGGCGGTCACTGGATCGATCAGGCGCTGCTCTTGCACAATGCACGCGTGGAATCGGTCTACGCACAGCTCTTCATTGGCGCCCTGGTCGAAGGGCAGGACGCCGAGGACGGGTTCCGGGTGCTGCTCCGTTTTGAAGAGGGAGTCTGCGCTCAAATCGAGTTTCAGGCTGCCGCCCTCGGCACGTTTGACAGCGGCGGTTGGGTGCTTAGCGGTACCCGTGGCGGGTACAAACCGGGCACCGTTTTCAGGCTCGCTGACCCCAGCCAGCCCTTATCCTCTGAAATACAGGAGATCGAGTGGAAGGACGAACCGCCCGCCTTTGACTTTTGGGGCCGTGTTCAAGCGGCGATTGAGCGCAACGACCGCTCGCTGATGCCGGTGCCGGTCGAAGAGTCCCTTCGCGTCATGCGCGTCATCGACGCGGCGTTTGAGTCGCACGACACCGGGCGAGCAGTCGTCTTTGACGAACCTGTGTAGGTAGAGACATCTAACAGCTATCCCGTCACGAGAGAGACGCCTCCGTCGACCAGGATATCGGCGCCGGTGATCGAAGCAGCGGCATCGGAGGCCAAAAAGACGACTGCGTTGGCGATGTCCATGGCCGGCAGAGGCTTCTTTCCGTGAAGAGGGGAGTTCCCTGAGGGGTACTCGACCGGAAACCGGATCTTCTCCAGATTTCGGCGAAAGGTGCTCTCATTGATCTGTGTCGCGACGGGCCCCGGTCGCACCGCGTTGACACGGATCCCATACTGTGCCAATTCCAAAGCGGCTTTCTTTGCAAAGGTCGCTTGGGCGGCCTTAGTACATGCGTACGCCGTCGAGCCCGTCACAGAGAATTCGCTGGTTCCCTGGATTGACGAGGTGATGACGATGGAGCCGCCCCGTTCCTTTAAGTGGGGGACGGCATGCTTTACGCTCAAAAAGGTTCCCCGTAAATTGACGGCCGTAACGTGGTCCCAATCGGTCACGTCCATCTCTTCGATAGGCGCCCAGACGCCGTTGATCCCAGCATTCGCAAACAATATGTCTAAGCGTCCCCAAGCGTCGACCAGTTGGTCAACGGCCCCCTCTACCTCCTCTTCGATACTCACGTCCGCGACTAAAGGAAGAGCAGTGCCACCCTCCTCTATGATCTCCTGCGAAACGGCTTGGGCGCGCTCCATCTGGTAGTCGAGGACCCCGATCGACGCCCCCTCCTCGGCAAGCGCCATCGCCGCGGCACGCCCGATACCCGCGCCTGCTCCTGTGACAAGGGCGACTCTCCGAGCCAATGTCATGCTCTAACCTCCTCGGGTATCACTCGTTGATCACTCGGCCCAGCGTTCTGCTTCGGGATCGACATCGTCTCCGAGTGCGTCGACTTCCTCCCAGATCTGGGGGGGAATGTCGACTCGCGCTAACGCCAGCGTCTGTTCGATACGCTCCGGGCGAGTCATCCCGACGACAGTCGACGCAATGCGCGTCTCCCGCATTGAGAATTGGAGCGCCACAGCGGCGAGGGGCACATCGTAACGGCGACAGATATCGTCGAGCCGTCGAGTCCTCGCAACGAGGTCGCTCGAGGCCTCTTGGTAGGCGTAACGGGCGTAGGCGTCGGGGCCTTTGGCGAGAATCCCACTGCCGTAGGGCGCCGCGTTGATTACGGCGACGCCGCGCGCTTGGGCGATATCAAGCAGGGGGACTGCTGAGCGGTTGAGCAACGTGTAACGGTTGTGCGTGATGGCGCTCTCAAAGAGCCCTGTCTCCACGTAGCGTATCATCATGTTGATGGGCCCACCGGCGACGCCGATGTGCTCAATGACGCCTTGCTCCTTGTAGCGTAGCATCACCTCGACCGGACCGTTGGGGGCCATGATTGCCGCGAACGTTGAGTGCTCCGGATCGTGCAAGTGCATCAGTTGAATGCGATCCACGCCCAGCAACGTCAGACTCCGCTCGATGGAGCGCTTGATCTGCTCCCCGCTAAACTCACCTGTCTCAAAGTCTCGATCCGACTTGGTCGCCAGAACACAACCAGGAGGCAATCCTCCAAGCTCTTTGAGGACTTTGCCGATGCGGCGTTCACTCTCACCGTCGCCATAGATGGCAGCTGTGTCTATAAGGTTGATTGGGCTCTCAAACGCCGCTCGTAGCGTTTGGAGGGCCTGATCTTCAGGTACGCCGTACGCGAACGTCTCCGGCATATCGCCAAGGGCCGCGCATCCGAGGGCGAGAGGGGTGACCTCGAGACCGGTCTCGCCCAAGGGCCGTCGTCGCGTCACATCAAGTGGGTTCAATGTTGGCCTCACTCCTTTGCGTTCTCCCATCGAACGCCAAATTACGTTACAACCTGCCTGCCAGAATTTGTTCGAGGGTGGGGCCGCGCAACCTTCAAGATGATCGTGGAGTGATAAACTTCGCGCTCTGGGTGCAAGAACCCGAGCAGTCGAATGTTTTAAACTCAGGGTGTACAGAAGTTTGGTAGTAGATCCAAACCCTAGGAGGTAGTAAGTCGGCATGAAAAAGACTCGTTGGATCGTTGGCGTCGTCGCGTTGCTCTGCGTGGCACTGATGGCGCCGGCCGTGTTCGCCCAGGATTTAACCGTCTGGGTTCAGTCCGATGTCCGCCGTGAGCAGTTCGCCGCGATCATCGACTGGTACCTAGAGGAGAACCCCGGCCTGTCGATTGATTTGCAGCTTATCTCCGGCGGCCAAGCGGAGTTTACGGAGAAGCTTTCACTTGCGATTGCGAGTGGGGCGCCCCCTGACCTGACGTGGCTCGAGGGCTCCACAGTGATCGAGCTTGCCGCTCAGGGCCTGCTCGCTGATGTGTCCCGTGCGCTCGAAGGGATTCGCTTCACTCCGTCCGACACCGAAGAGATGACCTTCCAAGGCAAGATGTACGGAGTTCCCTACCACACCACGTCCCGTGGTCTGCTCAAGCGGGTCGACATCTTCAACGAAGTGGGTCTCGATCCCACTCAGGACCCCCAGTCCTTGGAGGAGATGTGGGAGTGGAATCAACAGCTGACCGTGCAGAACAACGACGGCAGTTACAGTCGCGTCGGTATCGTTCCCTGGGGCAGCAACTGGGGAGCGCCCGCATGGATTTGGACCTTCGGCGGTCAACTCCTCGATGAGAGCAAGACCCGTCCGACCGCGACCCACCCCAACAACATTCACGCTTTTGAGTGGATTCAGGAGTGGGCGCAGAGCTACGGCCATCAAACCCCCGTTCAGGGAGGGTACACCGGCTTCCTCAACGGGACGGTCGCCATGGTCGCAGAGTCCACCTCGTCGACTGGGCGTCTGCTCGGTGAAGGGGTCGACCTGATCGCCGGCCGTGTACCCAACCCGCCGGGAGGCGCGAACGGAACGTGGGGTGGCGGACAGGCTCTTGGTATTCCCTCGAACGCTATCAACAAGGATGCGGCGATGAAGCTCTTGCGTTACTTCGGTAGCGAAGAGGTGCAGGTGCGTCGCTTCGAGCAGTTCCCCGAGGCCTTCCCGGCAAACTGGGATGCGCTCATGCGCATCGCCCCCACGCTGCCGCCGGCCTACGGAGCGCTCCTCGAGCAGCTTCCTGAAGCTCGGCCGCGCACCCCGCTGTGGATCGACTACTACGTGCGCAACCTGAGACCTCAGGTGAACGCTGTCGTCCTTGGACAGACTAGCCCGCAGCAAGCGTTGGACTCCGTTCAGCAGGTGATGGAGGCCCGCTTCGCCGAGGTCTTCGGCCAATAGGTCCTGCAGTGCCATCGTAACAATACGTCGTAAACGATTGAACGCGCCCAGCGTCACGGGGCGCGTTCAATCGTTTTTACCGAACATGTGCGGACGAACCATCCGAGAAAGGGAAATGTGATCAGATGGGACGTTATGAACGATTTACAGGGTCGCTTCTATGGGTGGCGCTCGTTGCGATGCTGCTGACTGCGGCGGGAGGCGGAACGGTCCACGCCTTTGACGGTGTGATCGAGGGTGTCGCGCCGCTCTCGATCGATCTCTCGGCAGCGTCACTCACCATCGGTCCGCTCGAAGAGGTGCGGGCGCACATTCCGGCGGAGCATCCGCGCCTCTTTGTGCGTCCTGAGAGCCTCGATGAGTTTCGGGCGAAGCAGTCTCGCTCGATGATGGCGGGCATCGTATGGCGCAACATTCGGACGCAGGCGATGATCTCAGCCGTCAGAGAGCTGCCCCCGGAACCGCCCGACGCCCGACCGGGCGGCGTCTTTGATGTTGTCGCATGGCGAGCGGGGATTACGATCGCTTCGCAGATTCTAAACGACCTCCACTCAATGGCGTTCGCGTTTTTGATGACAGGGGACGAGCAGTACGGACGCCCCGCTAAAGAGTTGTTGTTGCACGTCGCTTCGTGGGATCCGTACGGCACCAGTGGACGGGCCAAGAACGACGAAGTTTCTATGCGCTTGCTCTACGGGCTAAGCCGAGCCTACGATTGGCTGCACCCTCTCCTCAACGAGGAGGAACGGGCGCTCGTCCAAGGGAGCATGCGGGAGCGTGGTAACGACGTCTACCTCACCATGCGGCGCATCGGCTTTGAGGAGACGTTGCGCAACAACCACCTCGTCCGTTCGATGGGTTTCCTCGGGGAGGCGGCCCTAGCGTTTATGGGCGAACTCCCGGAGGCTGAGGTGTGGTTTGACTACATCGTCTCGCTTTTCGTCGTGAAATACCCCCCATGGGGAGGCGACGAGGGCGGTTGGTCGCAAGGAGTGAGCTACTGGCAGTCGTACGTCTCGTGGGTACTCGAGTTCCTCGACGCCTTCAAGATCGCGACCGGCGTGGATCTCTACGAGAAGCCATTCTTCCGCAATACGGGTTACTTTAAACTGTACGCCCATCCTCCAGGGAGTAAGATCGGGGCGTTTGGCGATCACTCGGACAGCCCACCCAATGAGGCGTCGGCCCGTGTGCTGAGCCACTTCGCTACGGTTTATTCCGATCCGGCACTTCAGTGGTACGCTGCCGAGATCAGCGGGTTGGGACGCATTCCGGTGTTGCCCTTGAACAACTTCATCGCTTACGTGCGGGTGCCCGAGTCTGCGGAGGATATGGTCTCACCCGAGCTGCCGCCCACCCTGCCGCAGTCCCGGCTCTTCAGCGATGTCGGCTGGGCTCTGATGAACGTGGACATGGCCGATTGGGAGAACAACGTCCACGTGAAGTTTAAGAGCAGCCCGTACGGCTCCTTTAACCACAGCCACGCCGAACAGAATAGCTTTATCATCGAAGCGTACGGTTCGCCGCTGGCGATCTCGTCGGGTTACTACCCGTGGTACGGCAGCCCGCACCATGCGACGTGGACGTGGGAGAGTCGGTCAAAGAACACGATCTTGGTCGACGGAGAGGGCCAAGGCGTACAGAGCTTCGAGGCCAAGGGGAGCATCGTGGAGGCGCGCTTCGGCCACCACTTCGATTACGTGCTCGGCGACGCGACCCCCAGCTACGAAGGGCGACTCGATCGGTATTGGCGCCACGTGTGGTTTGTGAAGCCCAATCTGATCCTCGTCTACGACGAATTGGAGGCAGAAGGCGCCCACAGCTACGACTGGTTGCTCCACAGCGAACAGGCGATGGAGTTGGACGAGGCGAATCGACGCCTGCGTGTACCGGCCGAGACAGCGCACATGTGGGTGTCGTTTGTCACACCGGCCGAACTCACCTTCAGCGAGACCGATCAATTCACCGTGCGGCCGGAGGATCGGGACGCCGACAAGCCGAACCAGTGGCACTTCACCGCGAGCACCGCGACCGACGATGGGCGTGGCCGCTTCCTCACCGTGCTGGCGCCGCGGCCCGGAGCAGAGGTGAGTGATCCTCCCCAGACGCGAGCGGTTGCCACGGTTGGTGGTGACGGAGCCGAGATCGTGTCGGAGGGACGCGTGTACACCGTCGCTTTCCGCAACGCCTCGGCTGCCGCCGTCCAGGTCGAGGGGTGGACCAGTGACGCTACCGGCTTAGTCGTGTGGCACGAGAACGGGAAGAACGGCTTGATGATTGTGAGAGGCACCTATGTAGAACGCGATGGCGCCGAACACTTCCGTTCGTTGGTAGGTCCCGTCGACGCGAGTCTCGAGTGGAACTGCGGTGATGAAGGGGCGCTTAATCTGCAGTTGCCTTCGGACGCCCCGGCCCACGTTCGAGTGCACGCGGAGTGTGCGCCGAGCGCCGTGATCGTCAATGAGCAAGATCTCCCGACCACCGAATGGTCGTACGATGGCACCGGTTCAGTGGAAATCCGCCACACCCCTTAAAAATCAACGTGGGGGAGTATGCGGAGCGTCACGTTGTGCAGGCGGGGTGTAGCCCCGCCTGCCCGATTATAGACCTGTGGGTGTTGGACCCGGCGCGGGCTGGCAGTATTCGATAGCGTGCAGAGGGTGTGCTGTCACACTTTGTTGCGACGCCAAGCTAGGTAGAACGGAATCAAGGCGAGTGGTAAAAAGAAGAACGCGTGCGTGTACCCTCGAGCCGCAAAACCGAGCGACACCATTAGTAGGCCCATCAAGATCGCTAAACTCCACAGAATGGCACGGCCCATGTGCATAACACCCCTTTTGGGGCTTATCCTGCCGTTTGACCGGCGCTTTGATTCGCGATCTCTCTCGAAAAGAAGGTCGTCCGGACAGCTTACATAAACTATTTTATATAATTTGTGAAAGAATGGATGATCTGGCATGAACGCGGCAAACGCACTTCGTTGCGCGCTCGTAATCATAATAGCGCTCGCCGCATCGTCCATGGGCGCATGGGCACAGAATTCGGAGTCCCGGCCGGGGCAGGCGGCGAGCTCGGACAGATGGGAGTCTGTGAAGGTGAAAACGAACCTCCTCACGCGAGAAGAGATTGAGAGGGCGCGGCAAAGTCGTACGTGGCCTGAGACCGGGGCGGATGCCTCGCAGATTCTGGGTCGTGCTCGGAATTGGATGGAGTACACGCCGAAAGAGCTGCGCGAGTTGGTGCCGGGACCGGAGATTCCCCGTGCCTTTGACGTCCATTTCAAGCAGAGTCCGACGCATCCCGAGGAGATCAAGGCGTATGGGAGCTACCCGTGGATCATCGATCCGAAGCGACCCTACAAGCTGATCAGCCCGGTCGACGGCTCGGCCTTTCCGACGAACGACTTCGATCCCAGCCGCCCGGGAGGGCCAGGCGACGTCTCGGAGGAGCCGTACGTCGATACCGGCTGGGGGTGGAAGGATCCGAATGACGACCAGAAGTACTGGTTTGTCGCGTATTGGGCCCATTGGTTTTGGTACGAGCACCTCGTGCCGGCGGCAGAGGCCCTGGGACAAGCGTACATTCTCACCGGTGACCAGCGCTACGCACGCCAGGCGGCGGCTCTCCTCGACCGCATCGCCGAAGTGTACCCGGAGATGGACTACGTCAATCAGTCCCGGTATGGGACGGAGATTCAAAAAGGGACGTACCACGGACGGATTGTGAACGCAATCTGGGAGACGGGCGTCGTGAAAAGCTTAGCCAGGGCGTACGACTTCGCCTTTGAAGGCATCGCCGACGACCCGGAGTTAGAGGCACTGACGGGCAAGAGCGTGGCGGAGATTCGCGCCAATATCGAGCAGAACCTGCTCGAAGAGGCCGCCCGTTCCATTTACACCATGGACGGTCGGATCCGCGGCAATTTCGGCATGCATCACAGCGCTCTTGCCACCCTCGCAATCGTTCTCGACAACGAGATTACGGCGAAGTACCTCGACTGGGTCCTCCACGCAACGGGGAACGGCCCTTGGTCCTTTGAGGGGATTGTGTCCGGACTCACCAACTTCATCTACCGTGACGGGGCGGCCAACGAGAGCTCGCCAGGGTACAACTCCCTGTGGACCGGTCACTTTCAGATCGTGAGCGAACTGATGCTGCGCCGGGGTATTGACATGTACTCCGAGTATCCCAAGTTAAGACGCCTCTACGACGTGCCCTTTCGCTTATCGCTTCCAGGAGGCTTTACCCCAAACATCGGCGATACAGGCAGCGTCAAAAGCTCCGGCCTGATCGGCTGGAACAACCGGCTGTATGCGACGGCGCACAAGCGGTACGGGGAGCCGTCGTACCTTACAGGCAAAAGCCCGTATCAAACCAGCGACAACATGAGCGCATACGGTCTGGGTCTGCTCCGGCGGGGAGACGAGCGGAACGGAATGGGTCTCAGCCTTTACTACGGGCAATCTGGGGGACACGGTCACTACGACCGACTCAACCTCGAGCTTTTCGCCCTCGGCCAGCGGCTCATGCCCGACCTGGGGTACCCCGAGTACATGACCGGCTTCCACAAAAAGCTGTACGGTTGGACCGGCCATACGCTCAGTCACAATACGGTGTTGGTGAACGAGCAGAGGCAAGGCAGCAAAGCAGGGGGGCGCCTCCAGGCGTTCGCGGCCTCGCCGAAGGTGCAGTACCTCGATGTGCGCGCTGAGGAAGCGTACCCCGGTGTGGTCGATCGGTATCAGCGCGCCGTCGCAATGATCGATGTCTCACCGGACGATGCGTACGTGGTCGACGTCTTTCGGGTGAGCGGGGGAACTCGCCACGACTACAGTCTACATGGGCCGGATGGAGAGGTGGTACTGGAGAACGTGACGCTCTCCCCGGTCCAGACGGTCGGGACTCTGGCGGGAGAAGAGGTACCCTTTGGCTACCTCTATGACGCCCCGCGCCTGGAAGAGGCGGGCTACTCGGGTTCGTACGGAGGTTATACAGGGAGCGGCTTCTCCTACCTGCGCAATGTCCAACGGGCCCGGCCCCAAGGGGTGTGGCGGGCCGAGTGGACGGTGCGCGATGACCGTCGTGCGCACCTGCGGACGACGTTTCTGCCCCAGGACGGTGTCGAGGTGGTCGTCGCCGACGGAGAACCACCGCAAAACAAGGCTGGGAATCCCAAGAGCCTGAAGTACATCCTTGCCCGTCACCGTTCAGAAGGGACCGAGCCCCTTGAGAGCGCCTTCGTCACCCTTTTGGAGCCTCACCGGGGTGAACCCGTAATTGCAGACGTGACGCGACTGAGCGAAGAGCCGGCCGACGCCCAGGCGCTTGTCGCTTTAGCCGTCGAACGTGGGGAGGGGATCGATTACATCTTTCAATCGCCCGAACCTAACGAGGCGTACACACTCGACGACGCGCAGTTTCAAGGCCGGCTTGGAGTCGTCTCACGGGACGGCAACGGTGGTGTGCGCTTCGCTTACCTTCTTGGCGGGGCCAGACTGACACAAGGAGATCTGCAGATCGAGAGCGCCGGATCGTATCTAGGCGAGATTCTCGGAGTGGGGCCGGAGTCTCGAGTCGCGACGGTGCGCTTCGTCTCTGGCGCTTTCGACTACGTGCAGGAGGCCTTAGTCGGGCAGAGGGTGGTGATCAGCAATGAACACCACGCGACGGAGTACGTCGTGGAGCGAGTTGAGTCGACCGATAAAGCGGGCATCTACCATCTTACCTTGGGCGAGACTGAGCTCCTGACCGGGATGGGAGAGCTGAGCGCCGCCGACGTACAGACGATTTCAGGGGGGAGTGGGAGCGTGCTTCGCTCCAAGACGCCCCTCGTCCTCGGTCCTTACTACAAAGGCCAGTGGTTGATTGATGCGGCGACTGGAGTAGGAGGGCGGATTCTCGACATCCAGGGACATGGGAGCGAGATCCGGCTGGACCGTGCGCTCCCTAATCTACAAGCGGGTGATACCTTTCACATCCTCGATGTCGGTGTCGGCGACCGCATTGAGATCAGCAGTACAGTCTATATCGAGGCTCGCGGAGGTGGCGAGTACGCCATCGAGAGCAACCTGCCTGTCAGCGTGCGTCTCAGCGACGGTAAGGTGCGCCGAGTGGGACCGGGCGCGCACCTGGTGCAGGTCGAAGTGCCGACACTGCAGTGGCTCTCCTCGTTTGGGGATAAGAGCGGAAGGGTGCGCGGCGAGCTCCCACTCTCTTTCACGCTGAATGCGCCAACCGGCATGGGTGTGAACGACGTACTGGTACAACTCTCGGGCGAGACCCTCTATCGAGGCGTCGAGGCGCCTGCATCCGACGCCATCGTCATCGATACGTTGACCCTGCCTGATGGCGAGTACACCATACAGGTTTCGTTCACCGATACACTCGGTCGGAGGTTTACCGAGTCTGTCACCTTTGACGTGGACAATAGGTGGCAGGAGGTCGACGATCTGAAGCCTCCCATTGATTCAGGCTGGTTCAGCTTTGATTTTAACAAGACTCTTGAACGCTCGAACGGATGGGCGTATCGGACTGACCAGTTCCAGGCGTTTTACGAAGATCGGGATCGACTCGTTTTAGAGGCGGAGACGAAGGGGGGATACCTCGTTTGGGAGGCGCCGCTCCTTGACGCGTTCGAGGTGACTCTCTATGCGCGGGAAGCAAGGGTTGATGTAACCCTCGCCGTCTCAAGTGACGGTGCAACGTGGCGGACTCTCGTGCCGACGATTACGCAAGAAGGGCCGAACGATGCGGGGTGGTACCGCTTGGTCTATTGTGGCGACGTCACTAGCCGTGGCAACCTCTTCCGACTTACGCTTCCACAATCGGCGAGCCCGGAGGAGCTGCAGATCGGCAAGGTAGCCTTGCGGGGCCTCAACGCGGATTAATCTGAGGCAGAGCGTGTGCAATGGCAGTGTGCATATGAGAAGCGGCGGAGCATTCCGCTCCGCCGCCTGCTAAAATGATCGGTCCGATCTACTCGCCAAACACCTCAGCGAAGCGTTGTACCATGACGCGTTGGACATCTTCGAGCGACTGCCTGGGCAGCTTTGTCCCGGCAACGACGGCTGATTCGGCCGGTCGCAGCTCGCGCACATAGTAATCGATCCACAGAGGCGTGCGGGGCCTCGCCTCGGGCAGCTGCTCGATGAGAGCACGATACGCAGGGGGCAGCTGCGGTACGACGGCCTGCAGGGCTTCCCAGCTCGCCGGAAGTGCTTCAGGCGAAGACTCGAACCGACGCTGTTGCACGTCTGCCAGCCCGAAGTACCTCAAAAGATGCATGGCCGCATCGACGTTCTGCGACCCCACGGGAATCCCAAGGGCGTGTCCTCCGCCCCACGTCCCGTTTTGGCCTCCAGGTGGGTGCGGCACCCGCCCCGTCGTGAATGGAATCCCTTGCTCGACGTACCGGCCGGCGGCCGTGGTGGAGTCCGTGTGCATGGCGACGGTGCCCTGAACAAAACCGGTGTTGCCCATGGGCGAGATCGGATTTTGGTGGCCGTACGTCTCGGCCCATGACTGGATCCATTCGAATGCTGCGATGTTGTTGGGATGGGTGGCCGTCGGCCGCGTCTTGGTCTCGTCGAGGAGTTGGCCCCCAAACGTCCAGATCCAGGCCGGCGCGCCCCAATTGGCCCCCCAAGGGACGAATCCGACTTGCGAGTAACTCCCGTCGTTCTCCACTTTAGTGAGCTTTTGGCTCCATTCGCGCAGCTCGTCAAGAGAGGCCGGGTCTACGTTTGGGTCGAGTCCCGACTCTTCAAACAAGTCGATCCGCTTAAAGAGTCCCCGTGAGGTGGCGTGGTACGGGACACCGTACATTTTGCCTTGAAAGGTCATCTCTTCGGCGTCCCCAGGCGTGAATTGCAGGCCTTCTAAGGCGCGGGTGACGTCGAGGAGGAGACCCTGGGCGGCCAATTCGATCACCGTTGAGCCTTCTAACCACGTGAGGTCGGGCGGAGCGCCACTGGCAATCGCCAGACTGATGCGCTCAGTGAACTCCGCTTGGCTTGCGGGGATCATCTCCAGATTGATCTCAACGTTTGGGTTCTCCGTTTGATACCACTGAATGATCTCTTCGAATTGCTGTCGCCGGATGTCCGACTGCACCCAAACGGTCAACTCTTGGGCGAAGGCCATTGGCATCCAGATGGCCCATAACGAGAAGCACGCCAGGAGCGCGACGGAATTCAAGATACGTTTCATGTTAATCCCTCCTGCTTTCTTGGTTTCTGTTCGCTCTCGGGGTTCGATGTTGTGCGATGATTTCTGCAAAATGGGACTTTTGACCTTCTTTGGGTCCCGTTCTGTAGGAAAAAATCCACAACATTGGCGGGGAATGTTACCAAGCCGCGTTGAAAGGACAAGCGCCGGCGGCGGGAGAATCGCCACCGAAGTGGTACTTGGAAGGATTGGGATGGAGGTCGTAAGGCTGTGGCCCAAGAGAGTCTCAAGCGAGACGATCGAGACGATTTGCGAACCGACCACGCCAATGCATATGTGATGAGCCACATGCGCAGCCGAGCCGTGCTTTGCAGGCAATTTGTCACCCCGCACGGGTATGACGGCTCGCTGCATCGGCATGTTGGTTTAGAGATAATCTTTTGTCAGGCTGGTCACGGGACATTGACGGTCGGGAATCAGTCGGTCCCGTACCACCCTGGTCACCTGATCTACTTTGATTGTCGTATTCCGCACAAGGTGAGTGTGGAGGGGGAGTATCGCCGGTGGGGGCTGTGCTTTTGGCCGGAGAGTTTGGACGCTCACGCTCCGAGCGACGAGCTAAACCGCCTGATTCAACGGGTGCGACCGCGAGCAGACGAAATCCGCCTTTTTCACGTTCCACAATCGGACTGGTCCCGCCTCGAGCGGCACTTTGAGGATTTGAGCGAAGAGGTGGAGTCGCAGCGCTCGGATTTCGCACTCATGTTTCAGCTCCACATTATGGAGCTTCACATACTGCTCAAACGCTTTCAACACAAGGTGGTTTCGCTCGAGCGCAAAGGGGAGGCGCGCACGCTCAAAGAGCGAGTCGTCGACGTGCTTAGCTACATTGAGGCCAACTTGGCCAGTCCGATCACCTCAAAGGAGATTGCCGGCGCCTTTCACTACAGTGCATCTCATCTCAACCGTTTGATGAAACAAGCCACCGGGTGCTCATTCTCTGATTACGTCAAGGCGCGCCGCCTGGAGCGGGCCAAACGGCTGCTCGTGCATTCGGATCTCAAAGTGACGGGCGTAGCTGAAGCCGTCGGGATTCCAAATGTGGCGTACTTTTGCCGCAAGTTTAGAGAGGAGACGGGGCTGACGCCGGGGGAGTTCCGCTCCCGAGAGAGCGTGCAGGCGGAGCTCGGTCCAAAGGACGTAGGCGCCCTTCGGCGAAGTATGTAAACTTGCGTGAGTGATCGCTCGCCATGGTCGTCTTTGCGCAGGCGTTCGGGGCGAGCGGCACGCCATAGGAGATTGACGATAGGGTGTATCGAGGTATGAATGCACAAGAACGAGTCTACATCGGTACGGACAGCGGCGCGACCACCTCTAAGGTCGGCGGTGTGTGGGCGGATGGGGCCCCTGTTTCGACGACATTGCTTCAACGTCCAACATTAGCGGAGCACGGACCCGAGGCGGCCGTGCAGGGCTGGGTGAGCGCGGCCGACGAGTACCTCGAGCAAAATGCTCTGAGTTGGGAGCGTGTTCACGGCGTCGGACTCGCGATTCCGGGTCCTTACGAGCGTTACGGAGTGTTGGGTAAGATGTCCAATCTCCCGGCGAGCTTCGAAGGGTACGACGTCCACGCCGCCTACAGTGAGGCCTTGCACCGACGGGCCGGGCGCCCCATTCCCCTTGTGGTCGGGAACGACGGCAACCTTGGTGGGGTCGCCGAGGCGCGGCGCGTCCTGGACGAACAGGGCGCGGCGGAGGGTACGGTGATCATGCTCGCGCCCGGCTCTGGGCTAGGCGCCGCGTACATTGGAAAAGACGGACTACCTCTCGACGGAGACACTTTGGCGGGGATGGAGGCAGGGCATATGCCTCTGCCACTGCAGGTGCTCGGGGCTGAGGCGTACCCATGCGGCTGCGGTCGTACGTGGGGATGCGCTGAGGTGTACACGTCCCTAGCCGGCCTCCCCTATTTACTTGAGGAGCGTCTGCCTCGTCATCCGGGACACCCGTTGGCCGATTCGCCCTTACCCGCAAAGGAGCGGGTGATGAGTCTGCGGGGGCTGGCCCAGGAGGGCGACCCGTTGGCGCAAGAGATATTTGATTTTCAGGCGAAAGCGCTTGGATTGCACATTGCGAGTTTGACGATGGCTTTGGATTGTCGTTACGTCGTGGTCGGTGGCGGGCTCATGGATCCCGGCGCGACGAGCGAAGCGTTTAGAGAGCGCTATCTCGGAATTGCACGCGAGACGGCCGATATGTACTTTTGGCCGTCGCAGCGGGGACGGGTGCACATTGTCGGGGCCGCATTGGGCGACTTGTCGCAGGCGATCGGCGCCGCGCTCGTGGCAATGCTGACCGATACCCAACCGTAGAGGTGCGTACGATCGGTTTGAAAAGGGGTTAACGTTAGAGAATGATTCGAGTCGCATCGATCGGATATGGAGACATTGCGCAGCGGAGTCGATTCCCCGAGTTGATGGAGTTTGGCGACCGGGCGAGACTCGTCGCCATCGCGGGACGGGACGGGAGTCGCTTGAGCGAGTGTGCAGAGCGTTTTGGTGGTCCCGACACGTACACAGACGTCGATGAGATGCTCGCACGCGATGATGTGGATGCCGTCCTCGTCTTGACGGCGCCGGACTCGCACGCCGAGATGACGATCAAGGCGGTGCGGGCCGGTAAGCACGTGTTGTTGGAGAAACCGATGGTGGTCGATCTCCAAGAGGCGTACGCAATCCAAGAGGCAGTCCAAGATGAGCGGACCCGACGTCCGCGCGTCGTCTATCCACTGCCCCATACACCATCCGGGTACTATGCCATGCTGCGTAGCCTGATTGAGAGCGGCGCTGTCGGCGACGTGACCAACGTGGAGTGCCACGCGGCCCATCGCGGCCCCACCCACGCCGGCTGGTTTTATCAAAAGGACCGGGCGGGCGGTGGCGTCCTCTTTGACCTAGGAATTTACCCGTTGAGCGCCGTCACTTCGCTTTTTGGCCCGGCTGAGCGAGTCAGCGCTTTGGTGGGGACACGCTTTGAGGAGAGGCGGCTTGACGATGGGTCGAGTGTACAACCTGACGTCGAAGACTATGCTCTCGTAAACTTGTGGATGAAGCGCGGGATCGCAGTCACTGTGAACGCCAATTGGAACGGCTTCGCGACCCATCATCATACGCGCCATCGCATTGCCGTCTTTGGTCGAGAGGGGCTCCTTCACGTCGGTGGGCCTCAGGCGATCTACCTGCATCGTGTCGACGGTGATTATGACGGGTTTCCGGTTTCGACCCATGAGATTGAGTACGACGGTTATCCCTGCCGCAAGGTGCAACCGCAAACCGACATCCAAGCTGCACGCGGCACGATCGACGAGTTTCTCCATAGGATTGAGACCGAGGAGACATCAACGGCGCTGCTCGCGCAACGTGTTCACATTCACGAGATCATGTTCGCCGCGTATGAGAGCGGCCGGCTCGCCACAGCTCGCAAGATTGAGAGTTCGTTTTAGCAACACGCCGAGCGTCGTGGAGATTCGCTTAAATAGGCACTTAAAATCGATCTGAGACTGAGATCACGTGAGGGGCGTTCAATCGAACGCCCCTCTACATGTTTTGGGCCTGGTAGGGAGGAATGCTCCCTCACCCAAACAAAAGTCGGAAAAATCGGACGCAACCAGCGCTTAATGCTTAGAGGTGACTCAAAAGGACAGAAATGGATGGGAATCATTTTGCACATACTCATGGTGTAGGCTGCGCGGGAATTCAGAAGGAGGCAGGCTTATGGCGACCACGACCAGCCCCGACGTTGGGACGGTACATCGGACGCACGACGACGCTTTGACGACCCTGTTACATGAGGAAGACGCGGTTGGGTTTGCTAAGCACGGTGACACGTTGTCGGAGTCGGTGAGGAAGTTCGTACATGGTCTGGAGCGCGCCCTGGCGCAGACTGGGCGGGCGAAGCCGGTTGGTACGGATGATTCGCCGCGACTCGTTATCAACGTCACCACTGGGGAGGCGCCGACGCCTTATCGTCGGCGGTCGAAGGCGGTCTTTGTGGTAAGTGTGATCGACGGTCCGGCTCCCGACGAGGCACTCAAAGCGTGTTACCCGTACCTGATTAAAACGCTCTCCAACGCATTGCTATACGTCACCCCGGGAGGGGGCGGCTCGAAGTTCGACGTTCATTTAATCACGCCCGAACGGGGTCACGTACACCTGTCAAGTCCTCCTGGAAGCGATGAGCCTCTCTTTCAGGAGCTGGCCCAGAGGCTTCTACCCATTGCTACGTCACACTTGATCATCGAGAATGAGTTTGATGAGGATCTGCCGGAGGATCTTTGGAAAGGGGACGCACATACACAGAGGTTCCTCGCTATCGGACGACGGCTCGATGCCCTCAACTTGTTGCCGGCCCCCTTTGACTTACACGAGCTCCTGCCTCCAGAGGATCTAAAGCATCTGCGGCGGCTTTACCAAATGGGCGGTTTGAGCCACGGCAACATGAGCGAGCGCCTCGATGGACAGAGATTTTGGATGAGCGCCAGTGGCGTCGACAAACGATCGATGCGGGAAGTGGGGCGGGACATCCTCTTAGTGAAGGAGTTCTCGCCAGAGAGGCTAAGCATGCGTTTGAGCGTGCCACCGAGTATAAGTCCTCGGCGAGTCTCAGTCGACGCCATTGAGCATTGGATGATTTACCGGGAGCATCCAAGGGTTGGAGCGATTCTGCATGTACACGCGTGGATGGACGATGTTGTCTCGACGCAAGTCCCTTATCCGTGTGGAACGGTCGAACTTGCGCACGCCGTCGCGACATTGATTCACGAGGCACCCGTGCCGGAACGCGCTGTGGTTGGATTAAAGAATCACGGGTTGACGATCACCGGAACGAGTCTATCGGAGATCATGGAGCGCGTGGGGGATCAGCTCATCCCGCAGATTCCAATGCATTAGGAGAGGTGGATCCACCCGTGCAATACACGTTTATCATCAATCCGGCGGCGGGTGGAGGGCGCGGGCGTGTAGCCTGGGAGAGGCTAGTCGCAGAACTTCGCAGATGGGATGTTCGCTATCAGGCGGTTTTTACGGAAGCGCCGGGAGACGCCGAACGGTTCGCGAGTGAACGCGCACACGACTCCGAGGTGATCGTCGCAGTCGGTGGAGACGGAACCTTGCACGAGATCGGCAACGGACTCTTTCGCAAGGACGCGCTTCCTCCAAAGGGACTAAAAGTTGGGTTGGTACCCGCAGGCACTGGAAACGACTACGCGCGTACGCTCGGCATTCCCAGATCGCCACGGGAAGCCCTGGCGATGCTGAGGTCTGGTCCGAGCCGGGCGGTTGACATCGGTCGAGCGAATGACCGGTGTTTTCTTAATGTCTCCGGGGTGGGGTTCGATGCGCGTGTCGCCCATGAAGTGTCACGGATGCGCAAGTACTTGCGGGGCTCTCCCGCTTATGTGATGGCGGCGCTGCGCCTTCTGCCTCGCCTCCAAAATCCCATGCTCACCCTGCGCGCAGACGGGATGCGGTTGAGGGAGCCCATCCTGCTCATCGCCGCCGGAGTTTGCCGCTACTATGGGGGCGGGATGATGGTGTGTCCGCACGCGCGTGAGGACGATGGCATGCTTGATGTCTGTGTCGCCGGGGACTTGGGGCGCATCGAGGCGCTGAGAGCGTTGATGGCGGCATTTAAGGGTCGACACCTTCAACTGCCTAAGTTTTACTACCAATCTGTGTCGCGCCTCGAGGTTTCAGGTCCGCGCGATGTGATGGTCCATGCGGACGGCCAAGTGATCGGGAACCTTCCCATTCGTTACGAATTGGTGCCGCGGTCATTGAATGTGATTGCCCGCCCAGCCGCCAGAAGAGGGGACGAGCTGCTTTTTGAAGGCACTTGAGTATCGTTTTAATGTGCCGAGGTATCTTGTGATGCGGTCGGCAGGTAAACGGGGAGAGTCACTTGCGTATGGAGCCCTTTCCGCTCTTCGGCTCAGAGAGCTGCCCGATCCAAAGCCACCGAGCGACGAGTGGCATCTCCTCAGGCCGATACTCTCGGGTATTTGTGGGACGGACACGGCCATCCTCGCGGCAAAAGCTTCAACTGTGCTGGAACCGTGGACGTCCTTTCCGGCGGTGCTTGGACACGAGATCGTGGCGCGCGTCGAGAGGATGGGCAAGCCCGCGGGTTATGAGGCGCTTGAGGGAGTGCGGGAAGGGGATCGCGTCGTGGTCGATCCCTTTTTACACTGTGTTGTGCGTGGACTTGAGCCGTGTTTCAACTGCCGGCAAGGACTCACATCGGCCTGCCGTAACTCGACGCAGGGGCCGTTAGCGCCTGCGCTCATCATGGGCACGTGCCGCGATCTTCCCGGAGGCTGGTCTGAGAGGATCGTCGCTCATTCGAGCCAACTCTTTCGGGTTCCGGGCGAGTTGAGCGATGCCGCGGCAGTCCTCGTAGAGCCGCTCAGTGTTGCGATGCATGCAGTCCTGCGCTCGCCTCCGGCGCCGGGAGAGAAGCTCCTCATCATCGGCGGGGGAACGATCGGCCTCTGCGTGCTTGCGGCCCTACGTCTCCTCGGTGTCGATGCCCACGTGACTCTCATGGCGCGCCACTCGTTTCAGTGTGAACTGGCGACACTTCTAGGCGCCGACGAGGCGGTCCGTGCCGACCGGGATGCTGCGTTGCGGTTGGCGGTGAGCCGTGCCGGGGCACGGACACACCAGCCAACATTGGGCCGCGCGGTACCCGATTGGGGATTCGACTGGGTGTGCGACTGCGTGGGAACACCGGCGAGCCTCGACGACGGCGTTCGGGTGACTCGGCCGGGGGGGACTTTTGTCGTATTGGGCTGCGCGGGCGCAGCGCCGCGCCTCGATTGGACGTTTGTGTGGTCTCGTGAACTCAATGTACTCGGTAGTTGCGGTTACGGCATCGAGCGCATCGAGGATCGCACGTTACACACCTTTGAACTCGTCATGGAGCTGGTTAAAGAGAAGCCCGATTACCCTCTGAGCGCAATGTTGACGCATCGCTTTCCGTTGGACTCCCATCGCGAGGCGCTGCGGACGGCCTTTAAGCGGCGGGAGTCGGGCGCTGTCAAAGTCGCCTTTGAGCCCCAAGCGGGTTGATCACCCTCAAGCCTCTGCCACGACGCTCATGAGCGGCTCGACGTCCGGAGTTGGGGTGAGTCCGAGCCCAGGCGCCTGCGGTACGTAGAGGGTGTCCCCATCTTGCACCAGGGGTTCCATAAACGGCGCCGTCCTCAGGAACTGCGGACCGTTCAGTGCGCACGGGTGATCAATATCAGCCCAGCAGAAGTGATGGAGCGTAGCAGCCAACGCAATGTCCGGGTCCGTGAGACCCGAGCCAAGCACCATCAATCCCTCGTTACGCAGCGTCTCGACTATGTCGTTGGCCGGGTGAAATCCGGCCGAACGCGCCAGCTTCATTGCGACGCCGTCGAGCATTCCCAAGGCGATAAACTCTCGCGTTTCAAAACCCGAGATGATCCCTTCGTCCATGATGATCGGCAGGGCCCCTTGGCGTCTAAGGGCTTGGTAACCACGCACGGCCGCGGGTGGGAGCGGAGACTCGAGGACAGCAACGCCGAGATCGGCGAGGCGTGGCGCGACGGCCAGCGCCGTCTCGGGATCGTACCCGGTGTTCGCGTCTGCCCAGAGGAAGCCCTCAGGCGCAAAGGCGCGCACGATGCGAGCGAGTTCCAGATCGTACTCGACGGACTGCGGGGGTCCCACTTTGATGTTAAAGTTGCGGTACCCTTTTCTTCGCCCTTCCTCCAGTTGTTCCTCGGCCTCTTCGAGCGAGGCGGCTGCGATGGTCCAACTGAGTGTGACGCTGTCGCGGCGACTGCCGGGCCACAGGTCGCGCACGACAACGCCTCTCTTCTTCGCAGCGAGGTCGTGGCAAGCTAAATCGATCCCAGCCTTACACATGGGTTGGCCTATGGAGAATGCGGGACGGATCGCCTGATGGAGTGCGTGGTGTATGGCGGCAGGATCGGTCGGATCAAGGCCGATGAGTGTGCGGGCCAGATAGAGTCGGATCGTCGACTCGACGGTCTCAGGGGTCTCGTACGCCCACGTGGGAACAGGAACGGCTTGCCCCCAGCCGGTCTCTCCGTCGTCGTCGGTCAAGCGGATGAGAATCGTGGGACGGACGACACGCCCATCCGGCCCAGGCTTGAGGAACTTGGCGAACGACCCGTGAACCGGGTAGTCGTAACGGCCGATTTCGACGCGCACAATGGCACTCACGTAAGAATCACCACCGGTAAGGATTTTTCTGCAACGCTTTAGATCGTAGAGGACCAGCGCGGGATCGGCAGATCGAGAAGGCTCCGCAAGCCAGGCTCTGCGTCTCTCACGCGGGTGAGTGCGTTGACGACCGTCGCCACCGTGGCATTGTCACCGGGTACGCCGGTCGGAGCAGTAAACTGCAAGTCGGGCGATCCGGTGATGTGAACTGTATCTTGAGGATTCGGGGCTCCGACGTACATTTCGAGATGGAGGCGGATCCGCTCGACGCCTTGTGCGTCAACACCCGTCGCCACCTGATCGATTCCCAACACCTCTCCCGGTTTAACGTGGACGAAGTCCGTACGGTACGCACGTTCAGCGACCTTGGGCTCAAGCGTAGACGCGATACGGGTGAGTTGCCAACCGAGGCCTGCCCCAATGAGCGCTACTGATTCGACCAGTCCAATATGGCCAAACCGACCGGTGGCCTTGCGCTCTTCGAACTCGGTGGGAGTGATTCCGGCGCCCACCTTGAGCTGCAGGGGGCCGCGGCGCTTCCCGGCGTCGACCACTCGGTGTACCTCTACACCTTCCACCGACTCGGCGAGACCGGCGAGACAGATGGGGAGCAGATCCATGAGAAAGCCCGGGTTGACTCCGGTGCCATGCACGGTGACACCGCTCTTTACGGCCGCTTCGTCAATTTGCCGTGCCTCATTCGGATGATGCCACCACGGATAGGCGAGCTCCTCGGCAGTCGAGACCACGTTGAGGCCGGCCGCGGCCAACTCGATCAACTGCGGCGTGACGACGCTGAGGAACGAGCTTGTCGTGTGAACGGCGATGTCGGGTCGACGTGCAAGGGGCGTGAGCGCCGCCGAAAGGTTGGGGCTGACGACGAGATTGCCAAGCGCGCTGACATCGACGTCCTTGGTGGCCGAATTCTCCGCGAGAAGTTGGGCGAGTGGACGCCCAGCCTTGTTGGGATCCGGATCAATGGCTCCGACCAACTGGACGTTGTCGCGGGCAAGCAGGCGTGCGACGACGCCCATTCCAATAGGTCCGAGACCCACTTGTACGACCTGGAGTGACATGACGTGACATCCTCTTTCCGCAAATAATCTGTGGAACAAAGCTGTGGTGTTAAAGTGACGATTCCCCCATGGGGGGCGGGTTAGGCGACGTAGCGCAGCGCGAGAGCGAGGCTGACCGCGGCGACAAAGACTGATGCGAAAAGCCCTAGGAAGAGGGGCTTCAGCCCTGTGGAGCGGATCTTCCGCAAATCTGCTCCGAGGCCGACCCCGGCGAGAGCGACGACAATGAGGAGCTTGGCGGCGGCTGTGAGGGACTCCGCAGCTTCCTCGGGCAGCAGTCCGACCGTGCGCAGCCCGGCAAGGCCCACAAACCCGAGAATAAACCATGGGAAGGCCTTGCGCCATGCAGCGCCACCCTTTCCGGCGCCTTGCGTGGCTGCGCGGCTCAGGCCCCAGAGCGCTGAGAGAATGAGCAACACGGGAATGATGAGCGTGGTGCGGGCCAGCTTGACGACGGTGGCGAAGGTCCCCGCGTCGTGACTGTACGTGTAAGCGGCGGCGACGACGGAGGATGTATCGTGAATCGCGGTACCCGCCCAGACGCCAAAGATCGTGTCGGAGAGACCGAATAGGTGACCGAGCGCCGGGAACGTAAAGAGGGCCACGACGTTGAATGCAAAGATCGTCGACACGGCGTAGGTGGTCTCATCTTCGTCGGCTTGAATGATTGGCGAGGCGGCGGCAATGGCGCTGGCCCCGCAGATCGCCGTGCCTACTGCGATGAGCGTCGAAAGGTGAGCGGAGAGTTGCATGCGGCGGCCGAACCACGTGATGATGATAAGCGAGAGCGCCACGACGCCGACGATGATGGCGAACGTGCCGATCCCCATACTCCAGAGCTGGTCTAACCTGAGGCTGGCCCCGAGCAGAATGACCGCGACCCGTAAAAGGCGTTTCGCTGCGAAGGAGGCGCCCGGCGCGATAGAGGGACGTGAGCCAATCACTGCGCGCACGAGAATACCCAGGGCGATAGCAGCTGCAGCACTTCCCAGCAGGGGCGCGGCGCTTCCAATCTGCAGGGCGACCCATGTAATGAGAAGCGTCAGCGCGAGACCTTTCCCATACTTCGTGATAACCTCAGGCATAGGCGTCCACCGGCTCTCTATGAAGAGGTGTCCGGGTATGATGTATGATAACGTGCACCGAGATTCCTGCTCATTCGGAGGAAATGAGTGCACGGTACCACAAGTTGCTGATTGTGCGGCAGACGCCGCGGTAATCTTGAAGTGCGTCACACGAGTGGGCGATAAGGGGGCTCATCGGAGTGAATGAGAATGAGAGACGAGGAGCGTCACGAGCCGGCGCGGGCATTCGGGTTGCCAGAGAGCGACTCGCTCCGCTGGGAACGTCGGGTGGATTCTTTGCGCTTGGCATCGCGGCCTTCGCTCTAATTCCGGTGTGGGCCGCATGGGAGGGGGACCTCCTGAGGAGGGGCGCTGTGGCACACCCCCACATCGTCACACTTGTCCACCTGTACGTGCTGGCGTGGGGTACTTCGGTTGCGCTCGGCGCGGTACGGCAATTGAGTGTCGTACTCTTTCAGGCGCCCGCGGTGGGACCGTCCGGGCGAGGGTGGGGTGCCCTCTTTTTACATACGCTCGGAGTGATTGGGTTGCTGGCAGGGATGATGAGTGTCCGCTTCGAGTATTCAGCCGTGGGGGGCCTCCTCATCCTTGGTGCAATCGGCTTGAGCATCATTGACGTTTTGGGCGCGGTGCGGCGCGGAGAGCGCCGCTCGCTGGTGATACCCTTTTTGGCGGGCGCCCTTCTGGCGATGGTGGGAACAGCCGTCGTCGGAGTCCTGCTCGCCTTGAACCGAGTCGGCGGTTGGCTTGGTGACGTGCGCACCGTGACGCTGGCAGCACACCTTTACTTAGGTCCGGTGGGCTGGTTTGGCCTGCTCATCCCGGGCGTCTCCTACGAGTTGGGCCCGTTCTTCGGCTTGACGCGCGGCGGTAAAGACAAAGGGATCGGCCGTTATGAGCGAGTCGTGGCGCTCCTCCTCCTCGTGGGACTCGTTGGCGGATTCGCCGCGGCTGTGGCGGGGGCTTACCACCCGGCCTGGTTGTTGCCACTGGTCGTCGGATATGCGCTCTTCCTTTACGACCTGCGCGGCATCTTCCGAGCCCGACCGATCGTCCGCAGGACCGCAACCCTCGTCGGGGTGCGCGCCGCACACGTCTCGTTGGCGCTTTTGGCGGCGATGTTGCTCGTCGGCATCGCCCGACCCGATCTGTGGAGCGACGGCCGGTGGCTCACTACTTTCGCGTGGATCGCATTGGCGGGTTGGATCTCCAACAGCGTCGCCGGTTACCTGCACCGAATCCTTCCGTTTCTCGCCTGGCACACTCGGTACTGGGGCGCAGCCAAGGAGGAGATCCGAACTGCCTTTCAAGACATGGTCGATCAGCGCCTCGGGCGGTGGGGCTTTTACCTTCATAATGCCGGCGTCGCTGTCGCCTTAGCCGGCGTATGGGGACTGCCCCTCCTTTGGCTAGGCCTTGCCCTTTGGGGCCTGGGCACTTGGGTGCTCTGCTTCAACTTGGCTCGGGTGTACGTGCGGTAGGATTTGGGTTATCATCTCTCGAAACCCGGTGCCTTTACGCCCCGACAAAAAGATTCCGACCCGCGACGAGCGACTGCATCTTGCGATCGGCGACTCCGCGCGGCAACATCCAAAAGCCACAGTCCGGATGGATATAGTGAATGCGCTCAGCGCCTAGGGTCGTTGTGGCACGCTCGATGCGTGAGGCGATTAGGTCCGGCGACTCGACCTCGTTGTCCTTGATGTCGACGACGCCCAACCCAACACCGATTTCAGGCCGTACTTCGCGCAGGACGTCGATCTCGTCGTAGCCCCGGCGGGCGAACTCCAGGACCAGGTGGTCGACGTGAAGCGCGTTCATAAACGGCGTCAGATCTCGCCACAGCCCTCGCTGCACAGATTGGCCGCCGTAATTCCCAAAGCAGATGTGTAGACCTTTCTCACCGCTGATTCCCAAGAGCACGTGATTGATCGCTGCCGCGGCCCACTCCCACTCGTCAGGGTGTCCGCTGATGTTCGCCTCGTCGAGCTGTACGACGTCGGCATCAATCTCTTCGACCTGTTTGCGTAATACCTCGGCGATTGCCATGGCGAGCTCCGCCTGGTCGCCGTAGTGATTGTCGAGGAGAAGCTTGCTCAACATGTGCGGACCTGTGAGGGTAAACTTTTTGCGCGAGCGAGTCAGCCCTTTGGCGAAGTCGTAATCCCCGGGGAGGTTGAGGCTTCCTTCGCCGATGCGATCGCGCACGACGGCGGCGGGCTGGGTGCGGTATTCGTTTCCCGGAGTCGAGCGAAACGCCCGGATCTCTTCGCGCGTCAACTGCGTGGAGACACCGCTCATTTGACCGACGAAGTAGTCAATCATCCCGTTGGTCTCAGGGTGGTTCACGTCAAACCGGTAGAGTTCTCCGTCACTGACGACGTCGATTCCCGCCAACTCTTGTGTCTTATACACAACGGCGATGGCGTCTCGTAGAGCGCTGCGAGTCGGTGCAATTTGTAGCCAAGCGGGCACGGGATAACTTCCAACGACAGTGGTCTGGATTGTCATTTGGTTAACGCTCCTTCTAGTGAGAAAAGGGAGTCGTATAAGAATCTTCGCACTGGGCCGCCGGCTTCCTCGTGGCGCAGCGCCAAACGAAAAAGCGGGCCTCACGTCCGGATGAACCGGAGGGGGTCCGCCTTTTCGTTCATTGGGGTGTGCCAAGCGCCTTTTTGCGTCGGTGGCTTCTAACCGACGACGGGTTCGATGAGGCCGTAGTCACCGTTCTTGCGGCGATAGAGCACGTTTACCGCAAAGGTGTCGGCACGAGTAAAGATGAAGAAGTCGTGTCCCAGCAACTCCATCTGAAGTACCGCCTCATCCGTATCCATCGGTTTGAGCGCAAACTGCTTCCGCTTAACGACGACCGGATCCTCGGCCCTCTCGCTCAAGGGAGCCTCCCAAGGCGTCTCAATCTCCCTGGCTTCGGCGTGCAGCTTCCGGTTTAGTTTCGCTTTAAACTTGCGCAACTGCCCTTCGACGCGTGCCACCGCTTCGTTGATCGAGTGGTACATGTCCGAGGAGAGGCATTCGCCGCGCAAGAAGTACCCCCCTACGACGACCGTCACTTCCGCTTTGTGGCCTTGCTTCTCGGTGTGCAAGACGACGTCAGCGCGTACCGTCGGGTGATCCTCAAACATGCGGAGGGCTTTTAGTACTTTGCGTTCCGCATGCTCTTCGAGCGCGGGGGTGACGTTGATGTTCTTGCCGGAGACGGTGACAGGAATCAGCGTGGCTTGCATGATTGGCGACCTCCTCGGTTCTGGGGTGCACATTCATTATCGCTGATCACCACCGTCCGCCGTAGTGCCGAAAATCACACCATCGCAGGGACGAATGTCCCATTATCACCACTCTAGGTCGTCGAGGAGGCTCGTGATATAGGCGAAGTCCTGTTGGGCGAACCACTCGCGGTCGCCGGCGCGCGGTGCTTCGATGCAAATGGGCCCGCTGAAGTCCATCGCTTTGAGCGTCATTATAAACTCGCGGTTGTTGATATCGCCGTCTCCGAGACCTAGTTTCACCATCTCTTTGCCGACGCGAATGCCGTTTTTGAGGTGAACCATGTACAACGAGTCGTCTAGGGTCTCGATGGAGGCTTTGAGCGACGGGGGCTTGGGGAAGTAGGCGATGTTGCCGTAGTCCAAGTTGACGCCGACGCTCGGGTTTCCGATGAGATCCACCAGCTTGCGTGCAGCCTCGGGGGTGTCGTGGAGGTAGTTCATGTGCGTCTCAAATGCGAAGGTGAAGCCGAGCTCGGCAGCGACGGTCCCCAAGTGTTTGAACCCGGCGGCCGCCTGCTCCCAGTGCCGCTCCTGGGCGGCGTAGGAACCGTGGAGGTGATACTCCGCACCCGGAACGCTTGGATCAGGATTGCGCAAGGGACCCGTCATCGAGTTGCACACCGTGAGCTGGAAGCGCTCCGCAGCCTGTCGGTAAAAGGCCTCGGACTCTTCGAGCTCCTTTTGGCGGACCGCCTCGTCTTCGCTCATCAAATTGGGTCCGGGACCGCCAAAGAGGACGTGCTTCAGCCCCGAGCTCTTGACCGCTTCCGCTAGCTCGTCGAGGTATTGCGTCATCGACTCCTCGACGCCGCGGCGGACTCGACGGAATTCAATGCCGTCGAATCCCCATCCAACGGCCTTTTGGCACATCTCCAAGAGGCTTTGTCCCTGCTCACAGTAGTTGACATGCATGATGATCGGGGGTCTCATTCTTAGGTCTCTCCTTTAGAGTTGGTGAAACTAGACCAAGTTTGTGATGTTGCCTGATTCGTCAATGTCGATCCGCAGAGCTGCCGGCGCGGCCGGGAGCCCTGGCATCGTCATCATGTCGCCGGCGAGGCAGACGAGGAAACCGGCGCCGAGGGAGGCTCGCACCTCTCGAATGGTGAGCGTCCAGCCGGTCGGGGCGCCTTTCAGCGCTGGATTGTCCGAAAGCGAGTGTTGCGTCTTGGCTACGCAGACCGGCAATGCACCGTACCCAAGACTCGTAAACTGCTTGATGCTCGCCTCGGCCTGTGCTGTAAACTGCACGTCGTCCGCGCCGTACACTTGGGTTGCTATGATGCGCAGCTTCTCTTTAATCGGTGTCTTCCAGTCATAGAGGGGTTTAAAGTTGCGATCCTCACCTGCCAACGTCTCGAGGACTCTTTGGGCGAGTTCGATTCCACCCGATCCACCCTGGGCGTAGACGCGTGAGACCGCCACAGGTACCCCGATCTCGGCGCAGTGCTGTTGAATTAAGGAGAGCTCTGCGTCCTCGTCGGTAGGGAAGTGATTGATCGCCACCACGAGAGGGAGGCCGTACTGTCTCACATTGGCGATGTGGTGATCGAGGTTGGCGAGACCTTTTGTGAGCGCCTCCAAGTTTGTCTGACCCTCTTCACCCCGCGGCGCTCCGCCGTGCATGTTCAACGAACGGACGGAACAGACGAGGACGGCAACGTCCGGTGTCAATCCCGAGTATCCATGCACAATATCAAAGAACTTCTCTGCGCCGAGGTCCGAGGCGAAGCCGCCTTCGGTCACAACGTAATCACCCAACTTTAAAGCGAGACGGGTGGCGGCGACAGAGTTGTTTCCGTGCGCGATGTTGGCAAAAGGACCGCCGTGTACTAAGGCGGGTTGCCCTTCGCGCGTCTGTACCAGGTTCGGTTTCATCGCGTCCTTTAACAGTGCTGTCATCGCGCCGTGTACCCCGATCTCTCGGGTGTAGACCGGGCTCCCATCGTAGGTATAGGCGACCAACATCCTGCCAAGTCGCTCTTTGAGATCGTTTAGCCCGTCTGCGAGGCAGAGGATTGCCATCACCTCGGAGGCGACGGTAATGTCGAAACCACTCTCGCGGGGAACACCACCGGTCGGTCCACCTAGGCCAACGACGATGCTCCGGAGCTGTCGGTCGTTCATATCCATCACGCGCCGCCAAAGAACTCGGCGCGGATCGATGTTGAGCGCGTTCCCGTGGTGAATATGGTTGTCGATTGCGGCGGCGAGCAGGTTGTGCGCCGAGCCGACGGCGTGGATGTCCCCTGTGAAATGCAGATTGATCTCGTCCATAGGAATGAGGTGTGAACGGCCACCCCCGGCTGCGCCTCCCTTGATGCCGAAGGTAGGACCCAAAGAGGGTTCACGCAGACACAGAATAGCAGCCTTGTCGAGCTGGGCAAAGGCTTGGGTGAGACCGATCGAAGTGACCGTCTTCCCTTCACCGGCCGGTGTGGCCGTCATGGCCGTGACGTAAATCAGGCGACCGTTTGGGCGGGAACGCAGGCGTTCCTGGGCCGCAAACCCCACTTTCGCTTTGGAGCGACCGTACAGTTCGAGCTCGTCGGGGAGGATGCCGAGCTCCGCTGCGATGTCGCTGATTGGTTTCGGGGACGTGGAAGGAATCGTCGAATCGTCACCGGTCACATGGATCATCTCCTTGGGCGGGGGGAGTGCGCCGTCGACTTATACCAATGCGCCGCTACGCCCTAACGATGGGTTTGGCTCCATAGGGCGTCTGTCTTAGCGGCCATGATGAAATCGTTCCGATGGAGATTGCGGATCTTATGGGTCCACCACTCGACGATCACACGTCCGTACTCGGTGATGATGAGTGGGTGGTGTCCTTCGCGTTCGGCGAGCTCGCCGAGTGAGGTGGTGAACGCGAGAGCGCTGATGAAGTCGTCAAACCCAAACTCCCGATGCAGCCGGGGGATGCCGTCCACTCGCACGATCTCCCAGTCAGGAATGCGCGGTTTAAGCTCCAGGACCTCGTCGTCAGTGACTGCCGGAGCGTCGCGGCGACAGGCAACGCACCGTTCCCTATGCAGCTCGCTCGACATGCGGATCTCCTCTTTTCTCCATTCAAACAGTCAGATGTTAGACGTGGGCGAAAGAAACCCTGTTTTCCAAGGAATCGATAGCAAATACAGGGAAATGAGCGAGCATGGGCGCAACACGAGAGGGAGAGTAAAAGTGAGTAGAGTGTTTAGGACTGGGTTGGTCTCGGTCACATTTCGCAACTTGGCGCCGGAGGCGATCGTCGCGGCTGCGCAAGAAGCTTCACTCGAGGGGATTGAGTGGGGAGGCGACGTCCATGTTCCTCCCGAGGATGTCGAGCAGGCGGAGCGGGTCACAGAGATGACCAAGGCCGCAGGCCTGGAGATCCCCTCTTATGGCTCGTACTTCCGCCTTGCTGAACAGCCCGTCGAGACGTTTGAACCAGTGCTGCGGACCGCAACGATACTCGGCGCGCCTAACATTCGGGTGTGGGCGGGGCGCTTAGGCTCAGCCCAGGCCGACGCTACCTATCATGAGCGGGCCCGCTCCGACGCCCGCCGGATCGCAGAGATGGCGGCCGAGGCGGGCATCACCCTATCGTACGAATACCACCGCAACACGCTCGCGGACTCACACGAGGCAACGCTCCAATTGCTCAACGACGTGGGTCGAGCGGATGTGCACACCTATTGGCAGCCTGAGACCGATCGCTCCTTGGAGGAGAACAAGGAGGCGTTGACGGCTCTTCTGCCTCACCTAAGCCACATCCACGTCTTTCACTGGGTCGGCAACGAACGTCGCGCCCTCGCCGAAGGCGCGGATGTTTGGAATGAGTATTTTCAAACGATCCGGTCGACGGGGAGGCAGCACTGGGCGCTCCTGGAGTTTGTTGCGAACGACAGTCTTGATTCTTTCCGCCAAGATGCAGCCACCCTCAACCGCCTCGTGCAAAGCGCATAGATCTTATACCAAACAAGGAGTTGGATAGGAATGGCCCAGACGTCATTAGCAGCACAGTTGTACACTCTGCGTGCGCACACCAAGACACCGGAGGATATCGCCCGCACCTTGGGTCGCGTGCGTGAGATCGGATACCAGGCCGTGCAGTTGTCCGCGCTGGGACCCATCGATACGGCTGAGCTCAAGCGCCTCCTCGACAAGGAAGGCTTGCAGGCAGCCGCAACCCACACGGCGTGGGACCGATTGCAAAATGAGATCGAAGCGGTGATCGACGAGCACCGCCTGCTCGAGTGCCGGCACGTGGCCATCGGCGGCATGCCACGAGCGTACCGCAACGAGGCGGGATTCGCGGAGTTCGCCAAAATCGCCTCTGACGTCGCGAAGCGGTTGGCGGAGGCCGACCTCACATTCAGCTACCACAATCACGACTTCGAGTACGAGCGATTCGGCGGCCGCCCGGGGATTCAAATCTTGATGGAGGAGAGCGACCCAGCGCTCGGCTTCGAGCTCGACACCTACTGGGTCCAACACGGCGGCGGCGACCCGGCGTACTGGATTCGGAAGGCTGCCGGCCGAATCCCCGTCATTCACCTTAAAGACATGACGATGCGAGGCCGCGAGGTGCTTATGGCCGAGGTGGGCGAAGGGAATTTGAACTGGCCCGCCATCCTCGAAGCGTGCCGTGACGCCGGCGTTGAGTGGTACTGCATCGAACAGGACATTTGCCAGCGGGATCCATTTGAGAGTTTGGCCATCAGTTATCGCAACTGCAAAGAGATGGGCATCTCTTAGAGCATTTGGGGGAGCATTTAGGGCATCGCTCAGGGAGCATCGCCTAGAGGCACGATCTCGCGAGCGCGAGCACCTTCTTATGGGACGCCCAACGTGCTCATCCCAACGGTGAACGAGGCGTGGGTGAAGGCCGTATACGGCCTTTACCCACGCCGAACTGTGTGCCTAACGTGCGAAGCTGCAAGATCGTGTCGCTCGCTTCGCCGGCTTAAGTCCGCGGGTGAAGCGAATCCATTGTGCCGCGGCTAGCTCGCGTCGATGCTGAGGAATTTGCCGCCTTGGCGTGCCGATTCCTCAGCCGTTAGGCAGGCTTTGGCCACCGCAAAGACATCGTGTGTCGAAATAAAGTGTTCTTGGCCTGCCTCAATCGCCTCCACCATCTCCTGGACGAAGGGGGAGGCCTGGACATCGTCAAAGCTTGGCTCGATCACGCCCAACGTGTCGCTCACAATCAACAAATGATTGCCGGCGTACGCTCTGAGGTGGGCGGAGCCGCGGGTGCCCATGATGATAAAGCGGGTGTCCCCAAAAGATGGCGAGGGCTGCGGCGTCAGCCAGTCGGCCGTCAGGACCGCTGTAGCCCCGCTTGAGAGTGTGAAAGAGGCCTGTACGTGATCGTCGATGGGTCCCGGATGGCTGCGCATGCAAGCGGAGACGGCGTGGACGCCGGTGTACTCCGCCCCGGCGAGCCAGCGGATTTGGTCGACGCCGTGGCAGGCGAGGTCGTGAAAGACGCCCGTGTAAACCTCGGGTTCAAAATACCAATCGGGTCGGTTGGGACCCAACTTGTGCGGGTGGGTGGAGATAAAGCTGACCGGTTCGCCCAGATCGCCCGCCAAGAGGTGCTCGCGCAGGCGGACGAACGGTGCGTAGCTGCGGGACGTGTACCACATCGATACTTTGACGCCACTCTTCTCCACGGCGTCCTTCATGATTCGCCAGTCGTCCATCGAACGACAAAGGGGCTTGTCCAGCAGGAGGTGGATCCCCGCGGACGCGGCTTTCACCACGACGTCGGTCTTCTCCGCGTGATTGAGCCCTTCGAGCAGGAGCTCAGGCCGCGCTTCGGCGATCATCTCCTCGAGGGAATGGTACCTTGGAATCGGGTGTTTTGCAGTCACCCGGTTGTAGATCTCGTCATCCGGTTCTACGATCCCGACCAACTCAACGTTGTTGGCCGTTCGTGCACTCTGCAACATCCCGCCGATGTGCCCATCGTGGGCGCCCATAACGGCGACTCGCATGACGCGTCATCCTTTTCCGGTTTGGATTCGTTACAGCACCAAGAGAATGACCCTCTCACCTTGGAATTCCGCGCCGGAGTGGTTGACCCTTCCTAAACGTTGAGGGTACGCAGGGAGTGCCGGGGACACAGGGAGTGCCTGGGACACATGAGGCGACGACCTAGCGGTGCGTCGGGCTCTGGTTGGTGATAAGCCTGTCGTCATCCGGATCTGAGGCGAGTATCCGAAGCCAACCCGTGTCGGCTTCGGATACTCCAAACGTCTTTCACAACTACTCGTCGACTCGGTGACCGTAGTGCTTTTTGATGTTCTCGACGGCATCCCCGTCAATGAGGTACTGAGCATCGGGCGTGGTCAACTTGATCACGCGATTGGTAAGATCGAATTCAGTGTCCCCCAGGTGAATCTCGTACTGGTCACCGCCATCGGTCGAGATAATGATCTCGCCCCAGTGCTCCAACTCTTTCTTGACCGCTTCGAGTTTCATCGATCTCATCTCCTTGAGATAAATCATCCTTATATTGACCGCAATGCTTTGCGTTTACCCGAGTCCACGTCGGGATGTTTGCATCGCAGGAGGAGGCTGGGGCGGCGCGCTGTAGTAATGCCTAGCTTCACTAGGAGTTGAGAGCTCTCTTGTATTATCCTACCCGGCCGGGCGGCACACTCAAGCGGCGTATCGTGCAATGGACCGACGGATCAATGAAGCGCCGCCGTGACGAATTGGCGTCGGAGGAGCCTATGGAGATCCGTGTCGTGCCCCACTTGGGAGGTGGCGACGGAGTTTACCAATCGCTCGCGGTGACGATGCGAACGCCCGGGCACGACTTCGAGTTGGCTGTGGGCTTCCTCTTCTCGGAAGGCTTGTTGCACTCGGTCCAAGAGGTGGCCCGCCTAAGTTATTGTACCGACCCCGGTCTTGATGAGGCCCAACAGTACAACATCGTCAACGTGTGGTTGCGGCCTGGGGTCTCCGTCGACCTGGAGACGACGGCCCGCCACTTCTACGCCGCCTCGAGCTGTGGACTCTGCGGTAAAGGCTCCATCGACGCGATTCGGGTCGCTGGCTGCCGCCCCCTCGCTGACGGCGGACCGCGCCTTGCGCCGGAGACGATTCTAGGTCTTCCTGAGGCGATGCGTTCGGCTCAATCGCTCTTTGAGCGCACAGGAGGCATTCACGCCGCGGCACTCTTTGAGGGCGATGGGCGGTTGCTCTCCTTGCGGGAGGACGTCGGTCGGCACAACGCGGTGGATAAGTTGTTGGGAGAGGCGTTTCTACAATCTCGTCTCCCTCTCTGTGAGCACGTATTGCTTGTGAGCGGACGGACCAGCTTTGAGATCATGCAAAAAGCTGCGATGGCAGGCATTCGCTTCGTCGTCTCCGTCTCGGCGCCATCCAGCCTCGCTGTCGAGCTGGCTCATGAGTTTAATATGACCTTGGTCGGTTTCCTTCGGGGTCGCCGGTTCAATGTCTACGCGGGCGAAGATCGCATTTCATGGCAGCAGGGTGGAGTGGCAAGCGATGACTGATCTCCGCCGTCCTTCTCAACCAAACGTTCCCATCCTCGTCCAGGTCGAAGAGGTCGAGCGTTTCATTGCACGACTCCCGCTGCGCCACCGACGCGAGTGGGTGCCGCTCTCAGAGTCGCTGGGACGGGTGACGGCGAGAGGCGTCTACGCGCCGACCAACGTGCCGCCGTTCCGTCGCGCGGCTATGGACGGTTTCGCTGTGCGACGTGCCGATATAATCGACGCATCGAGCGAGAGACCGTGTCGGCTCAGAGTGTGGGACGAAGCGTGGGCCGGAGATCCCGGTGACGCTACACTGCGGGAGGGGCGTGCCAGTCGCGTGGCGACGGGAGCCATGGTTCCAAGCGGCGCCGAAATCGTCATTCCGCTTGAGCACGTGCTCGACACGGACGATGGTTACATCGAGATCGACCGCCACTGGGACGGGGGCTCAAACATCGCGGAGCCCGGCGAAGAGATTGCTGAGGGTACCCTGTGTGTCCGCATGGGCGAGACGCTCCAGCCCCAACACCTCGGACTGCTCGCATCAGTGGGCGTCGCAACCGTCGAGCTCTTCGCCAAGCCGAGGGTCGGCCTCGTCAACACCGGGGACGAGCTGGTCGAGGTCGGCAAAGCGTTGTGTAGGGGAGACGTGTACAACAGCGGCTACTACGCCTTGGCGGGTGCGTTAAGACGCGATGGCGCGTGTGTCTCAGGGGCGCCAATCTCCGTTCCCGACGAGGGGGCGGCGATCATCGACGCCGTTGCCGGACAGTGCTCCCAGGGAGTCGATGTGATCCTCCTCACCGGGGGCGTCTCGGTGGGCGAACGGGATCTCATTCCTAAAAGCCTGTTCGAGTTCGGGGCGGAGCTCCTCTTTTGGCGGGTGCGCATGCGCCCGGGCAAGGCGTTCGCCGTCGCGCGCTACTCCCACATTCCTATCTTTGCGCTTTCGGGGAATCCCACCGCCGCGCTCACCTGTTACGAATTGTTTGTTCGTCCGTACCTGACGCGGCTTGCCGGTCGGACCGCCCCAGTGCGCGCCACGATCCAGGCAGTCTTGACTGAACCGTTTGGCAAGGCGAGCGAGGAGTGGCGTTTCGTTCGAGGTCGAGCGAGCTGGGTGGCGTCAGGTGGGTGGCGCGTCTCGCTGCCGTCATCCAACGGTGAGGTGGGCTTGCGTGGGTGGATCGGAAGCAACTGCTTCGTTTGTATTCCTCCACAGACTCCACCGCTCCCGGCCGGAAGCGAGGTTAACATCGTACTCGATCACCCACAATTCTTGTGAGTAGCCAGCTACGTCAACCGGCGACTGTCGATATCGCTAATCAGCAACTATCGATTTTGTTTGGGGTGTATGCAGCTTTGCGGGCTCGTTCCAGCTCATCCGGTGTGTTTACATTCCAAAAAACCCGCTCTGCTTCGCAGGGAGGGAGGAGCGTTGTGATCGGCGTGTAGCAAAGACCCAACGATGCGAAGAATCCGCCAACCGACCGCCGGGAGTCCCTCTCCAGGTAACGCTCGATCGTGGGGACGACGCTTCGAGCCAGTCCGTTGAGGAGGTGCTGAGGCCTCTCATCCAGGTCGGAGAATGCCACCGCTGGACAGTTGATTGGCGTCTCGAAGCCAGTGCCCGGACCGTTGCACAGTCGCGCGGCCAGAAACGAGACGGCTCGTGGGCTGATGAACGGCATGTCGCAACCAATGGTTACTGCGCCCAGCTCACGAGGCTCGAGTGCGCAGAGCCCTGCATGCATCCCGGCGAGAGGGCCGCCGTCGGTGATATGATCCTGTGTGAACGATACGGGGCGTCCCGCCAGTACATCGCTGTAGCGCTGCGGGGAGGCGGTGACGATGATGACGCGCGGCAGGCACGCGAGGAGCGCGTCAACCGCCCGAGCGATGAGCGGGCGTCCACCGACATCGAGGAGGGCCTTGTCCTGGCCCATACGGCGACTGCTGCCGCCGGCGAGGACGATGCCGACGATCCGGTTGTTGTCAGGGGACCACGTCACGCCGATTCACCTCGGTTTGCGTTCGTTTTATACATTACCGGAACTAATTGTGGAACTAATCCTGGAACTAGTCCTGGAACTAAAACCCAGTACCATAACTTATACCCGCTTATATTCACGCATACTTCCATTCACGCATACTGGCCCATGCCGCCCATGCCGCCCATGCCGCCCATGCCGCCCATGCCGCACATGCCGCCCATGCCGCACATGCCGCCCATGCCGCCCATGCCGCACATGCCGCCCATGCCGCACAAAAATGGACTCACGCCGGCTCATACCATCTCGTTCCGACTGATGCCGATACATACCGCACACTAAGGCCGAACTCATAGCACGCTCATACTGCACGGATGCCATACTCATACCGCACTTGCCTCAACCCAACCTACCAGCCCAGATTTGTTACTTGTGGACATGAGATTACCCTTTTACTTAACCTCGGAATATTGTGGCAAAGTCCTGCTAGAGGCACCGCGCATTATAGGGGTGCGCATGCGGCCAGACAAGGCCTTGTTGCGCCTCAAACGAGGTGCAGATGCTCACCATCGAGCAGCTACACCTCGAAACGGTGGCAATAGCGGCCGGGCCGCCAAGGGAACCACGAGCCGCATGCGCATCTCAAGAATGCACAACGCCTCTAGCAGGGCTTTAACATACGTGAACCTAGCCGCGCCGCGTTCCCCGCTCCGGCGCCGTGTCCATGATCGTTGCCGGATGGCGGAATCGAAGCGAAAAAAGGGCGGGTCGAGGCGTTGTTGCGCCTCAAACGAGGTGTAGATGCTCACCATCGAGCAGCTACACCTCGAAACGGTTGCAATAGCCGCCGCGCCGCCAAGGGAACCATGAGCCGCATGCGCTCTCCATAAATGCACAACGCCTCTAGCAGGGCTTTAACATACGGCGTATCGAGCCGCGCCGCGTTCCCCGCTCCGGTGCCGTGTCCATGATCGTTGCCGGATGGGGGAATCGAAGCGAAATACGGACGGAACGAGGCGTTGTTGCGCCTCAAACGAGGTGCAGATGCTCACCATCGAGCAGCTACACCTCGAAACGGTGGCAATAGCGACCGGGCCGCCAAGGGAACCACGAGCCGTATGTGCGCCCCTAAAATGCACAACGCCTCTAGCAGGGCTTTAACATACGTGTATCGAGCCGCGGCGCGTTCCCGGTCACGGTGCAGTGTCATGATCGTTGCCGGATGGCGGAAACGGAGCGGAAAAAGGGCGGGTCGAAGCGTTGTTGCACCTCAAACGAGGTGCAGATGCTCACCATCGAGCAGCTACACCTCGAAACGGTGGCAATAGCGACCGGGCCGCCAAGGGAACCACGAGCCGCATGCGCATCTCAAAAATGCACAACGCCTCTAGCAGGGCTTTAACATACGTGAACCGAGCCGCGCCGCGTTCCCGGTCACGGTGCAGTGTTACGATCGTTGCCGGATGGCGGAAACGGAGCGGAAAAAGGGCGGGTCGAGGCTTGTTGCACCTCAAACGAGGTGCAGATGCTCGCCATCGAGCAGCTACACCTCGAAACGGTTGTAATAGCCGCGCGCCGCCAAGGGAACCGCGAGCCGCATGCGCTCTCCGCAAATGCACAACGCCTCTAGCAGGGCTTTAACATACCTGAACCGAGCCGCGCCGCGTTCCCCGCTCCGGTGCCGTGTCCATGATCGTTGCCGGATGGCGGAATCGAAGCGAAAAACTGGCGAACCGAGGCGTTGTTGCACCTCAAACGAGGTGCAAATGCTCACCATCGAGCAGCTACACCTCGTGCGATATCGGTCATTGCGAATCGCCGGTTGTTTCCGGTCTCCTGGGGGGGGCGATCCCCTGGGGGTCGATCCCCTGGGGGCGAGGAATCATTCCCCAAAGGGCAGGTAACACCACCCTTTTTGGCTCTTGGGATCTGGTTTGTACCAATTCGCACCAATTCGAATCAATTCGCACCACTTTTTTCGAGACGTCGCCACGCACTCTACGAGGCAACCACGCATTCTTCCGGGCAACCTCGCTTTCTTCGAGACGGCCTCCACGCTTGCCAGGCGAACTCACACGTTGCACCAGCTTACACCAGGCTCTACAAGACGACCTTTACCTAGGCCACAAGGCGACCTCCACCTTGGACTTGAGGTATGAGAAAGTCCAAGACGCAAGCGGGCTATAAGCGCTGTCAGTCTCGGCAGTCCTTGATGGCGTCTCGTTGCGTCCCTCGTGAGAAGGCAGAGGAGTTCGCGCCGCGCGTGGGGTATGTGTTGGAAGGTAAACCATCGGAGTCCAAGGAGGCAACACACGTAGTGAGTGAACTGAAAATCGGCATGATCGGGCTGGACACATCACACTGTCCTGCCTTTACCAATCTCCTGAACAATCCCGACAATCCCCATCACGTGCCTGGCGGAAAGGTTCTTTGGGCTTACCCTGGCGGCAGCAAGCAGCTCGCGCAGAGTTACGATCGCGTGGAAGGCTTTACAAATCAATTGCGAGATGAATTCGGTGTTGAGATTCTCGACTCGATCGAGGCGGTTGCAGAGCGTTCCGACGCAATCCTCTTAGAGAGTGTTGACGGACGCTGCCACCTCGAAGAGTATCGCAAGATCGCGCCTTATGGCAAACCTGTCTTTATCGATAAGCCGTTGACGACCTCTTCTAAAGAGGCCGAGGAGATTTTTGCCCTCTCTGAGGAGCACGGATCGCCGGTCTTCTCGAGCTCATCGCTGCGTTACGCTGCGGGGATCGTTGAGACCTTTACCGACAAGAGTGTCCTTGGGTGCGAGGCCCACGGGCCAAACGCCATCATCGATAACTTCCCTGGAGTCTTCTGGTATGGAATTCATAGCGGTGACATTCTGTTCGCGGCCATGGGAGCTGGCTGTCGTGAAGTGCGCGTCGAGTCGACCCCGATGGTGGATGTGATCGTCGGTACGTGGGAGGACGATCGGGTTGGACTGGTCTACGGGTACCGCTTCCCCAAAGTTTCGAGCTTCGGGGCCACGGTCTTTACGACTGAAGGCATCTTTCAGGGCAGCGGCGCCAAAGCGCCACCGCCGTACGCCAGCCTCCTGGAGCAGGTGATCCCCTTCTTCCAGACGGGTCGTTCGCCGGTGGCCAAGGAGGAGACCCTCCAGGTGATCCGCTTCCTCGAAGCGGCCAACGAGAGCAAGGAGTCGGGGAAGGCGGTCGCCTTATAAGCCGGACCGAGCCGTCCGAGTCGGCCGAGCTGTCCGAGTCGAGCGAACTGTCCGGGCCGCACCGAGTCGACTAAGCCGACCAAGTCGGCTTGCGTAGATTCGCAAAAAATCATAAGAGCGGAGCGCACTGCCGATGAGAGTGACGCGAGTGGAATGGATCGAGCTGGATGTGACGGCGCGCGGTCGTTGGACATTCGTGCGCGTCGAGACGGACGATGGTCACTGCGGAATCGGAGAAGTCTCGCAGTCGGGGAACGACCCGGTGGCCAGGGCGTACCTGGAACACGCTGTCGTGCCCAAGCTCGTCGGGAGAGACCCGCGCCGCATCGAGCTCCTCTGGCGCGAACTGGCGGGGCTGGACGCGCCGCGTGGGGCGCGCAACTTCGTCGGCGATACGATTCTCTCAGGGATAGAGCAGGCCCTGTGGGACCTGCGAGCAAGGTCCCTGGGCGTCCCGGTCTGTGAACTCTTCGGAGGCCGGCTGCGCGAGTGTGTTCCGGTGTACGCCAATCTGAACCGGGCGACGTGGGACCGCTCGCCCGCAGGGTTTGCCGCGGCCGCCCGCCAGGCGGTCGCGGACGGTTTCACCCGCGTGAAGTGCACACCCTTCGATGACGTGTATTTCGGCGCGCTTGACCGGAGTTCATTGACGGAACACGTCGATGCCGGGCTCGCTCGCGTCGCGGCCGTGCGCGAGGTCGTCGGAAGCGACGTCGCGCTCATGGTCGACTGTCACGAGCGCTTCGACCTCCCGCTGGCCCGACAGGTGCTGCGGGAGTTGGTTGCCTATGATCCTGCTTGGATCGAGGAGCCGCTCCCAACGCACGATATCGACGGACTGGCGGCGCTGCGCGCCCAGTCGGCGAGCCATACGCCTCTGGCAGGCGGGGAGCTCCTCTTTGGCCGTGCCCAGTACAAACCGTACCTTGAGCGGCGCCTCTTCGACGTAGTGATGCCCGACGTAAAACACTGCGGAGGTCTTTGGGAGGCGTACAAAATCGGCAGTATGGCCGAGGTGTACGGTGTCGCTGTCTCGCCGCACAATCCGTCAGGCCCCGTCAGCACGGCTGTCAGTCTGCACCTGGCTGCCTCGTTAGCCAACGCAGGCTGGCTCGAGGTTGCCTGGGGAGAGGTGTCGTGGCGCCACACGCTCACCTCACACTCTGAGGAGCTCTTCAACGGGTGCATGAGGGTTCCCGAGACGCCGGGATTAGGCGTGGAGCTGGTCGATGAGGTTGTAGAGCGCCAACGGATCTGTTAGGCAAGGAAAGGGTAGGGTGTTGATGTCAAAGCTGTTACTTGTGGGAGCGCAAGTTGTTACACCGGGAACGACGATCGAGGACGGGGCCATCCTGGTAAACAGGGGCCGTATCGAATGGGTCGGGCCTCGAGCGGGTGCCCCATTGGATGGGGTCCAGATCGTTGATACGGGTGGGGCTACCTTGGCACCCGGTTTTATTGACATTCACATTCACGGCGGGGAGGACCGCCTCGTCGGCGATTCGGCCGAGGCGCTCTTTAAGATCTCGGAGGGCTTGGCGCGGCAAGGGACCACCTCATTCTTACCGACACTCGGCGGTTCGCCCGATTTCGAACGGGTCCTGGCTCGATTGCGCATGGTGCACGCCGCTCGCTCACAGCGAGCTCCGGGCGCAGCCATCGTGGGGATTCACGTGGAAGGGCCGTTCCTCTCCCCTGACGAGCGGGCCCGTGGATCACAATCGGTGGAGGCGATGCGCCCGCCGTCGGTGGACGAGTTTGAACAGATGGCCGACGCAGCTGAAGGCTCCCTCGTCTACATGACCATTGCGCCCGAGCTACCCAAGGCGTTTGATGTGATCGCAGCCATGGTGAGGCGAGGAGTCGTTCCGTCAGCCGGCCATACGACTGCGACTTACGAAGAGATGGAGCGGGCGATCGATCTAGGACTGCGCTCGGTGTGTCACACGTTTAATGGGATGCCGCCGATGCACCATCGGGCGCCGGGAGTGGTTGGAGCGGCCCTCACCCGCAAAGAGTTAAATGCCGAATTAATTGGCGACGGGCACCACGTCAGCCCCACTGTGATGCGGGTTCTCTATCAAGCTCGCGGCGCAGAAGGCATCTCGCTCATCACAGATAACACGCGTTACGCTGGGATGGCGGATGGCCGCTACTCGTTGAACGGCGGGCGCACGGTGATCAAGGAAGGCGGTCGCTGCTGGGTCGAAGGCGGCAGCCTGGCAGGGAGCGTCGCCCCCATGAATCTGATTGTGCGTCGGTTTATCGCGGCGACTGGATGTTCTGTAAATGAGGCATTCCGCATGGCGGCACACAACCCGGCAGCGCTCTTTGGTCTCTCGGAGCGCAAAGGGAGCTTAGCTCCCGGCATGGATGCGGATATCGTCGCACTGGATCCAGAATTCAACGTTAAGCTGACCATGGTCGGCGGAGAAGTGGTGTTTCGATCATGAGCGATCTGTTCGTCGGCGTGGATATTGGAGGCACGAAGATTGCGACGGCAGTCGTCGACGATCAAGGTCGGATCCTCGGCTCGACGACGGTGCCCAGTCAAGGCTCGGATGAGAGCGTCCTCGATCGCATCTGGAGCGCTATCGATCAAGGAGTCGCCGCCGCAAAGCTCTCCTGGGCGCAGGTTGTCGGCGTTGGGATCGGTGCACCCGGCGCGGTCGACCCCGACCTAGGGAAGTGGTGGGGGAGTACCAACTTTTCAGTTCCTAATCCGCCGATCTCGTTGCGCCAAGAGATTGAGGCGCGAAGTGGGCGTCCTGTCTTTATCGACAATGATGTGAAGGCCGGTGGCTTGGGTGAGTATCACTTTGGCTGCGGTCGAGAGGTGAGCGACGCAGAGGGCGGGCTCCTCTTTATCAGCGTCGGGACGGGGATGGCCGGCGCCCTCTTGGTGGGCGGTCGCCTCTTTCGCGGGGAGCGAGACGCCGGAGAGATCGGTCACATTCCGTTCGATCTCGAGGGACATCCGTGTGCCTGTGGACAATGGGGCTGTTTGGAGACGTTTGCTTCCGGTCGCGCGCTCACTCGCTGGGGCCGCGCGGCGTTGGAGGCGGGGTGGTCAAAGCGGCTCCTCGAGAGCTGCGGAGGCGATCCGGCCCGTCTCAAAGGGGGCGACATCTTCACGGCGGCGATGGAGGGCGAACCTGTTGCCCAAGGGCTGATTGAGCGTCTCGCCCGCGGCATCGCGCTGGCGGCGCTCGTCGGATTTCGCGTGTACGATCCGCGGCTCGTGGTCCTCGGTGGTGGTGTGATCGCCGGAGGAGGCTCGTACTTGATGGAACGGATCCGGCGGGCCTATCACGGGCTCTCGCCCACGTACGACAAGAGAGAGCAAATTTACGCGACGCGTCTTGGGACCCAGGCCGGAGTGTTGGGGGCCGCCGCAGTGGCCCTGAACGGGATAAAGTAGCACGAAGTGAGCGGGAGGTACACGAGTATCTTGGCAATCGAGAAGGTAGCACTGGACAAGATTTTGCAGCTGGAATCGGCCGAAAAGGAGCGCCTCGGCCTGGTGCACACTCCAGGGGAGATCGCGCAGCAGCCCCAGGTGTGGCAGGAGACCGTCGACGGGATCGCAAGAGTGGCCATGGAGCTCAAACCACTGCTGGAGAGTGAGGAGCTGATCCTCACGGGCGCCGGCAGTTCTTACTTTATTGGAGCGTGCGCAGAGGCGGCCTTGGCGACCCGCCTGGCGGCGTTGCGAGTCCGCAGCCTTCCGTCGACGGAGATTGTGATGGATCCCCAGAGCACTCTGCCGCGACGTCCTTTCACGTTGGTCTCTGTCGCTCGTTCCGGCAACAGTCCGGAGGGGAATGCCGCGTTCCAACTGGCCGAGTCGCTGCGCCCCGGATTGGTAAAGCACATCGTCCTTACCTGTAATCCGGAGGGCGAGTTGGCTCGACTCGCTCAGACGAGTCGGCGTCCGGCGGGGCTCTACGTCTTGCCGGAGGCGACGAACGACGGCGGACTCGCCATGACCAGCTCCTTTACGAGTCTCGTGATCGCCTTGCAAGCCCTCGCGTTTCTCGATCGGATGGACGCATACCGGGCGATCGTAGCCGACATGGCCGAAGCGTTCAACGCGTTGCGCGCGAGCGCCGACGACGTGTTCGCATCCGCGGCCTTGCAACCGGTGCAGCGGGCTTTCTTTGTCGGCGCTCGACCCTTCTTTGGGGCGGCTCTCGAGTCACACCTCAAGGTGCAGGAGATGACCGACGGTCAGGTGTTGGCCAAAGCCGAAGATACCTTGGGTCTACGGCACGGACCTATGGCGGGGATCGACACGTCGACCCTCGTCGTGCTATTTGGGTCGTCGTCGGCGTATCGTCAGGCGTACGAGAGCGACTTGTTGCGTGAGATGGCTGCGAAGGGGTTGGGCATTCAGCGCTGGGTTGTGGGCGCGCGCCCAAGTGACTCCTGGGCGAAGGATGCCCATCATGTCTTGGCGCTCGATCCCGACGGGCGCCTCGAGCTTCCGGACGATCTCCTCTCGCCGCTCCTCGTGGCTCCGGCCCAGCTCTTTGGCATGTACAAGAGTTTGCACCTGGGTCTTCGTCCTGACGTCCCGAGTCGGCAGAATGTGATTAATCGAGTGGTGGCCGGAGTCACCATATACCCGTATCCGTCAAACGAGGAGGGACGCTGATCGTGGCACAGCTCGGAATCGGCAAGGTGCGCGGGTTGGCTACACTTTCGGACGGAGGGGGGCGCTTCCACATTCTCGCGTGTGATCAGCGCGGCGCGATTCGCCGGATGATGAGCACGATCGGTATCGAGCCCACGTACCCACGCGTGGTCGCTGCCAAGTTGGATATTGTGGGGAGCCTCTCTCCGGTCGCCACCGGCGTGTTGCTGGACCCGGAGTACGGGGCCGGACCGGCAATCACACGGAGGGCGTTGACCGGCTCTTGCGGCTTGGTCGTAGCCGTCGAAGAGACCGGCTACGAAGAGATAGCCGGAGAACGGGTGAGCCGGCTTTTGGAAGGGTGGAGTGTCGAGAGTGTGAAGGCGATGGGGGCCTCCGCCGCGAAGTTGCTCATTTATTTCAACCCCAAGAAAGAGGCCTCGGCCCAACAGCAGGAGGCGCTGGTTGAGCAGGTTGCGGCGGAGTGTCGTCGGCTCGATTTGCCATTAATGTTGGAGTGCTTGGTGTATCCGACCGATCCCAACGCGTCCGGCGACGAGCGCTTGCGCGAGCGCGAGGAGCTCGTCATTGAAAGTGCCCGTCGACTCAGCCGCTTCGATGTCGATGTGTACAAGGTGGAGTTCCCGCACCATCCTGCGTTGAATGGGAGCGTGAGTGACTGGGTCCGTTCGTGCGCACGGTTGACCGAGGCTTGCCGCGTCCCTTGGGCGCTCCTAAGCGCTGGGGTCGAATTTGACACCTTCGCGGCACAGGTCGAGGCGGCCTGTCGGGCCGGGGCCTCCGGGTTTGTCGGGGGACGGGCGATATGGAAAGAGGCTGTCTCGCTCCCCCCGGGAACTGAGCGAGCGGCATTCCTCGCCGGGGAGATGGTTCAACGCTTTCACCGTCTACGAACTATCACAGAACAGTACGCACGCGGCTGGCACGAAGTCTCAAGTCATCAATATCGGGCCGACGAGTTGACACCTCAAGGATGGTACACGACGTACTCGTGAGCCCTGAGGGCTGTGGTAACGAATCGGTTGAAAAGGACCAAGAAGGGGTGACCGGTTGCATGCAGTTTCACGAACAGTTTGGCCTCACTCCGATCATCAACGCCTGTGGCAAGATGACGCGACTTGCCAACGCTCGAGCGCTTCCAGAAGTGACGCGTCTAGCGGCAGAGTCTCTGGGGCATTTCTTCTACGCCGACGAGCTGCAGCAGCTGGCGTCGGAGCGCATCGCCCGCTTCTCGGGGGCGGAGGCTGGTTGCGTAACGGCCTGCACGGCCGCGGGCATCACCCTTAGCGTCGCGGCGGCGATGACGGGGACGGATATCGCCAAGGTGTTTCAACTCCCCGACACTCGAGGCATGAGGCGCGAAGTGGTCTTGCAGAAGGGGCACGCCGTTAACTTCGGCGCACCGATCACGCAGATGATCCGGCTGGCCGGCGCAGAGGTGCGGGAGGTCGGCTCGGTCAACGGGACGCGTGTGGAACCCTTCACCCAAGCCATCACCGAGGAGACTGCAGCCGTGGTCTTTGTCGTCTCACACCACACCGCACAGTACGGCTGTCTCCCTTTGTCCGAGGTTGTTCGCATCGCCCGCGCCCGTGGGGTGCCGGTGATCGTGGATGCTGCCGCGCAGTCGTTCAACCTGCGACACATCCTCCAAAGTGGCGCTGATCTCGTCATTTGTTCGGGACATAAGTACCTGTCGGGCACCGTCTCCGGCCTCGTCTGCGGCCGCAGGGAGCTGATCGAGGCGGTCGTCTTGCAAAATCAAGGGATCGGGCGCCCCATGAAAGTAGGGAAAGAGGGAATCTTTGGCCTCATCGCCGCGCTCGAAGCGCGTGAGCGTCTCGATGTGGACGCGTTTTACGAGGGCGTGCGTACCAAAGTCCAGAGGGTCTGTGATGCGCTTGCCACGTACATAGGGGTCCGGACCGAGTTGACGGAAGACCCCAATGGCAATCCGTTCTGCCGAGCGCGCGTCTGGGTGGATCCTCAGGCGGCCGGACTGGACGCAGGGGCTGTTGTCACGGCGGCCGCCTCTAGGCGTCCGGCAATCATATTACGGGCTCATCACGCCGAAGAGGGTTACTTCGACGTCGACGTGGTCGAGCTGACCGACGAAGAGCTACACATCGTCGTGCAGGCGCTCTGCTCCATTCTGGCCGCGACGCCGGGCGAAAAGGCGGCATGGCAGGGAGGCGCGCCGACGAGGCCACGCATGCAATGGTTGGGTGATGTAGCCGGGTAACGTCTCACACGGAGGTGCGACAACAATGCAAGAGTCGACTCGTGAACAGCGCGCCGTGGACATCCTTCTCGAGCAGGGGACGGTGATCGACCCGGCACAAGGGATCCACACGGTGTGTGATGTGGGAATAATCGGACGACGTATCGTGGGCGTGGGGAGGAGCCTCCCGCGCTCGCGCAAGACCCGTGTCGTGAACTGCCGAGGTTTGATTGTCACGCCGGGATTGATCGACCTCCACGTGCACGCCTACACCGGAGCGACCGATCTCAGCCTGGATCCTGACGAGATGATGCTGCAGGGCGGCGTGACGACGATACTTGACACCGGGAGCGCGGGGTACTACACGTGGGCGGGGTTTCGCAGCGTCGCGGAGGCAGCCCAAGCCGAAGTGCTCGGGCTCGTCAACTTGTGCAGCACCGGACTCGCTGCGTGGCGAGTGGGCGAGTTGGTCGATCCTCGTATGGCCGACGTTGAGAAGGCTGTCGCCGTCATCCAATCCGAACCCACCCTCGCCGTTGGCGTTAAGATCCGGGCGAGCGCTCGCATCATCGGCGAAGGCGAGCAGGGGTGGCGGCATCTGCGGATGGCGAAGGAGGCGGCCACGCTCTCGGATACGTGGCTGATGGTACACATCGGATCATGTCCAATGCCGGTGGAAGAGCTCATCACGGTACTGGAGCCGGACGACGTGTTGACCCATTGTTTTGCCGGCGGCCGTCACACCAACAGCATCCTCGACGCGAACGGGAAGGTGTTCGGACCAATTATGGCGGCATACGAAGCGGGCGTGGCCTTCGATATCGGCCACGGCAGGGGCAGCTTTGATTGGAATGTCGCCGAGCGAGCGATGGATCAGGGACTGATTCCAACGACGATCAGCACAGATCTGCACATCCAAAACGTGAACGGACCCGTCTTTGACATGCCCACGACGATGAGCAAACTTCTCCACCTGGGAATGGGGCTTGATGATGTGATCGCACGCAGCACGTGGGTCCCCGCCCAGGTCCTGCAGCGGGAGGCGGAGATTGGTACACTGCGACCAGGAAGCACCGCCGACGTGGCGCTGCTGCGCATGGTGGACGGGGAGGTGACACTGTACGACAGTTATGACAAGCCCCGGCGCGCCACCAGACGGTTGGAGGCCGTCGGTGTGGTGCGCGCCGGTCGAATCGTGAAGGAACCTTCTAACTACTGAGCGCTCCCAAGGATTTGGACGTAGTCGATCTCAAGGAGGCGCTGGGCTTCATCGAGCGCTTCTTTGGGGGAGGCTTCGAGCCGTGCCACCTTGAGCAGCGCCTCCGTCGTCTTCGTATAGAACGGCGGATACTCTAGGGGCGGGCGGCCCCAGGCGACGTCCATCTGTTTCACCAAAATCGCATCGGTGGGGGAGAGTTCGTCAAGGATTTCGGCAATTGCGCTTCGGCGAGTCGGCAGGCTGCCGGTAGCGCGGTAGAGCCGCACTTCCGCCTCTTTACTCGCCAACCACTCGAGGAGTATGGCCGCTTCGTCGGGGTTCCGTGCCGAGTGGGTGATTACGTGGGCGTACCCCCCGGAGTGCGTTCCGTTAGTCCCATAGGGTGGATGGGGTACCTCGCCGACGCCCAACTCAAGGCCGGGATCCATCTGCTTTACGGTCTGCGCGAAACCGTTCCAGTGGGCGATCATCGTCACCCCGCGGTCGTACAACGTCGCCGGGCTCTTACCGTCTAAGAACGCAGTAACGGCGTTGTAGGGGTAGCGTACTGCGTACTCTTGGATCCACTCAAATCCTCGGATGTGGTTCGGGGTATTCACCATCGGTTGCATGGAGGCGTAGTCGAACACCTCACCCCCAAACGTGTAAAGCCAACTGGTCGCGTACCAGTTTCCGATCCATGGGATAAATCCGAGGTGCGTGAAGTCTCCTTCACCGTCCATCTGCGAGAAGCGGGCGCTCATTGCGTCGAACTCCTCGATGGTGGCCGGTCCGGTCTCGGCGTCGTAACCAGCCGCTGCGAAGTCGGCTTGATTCCAAAACAGCCCCCGGATGTCCGTCCCCCAGGGTATACCGTAGGTCGAGCCTTGGTACATCACCTCACGCATCGCGGCGGGGATAAACTCCTCGTCGACCGCCCCTACGAACCGATCGATCGGCTGCAGTACGCCTTTCGCAGCTAACTCGACGATTTGCGAGCGTTCGATCTCGATGAGATCAGGCGGTGTGCCGGCGGCGATAAGGGAGATGAGTCGGTCCGTCACCGAGCGGCCTTCGAGGGTGCCGCCGCGGATGAGTTCGATGTCGATCTCTGGATGGGCCTCTTCAAACTCGGCCACCAGTTCGAGGAAGAGCGCTTCCCACGCGTCTGGTTGACCGTACCAGTTGTACAGGTAGACGACCTTGCCTGCGTGCGCAGTTACGGGAGCGAGCAGTGTAACGAGCGCAGCGATCAACAGTGTGTACGTCGCCAGCCTGGCGCTGAGGCTCATAACGTCATGATTCCTCCTCTTAGTGAAGCTGCCACCCTGAAACGTCGACGCTGAGTGCCGTGTGTCCCTTGTACTCCTCGTACACGTCGTGCATCTCTTCGAGCGTATCGAAGTACCCCACGATGTGCGCTGCGCTAAAGGTGTCGCCGGCCTTGACCGGTCGGCCGTGAATCTCTTCGATCATCACAATAATGCCGGGCCGCTGACTGCACCACGCTTCGTAGACGACCGAGGGCTCGAGTGTAAGGCCGGCCAACCAAGGTCCCGGGGCGCCCGACTCTTTGTCTCGCAGCCGGTACGCCCTGATGAAGTGCTCGGGCGTTTTGTTGAGATCGCGGCGGTACCCGAACTTCAGATCCGGGGGAAAGGGGGTGAAGAACTCGTTGGCCGGGATGCGGACACCGTTAGGACCGCTCAGGTAGCTGAGGTAGATCTCGCTAAAGGTGTCGCCTTGCTCGTGTCGGACGCACCCCGGTGTATCGTTGCGCAAAAACATTTCGGGGGAATCGTTGGCGCTGTTGATTTGATCCATGAGGAAGAAGTAGCGCTTCCCCTTAGGGAAGACGATTCGCTGGGTCCACAATGAACCGGCGTTACGCCCGGGGGCGGCGTACTCGAAGCGATACACAGTCTCGACCGCGACGAAATCGTCACCGACGGTAACGCTGGGTTGGACGGGTTTCATCCGGTGGCACAACTGCGGTCCTTCGATGGCCCGCTTGCGGTGCGAACTACCGTGGGCGTTGCGTGCATACTCCCTGGCCTCAGGCGCAGACTCGTTCTCGTACCATGTGTACGGTGCGACGCCGTTCCCGTCGGGCGCGTAGAGCTGGTCGGCGTACTCGGCATCGCTGCCCGGCTCCATGAGCCAGTCGACCACCATCAATCCATCGCCGACCTCTGCAAATCCCGATTCTTTGTCGACAAAGGAACCCTTCTCAATACCCGTCATCCAATGTTTGGGCTCCTTCTTGGGGATGGCCGCCTCCAACCGATCCGTCGCAATCTTGATCCGGAATTCATCTTCGACGACCTGTAGCCACTCTTCGTTGTGGGCTGCGCTCATTCCACTCATTGGTCTCTAGTTCCAACTCCTTTGTGACATCGTTTCGAGTTTTCTCATAATACCTTTCAAAAAAAGGCAGCGCGAATCCTGCGATGGACAAACAAGAGCCGTTTAAAAAGAGAAAGGCCGGGGAGTGCGTCTCCCGCGGCCTTTCTCGCTTAACGCTCACCGTGATCGGTTTGCGCATCACTCGATGTTTGCCAGCGCCTCGATTGCCTTTACGGCGCCGCACGATGCTGCTTGGCTACAACCTGAGCATCCACCGGATGCTCCGCCGGAACTGCCTCACCCACCGCCGCCGCCACAGCCTCCGCCGGAGCCGCACCCGCCGGTCGCGTCGTCCGGATTAATGCCGAGGGCCTTGTACTTTGCCATCAGCGCCTTGGTGCGCTCACGCATGAGGCTTCGCCTAGCGGTGTAGGCTTCAAAGTGATAGCACGACTCGAGCTCGCAATCGTGACACGAGTCGATCTCCTTGAGGTGGGCGCAGTCCCGGACAACACAGTCGCCCATGCCGAGGCTGGGGCAACCGTTGCACAACCCGTTTTGAAACGCGGGGCAGGTGTCGCAGTACAGGCCGCACTTTGAGACGATACGGCCCTCCGCTTCCTGCGACACGTCTCCAACGGGTGAGTCCACGTCAGCCATGTGACTCACTCCCGTCTATGCGGTTGGTCCGGTGTGCGCACCCATTGGGGTGCGCACCGCCCGATAGAATCTTCGACTCGTGGGCTACAATCCCTTGCCGCGCGTCTACTCTTGTGGGCTGGGAGTAACCGAGAACGATTCGTAGCGGCTCCACTGCACATTGATCGTGGAAGCGTCCCGGAGCTCGGCCAGGATCTCGTTCATCGGACGAGACTTTTGTTGAACCAGGATCTCTCGGATCTGGTCGCGGCTCGTCTCCAGTGTGGCCTCTTGGGCGTCGAGGCGCTCGTCCACTTTGATGACATGCCAGCCAAACTCGGTCTCGATGGGCTGTGATGTATCACCAGCTTGAAGCTGAAAGGCGGCGTCCTTGAACGGCTGCGTGATCGGGGAATCTCGCTCGATGTAGCCGATGGCGCCACCCTGGACGGCACTGGCTGTGTCAATAGACTTCCCCTTGGCAAGCTCGGTGAAGTCCGCGCCTTCGTTCAGCTCGGCGACGATTGCCTTCGCTTCGTCTTCAGTCTCGACGAGGATGTGGCTCACGCGTACGGATTCGGCCTGGCCGAGTTGCTCTTTGTTCTCCTCAAAGTACGTGGCGATCTCTTCATCGCTCACCTCGACGCCTTGCTTGCTCAGCGCGTCAACAATAAGGCTGAGTTTGATCTCGCGGGTGAGTCGGTCCACGCTGAGTCCGAAGCGTGTCAGTTCCTCGGCAAAGGCCTCGTCGCTCTCGTAGCTCGACTTGATCTTTTCAAGCTCCGCTGCCACGACATCGTCGCTCACATTGAGGTCGTAGCTTGCAACAGCCTGTTCCACGAGGATTTCGGCGATCATTTGGTCGAGTACTGACTCGCCGGCTTCCTCTTCTAGCCGCTGATAAAAGGCCTCTTGAGTGAGAGGGGTTCCGTTGACGGTAACGACGACGTCGCCCTCCGGATTTGCCGATGTGAGCGAGAGACCGGCAAACGCCAGGACGACTCCGAGCGCAAACGCGACGGCAAGCATGACAAAACCTTTCTTGCCTCGCTGGGATTGAACGTCGATGCTCTCGATGGTGATGACCTCATTTCTGGAAGTTAAAGTTATCGTGCGTAGCTTCGAGATTCGGGAAGGGTGGGCCGGGTCCCTTTTGTGAAGTTACACCCCTATTAGGGAATAGGGCCTTCCTCCCCAGGCTTTTCCATGATACCTTGAGAGGTGAGCGAGGTGCGCGCCCGATGAAGGCTAGCGGCGCGGTCTCCGTTAGGAATTAAGGAAAGGTGTTTGGAGTGCCGGAGAAGTTTTATCTCGGCGATGTTGTTAGGCTAAAAAAGAGGCATCCGTGTGGAGAAGATCGCTGGGAAGTGTTGCGGACAGGGATGGACTTCCGGATCAAGTGTTTGGGGTGCGCCCGCGTCGTCATGTTGCCCCGCCGCAAGTTTGAACGCGGCGTCAAGGAGGTCGTGAACCGCGCCGACTAGTCGAGCGAGTAGAATGAGTGGGATTCGTCCGTGGCGAGCTGCAACTCGTAGAGTCTCCGTTCAATTACGTCGACTGGGAGGCTCAATTCCCGGGCCATCTCCTCAAGCGTGTGCTCATGCCGGCACATCTCGATCAGGCGACTCTGCGTGCGATCGGTCCATTCGTGCCCGAGTTCCACGTGTGCTTCCCCCTTTGACCCAAGCCCATCTGCGAGGGTAGTCGAGTTGTCGGGAGGTAGCATGCCGGACTCTACGGCCAAGTATGCGCGGGCCTCACCTACATATTTTAACTCTTGAGCACTGCCTTTTTGTGATATAATAACCAAGTATCCCTGCCCTAGGTGTCGCCTGGGGCCGCTATGTCCACAGGGAGGAGGTGAGCCACAGTGACCCGATACGAGTTGATGTTTATCGTTCGTCCCGATGTCGAAGGCGAAGAGGCCGTCGATCAACAGATCGAGCGGTATGGTCGCATGATCGTCGACAACGGCAGTGAGGTGACCGGCGTAGACAAGTGGGGACGGCGACGCTTCGCGTACGAAGTTCAGGGTTTCACTGAAGGCTACTACGTGGTGATTCAGTTCAAGTCGACCGACGCAGTCGTCAACGAGTTGAACCGAATCCTCAAGATTGCCGATGAGATACTTCGCCACATCGTGGTGCGATTGGACGAGCCCAAGAGCGCCCCTGTGTCCGAAGAGCAGCCCGCTACTGAAGCAGCTGAGCAGGCTGAATCGTCGGCAGACGAGACCGCGTCGGAGCCCGTCGGCCAGGCCGACGAGTCCCAACCGGCGACAACGTGAGAATAGGCCCCATTCCTCTAGACGAATCGGTTAAAAATGGATAGGAGGATGGGAGAGAATGCTAAATCGCATTGTGTTGATCGGACGTTTGGTGGCCGACCCCCAGTTGAGGTACACCCAGACCGGCACGGCCGTGGCCAATTTTCGCATCGCCGTGGACAGGCCTTTCACGAATCAACAGGGGGAGCGCGAGACCGACTTTATTGATGTGGTCACCTGGCGAAAGTTGGCAGAAGTGGTCGCGAACAATCTCAATAAAGGCCGGCTCGTAGGTGTAGACGGTCGCCTTCAGGTCCGTGAGTACGATTACGAAGGTCAGCGACGTAGGCAAGCTGAGGTGGTCGCTGACAACGTCCAATTCCTCGATTGGCCCGGCGATGGGCCTTCGGGATCCAGGGGAGGCCGCGCGGGCGGCGACGTCCAAATGGACGACGACTTTAATCCCGACGACGTCCCTTTTTAGCGATAAGGAGGGAATGGGATGGCGAGAGATCGCAGGAGACGCCGCAAGGTGTGCTCCTTTTGCGTGGACAAAGTGGATACGATCGACTTCAAAGAGATCGGTCGGCTCCGCCGCTTCCTTTCGGAGCGGGCCAAGATTTTGCCACGCCGGATTACAGGCAACTGCGCCAGACATCAGCGTCAACTGACGGTGTGTATCAAGCGGGCGCGGCAGATGGCGCTTCTTCCCTATTCACAGGACGGCTAAACGCGGCTTGTGGGTTGGGCTTATACGACGACAAAGCGGCAGTGAACGGCACCTCGGGCTCCCCGAGGTGCCGTTTTACATAGCGGGAGCCCAAGGCGTCCAAAGCCCAGATTGCAGCGGGACGAGGCGTGGGAGGAGATTCCCGTAATCTCCAAGAACTAGTGGCGTGACTTGCGCCCAGCAACATCGCGCTAGGGAGGGTGCCAATGAAACCCCGTGTCGACATTGATATCGCGCGCAACATCAAGAGTGTCGAGTGGCTAAAGACGGAGTTGCTGGGGAGTGTGGCCGATCTATTTCGTGAGATGAGAGATGCACGCGAGGAGAGGATCCTCGAGCAGTTGGCCAACGTGGCGGTCACCTCGTACGTACTCGGTCGCCGCTTAGGCTTAGACCTCGATCGGATCGACGACGCCGTCAAACGGAAGGCCCAGGCGTACGTCGATCAACCTCATCAGTTCGAGGAGTGGTACGGCGATTATTCGGCGCTGAGTCGCCACCTGGAGTAATCCGTCGGCTATAAGCTATGGACGTTTACCGGTTTCAAGGGGGGCACACACGTTGAAAGTGATTCTGCAATCGAGTGTGAAAAAGTTAGGAAACAAAGGTGATCTGATCGACGTCGCCGAGGGGTACGCGCGCAACTTTCTATTCCCCCGCGGCCTGGCCGTGGAAGCCAACAAAGCCAACGTTAAGAGTTTGAAGGCATCGAAGTCCCAAGCGCAGGCCAAGGTGGAGCGCGAAGAGGCTTTAGCCCGCGAGTTGGCCCAGAAGATCGAAACGTTGACGGTGACAATCACGGCCAAGACAGGCGAGTCGGGGCGCCTCTTCGGCTCGGTGACGGCCGGCGACATCGTTGATGGGCTCAAAAAGAGCTCCGGGATTGATGTCGACAAGCGCAAGGTCGAGTTGGACGATCCGATCAAAGCGCTTGGAACGTATGAAGTGCCGGTCGGAGTTCACCCTGGAATTACGGCAAAGCTGCGAGTTCACGTAACGGAAGCTCAGGGTGACTCCAAGTGAGTCTCTGGCGCAGGCGGTCCCGCGCACCGTCGAGCCCAGAGGCGCGGGAACTGGATGCGCTGCGGCGCCGCATCGCCGCGGTGCTACAGATTGTAAGTGACCTATACGGCCGTGAAAAGCTGGTATTGCGGGCGGGGAAGCTCGAGGCTCTCGATCTGATCGAGTCGGCTGACATCGGACAGCAAATTCTGGGACTACAGCGGATTCTCAATGAGGACCCGACTCTTGAGGAGCCGCCTGCCCCTGATGACTGGGCCGACGCGCTCGACGCTGTCGAAGATGCCGTTGCCGATCTCCTGGCGCGCCGTGACGTAGAAGATCGACTCGAGCAACGAGTTGCAGTCAAGATGCAGGAGCGGCACGACGAGTACATGCGAGATTTGAAGTTGCAGGTGCTCAAGGAGGAGACCGGCCCAGACAACGCGCAAACCCTCAAGAAACTAGCCGATCTTGAGAGACTCGAGAAACGTGCTCTCGCGCACTCAATCCTGGCGACCATGAGGCCCACACGTGTCGACGAAGTGGTAGGCCAGGACCAAGCCAAACGAGCCCTCTTCGCTAAGATTGCATCGCCGTTCCCTCAGCACGTGATCGTGTACGGCCCTCCAGGGGTCGGAAAGACGACATTGGCCCGCCTCGCTCTCGAACACGCCAAAACGCTCGGGTACACGCCGTTCGATCAAGACGCACGCTTCGTTGAAGTCGACGGCACGACCCTGCGATGGGATCCGCGCGAAGTGACAAACCCGCTTCTGGGTTCGGTTCACGATCCGATTTATCAAGGCGCCAAGCGCGACATGGCCGACATGAGTATTCCGGAGCCTAAGCCGGGGCTCGTCACCGAAGCGCACGGAGGCATCTTGTTTATTGATGAGATCGGCGAGATGGACCCCGTTCTCCAAAACAAGTTGTTGAAAGTGCTCGAAGAGAAGCGCGTCCGCTTCGAGTCCTCGTATTACGATCCTGACGACCCCAACGTGCCCAAATACGTCAAGAAACTGTTTGACGAAGGCGCTCCCGCCGACTTCATTCTCATCGGAGCGACGACTCGCGACCCCGCTGAGATTAATCCGGCCTTGCGCTCGCGCGCAGCCGAGATCTTTTTTGATCCATTGAGTCGCAGTGAGATTGAGGCGATTGTGATGCAGGCCGGCGAGCGGTTGGGAGCGGAGCTGGTGGACGGCGTGTGCGCGCTCATCAGCGAGTACACGATGGAGGGACGCAAAGCGACCGGCCTCTTAGCCGACGCGTACAGTTTGGCGCTTTACGACCACCAGCATGCTCAGGCCTCGAGCGGTGAGAGGCGCTCGGCGGACGAGAGCGATGAGCGCGTCACCTCCGTACCGGTCGGGGTGCGAGTGACGCCGGCGCACGTGCACGAAGCGGTTCGGACGGGCCGGCTGGTTCCTTCGGTGCCGGTACGTGCATCACAAGAGAGACAGGTGGGCCGCATCTTTGGTCTGGGCGTCTCCCGCTTTCTGGGAACGCTCATCGAAATCGAAGCGGTGGCCTTTCCAGCCCGCGAAGCGGGAAAGGGGAGCCTGCGATTTAATGAGACAGCGGGGAGCATGGCCAAAGACTCGTTTTTTAATGCCGCATCAGTCGTGCGCCGACTCACCGGAGAGAGCTTGTCGGATTGGGATGTTCACATCAACATTGTCGGGGGTGGCAAAATCGATGGGCCCTCGGCTGGCGCAGCTGTCGTTCTCGCATTGGTGAGCGCCATTTTGGAGCGACCCGCGCGCCAAGATGTGGCCATCACCGGTGAGATCTCCATTCAAGGACGCATCAAGCCCGTGGGTGGGGTGTACGAAAAGGTCTTCGGCGCCAAACAGGCGGGCGTAGAGAGTGTGATCCTCCCGGCTCAAAACCGGCGCGAAGTCGCCGCGACGGGTCTCGGCATCCACCTCCTGCCTGTAAACACGATTGACGAGGCTCTGAGGATTGTGCTCTACGACGAGGAGCCGGTCGGGGAGTGGGCCTCCGCCTCCTTTGATCGACCGCAAACCAAGAGCGCGCTGAACGCGCCGCCGCGTACAGTGCATCGTTCATCGGCGCACGAGAGGAGTGGCCGGTGTTGAAGCTGACCGGCGAGACGACTGTCGTCGGCGTCTTTGGCGACCCAGTGGCACACTCGCTCTCCCCCTTGATGCACAACCGCGCCTTTGCCGAGCTCGGTCTTAATTGGGTGTACGTGCCGTTTCACGTGAAACCGGATGCGTTGGGTGGAGCGGTCAATGGCGTGCGCGCCCTTGGGTTGGCCGGAGTGAACGTCACGGTCCCCCACAAAGTGGCGGTCATGGCGCACCTTGATGAGATCGACGAGGAGGCGCAGGCGATCGGGGCCGTCAACACGATTGTCAACAAGGCGGGCCGACTCGTCGGTTACAATACTGACGGACGGGGTTTCTTGCGCAGTATGGAACGGCAGAGCGGTCGCACCGTCGAGGGCGCTCGGGTCGTCGTGATCGGCGCTGGTGGCGCCGCCCAAGCCATCCTCTGTAGTTTGGCCCACAAGGGAGCAGCATCGATCGCAGTCGCGAATCGGACGATCGAGAAGGCACGCCGGCTGGTGGGGACGCTCGCAAAGGTGTTCGGGCAAGAGGCGCGCTCTATGGAGCACGGGAGCTCGGACGAGCGGAAGGCGCTCAGCGAGGCAGACATCGTCATCCACACCACGACCGTGGGCATGCACCCGCGCCACGACGAGGCTCCTCCCATTTCTGTCGACGTTTTACGACCCGAGACGTTGGTGTGCGACATTGTATACAATCCTCGAGAGACGGCGCTGATCCGCGCCGCCCGGTCGCGCGGCTGCGACGTCCTTACGGGCGAGGGGATGCTTGTCTACCAAGGTGCGGTCGCCTTTGAATTGTGGACCGGTACGACGGCTCCGGACGAGCTGATGCTCACCACCCTGCGCGCGGCCTTGGATCAACGCTCGTAAGACATGACCCGCGGAGAACACGGACGTCGCCGTTATCGCACGAGTAGCACGTCGGCACGAGGTTGTGCAAGGAGATACGAGGTGGAAGCGTAGTGGAAGCAGTGCGAGTTGTTGGAGCAACCCTCGTCCTCGAAGACGAGGTGGTACCCGACGGTACGGTTGCGTTCATTGATGGACGCATCGTCTATGTCGGGCCGACTGAGCGGATGGGGGACGCCGTTCGTTGGGAGGACGGACAAGCGGTTCCACTCGAGCGATTTGACGTTTACGACGCCCAGGGAGGATGGCTGCTCCCCGGCTTCATTGATCTGCACGTGCACGGTGGCGGCGGGGGCGACGTCATGGACGCGACCCGCGCCTCGCTTGAAAGAATGGCGCACATCCACGCCCTGCATGGTACGACCGGGTTTCTAGCCACGACGATGACCGCGGAACACAAGGCTGTAGTCGCAGCCGCGCAAGCGGTGCGCGCGGCGATCCGTGTGAATGCCGACTCTCCCTGGAACGGCGCCACCCTGTTGGGACTCCACCTCGAGGGACCCTACCTCAACCCGGCTCGCGCTGGGGCCCAAGACCCCACACTGATGAGGTCGGCGACGATGGAGGAGCTGGAAGAGCTCTGCGCCATCCTCGAAGAGACGTTTCGGCTGGTGACGCTGGCTCCCGAGATTGAGGGAGGGATGGAGGCCCTCGCCACCTTCTCCTCAGCCGGGGTCGTCGTCTCGCTCGGTCACACCGACTCCACGTTTGAGCAGGCTCAGGCAGCGTTCGCCGCAGGAGCCCGCCACGTAACGCACACGTTCAACGGCATGCGCGGGTTGCACCACCGGGACCCCGGCATCGCCGGCGCGGCGCTCCTATACGACGGCGCCCTCTGTGAAGTGATCGCCGACGGGATTCACCTCCATCCGGACGCGATCCGTCTCGTCTACCGCAACAAAGGTCCCGATCGCATCTGTCTCATCACCGATGGAATCGAGGCGACTGGGATGCCCGATGGCGTGTACCAACTGGGGGCGTTACCCGTCGTTGTCAAAGATGGCGCCTGTCGGCTCGAGAGCGGGTCGCTCGCAGGCAGTATCCTGACGATGGACCGGGCGTTGGCCTTCGTCGTGCGTGAGGTAGGGGTGCCGATCCACCATGCGGCGCGTATGGCGGCCTTGAATCCCGCTCGACAACTGCGCATGGCGGATCGGAAAGGGAGCTTGCGTGTGGGCAAGGACGCGGATCTCGTCTTACTTGACGGCGATTATAGCGCCGTGCAGACTTGGATTGCCGGTCGGCCGGTGACCCCCAAGGCGCCGCAACCTGCAAACGGCTGAGGGCTCAGGAGAGCACGAGCATTAGACGCCGATAGGTTGACGCTGGGGATCGAGCTTCTCCGGCAGGGGCAGCGGTACATTGATCGACCGCACGTCCACAACCGTCGTCCGGCGGGATTGGAACGCCTGCTGTAGAGTAGGCGCGAGCTCCTGTGCTTTGTCGACCCGAAAGCCTTCGGCGTCACACAACCGTGCAAAGGCTGCGAAGTTCGGGTTGTTCAGGCCGATTCCGTGTACCGCCAGCCCACTCCGTTCCATCTCGTGCTCCTCCATGGCCAGAGATTGATTGTTGAGGATGACCACGGTAATCGGCAGGCCGAGGCGGGTCGCCGTCAGTAACTCGGCCATCACCATCGAGACGCCTCCGTCGCCGACAAACGCGACCACCGGCCTGTACGGATTGGCCAATTGAGCGCCGATGGCCGCAGGCAGACCATACCCCATCGTACGCCAATACCCCGATACCAGGACGTCCCGTCGGCCATTCCCGCGGAAATGACGATTAAACCAGAGAACGTGTTCGCCGACGTCGAGGGTGACTAGTGCGTCGTCCGGCAGTGTCTGCGTGAGTGTAGCCACGGTGAAGGCGGGGTGAATGCCACCCGATCGCTGTGAGGTGGAAGGCGTGGCCTCTCGGGCCAGTTGCTGGTTCCAGGCGCTCCGCAAATCCCAAATGCGTCGTTCCCATCCCGGCCGTGGACCGGTTGGGACGTGCAAAAGGTGGGGAATGACCTCCTCGACGGTGCCGGCGATACCGTACGCTCGCCACGCTCCCATGCCCAGATGATCGATGCGGGCGTTGACGTCAATCACGTCCGTCCGTTCCGGCGCGTACTCCTTGGGCCACCACGTGGTACCCAGCCGCAGAATGCAGTCGCTCTCTGCCAGGACTCGGCTCGACGAGTCCGCGCCGCCCTCGCCGATGCCTCCGAGGACGAGGTGGTGTTCACCCGGGAACTGTCCCGACGACGCCAGGGAGTAGATGACCGGGGCGGTTAGGTGCTCGGCAAGTTGCAAGACAGCACCCACCGCAGAGCGCGCTCCGGCACCGGCCAAGATAGCGGGGCGCTCTGCCGCCGCGAGACGTTCGGCTGCCATGCGGATCACATCATCGCTGGAACGAGGCTTTGTCTTGAGGTAAGGCGCGTACGGTTGTAGCTGTGTTGCGGGAGTGAGTGCGGTCCAAAGGTCTTTGGGAACACTCAGGTGAACGGTGGTGCTCTGACTGAGAGCGTGGCGAGCCGCCCTACCGAACAAGTCCGTGAGCGCGCTGGGGTTGATCAGTTCAGCGGAGAAATCCGTGACCGCGGAGAGGAGTCTCTGCTGATCGATCATCTGTTTATGTGCAGTGCCGACGTAGTAACTCTCGACCTGTCCGGTGATGGCCAGGACCGGTACAGAGTCTGTTTTGGCGTCGGCGAGACCGTTGACAAGGTGGGCGGCCCCCGGGCCGCTGGTCGCCACACAAACTCCCAACCCGCCTGAGACTTGCGCGTCCGCCTTGGCCATAAAGACGGCAGCCTCCTCGTGGCGTACAGGGATGAACCTCATGGCGGAACGCCTTGACAAGCTGGAGATAAGGGGCAGAATGGCGTCGCCGACGACGCCGTAGACGCGTTCGACGCCCCATGCTTGCAGGTGATCGAGTATGAGCTCTGCGACGCTCTTGCGAGCAGTCTCCATGAATTGTGCCTCCTAATACCGATGTTGGCCTACTTCGAGGAGTAGTCTTTCCCAACATCGGTCCAGGAGTTCACTTGAGAGAGCACGACTTTATTGGTGAAACGAGCGAGAAACCGAACACTCGCCCGAAGGCGGCGGCGTGGACGGCGTCAGCTGTCTTGCAACGAAAGGATCTCGGAGAAGTGGGGTCTGACGGCGCCGTACAGTCTCTGGTACGCCTCTAAGTGACGCTGGTACTTTTGGTGGTTGTCGAGGTTGGGCTGGATCGTGCGCTCGACGGGAATCTGGGCTACGAGACTCCGCCAGTCGAGTTCAGGCGCCAGGGCCGTCAATCCAAAAGCGGCGCACCCGATGAGCGAACCTTCCTTTTCGACCGGCACCTCAAGGGAGCGTCCCAAGACGTCTGCCAGGATTTGGGGCCACACCGATGAGCCGACGAATCCTCCGGTCACCCGAATCTTTTGGGGGCGTCCGGCTACCTCCGCGACACTCAAGTAGACCCAGGCGATTTGATAAGCGATGCCTTCCATCGTCGCCCTTACAAAGTGTTTGGCGCTGTGGTGCAAGCTAAGCCCTGCCAGGTAACCTCTTGCTTCGCCCTGCAGGCCCGGATTACGCTCGCCGGCAAGGTACGGAGCAAAGAGCAGTCCCTCAGAACCGGGTGGCACCGAGGCGGCCAGCCGATCGAGCTCTTCATGGGCCGCGGCTCCCTCTGCCTGCGTAATCCCGGGGAACGCCTCCCGCAGCCACGCGAGCGAACTGGCGCCTCCGTTGATCGCGCCGCCGACAACCCACGTGGTGTCGCCGAGGTAATAACACCAGGTGCGCTGTCCGTCATCGGCTCTTGGAGCGGAGGTGAACATGCGCACTGCGCTGCTTGTGCCCACGGTAATAGCCATGTCTCCCTCTTGCACGCAACCGGCGCCCACATTAGCCAAGGGACCATCGCTGCCCCCGGCGACAACGGGGAGGCGCCCTGAGTCCCACTCCTGAGCGAGTTCGGGCGTAAGCGTGCCCACGACCGTGCGCGGTTCGACCAACTCGGGTAGACGCTTTGGGGACAAACCCGACTGGTGTAACGCCTTTTCGTCCCACGTGAGATCCGCGATATTTAGCAGTCCGTATCCCGAAGCGATCGCAAGGTCGTCGACGTAGCGACCGGTGAGCCGTCCAAGGAGGTACCCCTTAATTGAAGTAAAGGTGGCGGCTTCCTCAAAGATGGTCGGCTGGTTCTCGGCCAACCACACTGCTTTAGCAGGGAAGTACATGGCGTGAACAGGGCACCCTGTAGCTCGGTAAAGGGCGGCGGCGGTCTCCTTGCCGTTCGCCAAGCGACTGGCGATACGAGCCGCGCGCATGTCGGCCCAGGTGATTACAGGGGTTGAGGCTCTCTGGGTACGATCAAGGGCGAGGAGGCTATGCATGGCTGTATCCAAGCAGAGTCCGACAACTTCAAGATCGTCGCCGCACTCGCCCAACACTTCGCGCACCGCCGCGGACATGGCGGTGAAAATCTCATCCGGATCCTGTTCGGCGTAACCGGGATGCGGAGTGTTGAGACGGTAGGGCCGGCTCGCGATGGAATGGACGCGGAGCTCTTGATCCACGAGCCCTGCTCGGGCCGAGCTCGTGCCGATATCGATAGCTATAACTGCCTTCACGGGATTCACGTGCATCTCCCTCTTAAAATGATGCCAAGCCTAAGGTTTCCGGCGCTACGTGTCGTTTAGACCCCGAAAACGATGTGCCGGCTGCAGCGAAGTCCTTCCTCGCGCTGGGGGAGACTCCCTGCTCCGGCGAGATGAGTCGCTGCGTTGGGAGAGAAAAGGCCCGCGGCGCGTGTAGAGGGCTTATACGATTGGAGGCAGAATAAAGAGACGAACATTTTGAGGGGCAGCTTGGGCGAGAGGAGCCAAGAGATGCTTGGTGATTGCCACGATCGGGGCCTAGCTGAGTCGGGCCGCCGCCGTATCGAGTGGGCGGACGGACAGATGCCGGTGCTCCGCCAAATACGCGAGGACTGGGAGCAAACCCGTCCTCTGACCGGGGTGCGCGTCGCCGCGTGCCTACATGTAACGACAGAGACGGCCAACTTGATGCGGACGTTAAAGGCGGGGGGAGCCGAAGTAAGGCTATGTGCGTCGAATCCACTCAGCACGCAGGACGCGACCGCCGCGGCGCTCAACGAAGTGTACGAGATCCCGACGTACGCTATTCGCGGTGAGGACTCCGACACTTACTATCGCCACATCAACAGCGTGCTGGATGTCAAACCCCACATTACGATGGACGACGGCGCAGACCTCGTCAACGTCTTGCACACAAAGCGGGAGGCTCTCATCGCCGACGTCATCGCCGGGACCGAGGAGACGACGACCGGCGTCATTCGACTCAAAGCGATGGAAGAGAAGGGATATTTGCGTTTCCCGGTCGTCGCGGTGAACGACGCGCTGACAAAGCACATGTTCGACAACCGCTACGGCACGGGACAGTCGACCTTGGACGGCATCCTTAGAGCGACAAATTACCTCATCGCCGGCACTGTCTTTGTTGTGATCGGCTACGGTTGGTGTGGCCGCGGGTTGGCTATGAGAGCGCGCGGCATGGGGGCACGCGTCGTCGTTGTCGAGACGGATCCGTTGCGGGCGCTCGAGGCAGTGATGGAAGGGTACCAAGTGACCACAATGGAAGAGGCGGCGCAGCTCGGCGACATCTTTGTCACCGTGACCGGCAACCGCCATGTGATCGATGTTGCGCACTTTCAAGCGATGAAGGACGGCGCAATCGTCGCCAACTCCGGCCACTTCGACGTTGAGATCAATGTCGAGGGCTTGTTGCCGCTTGCCAAGAGCGTACGGGAGGTGCGGCCCGACGTCGACGAATACGCACTGGAAGATGGCCGGCGCATTCGACTTCTGGCCGACGGGCGCCTCGTTAACTTGGCCTGTGCCGAAGGGCACCCGGCACACGTGATGGACATGAGCTTTGCGAACCAGGCCCTCGCGGCCCACTGGTTAGCTGTCACGCGGCCGGAGTTGGAGCGGCGGGTGTATGCTGTTCCACGTGACATCGACCAGGAGATCGCCCGCCGTAAGCTCGAATCCATGGGCATTGTGATTGGCCGTTTAACCCGTGAGCAGGAGGAGTACCTCTCCAGTTTCGACATCGGAACGTGATTTGCCGAAGCCGTCCCCAGGCGGAGTGTTTTTCGTGGGATGGCGTTGAAAGGTGAGCCGGAGTGAATCTATCTATCGAACTCGTCCCGCGCAGGGTCGAGGAGCTGGTTGCTGAAGCAGGGACGATCGCACGTCGGTTTGAACAGGTCGCTTGGCTCAATATACCTGATATTCGAGCCCTCTCGGTCCGCAGTCACGACGCGGCGTATGCAGCCGTGGAGGTGCCGCTGCGCGTCATCCCACACATCCGGGCTCGAGACCGGGAGATCGGGGCGACATTGGAAATCTTAAGGGCCCTCTCGAATGCCGGGATCACCGACGCGCTGATCGTCACGGGCGACCGGATTGAACAGGATCCCCAGGCGGAGCACGCAACGTCCTTGGACGTCATCCGGGCGGCCGAGAGGGACGAGGTGCCCATTGCACTGTGGGCGGCCTTTGATCCGTATCGCGGCGAGATGCGGGCGGAGTTTGAGTACGTCCAAAGTAAGATGGAAGCTGGCGCCGTGGGGCTCTTCACCCAACCTTTCTTTGATGTTCGGCTGGCTGAGATGTGTCTGGAGCAGCTTGAGGAGATTCCGACGTTCATCGGCATCTCACCGGTGACGACGGATGCGAGCCGGCGCTATTGGGAGCGGACCAATCGAGTCGTCTTCCCTCCAAGCTTTGTGCCGACCCTTGAGTACTGCACGAAATTGAGCGTAGACTTGTTGGCAGCTGCCGAAGCACACGACCAGCACGCTTATTTGATGCCGATCAAGGTCGATCCCGTCACTTATTTGGAGAGTGTCTTCAATCTGCGTAGCGCGACTCAGACCGTGTCCTAACTCAGGGGGTTCCTGCAGACGCCGGGCCCGTGCGATCCCAAGTTTCAATATAATTGGAACGTCCCCAATAAAGGAAGGTCCCCAGGCTTCTGTAGCCCAGGGACCTTCCTTTATTTAATCTGCGACCTCCACACCCGAGATAACAACTCGCAGTCGGGTGACTTTAGCGCTCATTATTTCACCAGAGCGCCGTCTATATGATGCTCTATCCTCTCCGCCGACCTATACTCGCGGAAAGCCCGAACCCAACGGCTGTAGCTGAGCTTGGCTCTGGAAATGCGGCTGCGCTTGAAACTGGGGTTGCGCTTGAAACTGCGCCCCCGCCTGATACTGCTGCGCCTGATTCGACTGTATCAATTGGTTGGATAACTGGCGCAGTTGCTGCGCCGCGTACTGCTCATCAGCCTGAATCTGCTGAAGCATCTGAGCGTGGCGCGACTCGGCTTGTTCCAGCTGATTCAAGATCTGCTGAATCTGGTGTACGTTTGGGTTCTGGTGGCCGAACTGCTGGTTGTATTGCCCTTGGGAGAGCGTGGACACGGCTTTAGATGTCCCCTTTCAAGGCTTGGAGTTCGCTTACGCCTAGTATGATGGACCTCAACACCGAGAAATATCGGCTCAATGGCTGGTAAACCTGGGTTTGGCGAACAAGCGGTAGACCAATCCCGGCGTCAGTAATATGAGGCCCCAAAGAGCGTCGTGGAGTTGAACTTTGCTCAATAAAAAGAGGTTGGCGCCTGCCGCACACACGGGCAAAAAGAGGCCGCCGGGGACGCGAAAGGTGGGGCGGTACGATGGGCGTTGACGCAGCCTCACAACGGCGAAGTTGATGATGACGAACGGATAAAGATGGAGAAAGCCGGCCGCCCCCGCCAGTTGCCGCACATCTTGGGGTAGGAGCGCCAGATAGAGAAGGAGGCCGGTGGCTAAGACAGCAGCGTGTGGAGAGTGCCAGCGAGGGTGCACAGATCCCAAGCGCGCCGGCAGTAGTCCGTCCCGTGCCATGGCCCAGCCGACGCGTGAAGAGGCCATGATCGATGTATTGGCGGATGAGACGGTGGCGAGCAGTCCGGCGAGTATGATCAGCGCCGCGCCCCACGGTCCGAGTGCAATCCGGGCGGCGTCGGCAATCGGTGTAGGGGACTCGCCCAAGTCGAAGTGAGAGATGGTGCCGGTGGCTGCGTAGAGGATGATGACGTAGAGGCAGATGACACTTACGACCGAGAGGAGTGTTGCCAATGGAAGGTCTCGGCGGGGGTTCTTCATCTCTTCGGCCGCGGTCGCTACCAACTCAAATCCCAAGAACGAGACGAAGACGATTGACGCGGTGTCGAGGACGGGACTCCAGCCGTAGGGGAAGAAAGGGTCGTGAAGGGTGGTGTCGATCCGGCCCCAACTCCCGGCGAGGTAGTAGGCGAGGATCCCCAAGAGGAGTACCACCAACGCATTCTGTAACTTTCCGGCTCCGGCGGAGCCGATCATGTTGGTGCCGATCAAGGCGAGAGCGATGAGCCCTGCGCTCAGCTGAGGTGAGGCGATTGGAACGAGGAAGGTGAGGTACTGAGCGAATCCGGTACAGTAGAACGCGGTCGCCAAAGCCAAGCCGACCCAGAGGCTCCAACCGACAAAGAAGCCCCAGGATTCACCGAACGCCTCCTTAACGAAAACGTACGGCCCGCCGGCCTGCGGCATGGCCGTCGCCAACTCGGCGAAGCAGAGTGCCGTGAGGAGGACGGCTCCTCCGGCCAACGCGAAGGAGACGACCGCCGCCGGACCCGCCATCTGCGCGGCGCTACCGGAGAGCACAAAGATGCCGGCGCCGATCATACTACCGACGCCTATGGTGAGGGCTTCAATAAATCCAAGATTCCGTCCCAGGTGGGCCACTGTAAGGGGAGTGCTCCTTTCCGAATCATTCATGTGTATGTGGCGCGCGAAGCGGGACATGCGTCCGCTGCTGATCTGGACTGCACGAAACTTTTCCGCAAAGGATATGGAAGTAATTGGTCCCCCCCGATCAGTATGGCCGTGGGTCCCCGGGGAGAAGATGATAGCGAGAGGTGGACAGCGACTCTTGCCGCTCGAGGCAAGCGCCCTCCGGGGCGATCGATTCGTCGAGACGCCGTCCATCTCTCACCAAGGAGAGCGGGCATTCTCGTCGCGATGGAAGTCACATCCACGATGTGATTTCGGTACATGCCGTGACGATGTGCCCGTTCTCCTTTTTGTTCTGCGAGGGAACGAAAGGCTCTCTCTGGAATATGAATTCAGCGCGTGAGCATAGGTAGCAACTAAGGCTCCGCGCGCTTGCTCTTTGGTTCGAGACGCGAGGGGTCGCGGGGAACGGATTCTTGGGAGGGTCTTACGAGGTGAAAAAGAGATTGCGCGTCGGCGTGCTCTTCGGCGGTCGTTCAGAGGAGCACGAGGTGAGTCTGATGTCGGCTGAGTCGATCATGCGAGCCATTGACCCCGAGCGATATGAGATTGTTCCCATCGGTATCGGCAAGAACGGTACGTGGTTGACCGGAGCCGACCCACTGGCGTCGTTACAGGCAGCTGCCCAGAGCGCCCTCCCGACAGGCTTGATCCCCTCACAACTCATAGCGGACCCTCAAAATCCGGGCGTGGCTCCGCTGAGGTCGGGGAGGTTGGCCTTGGATGAACGGGAACCGATCGATCTCTTCTTTCCCGTGTTACACGGACCTTTCGGCGAAGACGGCACCATCCAAGGGCTGCTGGAGATAGCAGGCGTCCCGTACGTGGGGTCAGGCGTGGCCGCTAGTGCTGTCGGTATGGATAAAGCGTTGATGCGAGACGTCTTTCGCGCACACGGTCTGCCTTTACTTGATTGGGTTGTCGTGATGCGCCATGAGGTTGAAGCGAACCTGCAAGACGTGCTGGGACGCGTCGAGGCGGCGCTCCCTTACCCGTGTTTCGTCAAGCCGGCCAACTTAGGATCGAGTATCGGCATCTCTAAAGCAGACGCGCGGGACGGGCTTATCCGAGCTCTCAACCAAGCGGCGCGATTTGATCGCAAGCTCGTGGTCGAGCGGGGTGTGTCGGGGTGGCGCGAAGTGGAGTGCGCAGTCCTCGGCAATGACCGGCCGCACGCTTCGATCGTCGGAGAGATCGTTCCCGGGGGCGATTTTTACGACTACAAGGCGAAGTACGTTGACGACACCTCCCAGCTGATTATACCTGCGCGGATCTCGGAGAAGACGGCACGACGCGTGCAACAGCTTGCGATCGACGCATTCACCGCCATCGACGCGGCCGGTCTCTCACGGGTTGATTTCTTTGTTCATCCCGAGAGCGAAGAGGTGTATCTCAATGAGATCAACACGCTCCCTGGTTTCACCCGCATCAGCATGTACCCTAAGTTGTGGGAGGCCAGCGGCATCGGTTACGCAGAGTTGGTCGACCGCCTGATCGCGCTGGCTCTCGAACGACACCAGGACAAGCAACGTTCGTTGACGTACAACGATGGGAGCGAGGCATGATGGGTGGACTGCGACGCATCGCGCGCCTGTTGCGTAAATGGGGGCCACCGATCGCTTTGGGAGGATGGGCCGTTCACTTTTATACGACGGTCACCGGGTATGCTATTCCGGCCTTTGGACCCGTGGAGAGCCACCTCACCGCTTACCGCGGCGAGGTGCTCGCGCAACTCGGGTTGGGCGCGGCGCTCCTCCTTGTTTGGGCCGCTTCGTGGGTCGTCGACCGCAGACGTCCCAGCTCCCGGTCGCCTCAAACGTTGGGGACCAAATCTCAGGAGAAACGCAGAGCGCTTCAGTAAATAGATGCCCTCACCGGGCCCCGGCAGGAGTTCCGCGCAAGACCGAAGAAGAGGTCCACATCCCTTTCAAACCGTCGTTTCATCGACGCATCCGAACGGCGTACGTTACCTACAATTGTTCCCGCTACGAGCTGCGTGGATTTACACAACTAGGAGGTTGAACCGCATTGGGCGACAAGGAGTGCCATGGGGTCACTCTGGGTCGCACCCAGATGCCCCCCCTTTGCGTTCCGGGCGAGATTTTCACGGTTTATCAACCGGTGATCGGTCACATCGCGACCCTTTTGTGGTTGAATCTCAGATGGGCCGCTCACTCAGGTGACGGTTTCACCCTGGAGCGCGGTCCGGCGTCAGGCCTGGACGTCTCAGAGGAGCAGTTGCGGCACGCTGCAGCGTGTCTGCGCGAGTACGGACTCCTCGACTACGATGAACGGGGCGAATGGATCGTTCACGATCCGGTTCCGGCCGAACTCTTTGAGCATCGTTATGGAGAGGTTAAGAGCACCGTAGAGGCAAAAGAGTCCGACGAGTCGGACGCGCCGAGCAGTAGCCCCTCACCGAGCGGCGTTGAGCGCGCGCTCCAGAGACGGGCCACCGGCTCCGACGATCCCGCCGACACTACCGCCCCCGCCAAGAAGGCAGGTCCGCAGACGGAGGCCGCCCAAGGACGGGTCATGCGCTCCCCACTCTCTAAAAAGCGGACGCAGGCACGGATGCTCAAGTTGGTCGAGGAGCAGAGCAGCGAGGCAGAGCCCGTTAATGAGGATATGCAGGCCGTCGTGCAGATCTACCACAAACGGATCGGCATGATAGGACCCACGCAGTACGAGAAGTTGCGCTTTTGGGTTGAGGAGCAAGGGATGCAAGGGGCGGTCGTGGCGCTTGCAATCGAAGAGACCGTCAACTCCGCAGAAGTGCCGCGCATCTCGTACCTCGAAGGGATCTTGCGCAATTGGCACAACGATGGGATTCGGACGTTAGCGCACATTCAGGAGCGTAAGCGTGCATCCAAAGTGTTCTCCGGCTCCGACGCGACCACCGGCGCCAAGAGTCACGAAGGGTCGCCGAACGCGTCGGCGTATCAAAGTGTAAGCTCAGAGCTTGTCGCTAAATGGAAGGAATTGTACCCGGATGAGTACGACCGCTGAACGCCTACCCGGATCGGTTGTCCCTTCCGACGTGGAGTCCGAACGGCGAGTGTTGGGAATCCTGATCAAACATCCGACTCTCATCGACTCGGTGATCGACCGTCTCCGCCCCGACCACTTCTACGATCCGGAGCACCGCATCATCTTTCAGGCCATCCACGACCTGTACACGCAAGGGGGGCGCATTTCGTACACACAAGTGTATGGACGCCTCAGGCGCGAAGGACAGCTGCCGGCGCCCGATCGCGCCCTCATCAAGATGACGGAGGCCTTCGCCGGGGAGTTCGAACTCGCCCCCAGTACCGAGGTGCTCGTCGAGAAAGAGGCAAAGCGGCGCATTTTGCGTGCAGCCCAAGAGATTCAAAACATGATCCTTTCGGAGAGCGAGGAGCGCTTAGACGATTACATCGCCCGAGCGCAACAACTCATCTTTGAGGCGACGAGCGCGGCGCAGGAGAAAGACGAGATCAAGGACCTGATGACCGTCTTAAACAAGTGCTACATTAAGCTCGTCGAGCGGCGTGAAGGAAAGAAGCCCTCAGGTCTCCCGGTCCGTTTTCCTGCAATTGACGTGATGACGACGGGGCTCAAAAATAAGGACTTGATCATTCTGGCGGCCCGTCCGAGCATGGGTAAGACGTCCTTAGCGCTCAATTTTGCCGTCAACATTGCGCGCCCGCCGCGCAGCGTGCCGGTACTGATCTTTAGCCTTGAGATGGACGACGAGCAAATCGGAGATCGATTCGTTATCAGTGAGCTCTTTAAGTTTCGCGGACCCGACGGACGGTATGAGATTTCGTCCATGGACTACGCGACGCGCCTCAACGACGATCAGTTTCAAAAGACACAAACTGTCTTTAACGACTTGTATGAGTTGCCTATTCACATCATCGACCAACGTGGAATGACGGTGGCGGACATCCGGGCCAAGGCTCGCAAGGTGAAAGCGGAGCACCCCGCGTTAGGTCTCTTGATCATTGACTACCTACAGCTGGTGAAGCCTCCTGCGGGAGGTAACAAGAGCTGGGCTCTCGTCGTCGGCGACATCGTGCGCGAGCTGCGCGACTTGGCCGGCGAGCTCGATTTGCCGATCATTCTGCTCTCGCAGCTCAACCGAGGAGTAGAGCAGCGCGACAACAAAAAGCCGGTCATGTCCGACCTGCGTGACAGCGGTAACATCGAGGAGTTTGCCGACGTTGTCATGTTCCTTTATCGCGAGGATTACTACTACCCCGAGCAAGCCAAGGAGAATGGGACGGAGGGGCAAGTCGAGGTAATCTTTGCCAAGCAGCGCAAAGGGCCGACCGGTAGCGCCCACCTGCGATTTATCAAAGAGTTCACTCGCTTTGTAGAGGAAAGTGAGCGCGCAGACGGGTAAGATGGTCTTGTTCGTACTGCTTGGTTAGGGGTCGGGGCACACTATCTGGAGGTACGTCACGTTGGCTGATCTCTTTGAAGAGACGGAACGTCTAAAACTCCGTTTTATTCAGGCTTATGAACGACTGCACGAGCTCGGCAAGATTGGAGACGACGAACTCCAAGGCGTTCTCGACGCGCTTGACCGGCTGGACGAGCTGAGCGAAGACGAATTGGTTAAGCGGCTCGGCGGCTTTAAGCGACTCCTTGCGAGCGAGGAGGAGTCAGGTGCATAAACCCTCATCGACAACGGGAGTCGTCGTTGGCCCTTCCCAACGAACGCCGCACTGGGGACGTATTGTCGCTGCCGTCTTTTTGGTGATGGTGGTCGGCGCCGGTGCGTGGGCGTCGCTTCAATCACTAAGAGCTTACGAGGTGACACTGACCGTCGATGGGCGTGCCGATGTCACGCTGCGTACGCGCGCGAAAGACGTACAGGGTGTTCTCAGCGAAGCGGGGGTGGCCCTACGGGAGGGCGACGAGGTGACCCCTTCGCTGGAGGCGCCGATCCAAAGCGGTGATCACATCACCGTCAGAGTGGCAGAGTGGGTGACCGTCCTGGTCGACGCCGACGAACTGGAAGTGGGCGTCGTGGACGGGACGGTGCGGGATGCGTTAGTGCGCGCTGACATCGTGATGGGACCGATGGACCGCGTCGTGCCGGTGCGTGAGACCCCGCTCGAGGAGGGCATGGAGATCCAGGTGATCCGCGTCGTCCAAGAGGTGCTGACCGAGACGGAGAGTATCCCCTTTCGGACGCTGCGATGGGCCGAACCGCAACTCGAGAAAGGTATAGAGCGGGTCGTGCGTGAGGGTCGTGAAGGGATTCTGGAAAAGAGGGTACGGCTCACGTACGAGAATGGCGTCCTCGCGCATCGTCAAGAGATAGGTCATGAAGTTGTCGAGGAGCCGATCGCGCGTGTGATCGGCGTCGGCACGCGCGAGACGGTAAACGTGCTTCAAACCGCCTCCGGGAGCCTCCGATACGCCGATGTCGTCGAGGTGGAGGCCACGGCATACTATCCAGGCCCGATCAGCACCGGAGAATGGGCCGACGGTTACACCTTTACAGGACTCGTGGCCGGTAAGGGGGTCGTCGCGGTCGATCCCGATGTGATTCCGCTCGGTACTCGCCTGTACATTCCCGGATACGGTGAAGCGATAGCGGCGGATATCGGTGGCGCAATCAAGGGTCATCGCATCGATCTCGGATTCTCAACCTATGAAGAGGCGATCGAGTACGGGCGCCAAAAAGGCGTAAAGGTGTATCTCCTTGAAGATTAGCGGCTGGTTGCGCACGTGAATAGGGAGTGGGTGTAGCTGGAACCTCTGTACCGCTTGAGTGTGCTCCGCAAGCTCCTCGCAACGTACGACTTGCGCCCGACCAAGGGGTTGGGCCAAAACTTTCTGATCGACAAAAACACCATTGACCGCATTGTCGGCGCGGCCAATATCCAACCAGGAGAGGTCGTTTTAGAGGTTGGACCGGGCTTGGGCGTACTCACGCAAGCTCTTTTGATAGCAGGCGCCCAAGTCGTGGCCATCGAGAAAGACGAAAGACTCGTACACGTGTTGACCGATTTGTTCCGTGACGAAGACGATTTCACGTTGATCCACAACGACGCGCTCGAGGCCGACTTGAGCGCGCTGCTCTTTGAGTCAGTCTCAGGCGCGCCGCAGGCCCCATCCTTCAAGGTCGTCTCCAACCTGCCCTACTACGTCACCTCGCCCCTTCTCATGCACGTTTTGGAGGCCCGTGTTGCATTTGAGCGGATCGTCGTGATGATACAAAAAGAGGTGGCCCAACGCCTCGCGGCGGCACCGGGTACCAAGGAGTACGGTTCGTTGAGTGTCGCCGTCAACTACTACGCCGATGTGGAATCCGTCGGCATCGTACCTCCTACAGTCTTTTACCCAGCCCCTTCAGTCTCGTCGCAAATCGTCGCGCTCTCTCCAAGAGCCTGTCCCTACGACGTGGGCAATGAGTCGACCTTCTTTCAAATTGTACGCGCCGCCTTTGGAAAGCGCCGCAAGACCTTGCACAACGCGCTGGGCGACCTTCCGCACCCTGTCGAAAGTGTACGGGCGGCCTTTGAGCTGGCCGAGATCGATCCCTCACGGCGGGGAGAGACTCTGTCACTGGCCGAGTTTGCCAAGCTGAGCGCCGCCTTGTCAAGGCTTTAGTATGCTATAATAAGAGTAAATTGCGAATAAGCTTCTTTACAGTTCTATAGGCAAGCGAGGCGATAACTGTTCGAGCCACTCCAACGACAAAGAGCCGGTGAGACACCCATGAACTTCATTAGCCCTACCAGAGGACGCGTTACATTCGACGAAATGTTCCAGGACGTCATGCACTATGTTCAGGAGCAGCCGGACTGCCGTTACCGCATTATTATCGGAACGGACTCACAGTTTGGCGAGGAGACCTGCTTTGTAACGGCGATCATCGCGCACCGAGAGGGGCGTGGCGCTCGCTATTACTACACGCGCGAACGTGAGCGTGTGGGACGCTCGTTGCGTCAACGGATCTTCTACGAGACCTCGCGCTCACTCGGCATCGCCAGCATGCTGACGGAGCGATTAGCCGAGAACGGATACGCCGACTTAAACGTCGAAATTCACCTAGACGTTGGGGAGAATGGGAAGACCCGGGAGTTGATTCGTGAAGTGGTTGGAATGGTAGTCGGCTCCGGGTTCGACGCTCGCATCAAGCCTGATTCGTACGGGGCCTCCAGTGTTGCGGACAAATACACAAAGTAGTTCCTGAGGATTAAATTGGTTTTGACGCGCATACGTCCAGGTAGAAGGGCGTTTTTTCTGCCCAATTTGTGCTTGACACTCTTTCTGGAGCTCTGGTATACTGGCTTGATAAATTGACAGGGGTCAGTAACTGTGGTATACTAAGGCCATAAAGCGCTTGTGCAGAAAGGTGATGCTTGTGGCCGTAAAGCGTAATGCCCTTGAAGAGATCCGGCAGGATATCGAGGCTTGTATCGGCAAGTCCGTTCGATTAAGAGCGAATCGAGGCCGTCGCAAGGTCGTTGAGGCCACGGGTGTAATCGAAAAGACCTATCCCAAGGTCTTTGTCGTAAAGCTCGACCAGGATAGTGCGGTCAAGCGCATGTCGTACACGTACGCCGACGTTTTGACCGAGACCGTGGAGCTTGTCATTGATGACAACCGAGTGGGTGTCGTCAACCTCTAAGGCTAGGGTGTGCGGCATCTTGCGAAGCATACCTTTACATGTTGGCTTTGTTTAAGAGGTTCGGAGATCTTACTCCGGACCTTTTTTATTGCGCGTCCGGGTGGTTGGGGTTGCCGCCTCTTGCATACCCATGAGTATCACCCATAGGAAGCTGATGCTCATGCCGCCTAAGTTTGGGCGTCTCTCGATTGGCATACGTACACTGCGCCGCGGCGACTCAGGGAGTGACGTGCTGCGCTTGCAGGAGCGTCTTCAGGCGCGCGGATACGACGTGGGCGAGCTCGACGGAGAGTTCGGATACGTCACAGAGGACGCGCTCATCTCTTTTCAAAGAGACTACCGGTTGCGCGCCGACGGGGTATTGGGACCTAAGACAGCCTTCGCCCTCGAAGCCGTGCTACCGCCCCAGCGCCAGTTTCACGTCGTACAATGGGGTGAACGCTTGTCGGACATCGCCGACCGATACGGCATCAGCGTGAGCGCGCTTAGATGGATGAACGGGCTTAGAGCTCCGGCAGGCGTACGGCAGGGCAGACGCCTACTCGTTTGGCGCTCGTACGTCGTCATCGCGCCTCACCCTCAGGCGAACCCAAGCGTCGTCGAACGGGATCTGCGCTCCCGGACCCACCTCGTCTCGGCAGTGGCGACGCCTCCTTTCGCCTGCCAAAGTGACGGAACACTCTCCGACTTCGAAGGGGACGAGTACGTTGAGATGGCCCGTCGGTTCGGCTGGGACGTATACCTCAATGTAAAGGGGGGCGATCGTCCCCTGGGCGATATCGTGATCCGACGCCGGAGTCGGCAGCGGCTCGCCAAGGAGTTGGCCGCGCTGAGCGACCAAGCTAGGGGGCGTGCCGTCCTCATTGACGTCGGACCGATTCCGCTGGGAGCCGGGCCCCGTATCGAACGACTCTGTGACGAAGTGAAGCGACTCTTGCCCAAGGCGACTCTGGCGCTCACGCTCCCCCCGCTCGACCAGGGTTGGAGAGCCATGGCGACGGGGCTGGAGCCGACGAAGCTCGGCCGAAAGGCTGATCGCATCCTCATCGCGCTGCACCGCTGGGAGCACTTGGTCCGGCCCAATGGCGAGCCCCTCTCCTTTGAGAGACTTGAGCGCTGGATTGCGCAGGCTGTTCGGGAGATCCCACCGTGGAAAGTGTGGATGGGCATTCCCACTGGCGGGTGTCGGATACGCCAACAGGGTCGGAGTGCGATCATCGAGGAAGTCTCCTACCGCCAGGCGGTCTCCGAAGGGTTCGGCATGGGAGTCCGGCCGCGGCGAGAGACTGAGGGCTTCTCGAGGATGGCAGGGGATGAGTCACAACCCACCTACCTACTGCAAGGTCGAGACGCACTCGAGCGCTTTATGCGCATCGCGCTGAGGTACCGCCTCGCAGGTGTCTACCTCGACCCGATCGGCAATGAAGATCGCCGACTCTGGGATGTTCTGGCCCACCGCCTCGCCACGCTTCGTCCGCAGCTTGCCTCAATCAGCCCTGCAAAAGAATCATGAAGCTTGGGGACGAGACATATACATCCAGCATGAATAGTGTTCAAGGGGGATTTGCCAGATGAGTCTCGAGCTCGGCTACGAGCGCCTGGCGTTTGTGCGCCGGGAGATAGAGAACGCCTCAGACACTGTCGTGGAAGGGAGTGTGACACTTCCCGAAGGGAGCCCCGAGGTCGGACGGGCGCTCCAACTCCGTGCGACGCCGCGTGTGAGTGAGTTGGAAGTGAAGGAAGACAAGGTTATCTTCGAGGGCGTATTCGACCTCGACCTCCTTTACGTACACGTAGATGAGAGGGCTGTAGATCGTCAATCGGATGTGGTCGACGAGGAGGAGGGGGAGGGGGAGGAAGACGAGGATGAGTTTGATGCGCCCGCCACCGTCGCTCTAGAGCGCTTGGCCAAGGTGGGCTGGAGCGATGAACTCCCCTTTGCGTTCGTCCTCGAGCTTCCGGGGATCGAGGAAGGAGCCGAGGTAGAGACGGACGTCGCCGTCGAGACGGTTACGTACGATGTCCGCTCTGACCAAGTCACCTTAGATGTGGATATCGGCGTACGGTTTCACGCATCGGTAAGCGCCACCGACGCGGCGACTGTGGCAACAGGGGTACGTGGCGCCGAAAGCGTCGATGTGGCGACGCGACCGTTGCGTGTCCGAAACCATCTCGGTGCGGGTTCCGGTGAAGGAGGCGTCGAGGCGGAGCTGCCCTTGGCGGGGCGCAGCCTGCCTGAGAGCATCATCGATGTGCGGGCGACGACGCACGTCGCTGAAGTGTCGGTGGAGGATGGTAGCGCTACAGTGCGCGGGAGTGTCGCCTACGAGATCCTGTACAGCGGCTCTGACGGCGCCGGCCCTCAGTGCGCAGCTTGGCCGCGTGCGGCCACCTTTGAACTCCACATCCCTGTGGACGGGGCTAGACGGGGATCGCTCGGCGTTGCCCGTGTCGACGCAGGGGAGAGCCGCTGTTCCGTGGTGGAGTCGGACGAAGGCCGTCGAATCGACGTTGAGACGCCCCTGGCGGGTTTTGTTGAGGTTGTGTTGATCAAGGAGCTTGGGCTTGTCACCGGTCTCACGTCAGAGGAACGCGAAGTAGCAGCTCGGTCCGTCAGTCTCAGCCTCCCTGAAGCTGTGGGTGAAGGGAAGCATGTGGAGCGCTCGGATGCCGCCCTCGACCTGCCTGAGGGGAGTCCTGGGGTCGAGCGTGTACTGCGCGGGAATGCCGTCGCAGCCGTCGACGATGTACACGTACTCGGTGACCGAGTCGCGGTTGAGTTGCACGTCGACGTCGAATTGCTCTACGTCGGTCGAGATCAGGCGGACGGTGTGTACACGGCCGAGTGGCCCGGGGCGCTCACCCTCGACTTGGAGGTTCCCGTCCCCGGCGCAGAACCGGGTTTGGAGCGCAGTGTCGACGTCAGAGTGGAGAGAGTGGAGTTTGACCCCATCAACCGAGAGAGTCTCGATGTCAGCGTAGAGTTGGCGGTTGATGTAGCCTTGCACCGAGACGTCGAGTGCGAAGTGGTGGCCGAAGCCGTAGAGTTGCCGCCCGTCCAGCCGAATCCTCCGACATACACGTTCGTCGTTGCCGAGCCGGGTGACACGCTGTGGAAGGTGGCTGCACGCTACCGTTCACAAGCCGACGCGATTCTCTCTGTGAATCCGTGGCTGGAGGAGCAGGATGAGTCCATTCCCGTGGGGCGGAAATTGTGCGTCCCCCGCAAGACGTACAGCGAGGCCGGCTAAGCTCTCGTGCCCCTCGCGGAGCGTGACCGAGGCGCCTGCCGGACCTGGGCGGCGCTTCGGGTCGCGCCTGTCTTGGAGAGATTGGAGGAGAATAACGAGAGAATCTGGAATCGAATCTTCCAAGCCCACGTAGTATAATCGAGGGGCACCTGTCGCTTGAAGGCAGGAATTTTACCAGGTATTGGTGGTTCGATGTCAAAGTTTCGTGATATCTTTCGGGGCAAGGGCAGATACGTCACCGTTCGGGCCGAGAACGAGGCCGATCAAACAAAGCGCGAGGTCCCCGACGGGCTGTGGACCAAGTGTGACGCGTGCCGGGCCATGCTCTACAATAAGGACTTGGAACGCAATCTCTTCGTGTGTGACAAGTGTGGGCACCACTTTCCGATCGGAGCCCTGACGCGACTGGCCCAGCTGGTGGACGACGTTGACTCTTTTGAGGAGTTTGACGCCAACATGCGGCCGTCCAACCCGTTGGAGTTTCCGCAATACCCGGACAAGTTGGCCCGTGACCTGGAACGATCGGGGAATCACGACGCCATCACCACCGGGAAGGGATATGTCGGAGGGGTCGCCTCTGTCCTCATCGTGATGGACTTCCACTTTATGGCCGGCAGCATGGGCTCGGTTGTAGGCGAGCGGGTGACGCGCGCCTTTGAGCGGGCCGCTTCGATGGGGCTACCTGTCGTCGCTGTCTCCGCCTCAGGGGGTGCCCGTATGCAGGAGGGCATCTTATCCCTCATGCAGATGCAAAAGACGGTGGCGGCCGTCGAGAGGCTAGCGCGCCAGTCCCTCCTCTACATTTCGATCCTGACGCACCCTACCACGGCCGGTGTTTTCGGTAGCTTCGCCTCCCTAGGGGATGTCAACATCGCAGAACCTGGGGCGACGATCGGTTTTGCGGGACAACGGGTGATCGAGGAGACGACTCGGAAAGCGGTGCCCCCAACGCTACAAAAAGCGGAGACGGTGTACGCCAACGGGTTTATTGACCGGATTATTCCTCGGGCTGAGCTCAAGGGCGAGATTACCAAGTTGTTGAGCTGGCACACTGGTCGGATTCCTGATGTTTCGGTTGAGTCGACGGAGGGCTCGGCTTTTGATGTTAGTCACGAGAACGGTTCGGCCGAGGAGTCGACCGAGTCGAACGGGAATGGACAGGCCCATGGTGAGCTGGTGGAGAGAGGAAGGTTTACATGAGTGAGCCTAGGGCTCAGCCCGGACGCGCTGCTGTCCATTGGTGTTCCCGCGTCCTGCTGATTTTGACGCTCTTGTTTGGTCTGGGCTCCCGAGAGGCGCTCGCCTTTGATGTCGAGGCCAGCTCCGCAATTCTCATGGATGCGCGCACCGGCCAGGTTCTCTTTGAGAAGGACGCGGACGCGGCGTTGCCGCCAGCTAGTCTAACAAAGATCGTGACGCTTTTAGTCGTCATGGACGCCGTCAAGGACGGCCGAGTGAGCTTGGACGATGAGGTTCGCACGAGCCAAAGGGCGAGTGCGACCGGAGGATCCCAAGTATGGCTGGCAGAGGGCGAAACGCACTCGCTACGGGATATGCTCAAGGCGATTGCAATCGCATCGGCTAACGACGCGAGTGTTGCGGTTGCGGAGTTTATTGCAGGCACGGAGGCGGCCTTCGCCGGTTTAATGACCGAGCGGGCACAAGAGTTGGGAATGACCGAAAGCGTCTTTTACAACTCGGACGGTCTCCCGCCGGGGGAAGGAGAAGAACCGACCCTCTCGTCAGCGCGCGATATGGCCATTGCAGCGCGCACACTCATTCAAAACCACCCTGAGGTGCTCGACTGGACCTCGACGGTGATGGAGACGTTTCGGCAAGAGCCTCTGTTTATCTTGTACAACACCAATCGACTCGTCAGTTCTTACGACGGGCTCGACGGACTAAAAACCGGACATACGAACGCGGCCGGCTGGTGCCTCGTTGCCACTGCGAACCGGGGCGATGTCCGCTTGATCTCCGTTGTGATGGGCACCGAGAGCCAAAATGCACGTGATGAACAGACCCGGCGCCTGCTTGATCACGGGTTTGGCGCTTTCGTCCCTACGGTCGCTGGGGAAGGCGTCGTCGGCGAGATCCGTGTCCCCACGGGAACACCCGAGCGGATCGATGTCGAATTGGCAGAGCCGGCTACATTGCTTGCGCCTCGTGGCGTCAACGCCGACATCCAGGGTAGGATCGAGACGCCTGAAAACCTCGAAGCGCCATTGGCGGCAGGGGACGATGTCGGTGAGTACGTCGTCAGTTTGGACGGCGACGAGGTGTTGCGCGTGCCACTGCTCGCGTCGGAGGAAGTCGAACGCGCCAATCTGTTTGTTCGAGCATGGAGATCGATCCGAGACTTCGTCACCGGCCTCTTCACGTCGAACGGGTAGCGCTTCTGGGTCGAACGACAAGAGGAAGGAAAGACGATTTTGTTCGGGGAATACTCTTCAGCCCGAGCCGTGCAACGAAGCGGCGTACATACACAGAAGGCCCACGCCAAAGTGAATCTGATTTTACGCGTCGGATCACCGCGGGGTGATGGTTACCATCCCGTAGCCACGGTTCTGCACACGTTGGCGCTTCACGACACAGTACAGATCTCGTGGAAGGGTCTCCGGTCGCAAGCAGATGGAGCTCCGCCGGTAGTGAGCGTCGTTACCGACGATCCCACTTTGCCGAGCGGGCTAGAGAACTTGGCGGGTCAGGCCGTGTTGGTGTTGCAAGGCCACTTGCAGCAGCGGCGCTGGGCGGGCGGGAGCATTGAGGTTTATATTCGCAAGCGCATTCCCGTCGCAGCCGGCTTGGCAGGGGGAAGCGCAGACGCAGCAGCAGTGTTGCGTGGTCTCAATTCAGCGTTTGATTTGGGGATTAGTCCAGTTGAGCTCTGCGCTCTGGGAGGGACGATCGGTTCCGATGTCCCAGCGTGTGTGCTCGGAGGGTCCCTCTTTGGTCAGGGACGAGGCGAGCGGGTGAGAGCGCTTAACTCGGGCCGCTATTGGTGGGTGCTTGTTAACCCAGGGGGAGCGCTGAGCGCCAGAGAAGTGTATGAGGCCTTCGACGCCGAGCCCGATGAGCCCGGGGGCCCTGAGTTGGAGTGGCCGCTCTCGCGGATGGCTCCTGGATTTCAAGAAGCGTTGGCGTCATCGGATCCAAGGAGATTGGCTCCCTACTTGTATAATGACCTTGAGTCACCGGTTGCACGTCTCAGTCCGGAGACAGCGAGGTTGCGTCAGCGCCTACTCGACTTAGGCGCCATGGCGGCGCTGGTCTCGGGGAGTGGTCCGACGGTGGCTGCGCTGGCGGCTGGGCCCGATGACGCCGAGAGGTTGGCCGAACGCATAAGACCGGATGTCCCCTGGGTTTGGTGGGGCGCCTCCGTGGGCCCCCTGTTTCAATAGCGGAGATGATGGAACATGGCGAAGCTTCAGCCGATACAGCTGAATAGTTACAAGCCCCTCAGGGAGCTCGTCTTTGACGCCATTCACGAAGCGATTCTGAGCGGCGCGCTCGAGCCGGGGGAGCGCTTGATGGAGGCACAGATTGCCGAAGAGTTAGGCGTAAGCCGGACTCCCGTGCGGGAAGCGATCCGCAAGTTGGAGTTGGCCAACTTTGTTGTCATGATCCCGCGGCGGGGCGCATACGTCGCAGATATTACTCTCAAAGACGTCGCGGATGTGTTCGAGATTCGCGGAGCGCTAGAAGGCTTGGCCGCGGAGTTGGCGGCAGAGCGGGCTTCGGATGAGGAGATCGAACAGCTCGAACGCCTCCTGGTGGAGATCGGCAAGTCGATCGAGGCCCAAGACGTGGAGCGTCTTGTCGACCTCGATACCCAGTTCCATGACCATATACTCAAAGCGAGTCGCAACGAGCGACTCGACCAGATTCTTAGCCAATTGCGGGAGCAGATCCAACGCTTTCGGACACAGACGCTTGCCCGACCGACGCGCATGCGCGTCGCCCTCGAAGAGCACCGGGGGCTCGTCGAGGCGCTAGCGGAGCGGAACGGTGAGCTGGCCCGGCAGCTCGCGGCTCAGCACATCGAGAGCGCCGAGAACAGCCTGATGCAGCTCAACTTTGAAGGACGGCACAATCGGAATAAGCGTGGGGATGGAGAAGAGGCGTCTTCATGATGGTTGAGGCGGTAGTCCTCGCAGGAGCGCTAAACGACGGCCGACTCGGCGAAGTGAGCGCTGTCGAGCATGAAGCTCTCATACCGATTCACGGGCGCCCGATGATTCAATACGTGCTGGAGGCACTGCGGGCGACGCGCACCGTGAGTAGGATCGTGGTCGTTGGCCCCGCGTCGGTATTAATCTCCTCGGGGGCTGTGGACGGCGTCGACGTAGTTGATGGCCGCGGGACCATGGTGCAGAATTTGCGCATCGGTGTGGACCGACTGCAACCCACCGGACCGGTCCTCGTCGTCACGTCGGATATCCCGTTAATCCATCCCGAGGCGATCGACGATTTCGTGGAGCGGTGTCGTACGACCAAAGCGGATATCTACTATCCGATTGTGCGTAAGGAGACCAATGAGCGAGCCTTCCCGGGTGTGAAGCGAACGTACGTCCACCTCAAGGACGGCGTGTTCACAGGCGGCAACTTGGCGCTCCTCGATCCCAAAGTGATCCCCGCGTGCGAGGGCGTAATTGCTCAGGCGGTGGCTATGCGCAAAAAACCGTGGCAGCTCAGTCGCATGCTCGGGTTCATCTTTATCGTCAAGCTGCTCGCGCGCCGACTCGCGCTCAACGAAATTGAAGACCGCGTCAAGAGCATCTTAGGGTTTTACGGTGTCGGCGTTGAGTCACCCTATCCAGAGGTCGGCATCGACGTGGACAAACCCGAAGATCTTGCACTGGTCGAGCAGGCCTTTGGCGGGCGACAATAGCGGTCCGTCAACGGGAAGGGCCATCCGCCGACCAAAGCGCACCGGGAGGTGAGCGCACTGCGACGAAGTGAACGCCTGACGGCGCTAACAAAGCTCCTTGTGGATCGGCCTAATCGGGTGATCTCGCTGGCCGAGTTCGTTCGCCGTTTTAGCGCGGCCAAGTCGACCATCAGCGAGGATTTGGCCATCGTGCGGGACGTCTTTGAAGCCCAGGGGCTTGGGCGTGTGGAGACCATCACCGGCGCTGCCGGCGGTGTGCGTTACGTTCCCATGCTGGGCGCCGGCGAGACACGCAGCGTCGCAGGGGAGATCTGTACAGAGTTAGCCGATCCGCGCCGTATTCTCCCAGGTGGATTCTTGTACATGTCAGACCTTGTCTCATCGCCATCGCTCATGAGTCGGGTGGGTGAGGTGTTTGCTACGCGGTTCGTCGCCAACGCTCCCGAGGTGGTTCTCACGCTTGAGACGCGCGGGATCCCCATTGCGCTGATGACGGCCCGCGCTCTTGACGTGCCACTCGCGATCGTCCGCCGCGTGAGTCGGGTGACTGAGGGGAGTGTCGTCACGATGAATTACGTATCCGGCTCGGCCAAGCGGATCGAGACGATGTCGCTCTCCCGGCGGGCGCTTAGCGAAGGGACACGTGTGCTGATCGTCGACGATTTTATGAAGGCCGGAGGCAGCGCCAAGGGCCTCGTCGATCTGGTCGCCGAGTTTGGCGCCGAGGTATGTGGCATCGGGGTGTTGGTCGAGACAGCGGCGCCTCGGCAGAAGCTTGTACACGAATACGTCTCGTTGGTGGTCCTGGACGCGGTCGATGAGGCGACGAGAGTGGTGCGAGTGCGCCCAAGCGATTGGATCGCGTAGTCTCACGACTTATCGTCCGGACGAATTTGACGAAGCGAGTTTGGTCATGCTATACTTAGCAAGCACGCAGTGGGGTATGGTGTAACGGCAGCACTCGAGATTTTGGATCTCGCTGTCCAGGTTCGAATCCTGGTACCCCAGCCATACATCTTATGAGCCGCCTATTTCACGGGCGGCTTTTTTGTTTGCCGCCTATGATTGGACCGGATGTTACCGGTGATACGTCTTGCGCGTGAAACACCAAACGCACGACGCTCCATACAATGGTGCAGTCACCATAGTTGGAAACGGGGAATCGTCGTGCTTTGGACCGGTCTACTCCTGACTCTCGCACTCAGCTTGGATGGCTTCATCGTCGGCATGCACTACGGGATTCGCCGAATTAAGATTCCTTTCGGCTCGCTTGTGATCATCGGCGCCTGTACCGCTCTCGGGATGGGTGCCTCCATGGCCTTCGGCGAGGGATTCTCAGGACTTATTTCGGTTGAAGGGGCGCACGTGCTCGGAGGCGGGGTTCTCATCGCCCTCGGTCTGTGGCAGTTGCTGCAGGCGTGGTTGGAGTACGTACGCCGCCAGAACCGAACGAGCAGGCGGGCGTTATTTAGGTTGCGCGTCCGGCCGCTCGGCGTGGTTGTTCAGGTACTGGCGGACCCGACCCAGGTCGATCACGACGATTCGGGCGTGATCGACGTCAAAGAGGCGCTCGTGTTGGGCGTCGCCCTGGGCCTCGACACGCTGGCAGCCGGGTTTGCCGCCGCAATGTTGGGTTTTGCGCTTCCCCTTGCCGCGGGTGTTGCTGGCGGTCTCCTGTTACTCGTCTGGGTGGGTCTGCGATACGGGCACCGGTTTGGTCCCGCGGCGCTCGGCGGCCGCGGCATGTTCATTCCCGGACTCGTCCTTGTAATAATGGGAATTCTACAACTTTGAGGAGAGGATCATTACAGCTTGAATTGGTGCGTTGATTTGGTATGATCGAGTTGTGTCGCTCTTTGCGGCTCGCGACACCTTTCGTTAAAAGGGGAATAATACTGATGAGCTCGGTTACAGGCGTGATTTTGGCGGCCGGCATGGGGACGCGCATGCGCTCCCAACTCGTCAAAGTGCTACACCCTCTCGGAGGGCGGCCCATGATCACGTATCCGATCGAAGCGCTGAAACAAGCCGGAGTGGACCGGGTGATCCTCGTCGTTGGGCACCAGGCCGAGCAGGTGCGGGCGCAGGTGCAAGGGGACGCCGAGTTTGTCGTTCAACACGAACAGCTCGGCACGGCCCACGCCGTGGATCAAGCCCGCGGGCTCTTGCGTGGATTCGCCGGGACAGTGGTGGTCACATACGGCGACACACCGCTCTATCGTGCCGAAACGTACAAGGGGTTCATCGAAGAGCATGAGCGCTCAGGCGCAGTTGCCACCGTCATGTCGACCATCGTCGACGTGCCGTACGGTTACGGGCGAATCGTGCGTAGAGAATCCGGCGACTTTAAGGCCATTGTCGAGCAACGGGACATCACCTCTCCCCAAATCGAGGAGATTCGGGAGATTAACACCGGTACATATGCGTTCCGAAGTGAGGCGCTCTTTGAAGCGCTTGGACACGTCACGAACGAGAACGATCAAGGCGAGTACTACCTCCCTGATGCGCTGGCTATTCTGCACCGACGCGGGGAGGCTGTGCGCATTCATGTGTTGGACGATCCCGTTGAGGCGCTCGGCATCAATGATCGCGTTCAACTCGCCGAAGCGGAGGAGGTACTGCGCGAGCGTACGCTCCGCCAGTTGATGGAGTCCGGGGTGAGCGTCGTCGATCCTCGCAGCACGCACGTTCATCCTGGGGTCGAGATCGGGGCGGATACAGTGATCCATCCGTTCACATCCCTGGAAGGGGAGACTCGAGTGGGGGAGCGATGCGCCATCGGTCCTCACACTCGCTTGGTCGACACCCAGGTGGGCAGCGACGCAGTCGTCCGATCGAGTTATGCCGAACAAAGCGCGATCGACGCCGGGGCCGTGGTTGGGCCTTTCGCCAACCTTGCCCCCGGATCGCGTGTGACCAAGTAGCTTTAAAGGAGACCTCACGTAGACTGGGGAGGAGTCCCCCACTTAGCTGAAGCGTAGGGACATTTGCAAAGGAGTAGTGCTCCGAGGCCTATGTTACACGAATCGCAAGAGAGAATCAGGCTCTTTACGGGGACGTCCAATCCCGAATTGGCGTATGAGATCGCTGAATACTTAGGTTTGCCGATGGGCGACGCCGAAGTGAAGCGGTTTAAAGACGGCGAGATCAATCTTCAGGTGAATGAGACGGTACGGGGGAAGAAATGCTTCGTCATCCAGCCGACGTGTCCACCGGCCGACTCGAATCTCATGGAGCTGCTCGTGATGATCGACGCCTTAAAACGAGCTTCGGCCAAGTCCGTCGCTGCGGTGATTCCCTATTACGGCTACGCCCGTCAAGATCGCAAGAACAAACCAAGAGATCCCATTTGCGCCAAGTTGGTCGCCAATCTGCTCGAAGCAGCAGGTGCGGATCGGGTGCTGACTATGGATCTTCACGCCGGTCAGATTCAAGGGTTTTTTGATATCCCGGTGGACAACCTCAAAGCGCTTCCCATTCTCGCCGATTATTTCTCCAATAAAGGGCTCGACAATGTGGTCGTCGTCGCTCCCGATGTCGGTGGAGTGGCACGGGCGCGGGAGATGTCGCAGCGCCTGCATGCGCCGCTTGCCATTCTGGACAAGCGTCGTCCACAGCCTAACGTCGCCGAAGTTTTGCACGTTATCGGAGATGTAAAGGGGAAAGTGGCGATCATGGTCGACGACCTCATCGACACAGGAGGCACCATCTCTCACGGCGCGACGGCGCTTCTCAAGAGTGGCGCCACCAAAGTGTACGCATGCTGCACGCACCCCGTATTCTCCCATCCGGCCGTTGAGCGGTTGCAACAAGCGTCGATCGAAGAGGTGGTCGTCACCAACACGATTTTGACGCCTCCGGAGAATCGGCCCGAAAAGATCAAGTGCTTGTCGGTTGCGCCGATGTTTGGTGAAGCGATTCGCCGAATCTTTGAAGAAGTCTCAGTAAGTCGACTCTTTGACTGAAAGTTGGAGGCGGTGGTATAATAATACGGCCCGTTTTTAACTGGGTTACAAGTGTGCATCCCCTGGGGTGTGCGATCTGTTAGGGAGTCCAGCACTTGGCGGCCCGCCCTTGTCTACCCGCCCAAATGGCAACCTGACGAAGATAAAGGGCCGCAAGTGCTAGTTATAGCATGGCATCATTGACAGAGGGGTGCTACCTTTATGGCAGAAGTCACACTGGACGTTGAGGTCCGCAATGAGACCGGGAAAAGCGCCGGACGCCGACTTCGGCGATCGGGCAAGGTACCGGGCGTCGTCTACGGCAAGAAAGTCGAGAATGTGGACTTGCAAATGGACGCTGGGGCCTTGCAAAAGTTGTTGCAGTCCGGGGGATCTGGCGGCCTTATTAATCTAAAGTATGACGGCAACAAACAAGTGGTGCTCGTCAAAGAGGTGCAAACGGATCCCATCTTGGGATGGCCGTTGCACGTTGACTTTCACGCAGTCGCTTTGGATGAGGACGTGCAAGTTGATATTCCCGTTACCCTCACGGGTGAGGACGAGCGGGACAGCGACGGCGGCATCGTCTCGCAGAGCCTACGTGAACTCTCAGTCTCTTGCTTGCCCGCCAGCATTCCAGAGTCTATTGTTGTGGATGTCTCCGGTCTCGCTGTCGGGGAATCGATCACGGCCGGGCAGATCGCTCTTCCTGAGGGCGTGAGTCTTGCTGTCGACGCTGACGAGACAGTACTCTCGATCATCTTGCCCCGGGTGGAGGCCGAAGAAGAAGAAGCCTCAGAGGGCGAAGAGGGAGAGCCTCAAGCCGAGGAAGGCGAAGCCGCTGCCGAGGAAGAGACAGAGTAACAACGTCGAGGCGGTTAAGTTGGCGTTCGCAAAGGCGCGGCACTTGCTGCGCCTTTGCTTTAGCGCGGAGTAAAGAGGTGCGTCATGAGAGTTCTCATCGGTCTGGGCAATCCGGGCGCCAAGTACGCCAACACGCGCCATAACGCAGGATTTTGGGTGATCGAGCGCTTGGCCGAGCAACTCGGCGTCACGGTGCGCAGCGCGCGAGACCACTCGCATATCGGTGAGGCGAGCTGGTCCGGTCATGACCTGGTGCTGGTTAAACCGCAGACTTTTATGAACCGAAGTGGAGAGGCGGCAGAAGCACTTCGTCGTTCGTACGGGGTCGGGCCTGAGGAGATCATGGTTATCTACGACGATTTGGCGCTCGAGCCCGGTGTGATCCGCCTGCGTGCGAAAGGGAGCGCAGGGGGGCATAATGGGATCAAATCCATCATACACTATTTGGGCACGGAGTATTTTCCCCGGCTGCGCGTAGGCGTTGGGGAGGTCCCAGGCGGTGTACGCGGCGTGGAGTACGTGCTCTGTGCTCCGGGACCAGACGAGCTGCCTCTGATTCATCGAGCGGTGGACGCGGCTGTGTTGGCAGCGCTCTGCTGGATTGAAGAGGGTGTCGAAAAGGCGATGTCTCGCTACAACGGTCGGTGGGGGAATCCCTAAAGAGCGACCTTGACGTTCAAAGAGCGGCGGCGCTATAATCGAAAATGTCTTCAAAATGCGTGTCGGTCGCCAATGGCGTACTCGGCATCCATGCTATTGTGAGAGTTTGCAAATTCCTCTGTTCTTTTGTGTCGGTCCTTCTTAAACTTTAGAAGGTTGGTATCGGCACGCCTATTCGTCACGTCTTTTTCTCATCGAACCCTTCTTAAATGGAGCGTCGCGAATGCGGTGCTGCGGACGCCAAGGAGGCGTTGGTTTGTCGATCGGTGGCTTGATCAATACAGTGCGGGAATCGTCTGAGTTTGAGGCTTTGCGAGCCCACAAGGAGCAGCTTGTCGTCGGCCTTATGGGTAGCCAAAAGAGTCTCTATATTGCGGCTCTCGCCAAAGAAGCGACACAGCAACAGACCTTTCCGGCCCTCGTCGTAACCCACTCTCGCTACGAAGCAGAGAGAATGTATCGTGATCTGACGACCCTCCTCAGCTCTGAGGATGTGGTCCTCTTCCCGACCCTTGATACGTATCCGCACGAGGCGGTCGTCAACGATCTGGCAGTGAGTCGTGAGCGTTTGAAGGCCATGATTGCCTTGAGTCGAGGCGAACCCCGGATTGTGATTGCGAGCATTCAGGGAGTTGCAGAGAAGTTGATTCCTCCTGAACTCGTGCGTGCCATGACGATCCGGATCGAAGTAGGAGACCGGGTCGATCTGGATGCATTGAGTGCGGCCCTCTCTGAGCGGGGATACGACCGCAGCGCCCGAGTCGAGACCCCCGGGGAGTACAGCGTACGAGGGGGTATCGTCGATATTTTCCCTGTCACCTGGGAGCAGCCGATCCGAATCGACCTCTTTGATGACGAAGTGGAGTCGATGTGTCGCTTCGATCCGATCTCCCAACGATCGGAAGAAGGGGCCTCTCACATTGAGATACCACTGGCTCGCGAGTTTCTCTTTCGTCGAGAGGAGGCCCAGGCGGCCGCCGATGAGATTCGAGAGGTCGCCGGACGCCAGGAGCGCCGGCTGCGACGAATGGAGCGGACCGAGAGCGCCGAAGCGATGGTCGAGCGGGTTGCGGAGCACACAGAGAAGATCCTCCAAGGCGTGTATTTCGAAGGAATCGAGCAGTACAAACCGTTCTTCTACCCTAAGCTCGCCACGTTGATTGAGTACGTAGGCGACGGTCTCTTGGTCCTAGACGAGCCGGTCCGTCTACGTGAGCAGTGCACGTCGTTCCTCAAGGAGATCGCGGAGACGCACGCGTCGCTCCTTGAGAAAGGGCGCATCCTACCAAGCCAGGAGAAGCTCTACACCGACTGGGCCGAGCTCGCTACACTCACCCCACGCGATGGACGCCTTTACTTCGCTTCACTTGACAAACGCGTACCGGGCATGCGCCCCCAAAGTGTACTGCAGGTGCGGGCTCGCCCACCGGAGTTGTTTCACGGCAAGTTTGATCGCTTGATCTCATCAACCCGAGAATGGCGAGCCGATCGCTTTCGTATCTGTATCGTACTCTCAACCCAAGAGCGGAGCGAGCGAGTCGTGGAGGCCTTGCGGGACGAGGGGATCGACGCGGTCTTTACCCCGAATGTCAACGGTGAGCTTAAAGATGGCAACGTCGTGGTCACCACCGGCAATCTGCAGGCCGGCGGCGAATTCCCCGACGCGGGTCTGGTCGTCCTGACCGATTTCGAAGTGTTCGGCGCCACCAAGCGGCGTCGACGCCGGGACAAATCGTCTGAGTCGGGCGTGCGCATCGCCGACTTCGGGGACCTCAACGAAGGCGATTACGTCGTCCATACCAACCACGGGATCGGCCGCTACATTGGGATGGAGACACTGGAGATCGCCGGTGTTCACAAGGATTACCTTGTCGTCAAGTACGCCGGTGACGACACATTGTACGTACCTACTGAGCAGGTCGACATGCTTCAGCGCTACATCGGCGTCGAGAGCCAACCGCCTAAGTTGAACAAATTGGGCGGAAATGAGTGGGCCCGGGTCAAGAAGCGAGTGAAAGAGTCCGTCCAAGAGATGGCGGAGGGGCTCTTGCGGTTGTACGCCGAACGCGAGACTGTCAAGGGACACTCCTTCTCCTCGGATACGGTGTGGCAAACCCAGTTTGAAGATGCCTTTCCCTACGAAGAGACGCCTGATCAGATGAGGGCGATTCGTGACGTCAAGGCGGATATGGAGCGAAGCCGTCCGATGGATCGTCTCCTTTGTGGTGACGTGGGGTACGGCAAGACCGAAGTGGCGGTGCGGGCAGCGTTCAAAGCCGTGATGGACGGAAAGCAAGTGGCCCTTCTCGTACCGACGACGATCCTCGCTCAGCAGCACGGACGGACGTTTGAAGAGCGCTTCGACGGATATCCGGTAAAGGTGCGCGTCCTCTCTCGTTTCCAGTCGGCGGCCGAGCAAAAAGAGATTATGCGTGGCGTGAAACAGGGTACGGTTGACATTGCGATCGGCACCCATCGCCTCCTCTCCAAAGATCTCACGTTTAAGGATCTCGGCCTCGTCATCGTCGACGAGGAGCAACGCTTTGGCGTGGTCCAAAAAGAGCGGCTCAAAGAGATGTGCAAAGAGGTGGATGTCCTGACGCTCTCGGCGACACCGATTCCGCGCACCTTGCACATGTCGATGGTGGGAGTACGGGACATGAGTCTCATCGAGACGCCTCCTGAGGATCGATTCCCGATCCGCACGTACGTCGTCGAGTACGACGAGGAGACGATCCGTGAAGCGATTCTGCGCGAGTTGAGTCGGCAGGGGCAGGTGTACTTCGTCTACAACCAGGTGAAGAGTATCGATCAGATGCGCAGCCGTTTGGCCGAGCTCGTCCCCGAGGCGCGCATCGCGATCGCTCACGGCCAGATGGACGAAGAGCTGCTTGAGGAGATCATGCTCGACTTCTTGCACGGGGAGTACGACGTCCTCGTGTGCAGTACCATCATTGAGACTGGCATGGATATTTCGAATGTGAACACATTGATCGTCGCCGATGCCGATCGGTTAGGACTCGCGCAGCTGTACCAGTTGCGCGGGCGTGTCGGCCGCTCCAATCGCGTCGCCTACGCCTACTTCACCTACCGGCGTGACAAGGTGCTTGCGGAGGATGCCGAGAAGCGCCTCCACGCGATCAAAGAGTTTACGGAGCTGGGATCGGGCTTTAAGATTGCCATGCGCGACCTGGAGATTCGCGGCGCAGGAAACATCCTCGGCGCTGAGCAACACGGTTTTATTGCGTCGGTCGGCTTTGAGCTGTACTGTCGACTTTTGGACGAATCGATCAAAGAGTTAAGAGGCGACGTGGTTCCGCAGCCTCCTGACCCGGTGATTGATCTAAACGTGGACGCGTATATCTCAGACGAGTACGTTCCAGATTCCCAACAAAAAGTAGAGGTTTATAAGAAGGTGATTGCCGTCACCCGCGTTGAGGATGCCGACGATCTCGCCGAGGAGATTCGCGATCGTTTCGGCCCCCTGCCACAATCGGTGCAAAGTCTGCTGGCGGTGGCTCGCATTAAAGCGATTGCCAAAGAGTGCGGCGTGGGCTCCATCACTTCGGAGGGCGATGGCGCGATGGTAAAGCTTCTGACCGGGCTTTCGTTCCCCCGCGAGGTCTCCAATCTGACAAAAGATTACCGCGGGCGCGTCCTGGTGGCTCCGCGTGGCGCCGGCCTCAAGGTACGGGGGCGGGGGTTAAGCGAGCGGGACTTCCTCAGCCTGTTGGAGAGCGTAATAAGCGACGTGAAGGCCCTAAACGATGGGACTTCGTCACGGACAAACGCGGAGCCTCAAGCCGTCTGGAGCCGTGTGCGCGGGTGAGCGCAGGAGGCTCCTCGGGTGTGAGCGGATGTCATCGTCCCGACGAGCTGGCTCCCTCCCCGCAAAACTTGTGATGCTGGAGCGTCATAAAGTTCCCCTCCCGTGGAAACGTTAAGGTGCGAAGCGGCGCCAAGACTTGGGGAAGGAGGGATGCCGCAGTGAAAGCAACCGGAATTGTACGTCGCATCGACGATCTTGGTCGCGTCGTCATTCCTAAGGAGATCCGCCGCACCTTGCGCATTCGTGAGGGAGACCCCCTAGAGATCTTTGTCGATCGCGAGGGGGAAGTGATTCTAAAGAAATACTCTCCGATCGGGGAGCTTGGTGATTTCGCTCAAGAGTACGCCGACTCGCTCAATCAGTCGACGGCGCACATCGCCTTGATAACGGATCGTGACTCGATCGTTGCCGTCGCGGGGGCTCCTCGGAAGCAGTGGATCGACCGCGAAGTGATCCCCGAGATCGAGCGCGCCATGGAGCATCGGAAGGCTTTCGTGCTTCCCAAGGGGCGGGAAGCCGAGCCGAACGCTGAGGGTGAGGAGGCCTGGGAGTTTACCTCCGCCGTCGTCGCTCCCATTATCGCTGAAGGTGATCCGATTGGAGCCGTCGTGCTGGGCACGGTTGAAGAGAACAAGGAGATGGGCCAGTTGGAATTAAAGCTGGCCGAGACAGCCGCCGGCTTCCTTGCGAAACAGATGGAGCAGTGAACCTCGTACAACCGAAGGAGGACGGCGGTCCACAGTGTAACAATGACGCCGGTCCTCTTTCGGGATGTACTTCACGTTTGGTTTACTCACCCTCTTCTTTCGCCTCGTCCCACAAGGCATCCATCTGTGCGAGACTCATCTCCTCCAAGCGCTGCCCGGATTGGGCCGCTTTGCGTTCGATATACGCGACACGGCGGCGGAATCGGCGCGAGGCCCCGGTTAGTGCGCTCTCAGGGTCGATGCCGCTGTAACGGGCGACATTCACCAATGAGAAGAGGAGATCACCCCACTCGTGGTGTAGTCGGTCACGCTGTGACGCGGAGGGAGCCTCGTCGCCCAACTCTTCCTCGGTTACGATCTCACGCGCCTCCTCAGCCACTTTCTCCAAGGCGCCGTCTACGTGTTCCCACTCAAAGCCGACCTTTGCCGCCCTTTTCTGTACCTCAACGGCGTGAACGAGGGCAGGTAGAGCCTTGGGCAGTCCGTCAAAGATAGACGGGGGCCGATTATCGCCGGCGTCGACGCCGGTAGTGCCGGGGGCCTCTCGAGCGGCCTTCTCGGCCTTTTTAATCTCCTCCCAGCGCCGCTCCACACTCTCCTTGTCCATAGCAACGGCGTCGTCAAAGATATGTGGGTGGCGGCGTACCAGCTTCTCGCGGATACCGTCGACGACGTCCTGCACGGTAAATCGTCCTGTCTCACTTGCGATTTGCGCATGAAAGACGACCTGGAGCAAGATGTCTCCTAACTCTTCCACAAGCGCGCGATCGTCTCCAGTCTGTGTCGCTTCGTCAATGGCGTCCAGCAACTCGTACGCCTCTTCGATCACGTACGGTTTGAGTGTCTGGTGGTCCTGTTGCAAATCCCAGGGGCAGCCGTCCTCTCTGCGAAGGCGGGCCATGACGTCTACGAGGGAGTCGAGGGGGTAACGGCAGGCGGACGCGCCTGGCCCGGCCGTATCTTCGCGGTGCATCGCTTCGTACGCTCCTTTCGAGCCTTCCAAAAAAGTAAAAAGGACCCCGGTTTGTCTGTTGCCCCGAGGCCCTTTGTTCACGCCGGTAGCTGTATGTCCGTTATGTTACTTCGAAACAGCTTCCTTGAGTGATTTGCCGGCCTTAAACGCCGGGACTTTGGACGAAGGAATGTCAATCGAAGCGCCGGTCGCAGGATTGACGCCCTTGCGGGCAGCGCGACTGCGGACTTCAAAGGTGCCGAAGCCGACGAGGGTCACCTTGCTGCCGGCTGCGAGCGCTTCCTCGATTGCACCCAGAACCGCCTCGACGCTATCGCCGGCTGCTTTCTTGGTGAGTCCGGTTTTATCCGCGACTTTTGCAATCAGTTCGCTCTTGTTCATGTGAAGCTCCCCCTCTCTGGGATTTTCGGGAGTAGTATTCGTGCCACTCTACGCAAATCCTGCCAGTCGCTACACGCAAAAACCCGATGATACGGCCGTTTTCGGCGTGTACGCTCATTTTGACGAGAGCGGCCGGGCTCCTGACGCTTCGCATAACGTGCCCGAATCAGTTCCAAACTAATCCTCGAACGCTAGAAAAAACGCTTTGCAATGGGGAAAACGTGCTCTTCTCCCCCGCGAATGGGACGAAAGGGGTCCAAAGAGCGTGAACCGTACAACAGCGATTGGAATCGGCGTCGGCGCGCTGGTCATTCTCTTGCTGGTAACTTTGACTGGACGAAATCAGGGTGAAGTGCCGACGCTCGATAGCGAGCCGACGGTGAATCTGATTGACAAAGAGAGCGGCGAGCAGCGACAACTTTCGATGGAAGAGTACATCTCCGGCGTCGTCGCCGGTGAGATGGGACAGCTCCCTTCCGAGGTGGACAGTGAGCAAGATTGGCCGCGAGAGGCTTATGCGGCTCAGGCGATCATCGCGCGCAGTTTCGCGTTGACCTTCCTGTCGGAGGAGGGCACAATAAACATTTCGACGGACGTCGAGGAGGCGCAGGCGTACGCTCCTGAGAAGATCACCCCGGCGATCGAAGAAGCGGTGCGAGAGACGCGTGGCGTGGTGATGGCTCACTCCGGGAATTTCATCCACGCCTGGTTTCACTCGTACAGTGGGGGACACACCGCAACAGCCAAGGAAGGGTTAAACTACCAGAAGAGTGAGCCGCCCTTTATCCGGGCCCGTGAAGTGGTTGAGAATGAATACGTTCCGAAGCGCCTACAAGGATGGTCGACCACAATTCCTTTGGCGCAGGTAAACGCAGGTCTCGCCGAGCGAGGAGTGAATGTCGGAGAGCTCCAGCAGGTCGACGTGACTGAATGGGGCCAGTCGGGACGGGCCTCAAAGCTGACGCTCACCGGAAGCGCCGGCGCTCAGGAGATGCACGCCGCGGACTTTCGCGTCGCCGTCGGCTCCGAAGAACTGAAATCGACGAAGCTGGAGACGTTAGCGGTCCAGGGGGATCAACTCGTGGCATCTGGGACAGGGTTCGGCCACGGCGTTGGCCTGAGTCAGTGGGACGCGTACAAGCTGGCCAAAGATGGCCGCTCCGCACGCGATATCCTGGAGTATTTCTTCCAAGATATCACGATTGGAAAGGCGTGGGAGTAGGCATACGGATCGAGAGATCGACGGCACCCATTTGGCGACGCGTTACGAAAGGGCGTTCTCCAGATCCCGGATGATGTCGTCGGCACTCTCGATGCCCACGGAGAGCCGTAGGAGACGGTCGTGGATGCCCAAGCGGGTGCGCTCCTCGGGTGGTACGTTTCCGTGGGTCTGCGACCACGGATAGGTGATCAGCGTCTCGGTGCCACCCAGGCTCTCGGCCAACAAGATGAGGTGTGTCCGGTCGAGGACGTCTCTGGCGGACTTCGCATCATCCAGCGCAAAGGAGACGACGCCCCCAAAGCCCGTGGATTGCTCTTTAAACACCCCGTGACTCGGATGATCGCTCAACCCTGGGTAGTGCACTTCGCTTACGCGTGGGTGGTTGAGGAGCCATTGGGCGATCTGCAAGGCATTCTCCTGACAGCGATCCATCCGTAAGGCAAGCGTCTTGATTCCCCTTAGGGTGAGCCAACTGTCGTGCGGTGAGAGGACCCCACCCGTCATCGTCTGAATGAATCGGAGTTCGTCGCCGACGTCGGGCGCCTTGGCAATCAGCAATCCCGCAAGTGTATCGTTGTGACCGGCTAAGTACTTCGTCGCGCTGTGTACGACGAGATCGGCACCCAATTCGAGGGGGCGCATGCACCAGGGAGTGAGGAAGGTGCTGTCGACGATGAGTCTTCCTCGGCGCTCGCGGCACAACGCTGCTAGTCCTCGGATATCCGCGCCCTTTAGGAGCGGATTGGTCGGCATCTCCACAAAGAGGCCCGCCGTGCGGTCGTTCCACGCCTCCTCGACGGCCTCGAGGTTTGAGGTGTCCACGAATGAGACTCTCACGCCGGCCGGCTGCAAAAGGTTGGCCAGCAGGCTAAAGGTGTGGCCGTACAAACCTTCCGTCGCGATGATGTGCTCGCCGAACTGAAAGAGTTGAAACGCCGCCGAGATCGCCGCCATCCCTGATGCGAAGGCGAGCCCGACTGTTCCCCCTTCGAGATCGGCGACCACTTCCTCGAGAGTGCTGCGAGTCGGGTTGCCGATGCGTGAGTAGTTGTACGCATCTTGGCCCTCGGCGAAAGGTCGCTTGTGTTCAAAGATGGCGCTTTGGTAGATCGGAGGAGAGACGCTCTGCCATGTATCGTCTCTGCGAACTCCGGCGCGGGCGAGCTTGGTCGATAGATTCATCTGCGATCATCGCACCTCTCGTAAGAGCTTCGCCTAGAATTCTCAGTTTGATCGACAAGATCCTGCGCCCTAAGCCCAACTCCCCCGGCAGCGGTTCTAATTTACAAGCGTGCATTCATAGGAATGTGGTGTAGCCAAGCTTCGTGCGGCAGCACCTCGCGCCGCAAAACGGGAAGCGTGCGGCCAAGGAGGATGAGGCACGTGAAAAGGAGTACGGCACTGGACGAGCGCCCTAAGGGGTCCCCAGAGCAGCAGCCGGGAGTGGCTCGCAAACGTCACCAGTTTACGCTCAAACAGCGCGAGTCGCTGAGTGTGGACGGAGTGGTGAATGTCGAGAGTTTCGACGATCAAACCGTCCTATTGGAGACAGACCAGGGGATGATGACGATTCGCGGCGACGAGCTTCACATCAAGGAGCTTAATCTGGACGGCGGTAGTCTTCAAGTCGAGGGATTTGTACGCAGCATCGAGTACACCGGCGATGGCCCTCGGCAGAAGAAGAGCGCGAAAGGGGTGCTGGGTCGCCTCTTCAAATAGCAAACCTTAGTGTGATTAAAAAAGTTCGACACGTGTAACACGTTTGCGCGCCGGTTCATAGCATGGTAGGGTCTCGTGGCGCCGGGGAAAGGCGCCGACTACTGCAAGGTGGTGACCTACCGTGGAGAGCCTGGCACAGCAGACGTACGCCTTTTTGATGACCATCCTCGCCGGAGGGGTTGTCGGCATCCTCTTTGATGTTTACCGTGTCCTCCGCTCTTTACTTGCGCCTAAACAATTGGCGACGGCGATGACAGATCTGCTCTACTGGATCGTCGTGACACCAACGCTCTTTGCCATGTTGCTCGCAGGGAATTGGGGCGAACTTCGTTTCTACGTCCTTCTTGGCTTGGGTGTAGGCCTGCTTCTGTACTTCCAGACGTTGAGCGCCAGCCTTATCTGGCTGATGATGAGCGCGCTCCGTGGCACGGGTCAGGTGGTTGGGTCCGGGTTGCACGCGCTGGCCCGATTAATTACGCTCCCGTTCTTGCTCATTCAGAGGCTCCTTTCAGCCTTTGTCCCGGGCGGAAGGCGGCGAGCGCCGCGCTGGGGACGAGTCGCGCAGCGCCCTCGCCCGGCTCGCTTAGCCATGGCCTGGCAAAAACTCTCATTCTCTCGGCTCTTTGGTCGCTTTGGGGGATAGACTCGGGTGAGCAGGGACCCTCTACAGCGGTGTGGAATCTTTTGCGGTAAACCTACGAGTCACTCTCTACCCCTGTAAAACGGCCGCAATGCTCTTGCCGCCACTTGGAGGGCCAACCTGTGTCCACCGCCTCCGGCCAACGCAATCGGGGCGCACGCCGCCAGCGCCTGCGCCTAACGCCACGCTTTTGGTTGATCGTAGCGCTAGCCACGTTCGTTTATATCGCCGCATCCTACGCCTCGGGGTTTTTAGAGGTTTGGCGCCTGAGAATGGAGATTCGCCAGGTGCGGGCGGAGATCGCCGACACCGAAGCTCGCAACCAAGAGTTACGCAATGAGTTGGAGTACCTTCAAAGTGATGAGTATATTGAAAAGGTGGCACGGGAAGAGCTAGGTCTAGTGAAGCCGGGAGAGACTCCGGTCCTATTTACGTCTCCAAACGAGTCTCCCGGGACTCCGCCGGACCGGCAGAGCTCGCAGGCGCCGGAGGCGGGGCGGACCGGTCCATAGAGCGCACCGTTTCTCCTGTTGACATAAAATAAAAATGTCCGATATAATAAGGAGCAATTAGGTTCATTAGTTCGGTAATCACCTACAGGAGGACTTGTCACCGTATGGCATTGGAAGTCGGCAGTATTGTCGAAGGCAAAGTTACCGGCATTACCCACTTTGGAGCCTTCGTCGAGCTTGAAGAAGGAAAGACAGGTTTGGTGCACATCTCCGAGGTCGCCGACGCCTACGTCCACGACATCAAGGACTTCATCAAGCAAGACGACGTGATCAAAGTTAAGATTATCAACATGCAAGAGGGGAAAATCGGACTTTCAATTCGACAGGTAACCGGCTCAGCCGAGCGCGGCGCCGGCTCCCCCAACGCTGGACCGCCTCCCGGGCGACCGCGGGGTAATTTTAGGGGAGGTCGAGGCGGCGGACGTGGACGCTCGTCGTTTGAGGATAAGCTTAAAGGATTCCTCAAGGATAGTGATGAACGACAGCAGTCGCTTCGGCGCAGTCAGGACTCTAAGCGCGGTGGTCGCGGGACACGACGAGACTTTTAGGGATCGTTTAGACGATCGCAAAGCAACGTTAATATTTATGCACTGTGCCCTCCAGGTGGCGTGCCACTCTGCGAGGGCTTTTTCGTGGGAACGAGGCGCACAATCTGTTGGTGGGAGGACAGCCACTTGAGCTTGTCGGGTGCGTGGATTGCGGAGTATGGGTGGTCCGCATGTACGGATCGGGATGTCGACCTGTTGGAGGTGCAGATGGGGCGCCGCCCCCACGGCGTGTTGGCGGTCGCTCTCCGGTGTCGGTACGGTTCGCCCCAAGTGATCGTGAACGATCCTGCCCCTACGACGGACGCAGGGGTTCGGCGCCCGTTTCCGACGCTCTTTTGGCTCTCCTGTGCTCACCTCGTAAGTGCCGTCAGCGCTCTGGAGTCTGAGGGCTGGGTGGCCAAGATGCGGAGGCGATTGCTGGAGGACGAGCAGCTCGCCCGTGCAATGGAGGATGCACATCGGGAGTACGCGGCGCTGCGCCTTGCGATGTGCGATCCCCAAGCCGTTGAGCAAATGAAAAGGAAGGCGCCTCAGCAGTACAGGGTGCTCGCCGAGTCTGGTGTCGCCGGCATCGTGGCGGCGGATGGGGTGAAGTGTCTGCACACGCACCTCGCTGATTACCTCGGGCGACGGGGGCGAACTGGCGACCACGCAACGTCCGCCGTCAACCCGATCGGACGCATGACGGCGCAGCTCCTCTTGGAGCGCGGTGTCGACTTAAAGGGCAGCGTCGCATGCCAGGGATGCCCGCATGAGGACGTGTGTCGAGCACTCCGTGTCCAGCGGCGTGCATTGACTGTGATCGACATAGGGAGCAATTCGCTCCGTCTCCTTAAGGGCGTATGGAGCGCCGGCGAGGGAGAGGAACGGTTGTCCGAGTGGGTCGCCCAGGATCGGCGTCGGGCCACCACTCGGCTGGGCGCTCGCGGGGCAGATGGAGAGGCGCTGGGTGAAGAGGCGGTCGCGCGCAGTATCGACGTCCTGGACTCCTTCTCCGGGTCCTTCAGTCCCCAGGATCCGGCGCCGGTCGCGGTAGCCACTGCGGCCGTACGGCGCTCCGCCCGCGGCGGCGAATTCTTGTTGCGGGTGTGGGAGACGACACGAATTAGCGCCCCGATCCTGTCGGAGGAGGATGAGGCACGGCTGTCGTTTCTTGGAGCCGTCAAGGGTCTCGCTTCGTTAAAGCGAGACAACGTGTGCGTGGTGATCGACGTCGGAGGCGGTTCGACAGAGGTCGCCTTCGGCTGGGGAAGCGGGGTGGCAACAGAGCGGATCAGCTTGCCAATTGGCGCGGTCGTCGCCGCAGACGAGTACTTGTCCACGGATCCTCCCCGTGGGGTTGAGCTGCGGCGGCTGCAGGAGGCTCTTGATGCGATGATTCCTGTCCAGTTAGGGGGGGATCCCGAGGACGGACGCCCTCGGCGAGTTATTGCCGTCGGAGGGACCGCTACGACGGCTGTAGCGATACATCAACAAATGGTGGACTACGATCCTGAGCGTGTCCATGCAGCAGTGCTTGAGACGGAGGCACTCGCTACTATGACAGCCGCCCTGGCACAGATGCCCTTCGCAGATCGGCGGCGAGTGACGGGGCTCGAACCGGAGCGGGCGGATGTGATTGTTGCGGGTCTGCTCATTTTGCACACGCTCCTCGTACGTTTGGCCGCGTCCTCTGTGATCGTCAGCGAAAGCGACATCCTGCAAGGCCTACTGTGGGAAAACTTTGGCCCCACTGGTTTGATTGACGAGGATGGGGTCTAGGATATATAATTTCTGTTACCGCGCCGGAGTGGTGGAACGGCAGACACGGCGGACTTAAAATCCTCTGGGCCGAAGGCCCGTGCGGGTTCGAATCCCGCCTCCGGCACCATCTTTTTGTTGCTAGGCATGTCGTTTGCCCCGAGACGTAGTTCGTCGACACTCTTAAAAGACCCAAGCGTTGGCTATGCGGCCGACGCTTGGGTCTTTTGTGCTGCGCCGGCTTTGGAGAGACGTTTTGTCTACTCCTTAGAGATCGGGACTCCCATCACGGACGCCGTGGCATCGTATAGAGGTAACCCTTCAAAAGATTTGCCTGTGGAAGGAGCCTCGTAACACCGATGCACCTCAACTTTGGATTTGTCGCAATCTGTCTTTCGGAGAAATCGTGTTCACCGGCCGGGAACGTGACGTTCGCCAGCCTTAAAGAGCTCTCCCCGGAGATTCAACGCTCGCGCATTCACCGTGTGGCCAAACGAAACTTGGAGAACACCGCCCGCATCATGTGGTTCCTACGTGCTCACGAGATTCCCCTTTACCGCATCTCTGCCAACCTCATTCCCCTTGCTACCCACACGGTTACGGACGGCTGGGAGTGGTGGGACGATGAGGAGCTGATCGAGTTAGGGGCCAAAATCGGGCGCATCGCGCGAGAGAATGACTACCGCATTAGCTCTCATCTACCGGAAGTGTGCGGCCTCACCAGTCCGCAGTCGTTTCACTGGATGCAGTCCTACCTCGATTATCACGAACGTCTCTTCGATTTACTCGATTTGGATGATCGAGTCGTCATCGTCGTGCACGTCGGTGGTGTATACGGTGAGAAGGAACAAGCGCTCACGGCGGCTCGCGACAACGTGTCTGCACTGAACGAGTGGGCGCGCCGGCGCATCGCACTCGAGAACGATGACCGCAGTTACACGTACGAGGAGACCTTGGCGCTGGCCGAAGAAGGGGGCTTGCGCACCGTCTTTGATTGGCATCATCATGTGGTCAATTCCGGGACGTGCCGCGAGCCGGAAGCGCTCCTTCCGCTATTAAAAAGAGGCGCCGCGGCATGGACGCACCGTCCCATGAAGGTGCACGTCTCAAGTCCCAAGAATGATTCACAGGTTAGGGCTCACGCGGACTTTGTGGAGATTGAGTTTGTTCGGCCCTTCTTCGAGCTTCTTACTGAGCTCTCCCTGCCCAGTGTGGACGTGATGGTCGAAGCGAAGCAGAAAGATTTGGCGCTCTTTCGACTGCGAGACGCGTGGAGGGGAGAGAACGACGTGTGACGAGTGCGGAGGTAGCATAGGATGCCCCAGGCCCAAATCGTCGAGCAACTGCAGCGCGAGTTTGACGCGACGTCTCATCAAATGGAGCAGATCGTCCGCCTTCTCGATGACGAGAACACTGTTTGGTTCATCGCCCGCTACCGTAAAGAGCAGACGGGCGGGCTCGATGAGGAACGGCTGCAGCGTTTGAGCGAGCGGCTGGTCGAATTGCGCGCGCTCGCAAGCCGGAAGGCGGATGTGCTGCGTCTCCTTGAGGAGCAGGGAAACCTGGCCGAGGCGTTGCGTGAAGAGATTGAGCAGGCGACGAGCGTGCAGCGCGTCGAGGATTTGTACCGGCCGTTTCGTCCTAAACGGCGTACTCGGGCGGGGGTCGCACGAGAGAAGGGGCTCCTCCCTCTGGCTCGAATCCTCGTGTGGTCGACTGTACCTCGAGCGCTTGCCTCCCTCGACGCCGCCGAAGCCCTTGCGGAGCGACTCCTGCCCGAGTTTGAGGGAGTGGCGAGTCCCGACGAGGCGTGGCAAGGGGCGCAAGACCTCGTGGCTGAGTGGGCCACCGACGACGCAGATGTACGTTCGGCCGCCCGGACGTGGGTGAGTCGCAAAGGCGAGCTCGTGGTCGAATCGGTCAAAGCCGAAGAGGAGCGGGAACCTACCGAGTTCGACGACTACTTCGGCTTTCGTCGCCCACTCTCACGCATGCGGCCCCATCAGGTGCTCGCAATCGACCGAGGGGAGCAGGCGGGCGTGCTGCGCGTCCGCATTGAGCTCGACGAGTCCGAGTTTTTACAGCGTATGAACGCCCGACTCCGCGCCGGCAAAGTGGTCGACGAAGCGAGGCTCACGCCTGCGGAGGAGTCAGGACGTGGGTACACTCCGGTTCGGGGGCTACTCAAAGAGGCGCTCACCCGACTGCGCGAGGCTGCCGTCAAAGATGGATTCCGCCGCCTCTTGTGGCCCGCAGTCACCAGGGAGGTGCGCAAGGAGCTGACGCAGAAGGCGCATGAGCACGCGATCGGCGTCTTTGGTAGCAATTTGCGCCAACTTTTGTTGCAGCCACCATTGCCGGCAGCAGTCGTGATGGGGATAGACCCCGGCTACAGAGCTGGGTGCAAAGTGGCCGTCGTCTCTGAGACGGGGGAGCTGCTGCAAGCGGTGACGACCTATCCCCACCCACCACAGCGCCAATGGGACGAGAGCGTGCGCACACTGGTGGAGCTGACGCTGAAGCACAAGGTCGAGGTGATCGCCGTCGGCAATGGCACCGCTGCTCATGAGACGCAGCGTCTGGCGGCCGAGGTGATTGCAGCGCTCGCCAAGAGCGGCAATCACCACACGGCTGAAGTGCGTTACACCGTCGTAAACGAGGCGGGAGCCTCCGTCTACTCAGCTTCACCGACCGCTCGGGCTGAGTTCCCCGATCTTGACGTCACACTACGCAGTGCAGTCTCCATCGCCCGGCGGTTGCAAGACCCACTGGCTGAGCTGGTCAAGATCGACCCCAAATCGATCGGTGTCGGGCTTTACCAACACGATGTCGACCAGACGAGGCTGGCCGACTCCCTCGATCTCGTCGTAGCGTCGTGCGTGAACCGCGTCGGCGTGGAGCTGAATACGGCCTCCTCGGAGTTGCTGGGTCGGGTGTCGGGGCTTTCGGCGCGTCAGGCCGCGGCGATCGTGGAGCATCGCCGCACAATTGGACGCTTTACGGCCCGCAAGGAGCTGCGAAACGTACCGGGTATCGGGCCGAAAACCTTTGAACAGTGCGTAGGCTTCGTGCGCGTGGTCGATGGTGACGAACCACTGGATCGGACGTCAATACATCCGGAGTCGTACCCGATCGCTCGGCGGCTGTTGCAGCGGCTGATTGGAAAGGGAAGTGAAGCGATCCTCTCGAACGGAGAGCGGCAGGCGATGCAAAACACCTTGCGCGACGTTGATCTAGGTGCGTGTGCGCATGAGTGGGATGTTGGATTACCCACGTTGACGGATATTGCGGCCGCTTTGGTGGAGCCGGGGCGCGACCCGCGGGCGGAGCTGACGCCGCCCCTTTTGCGCAGCGAGGTCCTTGAGATCGAGGACGTGCGGCCTGACATGCAGTTTCAGGGGACCGTCACCAATGTCGTGGACTTCGGCGCGTTCGTCGACATCGGATTAAAGAAAGCGGGACTGCTGCACGTCTCCGAGCTGTCGGAGCAGTTCGTACAGGATCCTTTTGACGTCGTGAGCGTGGGGGATATCCTCCAGGTGCGCGTGATCAGTGTCGATCCCGATAGGGGCCGGATCGGTCTCAGCTTGCTAAACAGATGAGAAATCCTTTGAAATGCAGTAAGATGTATGTAGTGACCTGGAAAGTGTGTATCGAAGTGAAAGTGGGAGCGCGACGGGTGTAGCGCTCGATGTCGAGGAGGCAACAACGTGGACCAAGATGCAAGCAACAAGCAAAACGATGTTTTTGGAGCGCGGGCAAAGCTTGAAGCCGGCGGGACGGCAGCTTACATGTACCGACTCAGCCGACTCGAGGAGCTCGGTCTGACGCAGATCGAGCGTCTGCCGTTCTCGATCCGGGTCCTGTTGGAGAACTTGCTGCGTAGCTGTGACGGGTATCTGGTGACGGAGGATCATGTCCGTACCGTGGCGGCATGGCAGCCGGACTCGGACGGCGGAAACGAGATTCCGTACATGCCGTCTCGTGTGATCCTCCAGGACTTTACGGGGGTCCCGGCGGTCGCCGACTTGGCCGCCATGCGATCGGCGATGAAGGCGGCGGGAGGCGACCCGGCGCAGATCAATCCCCTGATCCCATCGGACCTCGTGATCGACCACTCTGTGCAGGTGGACTTCTTTGGTAGCGCTGAGGCGTTCTTGCGCAACGTCGAGCGCGAATTCGAACGGAACGAGGAGCGTTACGCCTTTTTGAAGTGGGCCCAAAAGGCCTTTCGAGACTTTAGTGTCGTGCCGCCCGGCATGGGCATCGTGCACCAGGTAAACCTCGAGTATTTGGCCAACGTCGTCCAACTGCGAGAAGTGGACGGTGAGAGACTCGTCTACCCCGATACGTTGGTAGGGACGGACTCCCACACAACGATGATCAACGGATTGGGTGTGCTCGGATGGGGAGTCGGAGGCATTGAGGCGGAGGCTGTCATGCTCGGCCAGCCCTACTATATGGGAATGCCTCAAGTCGTCGGGTTTAAGCTCACGGGTGAGCTACCTGAAGGGGCGACGGCTACCGACCTTGTCCTGACCGTCACCGAGATGTTGCGGGCCAAGGGCGTCGTCGGTAAGTTTGTCGAATTCTACGGCAGCGGACTCTCCAAGCTCCCCTTGCCCGACCGGGCGACGATTGCGAATATGGCACCGGAGTACGGAGCGACGATGGGCTTCTTCCCGGTCGACCAAGAGACGCTTAACTATATGCGTGCCACCGGGCGCCCCGAGGAGCTGGTGGCCATGGTCGAGCGTTACAGTAAAGAGCAGTCGCTCTTTAGGACCGACGAGATCAAAGATCCCACGTACACGGACACGCTGGAGCTTGACATGGGGATTGTGCAGCCGAGCCTTGCCGGGCCGCGTCGCCCGCAAGACCGCGTGTTGCTCGGTGACATGCAGTCATCGTTTCGCAAGGCGCTCAGCGGGCTCTTTGGCAAGGAGGAGCCGGCGCCCAGCGACGGTGAGCGTCCCACGGACGGCTCTGTCGTGATCGCTGCCATTACGAGCTGTACCAACACCTCCAACCCGTCCGTCATGGTCGGCGCCGGATTGCTTGCCAAGAAGGCCGTCGAGAAGGGAATTCAGGTGAAGCCCTGGGTAAAGACGAGCTTGGCTCCAGGCTCCCGGGTCGTCACCGACTACCTCAAGAACGCGGGTCTCCTCGAGTACCTCGAGCAACTCCGCTTTCACGTCGTCGGCTACGGGTGCACCACGTGTATCGGTAACAGCGGTCAGTTGCCCTCCGACGTGGCCGAAGTGGTCGAGGAGAACGACCTCGTCGCGGCGGCCGTGCTCAGCGGCAACCGCAACTTTGAGGGTCGCATCAATCCGCTGGTGCGGGCGAACTACCTCGCCTCGCCGGTGTTGGTCGTCGCGTATGCCCTGGCCGGTACCGTCGACATTGACCTCGTCAACGAGCCGTTGGGCAAGGACCAAGAGGGCAATCCCGTCTATCTGAAGGATATCTGGCCCAGCCAGGACGAGATACGGCGCACGATCGATCAGGCCATCAAACCAGAGAGTTATACCAAGGAGTATGCAGGGGTGTTCGCCGGCGACGAGCAGTGGCAGGGACTCCCCGCTCCCGAAGGCGCCCTCTTTGCGTGGGATGGCGACTCGACTTACATTCAGGAGCCGCCGTTCTTTACCAGCATGTCGGAGGAGCCCAACGAGGGTGGCGACATTCACGGCGCTCGCGTCTTGGCTCTATTGGGCGACTCCATCACGACGGACCACATTTCGCCGGCCGGAGCGATCCCCAAGAATAGCCCGGCGGGAGAGTACCTGCAGGAGCACGGCGTTGAGCCCGTCGACTTCAACACCTTCGGCTCGCGGCGCGGCAACCACGAGGTGATGATGCGCGGCACCTTTGGGAACATCCGCCTTAAGAACGAGCTGGTTCCTGGTGTCGAAGGCGGCGTGACACGCCACTTCCCAAGCAACGAAGAGTGCTTTATCTACGACGCCTCCATGCGATACCAGAAAGAGGGGACGCCCCTCGTCGTTATCGCAGGGAAGGAGTACGGGACGGGCAGCTCGCGAGACTGGGCCGCAAAGGGAACATTCTTACTCGGCGTCAAAGCCGTCATTGCCGAGAGCTACGAGCGGATCCACCGGAGTAACCTCGTCGGTATGGGCGTTCTGCCGCTGCAGTTTAAGCCCGGCGAGTCGCGTACAACTCACGGCCTTACTGGAGAAGAGGTGTACGAGATTACGGGTCTCTCCGGAGAGATCCAGCCCGGGCAAGAGGTGACAGTGCGGGCGAGTGTCGGCGATCAGGTCAAGACGTTTAAGGCTGTCGTGCGCCTGGATAGTCCGGTCGAGGTAAACTACTACCGCAACGGCGGCATTCTGCAAACCGTGCTGCGTCGTCTCCTCAGCGAGTCGCGCGTCTCTAAACAGGGATAGCGCTAGTTTATAGTGTGGGACTCACTGTCTAATGCAACGAGACCCGGATGCCTTGAGATGGCGATCCGGGTCTCGTGGTCTCTCTTCACAAGTCTACTGCCGTCCCGTGAGCGTGAATGGCCCTTTACTCGGCTATTCGGTCTCCGGCTCTTTCTGGGGCGTTGAATCTGCAGCCGATCCCGGCTCTTTGGACGCCGTTCCCTCTCCAATTCCGCCTTCGAGGATGCTGTCGACAAGCCCGTACTCGAGGGCCTCTTGACCGGTCATGTAACGGTCCCGATCGGTATCGCGCTCTATCTCCTCGAGTGTGCGGCCGGTGTACTTGGCCAGGAGCTCATTAAGGCGAGCTCGGTCGCGCAGAATCTCACGGGCATGAATCTCGATGTCTGAGGCCTGACCTTGAACGCCGCCCCAGGGCTGGTGAATCATGATCTTGCTGTTGGGCAGGGCGTAGCGACGGCCCTTGGTGCCGGCTGCGAGAAGAAAGGCGCCCATAGATGCCGCAAGACCGACACAGATCGTCCGAACTTCGGGACGGATATGCTTCATCGTGTCGTGAATGGCCAAACCCGCCGTCACACTCCCGCCGGGGCTGTTGATGTACAGGTCGATATGCTTCTCGGGATCTTGTGCTTGCAGGAAGAGGAGCTGCGCGACGATGAGGTTGGCGACATGGTCGTTGATGGGACCTCCGAGAAAGATGATGCGGTCTTTGAGCAAGCGAGAGTAAATGTCGTACGCCCGCTCGCCGCGGTTGGTCTGCTCGATCACTGTGGGAATCAATACCATAGTAGGTGTCTCCCTTCGGCCTTCTCTTTATCAAGCATTCCATGAGAGGGCCTAATTTCATGTGCCTGACCTTTCCTGACCTTTGCACACTCTATTATACGAGAGGCGATCAGAGGTGTCAAATATTGCATTCCGCGGCAGTGGAGGTGCTTTGGATCCCGCCGAGAATTCCTCTAGGCCAATAATACGTGTCAAAGCATGTAAAAACCTTGCATCACGTCGATGTTGACAGCGACGAGGAGGCGAGGTATAATAGCAAAGCAGTACGCCACAGAGTTATTTTGCGCCGCGGGGTGGAGCAGTCTGGTAGCTCGTCGGGCTCATAACCCGAAGGTTGTCGGTTCAAATCCGGCCCCCGCAACCACGTACGAGGAGACGGCGATCGACACTATAGTCGATTGTCGTTCCCTCTGTTTTAGGGCGGTGTAGCTCAGTTGGTTAGAGCACACGGTTCATACCCGTGGCGTCGCTGGTTCGAATCCAGCCACCGCTACCAAACAATTTTCGTGCACGACAACGCGAAACGAGGCTACTAGGGACTCTCCCCTGGTGGCCTCGTTTCGCGCTGTACCCACCTTGTACGATCTCAGATATAGGGCTCTCAGATTTAGGTATGAGACGTAACGTAGTAACGTGCATTCTCCCAGTGGATCTCCTCGCCGAGGTCATCGACGTACACATGGAGGATCATAAAGTGGATCCGGATGAATTCGGGGAACCAATGCACGGCGATCGACTCCCCGTCGGCGATTTTTAGCCCACGATTCTCACGCAGTACGTAGATTTCGACACGACCGTAGTTGGGCGTGCCGGTGCGCAACCTCTCCAACAGTCGAGAATCGACTTGGTGAGTCGGGTACGCCAAGTGATAAAATGCCCCGTTCCCCAACCTCCGCAGGTTGTCGCCCACCCAGGCTCCCTGGACCGCCAAACGCATCGTAGACCACCTCGCTAAGTCACCGTATGCCGATATCGGTGCGAGTGATCCACGGTGGGTCACTACTGGGGTCTGGATTTGGACGGGGATCCGTTTTGCGTGGGAGGTAAGTGCTATACCCGGGCGAAACAGTTTACCGATAGGTCAACAGAGGTCAACAGATTCGGAGGTGAGTGTATGGATGTGATAAACGTACTGCACCGATACATCGGTGAATCGCTCATGGCGGTGGCCTTGATCAGCGTGCTGTTGGCGCTTTTCGCCAGGGATCCCAACAGTGCGATGCGGCGTACGGCGCTCATCGCGGGGCGGGTGTTGGTCATCGTGCTGTCGGTTCAATGGCTGCTCGGCATCATTAATTACTTTGCGCTACCGGCTGAGGTTCGCGGCAGCTTGCTGCACCCAATGTGGATGACCGCGGTCGTCGCATTTGTACATATTTTCATGGGCAAAGTGCGTAAAGCCCCCGATTTTAGTCAATGGGGACTCGTGGGCCTTTACGCAGTCACCTTTGTCGGCATCTTCTTAGGGATCAGGTTTGCGTAGGTTTCGGACTAGGAGGTTTCGCTAAAGTGAAGAGGAGAGGCAACTGGATCAACGGCGCATGGGTCGCGTCGGCAAGCGGCCGCACGCAAAGCGTCGTCAACCCTTCTGATACAAGCGATGTGGTAGGGGAGGCGGCCTGGTCAGCCCCCGAGGATATCGAAGTGGCCGCGGCAGCGGCTGAGGCGGCCTTTCCAGCATGGAGCGCTCTCCCCGGGCCGTCACGCGCTCGCGTGTTGGCGAAAGCAGGCGACATTCTCGCCTCGCGCTTGGGCGAGGTCGCTCACCTGCTCTCGCGCGAGCAAGGCAAACCAATCACTGAAGCCAAGGGCGAAGTGCAACGGGCGGTCGATTTGCTCCATTATTACGCTGGAGAAGGGTGGCGCGAAGTCGGTGATGTCATTCCTTCATCGGCCCCTAACACGATATTGTACACCGTGAGGGAGCCGCTTGGAGTCGTCGGCGTGGTCACGCCGTGGAACTTTCCCATTGCGATTCCGCTGTGGAAGGCGGCGCCCGCTCTTATCTACGGGAACACAGTCGTCCTCAAACCGGCGAGTGACGCTCCCCTGACGGCTCTCGAGATTGCCCAGGCGTTCGAAGAGGCCGGAATGCCTCCCGGTGTCTTTAATGTAGTGACGGGTTCCGGTGGCGCTTTGGGGGACGCCTTGGTAAACAACCCCCACATCAAAGCCGTGACGTTTACGGGCTCCAATAAAGTGGGCGCGCAGATTGCGACACAGGCGGCCGCGCGTGGCATTAAGTACCAGCTCGAGATGGGTGGAAAGAACGCTGCGATCGTGCTGGCCGACGCCGACCTGGATCAAGCGGCCGACGTGATCATCAGTGGAGCGATGCGCTTTGCAGGGCAAAAGTGTACGGCGACCAGTCGGGCGATCGTCGAAGCGAGCGTGATGGAGGAGCTCACCCGTCGAGTGGTCGAGCGGGCAAAGGCGTTGGCCGTGCGCGCTGCGACAGACGAGGAGGCGTACCTCGGTCCGGTCGTCAATGAAAGCCAGCAGAGCTCGGTCCTCTCTTACATTGAGAGAGGGAAGAATGGCGAGGGTCGACTCTTGTGCGGAGGCGGCGTACCCGCAGGTGAGCAGTACGCCGGCGGATACTTTGTTGAACCTACAGTCTTCGCAGATGTGTCGCCAGACGCCTCGATTGCCCAAGAGGAGATCTTCGGCCCGGTCCTGGCGTTGGTTCCGGCCGACGATGTCTCCGAGGCAATCAAGATCGCCAATGGCGTGCAATACGGATTGAGTTGCTCGCTTTTCACCAACAACCTCAATGCGGCCATGGAGTACATCCGCCACATCGACGTGGGCATGGTGCGCGTCAACGCGGAGACGGCGGGAGTCGAACTACAGGCGCCGTTCGGTGGGTACAAGGCCTCGAGCTCCCACTCGCGTGAGCAAGGACGAGCGGCCATCGAGTTCTTTACACAGACCAAGACTATCACGATTGCGCCCTCGGGAGCGTGACCCCAATGCGCTTGATTCGCTACCAACTCGGTGACTCCCATCCTCGTCTCGGCGTCACGATGGGCGAGGGTGTCTATGATGTGACTGAAGTCGATGAGAGCTTTGCCGATATCAGCTCTCTCCTGCGCCGGCGCGCACCCGTAGAGGAGTCGATCGGACGTCTGCGGGAGGCGGTGGCCAAGCAACGCCCGGTGTTTGACGTGCAGACGCTGGTCGCTTCCGGCCACGGACGAGTGGGGGACCAAGCTGTTCGACTCCTAAAGCCTATCGATCATCAGGAAGTGTGGGCCGCCGGCGTCACCTACAAGCGGAGTGAAGAGGCCCGCATGGCTGAGTCCCAGGGCGCTGCCGCGTTCTACGCAAAAGTGTACGAGTCCGATCGTCCGGAACTCTTCCTCAAAGCGACGCCGCACCGGGCGGTGGGCGCCTATGAGGAGATCGGCATTCGGGCTGATTCTTCTTGGAACGTGCCTGAACCAGAACTCGGTGTCGTCCTCACCGAGCGACTCGAGGTGCTGGGGTACACTGTAGGCAACGACATGAGCTCCCGTTCGATCGAAGGGGAGAATCCTCTCTACCTGCCGCAGGCCAAAGTGTACACTCGCTGCTTATCCGTCGGTCCTTGGATCACACTGGTGGACGAAGTACCGGAGCCTCACAGCTTGGGGATTGCGTTGAGGATTCTGCGAGCTGGGGCTTTGGTGTTCGCAGGGAGCATCTCCACGTCTCAGATGCACCGCCGTGTCGAGGAGCTTGTCGCCTATTTAGGTCGGGCGAACTCCTTCCCCCACGGGGTCGTCTTATTAACCGGAACGGGGATCGTCCCGGACGACGACTTCACACTGCAGGCGGATGACGTTGTGGAGATCGAAATCGAGAGGATCGGTCTCCTGACAAACCGAGTGTGCACTGTCGGCGTAGAATAGCGGAGAGATAGAAGCCCCATGTAACAAAGGAGCGGTCGGCACGAACTACGCCGACCGCTCCTTTGTTTGTCGAAGGGAGCCTAGGCCTGATTGTCCTGGTACGGAACGCCCCGTACCTCGTCGGGATCGAGCCCTCGACCCACTACCGGATACGCGAGTTTGCGCTTCGGATCGGCGAGTTGACTGTCGTCTCGGTAGAGGCGCGGGGTCTTCCAGAGCGTAACAAGCGCCTTCCAGTGCGGCATGTCGTTGTACCGGTCCGGCCAAAACTCCTTAGCGAGCGCCTTCACTCGCGGCGCGTACTTCGGATTCATCGACGGAAAGATGTGATGCTCCGTGTGGTGCGAGAAGTTAAAGTGAAGCATGTCCACCCAGCGCGGCTTCGACACGGTCAGACTGTTGGCTAGTGGATCATTCACCGCAGTAAGCGGATTGAGTAAGTGATTGGTTGCAATGTAGCTCATCACCGTAAAGTTCGCAATGAGCACTGGGATGATGTAGAGGTAGAGAAACTTGGCCGGACCGACCCACACCAACAGTGCCAACCAGGCGGCAACCGGAAGGGCGAATTGCAGAAAGAGCGCCATCCGATCCTTACCGCGAAACTCCTTTTGAAAGCGCAAGAGCATTTCAAAGGAGTGAAAGGAGAACCAGACCGTAAAGGCGACGAATGTGACGAGGCTGCGCAGCCACGGCGCGACTGCGTACATGGCGCGCAACGCCCGCCGCTCGCGGTACTGTTCGAGCGTGCCCATTGCGTCAGGATCGTCCTCTTCGTGTTGCGTGTGGCCGTGGTGCTCAACGTTATGCCATTTGCGCCAGAGCTTCGGACCCAGGCAAAACTGAGCGAAACAAATACCTCCGATGGTATCCCGCAGCCACGCAGTCTTTACCACGCTTCCGTGCAGCACTTCGTGCGCTAAGAACCCGATTGCTGAGTACGACGATCCTAACAGTAATGCCAGCCCGAGGTTGGCGTACCAGGACAGGTTGAGTGCAATCACCGCCCACATGCAAAAACCGATGATAGCGAAGTGGGGGATCAGCCAAAGGAGCCGGGTGGGCACAGGTTTGAAGTACTCACGCGGCAGGTGTTGTTTTAGTTCGCGCGTGTAAAAGCGCAAGTGGTTTAGCTCGTTCATGGAGGCTCCTTTAAATCCGTATTGAATGCTAATGCGGTCTCCGGGGCGCGTTAAACTGTTTGGGGAAGTCGCGTTGCACGGGGACGTGAGATCCTGGGGCGGACCGAGTTCCCTCGGCCGCCCCACGCACGACTACTTGGATGGGGCGCCAAACCAGGCTTGAAAGACCGGGGGAACTTCGAACGCTTCGGCGGCGTCTGTGCGGTCGACTTCCTTGCCATCCTTGATGAGGATGGTCATCGGAGATGTCGTGATGTTCCACTCTTCCCAAAGGTGCTCATAGGACGGAAGGTTCACCTCGTAGAAGTCCGCTTTATTACGGTACAAGGGTACCACGTCCTGCAGCACTCGATTCAGCTTTTTGGTCCAGCCACAGAAGTCCTTGCCGAACTTGAGAACGACCGGGCGTTCCGATCCTTTGGAGGCTTCGATGACTCGCTTTATACCGGCGGGATCCAACGACTCGAGGCCGCTGGGCACACGCTTGGTGTAGTCGCAATCGGCGTGCTCGTCGAGAATGGCCTTGAGATCGATACCTTCGAACGAATCAGACATGGGCTATGGACACACTCTGTTGCAGTGCTCCTGAGTGAGAGTGGTCCAGGCACCTCCTTTGCATAAGGAAGGATCATATACCCAAAGTATATCAGAAAGGCTGCAGTCTGACAGCCATCGCTTTCGTTTTCCCGCTTTTGCCCAGGGAGCTACGGTCGAGTTGCGATCGCTTTTAGCCGGTGTCAAACTCTTAGAGGATGGTTTTACATGGGACCGGGGGCAAACTGCAGGCAGGGGCACGGCTCTCCGAGGTTTAATCTTTACCCCTAACGAACAAAGAAAGAAGGACTTAACGCAATGCCACTTATCCCCATGGTGCAATGTCTCAAAGAAGCGGAGCGTGGCGGTTACGGCGTCGGCGCTTTCAATGTGAACAATATGGAGCAGATACAAGGGATCTTGCGAGCGGCTCGAGAGCTTGACTCCCCAGTCATTCTACAGGCGAGTCGTGGCGCCCTCAAGTACACTAACCTCGTCTACCTCAAGCACTTGGTGGAGGCGGCGATCGAGGAGAACCCAGACCTCCCGGTCGTCCTACACTTGGATCACGGCGACTCTCTGGAGACCGTAAAGACGGTGATCGAACTTGGATTTACGAGCGTTATGATTGACGGTTCCCATTACGACTTTGAAAAGAATATCGCCGTCTCCAAAGAGGTGGTCGAGTACGCCCATCAATTTGGCGTCTCGGTCGAGGCAGAGCTGGGAACGCTCGGGGGTATCGAAGAGGATGTGGTCGGGGAGGTACAGCTGACTGATCCCGATCAGGCGGAGGAGTTCGTTGAGCGGACGGGCTGTGACTCGTTAGCCGTCGCAATCGGCACGTCCCACGGCGCGTATAAGTTTAAGACAGAGCCCAAACTTGCGCTCGATCTGATTAGCGAGATCTACGATCGAGTCCGCATACCGCTGGTGATGCACGGATCGTCGTCGGTCCCCAGGGAGCTGGTCGATCTAATCAACGCGCACGGCGGCTCCATCGAACACAGTTTTGGTGTGCCCATAGAGAGTATTCAGCATGGGATTGAGAATGGTGTTCGTAAGATCAACGTCGATACGGATATTCGCCTGGCAATGACGGCGGCCGTGCGGCGCGTACTCAACGAGGATCCGACCAAATTCGATCCCCGCGATTACCTCACTCCGGCTCGTGACGCTGTCTTTGAAGTAGTCTCACATCGGCTGCAGGCGTTTGGCAGCTCCGGACACGCTCACGACTACACTCCGTTGACCCTTGAGGATATGAAAGCGGAGTACGCCGCCCGCTGACACGAGGCCCTGATGGCGTCGTCGTAAACGGGGCGGACCGAAGACGCTAAATACGAAAGCGGTCAAAAGCGGCGAAAAAGGGGTGGGCCACACGTGGCGCCCACCCTTTTTCGCCGCTTTTGTTTTTGCTGCGTGTGCTACCGGACGTTACTTGGCGGCCGCTCGCGCGGCGTCCAGCCACTCGTCGACGGTCGCTCGGTTAGCCTCAATCCACTCGGCGGCAATCGCGCGGATCTGACTCTGTGTGTCCTCACCGCCGCTGATGCGTTTGGTAGCCTCGCTGATCCAGGCGAGGTCGAGGGAGATGCGTGACATCAGCTCAGTGGCAGCCGGATTCGCAGCCGCAAACTCCTTGTTGGCTACCACCTCAATGTCGCCCGCGACGAATCCCAAAGCTAAGGGGTCGGTGACCGCACCATCCAGGCCGTTCGCGGTGAGATCCGCTGCATCAAAGTCCGCGAAGGCAGGCGCTTTCTTATTTGCGTCAGGAACGCCAATCCACTGTACATCGTCACCCGGGACGAGTTCGAGGATGGTGTCGTTGGGCGTCCAGGTGTAATAGAGCGTCGGCTGTCCTGCCTCGATTCGAGCGAGAGCGTCGGCAAAGCCGGCCGTGTAGTCCGCGGTTACGTGGTTGACGTGGTCGCGCAAATCAAACAGGTCCAAGTGGGCCTCGATGCTTTCATGACAACCCCATCCGGGAGGGCACCCGAAGAGGTCGGCCTTGCCGTCCCTATTGGCGTCGAACGCCGCTTTCACGTCGGGACGCTTAAAGTCCTCGAGGGTCGTAATGCCAAACTCCTCAATGGCTGCATTGTTGACGAGGTACCCCTCTAGGGTGCATCCGGAGCAAATCTCTCCAACAAAGTCAGCCCGCTCGTTGAAGTTTCTCGGCAGTTGCGGGTTGTGCGTCGGGAACCAACCATTGGGGAACACATCGAGGTCACCGTTGGCTACGGCGAGGTAGGCCACGGGGTTGGACGCGAACATCATGGGCCCGTTGACGCTGTAGCCTAGCTCCTCAAGAAGGAGGGTGAACACGGCGGCCACGGGTTCGGCTGAGGTCCAGCTAGCCTTCCCCATATCTACAGTCACGCCTTCGCCCGGCTCAGCTGCGCTTGCAATTGCGAAGGACGCCATCATCATGGTCAAGACTACGAGGAGCGCCGACAACTTGGTCGACATCGTGCGCTTGTTAATTTTCACAGAAAATGCACCTCCGGTAATTGTTTGACGGATTCTCTCTTTGACACCTCGGCGGGGAGGATGCCTCGGACTCCGATCACCCCTTTCGCAATCGTGGCCCGCTCGGTGTTTGAGCAGAACACGTATGTGTCAAGTGTGCATCCGCGTCGGTACACCGGCAAACATCGTGACGCTCTGCCGAATCAGCCCAAGCCTTGGGACTTGCGGCCCGATTTTTCGGCCATGGTCTGCGTGATTCGGTCGAGCACCATCGCCAAGAGGACGATGCCGATGCCTCCGATCCCCGCCGTACCGACTTGGAGCCTGTTCAGCCCACTAAAGACCACGACCCCCAGGCCACCAGCGCCGATCAAAGCGGCAATGACCACCATTGAGAGGGAGAGCATGATCGTTTGGTTGACGCCCGCCATAATCGTGGAGAGCGCGAGCGGGAGCTGAACCTTGACTAAGAGTTGCATCGACGAAGAGCCAAAGGAGTTGGCCGCCTCGACCACGTCCTCCGGCACTTGTCGCAAACCTAAGTTGGTCAATCGAATGATAGGAGCCAGCGAAAAGATGATGGTGGCGATGACGCCCGGCACCGTGCCGATGCTAAAAAGCATGACCACAGGGACAAGGTATACGAACGCCGGCATCGTCTGAAACGCGTCCAGCACAGGTCGCAAAATGCGGAAAAAACCTTCGCTTCGCGCTGCAAAGATCCCTAAAGGAATGCCTACCACGACACAGAATAGGACGGAACTGATCACCATGGAGAAGGTGATGATCAGCTCTTCCCACAGCCCGATGAACCCGACTAGAGCAAAAGCGAGCGTGCTAAAGAGACCGATGCGCCAGTTGGCCAGTCTCCAAGCAACGAGGAAGAGGCCGATGAGAAAGAGGAGCTCGGGGACGGCCAAAAGGAGATCTTGCGTGGTCGCCAACACCTGGTCGACCGGCCACCTGATCGCTTGAAAGAACGGCCGGTAGTTACCCACCAACCAATCGACGATTCCTTCAATCCAGTCGCCCGCGGGAATTTCAAACGAATCGAATATGTCGAACATTGCTTCACTCCTAACCGTGGGCCGTCGCGCTTGTGTCGGCGGCAGACTCGTCGGGGGCGTCACTGTACTCGGGCTGGGACGTGAGCGCCGAGAGGATCGCACCCTTGACCAAAACGCCGCGCAGGCGACCGGACGCGTCCGTGACGGCGGCGGGCCAGTTGCCCTCACTGGCAATGCGCATACTCTCACGTAGTGGCGTGTCGACATCGACGGTGGTCGGATTGGGATCGATCGCTTCGGCGATGCTCTTCGCGCCTCGATCTGCCGCCCCGGTGGCACTGTCCGCGTCGAGTAGACCGACGAGCTTTCCCTGGTTGTCAACGACGAATAGACTTGAAATTCCGTGCCGCCGCATCAATTGCAGCGCAGTCTTGGGGCCGTCTTTAGACCGGATGACTGGCGATGGATCTTTCATGATGGAGCCCGCTGTGAGCACTTTAGAGCGATCGACTCCGGCGGTAAAGGCCGCAACGTACTCGTCCTCAGGCTCGCTAACGATCTCCTCGGGGGTGCCGACCTGGACGACGCGACCGTCCTTCATGACGGCGATGCGGTCGCCTAATTTCAAGGCCTCATCGAGGTCGTGGGTGATAAAGATAATGGTCTTTTGCATCCGCTCCTGCAATGAGAGGAGCTCGTCTTGCATCTCCCGTTTGATGAGCGGGTCGAGCGCGCTAAACGCTTCGTCCATGAGAAGGATGTCGGGGTCGACGGCCAGCGCCCGCGCCAAACCGACGCGCTGCTGCATACCTCCGCTCAGCTGGCTGGGCCGATGGTCGCCCCAACCGCCGAGTCCAACCAACTCCAACACCTCTTCGACCTTGCGCAGGCGTTCCTCGCGAGGGACGCCCTTAACCTCGAGGCCATACTCGACGTTGCCCGTCACCGTCCGGTGCGGCAAGAGGGCGAAGCGCTGAAAGACCATGCCAAAGGCGCGGCGGCGAAACTCCTGCAGCTCCTTGCGGTCGAGTTTGGTCACGTCAACGTCGCCTACCTTGACGACACCCGACGTGGGTTCGTGGATACGGTTGATACACCTCAACAGCGTCGACTTTCCGCTGCCGGAGAGGCCCATAACGACGAAGGTTTCACCGCGGGCGATCTCGATCGACGCGTTGTAAACACCGACCGTCGCCCCCGTTTGAGCCTGGACCTCTGTTTTATCCTTGCCTTCGCGCATCAGTCGCAAGGCCGTATCGGCATTTGCTCCAAAGACTTTAGAAACTTCTTTCAATTGGACGTGCGACAATAAGGCACCTCCTGCTACTAAGAGCGTTTGTCCAGTGAACGATTCGGAGGGAGATCTCCGAATGAGAATGTCGCCGGTACAACCGAGGTGCGCGGGCTCACGTGAGAGAACACGAGGAAACCTGTTCAAGGCGGTCTAATTGAGCCGTTGCACAGGTTTTTATAAGAGGGAATAAAAACATGTCCCAGCTGCAGCGACGAAAGCGTCACTCGACTTGGTTTTATAGGACTATTGTACCGGTGAATCCAAAGAGTGTCAAGGCAACCCCCTTTCGCTTCACCGAGGTGTAGGGATTTGGCATGCTGGGCATTCTATCGCCCATGACGCATATTGCACCGACCAGCCTTGGTTGGGGGGGGGACCGGATGTCAAGTTCACTGTCAGATCGGCTGGCAACGATACTAAGTATCGCCGCGACACTCTTTCTGATCGGCGTTGTTTACATGGGTATTTCGTTGCCTCAGAGACCTGCGCCTACGGAGTACACATTGGACATTTCAGCGCGTGCCGCCGGGGAGAGCATCGTGGCCGAAGGGAGGACCAATCTCCCTGACGGAGCTCGCCTCTCAGTCATCGTCGACAGGCTTTATCGCCTAAAGGGAAGCGGTACGTGGCAGTCGGCGCGCGTGGGAGAGTCACGCACAGAGGTGAAGGGGGGGCGCTGGGAAGCGAGCGTCCCTGTTGACGACGATAAGTGGGTCCGCGAGGTGGCAGAGCGGGTAAATACTCGGGAGATCGACCCGGTTGAGACCGTTCGCAGCTCGCTGCGGGCGACCGTGCTTTTTACACCGACAGTGCCGCAAGTGGGTTTAGTGTGGGAGTCAATGGGAGGCGGCTTTGAGGGGTTGGCCAAGAGTGAGTCAGCTCGTCAAAGTGGCGGTCAGTGGATGATGCAGCGAGAGACGTTGGTCGAACAACCGCTCCCACTCGACTTGGAGCAGCGCCTCTTGGCGACGAGTACCGAGTCCGGAGATGGACCCCGACAACTGAGGTGAGCGAGATGGACAGAAGTTGGTCTGACGACGCATTACCCGGAGTATTGACGACGAGCGTGGATCGCATGGTCAACTGGGCACGGAAATCTTCCCTTTGGTACCTCCTCTTTGGTCTGGCATGTTGTGCCATAGAGATGATGGCGACCGGCGCGTCCCGTTACGATTTCGACCGTTTCGGTATGATCTTCCGAGCCTCGCCGCGCCAAGCCGATCTTATGATTGTCGCCGGAACAGTGAACGGCAAAATGGCGCCGCGCATCAAGCGCCTATACGATCAGATGGCAGAGCCGCGCTGGGTGATCGCCATGGGGGCCTGTGCGAGCAATGGAGGACCGTATCATCAGGGGTACAACGTCGTCGACGGAGTTGACAAGATTGTTCCGGTCGACGTGTACGTACCCGGCTGTCCCCCAAGGCCGGAAGCGCTCCTTTTTGGTGTGTTGAAGTTGCAGGAGAAGATCGCCCGTCAGGATGGTACGGGGTACGGCGCACCCCCAGAGCGCCGCGTCGATGAGGTGCCGACGGAGGTGCGCACATGAGTGGGCCACTCGATCATGAGGGACAAACCCAGGTCGATGAACGGGCGCACAAGGGCGACCGAGAGCGGGAGACGACACTAGACGGGTGGCCGATAGAATCAGTCGAGTCGCAGGCGTGGCTCGACTGTTGTCGGCGGGCAAAGGAAGATCAAGGCCTTAACTTTCTGGCGCATCTAACGGCGGTGCACCATATCGATCGGAACGAGATGGAGTTGGTAGCGTATGTGTACCGTGTGGAGTCGGAGGAGCGCATCGGGAACTGGCGCCGGGTGCTCCGTACTTCCATAAGCGACGCGATCGGCACGCAGATCGAGAGCGTCGCTTCGGTCTGGCCCACCGCAGAATGGCACGAGCGTGAAGTGTGGGACATGTTCGGCATCCAGTTTATTGGAAACCCGGATCTGCGCCGAATTCTTATGGAAGAAGACTTTGAAGCGCATCCCCTTCGCAAAGACTTCGAAGATCGCAAACCGAATCTGGGGGTCACACGGGAGACGCTGGCCAAAGACGCTGGGCAGAATGAGCCTTCTAGACAGGGGAGTTCATCATGAACCGTACACCGACCGACACCTTTGTCCCGGCTCGGGAGACGCCGGGGAGTGATCGCATCGACGGACCACCCGATTCCCTGGCCAAGCTGACGGACGGTACCAAATTCTTGGAGTTAAGTATGGGTCCACAGCACCCAAGTACGCACGGGGTCCTGCGTCTAGCCGTTCGTCTTGACGGTGAGGAAGTCGTCGACCTCAAGGTTGACATTGGTTACCTGCACCGCTCCTTCGAGAAATTCGCTGAGACGTGGCAGTTCCCACAATTGGCTCCCTTCGTCGATCGCAACGATTACCTGGCGGGTACGTTAAACGAGTTTGCGTATTGCCTCGCAGCGGAAAGTCTCCTTGAGCTAGAGGTACCCGAGCGTGCCGAGTACATTCGCGTGATCATGGCGGAGCTCAACCGAATCGGCAGTCACCTCATCTGGTTTGGAACCTTTGCGCTGGACTTGGGTGCCACGACACCATTCTTGTGGGCCTTTGAGCAGCGGGAACGCATTTACGATCTCAATGAGGTCGTCGCCGGAGGCCGCGTCTTCCCGCAGTTCTTCCGGTTGGGAGGCGTACGCAATGACTTTCCCGACGCGTTCTTTCCCATGGTGGAGAAGACGCTGGACAGCGTGGAGACCTCGATCGAGAAGTACGACGCTATGTTCTCCAAGAACCCGATCTTTCGCGGGCGCACCAAGGGTATTGGCGTCATCACCAAAGAGGACGCGCTTGGATTGGGGTGTACTGGGGCAATGCTGAGGGCGTCTGGGGTCTCTTACGACGTGAGAAAGGCTGACCCCTACTCGGTCTACTCCGAATTCGACTTCGCCGTCCCTACGGCCGAGAATGGCGATGTCTTCGATCGTTATAGGGTACGATTGGCTGAGATCTGTGAGAGTATCAAGATCGTACGACAGGCTTTGAAGGCCTACCCCAGAAACGGTGAGATCCTCGCTAAGCTACCGCGAAAGCTTAAACCGCCTGAGGGGGCGAGCGTCTACGCCCACGTCGAGTCGGCTCGCGGCGACGTCGGGTGCTTCGTCGTCAGCGACGGTACCGATCAGCCGTACCGCCTGAAATGGCGGGCGCCGTCCTTCTCCCACCTGCACGCACTGCAAAGTATCGCTCCAGGCTTAATGGTCGCGGACTTGGTTGCGGTGGTCGGCAGCATCGACATCGTCCTTGGCGAAGCAGAGCGTTAATTCCGCCCGCTTCGCCAAGTGTCGGCGATCTCGACCACCCGCCACTCGGGCAGTCGAATTCCGCGCCGATCGTCAGGCCAGCGCAAGTCGATGCGCTGTTTAGGCCCGAAGCGGTGGGCGCTCACCTTGAAACCTTCATCCTCCAAAAAAGCGACGGCCTCTTTAAAGCTCTTTGGATCCGGATCTCGCCGCGACATTGAACGTTCACCCACTTACTCCTGATCTTCCGGTTCGTCTGGTTTCCAACTGTGTCCGGCCAACACCATGGCTGATTGGCTAGCCTTGTACACGTCGACAAGCTCCTCCTTGTCGACGACGATCCCTTCGAGCTCATAGTCGGCGAGCTCAAACCGGTCTGACATGGTAATCGCCTCGAAGGGACACGCTTCGACGCACAAGTTGCACAGCATACACCGGCTCATGTCAATCGAGAACTCGTCTATGTTCAGCTTCTTACGGTCGTCGGGATCCTCTTTGCGGGACGTCTCAATGTGAATCACTTGGGGGGGACACGCGCGGGCACACGCTTGGCATCCGACGCACTTCAACTCGCCGCTCTCGTCGTCGACGGTGAGGACGGGCATGCCCCGAAAGCCATGAACCGGCTCCCAGCGCTCCTCGGGATACTGGATGGTCACCGGCGGCTCAAAGAGGTGGCGCAGGGTCATGCCCAACCCCTGAATGAGGCCGTACCCTCCATTCAAAAAGCCCTTGAGGTGGTTGCCAACATCACCGTGCGAGTCTTCTTGCGAGCCTTGACGTTGTTCCTCGCCCCGGTCGTCAATTTGATCCATACCCAATCCACTCGCTTTCCCCAACCGTCTGCGGTTAGTCTCTCCGGATGGGGGCGAAACGATAAGCGCTCAAAGGGCCGAACGCTTATCGTCAATTGTCAGCGCGGCGAAGTTGGTGAGTCGACGCTCTGCCACGCTTTGTAGACGGCTTTCGAGACCAGAAGTAAGAGGGGACCGAGGACGGCCCCCTTGACTCCCAGTAAGAGGACTCCGAGATACATCGCGAGGAGGATCGCTAGCGGGGGAAGGCCGATGGAGTCCCCAATCACCTTGGCCTCGACGAGTGAGCGCAGACCGACGGCGACGGCGTACACCACCAAGAGTGAGATCGCCATAGATACGTTTCCGACGATGATTAAGTACGCGATCCATGGCAAAAAGACAACAGTTGGACCGAGCACAGGCAAGAAGTCGAGCACACCGACGAGCAGGCCGGCGGCGAACCAATTCTCAACGCCCACGATGACAAGACCAACGGTGGCGACGACCGTGGTGATAGTGACGAGGATGGCCGCTGCTCTCAGATAGTTCCAAGCTGCAGCCCACAGATCTCCCATGACCGCGCCGACCCGGGGACGCTCGCCTTCGGGGACCAACGACCACAAGCGCCGTTTCACATTGGGTAGATCCTTGCTAATAAAAAAGGTGGCCAACGGGATCAGTAAGCCGGCCGTCAATAAACCCGGAACGGTGCGCAGTAGGCCAAGGAGCGTCCGCCCCAGTGTGGAGAGGACTTGTTCGGCGCCTTCGGCGAGACGTGACGTATTCTCAGTAATCCACCGGGTTATTTCGGGAGGGAGCGTTTGGTACGCCCTCGTCCCTTGGTTCAACAGATCTTGCACGAATTGGACGACGGTCTCCCGGTACTGGGGGAACTCATCCATGAACTCCGCCGTCGCCACGATCACCGATCCCGTCGCCCACGCAACGACGAGCCAACCGACGAGAAGGAAGACCAAGATCACGCCTAGCGCGCTCCAACCTCGCCCGATGCCAAGGCGCTTGGTGAGGAAGTTGACGATCGGCTCGATGGCGACGCTAATGCCGAAGGCGAGTGCGAAGGGGAGGAGGCCGGCGAGCAATGCGTCGACTTTCCAGACGCCGACACCGATGGTGATCGCAATGATGGCGTAGCGCACGCCTCGCTTCCACTCGTCAAGGGTGGGAATGAGTCCATGCATTAGCTTCGAAGCCTCACTTCGTATTTCAGCGAATGAGAGAGACTACGGCTAACACTTGCGAGCTCCTGCCTATAAAAGACGCTTCAGCCAGAAGCCGCCCCGCAAACCCTTCGGTTCGATATGGAGGAGGAAGGCCTCCGGGTCGACAGATTGCACGATTTGTTCGAGTTTGCCAATGTGCCTCCGTCGGCACAAGATGAGTGCAACGAGTCGATCCGTGTCGCGGCCGCGGCCGGACCACGTTGTCACCCCAAAGCCCCGTTCACGGAGGGTGACCGGAAGGAGGGAGTCAGGTCGTGAGACCAACTGGATGACCGAAAACCCGTAGGCGAGGCGCTCTTCAACTCGGGAGCCCACGAGTGAACCCACAGCGTACCCCAGAGCGTACACTGCCAGTTTGTACGGGTTGTTAAGGTCGTTCACGACGATGCCCAGTGCGTAGACGTAAATGAGCACTTCGAAAAAGCTAATGGCTGCGGCGAGGTTGCGACTGCCCCGCATCAAGATGATCCAGCGCAGAGTCATCGTGGAGACGTAAATGACCTGCGCGAGAAAGACGATGAGAATGCCTAACACGTCAGTTTAGCCCCCAGTGGTTCACCGCCTGGGTGAGACCACTCACCTCTTAGAGGGCCCCTCTTGGGATTCCTGCTTACCCTGGGATTCCTGCTTATGCGGGCTCCAAGACACCGTCCTTGAGGTAGAGGTGGTAAAAGTACTCTACGACGGCCACTCCGATAATACTTGCCAATAGCGGCACACCGACGGCCGCCTCGGGCAGTGTGAGTCTCAGAATGGCCCAAGCGGTGAGAGCGTCGACGATGGTAGCCACCGTGTTGGAGGTCGCTCGCAAGACCAGGAGATCTCCGGCAACGTACGCAACGGCCGATAGGATCAGAGCGGCGTACAGGACCTGTCCGAGTGAGGCGCCCCCCATGATGCCGAGTGTAAGACCGATCAAGGTGGCCATGGCAAGGTACTTGACAACAAACGCGACTAGGTGATTCACAGGTTGGATCACACCCCTTGGAAAAGGTTCGCTCATAGGGATGCGCCAGGAGAGGGCTCCGTATCCGCGCGATTTTTTGGCAGGTGAGTGGGGATACAGCGTAAGCTGAAAATAGGGACGCTCGAGTGCACGTATAGAGTTAGAGGAGTCCATTGAGCGTGGGCAGAAATGGACCCCTGGAGCGTCACTTTCTACATGCTCATACTTGTGCTTTCAAAGGAGATACGCCGAGGTGTATTTCGTACAACTCTCCCACGACGTATTGCTCGAAGAAGTTCTCGATAGGGTTGATGAACGAGAACGAGACAAACTGTTACGGGCCTTCGCGATGGCTCACCGAGCACACGAGAGCCGGCCCAGTCAGTCGACCTCTCGAGACGAAGGGATCCCACCCATCGATCACCCTGTACGAGTGATGTACAGCCTTTTTAAGGAGCAGGGTATCACCTCTGGCGACCTTTTGGCGACCGCGCTTCTACACGATGTGGTCGAGGTCTCGGAGATCACGATCGAGGAGATTCGCACGCAGTTTGGGGAGAAGATCGCTGCGTGGGTTGATCATTTGACCCGCAAGGAAGGAATCAGCCGGCAGGAGTACGCTGTGGGGATCAAAGAGGCACCCTATGAGGTGTTTCTGGTCGAGATGGCCGCCCGGCTCGATAACCTCCGGACGGCCCATCGTCGTGACAAGAGTTTACAGCCTTACTTTAACGAGACGTACAAACATTTCCTCCGTTACGGAGAGGTGCGAAGTAAAGAGCATCCTGCGCTCAAAGTGTACACGGAGGCCATGCGTATGATGATGGAAGGAGATTAGGCTGCCTTAAACGGCAGCCTTCTCCTTCTGGCGTCGTTCGTACTCCGCAATTTGTTGCTCGTAAGTCAACGTCACCGCGATGTTATCGAGGCCTTCCAACAAACAGTGACGGCGGTACTCGTCGACGGAGAACGAGATCGTCCGTCCCTGATCGTCGCGAATCTCTCGTTTCTCCAAGTCGACGGTAAGCTCATACCCTTTCGTCTTGGCCGTCGCATCAAAGAGCTCGTCGACGACGGTGGAGGGGAGCGTCACCGGTAGAATTCCGTTTTGGAAGCAGTTGTTGTAGAAGATGTCGGCATAGGACGGGGCGATGATCACCCGAAAGCCGTAATCTTGCAAGGCCCACGGCGCGTGCTCGCGCGACGAGCCACACCCGAAGTTGTCACGCGTAAGCAGGACTGAGGCACCTTGATACCGCTCGGCGTTCAACTCGAAGTCGGGATCGGGCTTCACACCGTCAATGAATCGCCAGTCAAAAAAGAGGAAGCGACCAAAGCCTGTCCGCTCAATCCGCTTAAGAAATTGCTTTGGGATGATCTGGTCCGTATCGACGTTGACTCGGTCCAAGGGGGCGACGAGCCCGCGATGCACCCGAAATGGTTGTAACAAGGGAGAGACTCCTTCCAAAAAATGAGATCGATCGGACTACGACGCGTCTTGAGTCGCGTACTCAAGTGAGCGGATGTCGACGAAGCGGCCGGCAAGCGCTGCGGCGGCCGCCATTTGCGGGCTCACCAGGTGGGTGCGCCCTCCTTTACCCTGCCGACCTTCGAAGTTACGGTTGGAGGTCGACGCACATCGCTCACCGGGCTCCAGAATGTCCGGATTCATCCCCAAGCACATACTGCACCCGGACTCTCGCCACTCAAAACCTGCCTCTTGGAAGATGGCGGCGAGGCCTTCGGCTTCGGCCTGAGCTTTCACCTGTTGCGATCCTGGGACCACCATTGCGCGTAGCGTCGAGGAGACCTTTTTACCCTTGACGACGGCTGCAGCCGCTCTGAGGTCCTCGATGCGGGCGTTGGTGCATGATCCGATAAATACACGGTCGAGCTTGAGATCCGTGATCGGTGTACCCGGCGTCAGGTCCATATACTCGAGAGCCCGAATCGCCGCCTTGCGATCGACCTCGTTGTCGAAGTCGTCCGGGTTGGGTACTCGGCCGTCGACGCCGACGACCATACCGGGGTTGGTGCCCCACGTAACCTGAGGCGCCAACTCGGAAGCGTTGATGACGACGCGCTTGTCGTACTTGGCGCCGGGGTCGGTGACGAGTTGCTTCCACTCGGCGACCGCCTGTTCGAAGGCTTCGCCTTGAGGCGCGAAGCGACGGCCCTGCAAATAGGCGAAGGTCTTCTCGTCCGGAGCCACCATCCCCGCGCGGGCACCGGCCTCGATCGACATGTTGCAGATGGTCATGCGCTGCTCCATGGATAGGGCACGAATCACCGGACCGGTGTACTCGATCACAGTACCGGTCGCGCCGGCCGTGCCGATCTTGCCGATTACGGCCAGGATGACGTCTTTCGCCGTAACGCCAGGACGCAGCTCACCGTCGACGTAAACCTCAAGAGTCTGCGGTTTGGACTGCGGAAGGCACTGCGTAGCCAGCACGTGCTCGACTTCGCTGGTCCCGATGCCAAAGGCCAAGGCGCCAAAGGCCCCGTGCGTCGACGTGTGGCTGTCGCCGCAGACGATCGTCTTACCAGGCTGAGTGAGCCCCAACTCAGGGCCGATCACGTGCACGATCCCCTGATCGGGGCTGTGTAAGTCATAAAGGGAGACGCCAAACTCGTTGCAGTTGTTGACCAAGGTCTCGATCTGCTTGGCTGAGATTTGGTCTACAATAGGAAGGGCGCGGTCTGTGGTCGGGACGTTGTGGTCCATGGTCGCCACGGTCAAGTCCGGGCGGCGCACTTTACGGCCGGCCAATCTCAAGCCCTCAAAAGCTTGAGGTGACGTTACCTCATGAATTAGGTGCAAGTCGATGTATAGCAGAGGCGGCTTGCCCTCTTCATCGACGACGACGTGTCGGTCCCAAATCTTTTCAAACATTGTCTTGGGTTGCATACGGTCACCTCAGGCAGTTAAGATACATCTTTAATTGTGCCAGTTTTAGTAGAAGGGTGCAAGGGGGTGCAGGCGATGGATGAACCTCGGTCGATTGTGCATTTTCCCAGATCATTTCGGGAGTTTGTCCGCCTCTTTAACGAACGGCTCTTTTGGGAGAGTCACGAAGTGCTCGAGGGAGCGTGGCGCGTCAGTTTTAGTACATTTTACAAAGGAATGATCATTTACGCCAGTGCGTTCGTGCATGCACAGCGCGGCAACCCTCGGGGCGTCTTTAAGCAATTGAGCAAGGCGCGGCGCTACCTCGAAGAGTACCCCCCGTCTTACATGGGGATTGACGTGCGGGCCGTGTTGCAGGAGATCGAACGGGGGTTGGCGTGGGTCGACGGCAGGCATCCACCACGAGGAGAAACGCTCGGCACGGGGTTCCCTTACCCGACGCTCGAGCTTAAGCAGGAGCATGCGCGCGGTGATGAAGCCGAATTGACCGTTCAGCCCTAAATAGCTTAAGGCGAGGGGCGTCTGGATACGCGTCGGGGTTTCTGGTAACCTAAAGGGTGAAACCATGGGTAGAACCCACGATAAGGAGGTGGAGTACGTGGCCGATAAAGAGATTGTGGTCTACTCCCAACCTGGATGAGGGGGTTGCGACCAAACGAAAGCGTGGCTTTCGGAGAAAGGTATTCCCCACACCGTCAAAGACGTCTCCAAGGATCAAGAGGCTTTGAATTACCTGATGAACAACGGTTACCGGAGCGTTCCGGTGACTCGGATCGGCGATGAGCACGTCGTCGGTTTTGATCCAGCAGCGTTTGAGCGTCTGCTGTAGTACGACGGTATTCACTCCCATGAGAGGGCCGGTGAGGCGACGTGAGAGAGCAGTCTACATATCTCCCGGGCGTGAGCGGACCGCGTATCGGGAACGTCCAACTCGCCGGCCCGGCTGTGCTCGCACCGATGGCAGGCGTGTGTAACCTGGCCTTTCGCCAGTTATGCAAAGAGAAGGGTGCAGCGCTTGTCTGCTCGGAGTTTGTCAGTGCCAAGGCGCTTACCATGGGCAACCGACGCAGCTTTGAGATGCTCACGGTCGACGACGCGGAGAGACCGGTGAGCATTCAGATCTTTGGCAGTAGCCCCGAGGAGGCCGCGCTCGCTGCGCGGGCCGTACAAGAGGCAGGCGCCGACATCGTTGACTTTAACATGGGATGCCCCGTGCCGAAAGTGATCAAGGCCGAGGCCGGAGCGGCGCTGATGCGAGTGCCCGAGAAAGCCCAAGCGATTATCGCCGCAATGGTTGATGCGGTGGAGATTCCCGTCACCGTCAAGATGCGCACGGGATGGGACGAAAACTCCATCGACGTGGTCGACTTGGCCAAGCGCTTTGAGGACGTGGGGGTGAATGCCATTGCCGTTCACGGACGCACGCGCAGCCAACACAGGTCAGGCCGAGCCAACTGGGAGATCATCGGCGAGGTCAAAGCGGCAATCTCGATCCCCGTCTTCGGCAATGGGGACGTGGTCGCCCCTCAAGATGCGCAGGCGATGTTGGCGATGACGGCGTGCGACGGGGTGATGATCGGTCGTGGCGCACTCGGCAATCCTTGGATTTTTGATCGGGTGCACCAGTATCTGCGCACCGGTGAGCTGTTACCTGAACCCTCGATTGCGGAGCGCGTCGCGATGGCCCGGCGGCACCTGCAGTTGCTCTGCGATCTCAAGGGTGAGTACACGGGGACCCGGGAGATGCGCAAACACGCGCCTTCGTACTTTAAAGGTTTCGCGGGCGCCGCTCAGTTGCGGGCCAAATTGGTACGGTGCGAAAGCATTGCCGAGTACCACTCGCTTTTCTCACAGTTCTTGGAAGAGCTCTCACGCTCGCCTGAACCTGCGGTTTCGGCGCCTCATGGCCCTGAGTAACCAGCTTCGTTTCATCCGATCACGTGGTATCCCGCTTTGACATAAAAGGACGGATTGTGCGTGAACTATGCATTGCAGTTAGTCGTAGGGGACGGCGCCGACTTTTTCCTTGAAGATTGGAAGCCAGGCGGCGTCGGCATCACCGAGGAGGTCGTCGGCCTCTTTGATGCGGAGACCAGCCTCTCGGATGCCCGGGCGTTTCAGGACCGCCTTGGCGATTACGGACTGCGACAGGTGCAATTCACCTTTATGGATTTGATGCGCATCGGACTGTTGACGGTGTGGGAATGGCAAGGGGCGAGGTGGGTCGAGTCGCAAAAGTCCCGAGCTGGCCAAGCGGCCTCCGAGCGTCTGGCGCAACTCCTGGCCGGTGAGAACCGTCGAGGTGCTCAGACGCAGAAACGGGTGCTGCAACTGATGCAGGCCGCCGTGCGCGAGCTCGGAACTCCTACGCTCCTATACGGAGAGATCTCTAGGTCGAGCGGTCGATCGGATCGGGTCTTGGTCTACCGTCACGGCATGGTCGCATATGACCATACACCGCATCCGCAGGCCTTTTTGGAGCACGTAGCCCGCGTGGCGACGCCTTAACGTCTCCGGCGATTCTCGTTCCCTTGGCGCAGGGCAGCCAGTCCCAGCACCATTGCCGAGAAGCGCACCGGCAGCTCACTTTGTAGCAGTGCCGACCTCAACTCACCCTGCGCATCCAAAGCCGCCTGCATCCCCGGCGGCAGTGACGCGAACGTCTCCTGCTCGACGGCCTGATCAGGCTGCAGCCCAACGAAGTGCATGTTCGACCCCTCCTATCCTTCAGGATCCCCCGGATCGCCCTACGAAGCGCTGGTAATTGCGGGTGGCTCGCCTGGGGCGCGCCGGAGCGGACAACGCATTCCAGCGTGCCGCCGTTGAAGCGCGGGCAGGTTAGTAGTTGAAGGGGGGAGCCTACCGTGTGGGATGAGAAGGATTTGCCGCCCGGTCTGTTGGAGGCGCTGGCCGCGCTTACAGATGACGAGGATGTTCCGGAGGGCGCTGTGGTATTCGTTGTACGACCCGACCCGCGGGATCAGTTGCTCGAGGCGTTTAATCACGGACTGGATGAGGGGCATCGATTCTACGATATCTTAGGCCACGATTTGCGCTCCGCTGAAGACGTCATTGACGCACTCAAGGCCGATGGTCGCGTCCAGGTGACGCAGACAGTAGAGTTGGATCCACAGTTAGCCCCGTACCTATAGCACGGAAATGGTCCGCAATGTGCGTAAAAAAGAGCGTTGAGGTGGCGATAGAGCCCACTTCAACGCTCTTTGTGCTATGTACGCGTTCCCGTCGCCAGGCTGTGGAGGCCGGGACGGAGGGCGAGCCCTTATAGACTGTCGATGAACTGGCGAGCTGTGCGGGCCGAGCGCCCATTTTGCCACTGGGCCCACTGCAACGCCTTGCGCGCCAGCGTCTCATCCTGGAGATCGATCCCGCGTTGCTCGGCGAGGCCGCGGACGATCTCCAGATAGGCCTGCTCGTCCGGCGCCGCAAAGATGATGGTGAGGCCGAAACGATCGGCGAGCGAGAGCTTCTCTTCGAGTGTATCTCTCGCACGCACATCCCGCTCCATCCCAGCGCGGTCGGCAAACGACTCTCGAATCAAGTGACGTCGATTGGACGTGGCGTACACTTTGACGTTGGGGGTCGGGGCTTGGATTGAGCCTTCCAGCAGTGCCTTTAGTTCTTTGTACTCCGTCTCTTCGTCCTCGAAGGAGAGGTCGTCCACAAACAGGATAAACGAGAGTGCGCGCTCTGCGAGGATCGATACCAAATGGGGAAGCGAGGCCAATTGCCGCTTTGACACCTCGATTAACTTAAGGCCGCGGTCTTGGTAGGCGTGCACCAACGCCTTGACGGTCGCCGACTTCCCGGTCCCCCGATCCCCGTAGAGGAGTAGGTTGTGTGCAGGTTGAGAAGCGAGCATTCGCTCGGTGTTCTCAAGGATACGTTGGCGCTCCCTGTCGTAGCCAATCAGATGTTCGAGTTGGACTGGATCCACACGCCGTACTCCAGAGAAGCGCTGCGCGTGCGCGTCCCATGTAAAAGCGCCGGCTTGGTTGAATGGACCCGCTCCGGCCAGGTGGAAGAATCGCTCGAGCGCTTCGATCTGCTCATCCCAAGGTTGGGCGCCACACAGCGCCGCCGTGAGCTGTTTTAATGCGTCGCCGTGCGGAGGAGTGGGCGCGTTCGCGGGTTGTTGCCACAAGGCTTCGCCGGTTCCCAACTCCTGTGTGAGCGCTGACCACAGTGGGCGGACGGATTCTAAGAGACGGAGGTCCCGGGCGAATAGCTCCCTGAGCAGAGGCGACGGCTTACTGCCTCGCTCTGTTGCGGTTGCAAAGGCGTTCTCCTCCGCAATCACGTGATGGATGAGCCAGGCTTCCCAGGGGTTGGAGGCGAAAGAGTACCAGGGCGCCTCCCAGATGATGGGTATCCGACTCAGCTCATAAATAAGGCAGGCGGCGGCCTCATGGCGGGTGCGCTCCTCGGAGTGCGCAGCAGCCTCTGCTCGCTGTAGGAGCGTCACGATCGGGGGACGCTCTAAGAGAGGGCGTAACAGCGTCAGCGCTCTGAGATCGAGGACGCTCTCGGCCCACGATTTGGCTAGGACGTTCATACCTGGGGATCGTCTCCTTTTCCGATGCGGCCATCAATTGTTAAATACCAAAGGTATGTACGAAAGGGGTCAAAACGATGATTTTCCAAGTCCGAATGCGAACACGCGCAAACGGTGCCGAAGGGCGTGATGTTACGCACAGCGGCACCGTTGACGCGCACAGTATCTTAAACGCTGTCGGCCAGGCCTGTCTGCAGTTTCACGTACGTACAGACGAGATCGTCGGCCTCGAAGTCGACCTGGTCGATGAGGGCGACGTGGCCAACAAAGCTCAGCCAAAGACGTAGTTGATGGGGCGCGGCGTCAGGCCTCGCCGCGTCTAGGGCTTCACTCTGCGTAGCGGGCGGACGACGCCAACTGCGGTTTGCGCACCGGGAACGACCGGTTGTCAGGGACAGCAATGGCGTTCTTCGCGCAGACTTCCTCACACATCGAACAACCGACGCATGATTTGGGATCGACGAGACGTGCAACCCCGTTGAAGTGCCGGTCGTCAAGCTCAAGACAGTCGAAGGGGCAGATTTCGACACAGAAGTTACACCCTGTACAGAGCTCTTCGATCACTTCGGGTTTGGGCCAGTCCCCGCGCTTTTTAATGCGCTCGGGGGCGACACCCGTCGGATTCTCAATGCACTCGACCGGGCAAACGTAGGTACAAGCGCCACAGTCGATGCAGATGCTTGGATCGATGTGGTGCAGCTCCTTATTCTCACCTGAGATCGCTTCGACGGGGCACACCTTGGTACAGGCAGTGCACCCGATGCATGTTTGGGTAATCGTGTGTGGCACTAGCAGATACCGCCTTCCTTGCCGATCGCTCGTCGACCGGTAGGTGAATAGTCCCGAAGGTTTGGGCTGTGCCCAACTCTCCCGTTTATTATACTGTAACTCTCGGCCCTCCCACAACTTGCAGGAATAACAGGGGAATCCTCCAAAATTACTATATGACCGCTCCCCAGGATTGCCAAACTCGTCTTCCTTTGCCAGCCCTTACTTGAATGTTACAATGGCACCATCCATTGGAGCGGTTGGGGGGAGAAGGGAGTGCCAGCGATGCCGGCTAAGCATGTACGCTTATTCGATCTTTCCGCGCTTTTTTGGGTAGCCCTCCTGGTTGCGGGTCTCTTTTTTTATGGGGGTAAACCCGAAGACGCCCTCGAACGACGACAGTCGTTTCAGCGAGGCGTCGACAACGTATTGGGCAATATGGGACTCTCTGGATTGGTCTCGCAGTATGGAGGCGTCTACGAGGATCCCGAGATGACCGAGCGGATTGATACGATCTTTAACACGCTCGTCGTTCAGGCGCAATCCGACCGCGACGATCTCGAGTACACCATCACACTCCTTGATTCCGATACACCCAATGCGTTTGCTCTTCCCGGTGGGAGCACCTTTATCACACGTGGGCTCGTAGAGCTTCTTGACGACGATGACGAAATTGCGGGTGTCCTTGGTCACGAGCTCGTTCACACCGTCAAGAGTCACGGATCGTCCTCGTTTGGCCGCGACCTCGGCCTGTTGCTGGCGTACGACTTCGTGCTGGGACAGGTAGATCCGGAGGAGCGGGCTCGGGCCGCCGAAATCGCCCAGCTTAGCCACGCCCTAATCAGTACAGGGTACAGTCGATCTGCTGAGAGCGAAGCGGATAAATTTGGCCTCCATTATGCGATCAGGGCCGGTTACCATCCCTTGGGCCTCGTGCGTGCATTACAAAAGATCGAGGCGCATCAGCGTGAGGAGCAACCGGCTGGGAGTGGCGACGTCCCGGTCTACTTCCGCACCCACCCGCTCACTGAAGAGCGCGTCCGGGCACTGCGGTCGGAGGCCCGGGAGCTCGGATACGACGTGTACGTTCCGGGAGACCCGGTAACGGAGGCGCTGCGGCGCATGGAACGAGAGGAGATCGCTCCGTGATTGATCTCCACAGTCACCTTCTACCCGGTATTGACGACGGCGCGGACTCCTGGGAGGAGACCTTGGAGATGGCTCGAGCCGCTCTGGACGACGGCGTCACCTGCATGGTGGCCACCCCGCACATGATGCCGGACGGGGAGTTCGCCAATCGCTCCCATGGCGTCCTTGCGTTGATCGAGGAGACTAAGGAGCGCCTCGCCAGGGAGTCGCTTCCCCTTGAGGTCGTTGCCGGTGGGGAGCTGTACATTCATCCCACATTACACGAGGGCGTTCGAGACGGTACATTACTCACCTATGGCAAAGCTCACAAGTACGCTCTTGTGGAGCTGCCGAGCATCGATGTGCCCCCTTACGCCGAGCGCGTCATCTTTGAGTTGCAGGTGGGTGGCGTGCAACCCATCCTCGCCCATCCGGAGCGGAATCCCAGCCTGGTTCAGGGGATGGAGCGCTTGGTGGAGTGGGTCGAACGGGGACTACTCCTTCAGGTGAATGCCCGTAGTCTCTTGGGCGACTCGGGGAGCCGATCTCGACGGTTTGCCGAAGAATTGCTCGAGTGGCGGTTGGTCCACTTTATAGCGAGTGACGCCCACGGCATCAAACGCCGGCCACCCGGACTCTCCGCTGCCCGTGAGCGCGCAGCCGGCATTGTCGGCCCTCAAATGGCGGAGGCAATGGTGCGGACCAATCCTGCCAGGGTGATTGCGGGTGAGCCTGTCCATGTCTGGCCTATCGAACGGCCGAAGCGGCAAAGGATGCTGCGGCGACTTTGGGGTCGTTCGAGAGCTCGCGCACACTTTCACCATTAGCCATGCCCACGAAAAAGGAGCGACATGATCTGCCGCTCCTAGAATGGATCTCACGAGGCCATCGCGCCCAGCCTCGGATTGGTACTCGGTGTTCTAGAGTGCGCCGTCGAGCTTTTGGGTCAACGTCTCTTTGGACTGAAGCCCCACCAGGGTATCGATCAACTCGCCATCCTTAAAGAGAAGGAGTGTGGGGATGCCCTGAATGCCGAATCTCCCAGCCGTTTGCGGGTTCTCATCGACGTTGAGCTTGACGACGTTTACTTTGCCGGCATACTCTTCGGCCAGATCCTCGACGATCGGACCGAGACGACGGCACGGGCCACACCAGGGGGCCCAAAAGTCGACGAGTGAGACGCCTTGCGCGTTGATGATCTCTGCGTCAAACGTTTGGTCGGTAACGGACTTTGCCATGTGAATTCCTCCTAGTGGTGTTCGGTCACGTGCGGTTGCCGAAGGTTATCAGAGGCTGACGAACTGCTCTTTTAACTCGGCCAGACGCGGGCGGTTTACGCGGTAACAGGTCGCAGTCCCGCGCTCCTCGGCAACGATCAGACCCGCGTCTTTCAAGGTTTTGAGGTGGTGGGAGACCGTCGATTGAGAGAGTGAGAAGAGCTTAACGATATCCCCGCAGTACCGCTCTTGCTCGCCGAGGACGCGAAGCATCTCGAGACGGATCGGGCTTCCGAGCGCTCGCATCGTAGAGGCCATAACGTCAAGTCGCCTGTCGTAAGGCATCCCACTCCCGCCTTTACTCACGGTCTGTTTTATCGACAACCTTCGATGATAGGTTACCAGTCACATAACTTTTTGTCAATCTTAGTCTCACCCTCTACGAAGAGCTTACTTTGCGCCGCTGAGCGGCGTCGACGGCCAAATAGAGGGTGACCAACGCCGGCCAGAGCAACAACATGGCCGCGGCCACAATGCCGGAATCGTTAAAAACAAGTGCTACCAGTGCGCTCACCAGCGAGACCCGGGTCATTCGCACGAGCGACGGATGTAGCCTCTCCAGGGTCCGTGAGAGCCAGTTTGGCCAAAGGAAAAGGAAGCCTAGTAAGCTGAGTGAGAGAATCGCGACGCGACTCCACACGGTCAAACGGATCAGCTTGGCGTTGACGGCTACTTTGCGAGCGACGATATCCCATAGAGGATCCGCGCCCTTCTCCGCAACGCGGCCGACCGTCTGTCCGAGGTGAGACGCGTCTCTCGGGGAAATCCAAAAGTCAACAATCCCCACGATGACGAGCACCGCGGCGATCAACGCAGCCCACATAAGGCCCCGGCCCAGTGTGATCCTTCGTCCTCGTAAGAGGAGATACGCGGCCACGGCGGTCGAGCCGGCAGTGATGGCTCCACCGACGTTTATCCCGAGTCGGGGATGTAACAGGAGAGCGGCGACTGCCGTAAAGACGACGCTCGGCCAGATGAAACGGGCAGCCTGATAAGACGACCGACTGTTCTTTTCAAAGGAAGCGGTGCCAAGTAACAGGGCAACGCTGATCAAGGTCGCGCCCATGAGTGTGCCCATGTACTCGTTGCCGACACCGTAATAGCGAGATCCAGCGATCGGATCGTAGCCCAACAAGCTTCCTTGCTGCAGGGGAGCGCCAGTGAGAATATCCCCGATCAGAAGAAGGGACGTAGCGATGGCGACGGCGCCCATGGCTCCCCACGGATGACGGCGGCCGACGAGCGCAGAGAGCAGCGTAACGGCAAGGAGGAGCCCGGCGATCCGAAGTGCCGTGACGTACAACGTTCCGGGTGTGAAGCCCGAGACGAGAAGGAGTGTTACGGGGAACGCGGCCAGGGCGACCATAAGGAGCTTCCAAAGAGTGTTGCGCCGTGGGTTCCACGCCACATAGCCCCGGTTTACGGCCAGTACCAGGGCGACCCCCACCGCCATGCTGCCGAGGACGAGAAAGAAGTAACTCTGTATGACGGGGAGGCGCTGAAGGTGTACCGCGCGGATGGATTGGTACTGACGGATGAGTTCTGGCAGCGTATTGCCGTTGGGTCGTACACGCCACGGCGCCCCTGCGGCTTCGCTGGGTACAGAAAGGTCCAGGTCGCTCAGGAGACTCGGCAGGAAGTCCGCATTGGTGACGATACCGTTTCGGCGTGTCGTCGCGGACGTCAGGGTTCCTGGGGAATCTTTCTGCCACCGAAAGAGCGGCGTCACCAGAATGCCGAGACGACCGAATCGCTTCGCCGGCGACGGTGAGAGCAGATAGACAGTGATCGGTTCCCCGTCAATCTCGCTGACGCTCTCGAGCACGTCGTCTACAAATTTGGCAATACGCTGGAGTGTCTGGCGACGGAGCTCGACTCCCCGCGGGGGCTGGATGTACGGTGCTATCGCCTCTAACCGTGCAAGGTCCGGCAGGTCGACGACAATGAGGTGCGCCCTAGGAATTGTCTCCAAGAGCGCGGCGCGGATCCCGTCGTAATTGGTACGCATTCCTGTCGGCCAATCGGGATCGTTCACAAGCGTATCGGGGTCGAGACGGGCGATGTCGATGGTGCCGGCCTCGTTCATTGCGAGGAGCGCGCCCAAGCGTTCGCGCTCGCTTGGAGTGTCCCCGGTGCCAATCAGCGCCGTTCTCATCCCGGCATCGGCGACTCTCTGCCCGAGGATTCCTGCAAGAGTGGACTCGGCCCCATACGAGCTCCGGAGTTGCCCGATTCCCAAGTGAACGGCTTGGCCAACAGCCTGGGCGCCCGTCAAACTCTCATACACGTCCCGCGCGCGGCGGCCTTGATAGATTTCGGTAGGGGCGAATGCATGCCCACTCCAGGACGGCGCGACCGCCCGCCGGCCTACCGCCAACGACATGTATCCGTTGGCCGAGTCGGCGCTACCGGCGGTGCGGACATTCATGAGGGCCGTGGCGCCAAGACGAGCTCGTTCGTACAAGGGGCGCGTCGCCTCGTCGAATTCCACGAGATCTTCGACGGCGAGTTTGTCCACAACGAGGAGAACGGCGCGCGCCGCCTCGGCGGGAGCGCTCATGAAGACGAGACTTCCGGCGATACACGCGACGATGCATGCGGCGATGATGCTACGTGGGAGACCGACCTCGATGCATGGGGCGATCCGCGTCGTCACGGCGACGCCTCTTCCGGCGACTCTGGCCGACGCCTCCTCCAAATACTCGTCACTTTGCTCGACGTCCATACGCCAGGTGGGACAAGCACCGCGAGGGCGCGATGGTTCATCGTGATCTGGGCCGGGAGATGCGAGACGGATTGCCCGTCGGCCACGATTGGGATGTGGTTGGGCCCGTCGATGGTGATCGAGTGGGCCTTGGCGTAGTGGAACTTGCGCTGCCGTATGTGCGTGCCTCGAAAGAGGCGGGAGAGCGCCAAAACTGCCTCCGCTCGCCTGAGATCCCCGGCGATGCAAACGTCGAGGAGACCATCGTCACAGTGGGCTCGCGGGCAGACGTTGAGTCCGCCGCTGAAGTAGCGTCCGTTGCCGATGGCTAGTAGAAAGACTTTGCCGCGGCTCTCCTCGCCGTCAAGAGAGATGGAGAGCTCCGGAGCTTGGTAGCGAGGCAGCGAGAGGACGACTTGGAAAAGATCGACGACGGAGATCCGCTTAGCGAAGCGCTGGGTGCTGCGCGCCATCTCCACGCCGTGGCCGATCCCCAACGCGCTGAGGAAGGGGATGCCGTTCACTTCGGGGACGTCGATCTCTCGATGTTCGGCTCGTGTGAGCTGCTCGATCGCCTCAAAGGGAGAGGCGGAGATGCCTACGGAGCGGGCGAAGTCGTTACACGCCCCGGTTGGGATGATGCCTACCGGTACGTGCCGTGCCAGCCCGGCCACGCACTCTGTCACCGTCCCGTCGCCGCCGACGACGACCACGGTCGCGTCGGTAGGGGCCCGGCCGGCCAAGAGCGTCGCGTGCCTGGGACCGGCGGTCCGCTTCCACGAGTACTCAACGTTGGATGCGTCGAGTCGTCGTTGCAAAGCTGGCCAAAGGCGTTCGGTTCGTCCGCCGCCGGCCTTGGGATTCACAATAATAAAGTAGGGACCGTTCACTTGGGCATCGCTCCCGTCGTCAGAGTGTAAGGTCTCCAACGACGGGCGCGCCCATGCGGGGGCTGCTACTTCCGTTCGAGCAACTCGATCTCGTAACCGTCAGGATCGTCTACAAAGGCCATCTTCCGGCCGTCACGAAATTTTTCCCGCCAGCCGTCCGGCCAGATTTCGATCCCTTTTTTCTCGAGTTGATCGCAGAATGCGATCAGATCCGGCACGCCAATGGCGAAGTGCATCAAGTCCTCGGGGACGTTTAGTTCGTAATCGTCCGAGTAGGTCAGCTCTAAGGTGTGTTCGTTCCCGGGCATGCTTAAGTGGACGATTTGATTTCCGGCCGGAGAGCGGTCACTGCGGCTCTTCACTTCGAAGCCGAAATTGTCACAGTAAAACGCGATGGAACGCTCAAGGTCGCTCACTCGGACACGGGTGTGCAGAAATTTGTAGGTCATGCTGCTCCTCCTCAAACTTTCCTGGTGATCGCTTAAGGCTGCGGGAATTTTCGCCTCCCTACGTGTTCCAGCCTGCCAAAATAGATCCTCCATTGTCGCGGGTCGTCACCTTGTGCGCGGTTTGAATCGTGGTACGCTAAGTGTAAGATGAGCTTAGAGCAGCTATAACGAAGATTGGAATGTGAACGTCGGGGGAGAAGGAGTTGTTCGGCAATGCGGAATCGAAGCGTCACGATACTCCTCGTCGCCTTGCTCGCCGCGTTGGGTCTCCTCGATGTGACGGTGGGGCTGCGCGCCCTTGTGCCGTTTACGGCGTCACGCTTCACTCCGGAGACGACGGTCGGTCCTGTTGCGGTCGGCGATTTAACCCGGCGCGAGGCGACCGATCGGGTCTGGGAGGCTGTCGCCCATGAGGACGGCGTGGAGCTTCGGGTGAGCCATGAATTGCTGGCGCGCGCCTCCTGGGAGGAGATGGGCGTCCGTTTCGACGTGGAAGAGAGCGTCGCCCGCGCCTATGCCAACGAACAACGTTCATTCATCGGTTACCTTACGAGTCGCACTGGCGCTAAGGGGCACCCACTCAAATGGTCGATCGACACTGAGCGGATGAATGCCTTTGCCGAGAGTCTCGCCTCTAAAGTGTATCGAGCTCCCAAAAATGCCCTGGTGGAGCGGCCTGGCCCCGTGATTCTACCCGAGGAGCGAGGGCGGTACATGGATGTCGAAGGCTTCGGCCGCGCCCTTGAGGACGCGATCCGTGCATTCACGGCTCCGACTGATCGGGATGGGCGCCGTGTAGCCGTACAACTCCCCATCAGTACGGTGGAGCCCAGCGTAGACGCCGCTCAACTCCGTGCTCTCCTCCAAGACGAGGAGGGGCTAGGGACGGCTCTGTTGACAGGGTTCACCACTCATTATGACCCGTCCAATGAAGGCCGCGCAAGCAACCTCGAACTAGCGGCCCGTCTCATCGACGGCACCATTCTTCGTCCCGGAGACCGCTTCTCGTTTAACGAGATCGTGGGGCCGCGCCGACTCGACCTAGGCTTCCTTCCTGCGCCGGAGATTGTGGGGGAGGAGTTCGTCGAGGGGGTGGGCGGAGGAATCTGTCAAGTCTCCTCGACACTCTTCAATGCAGTCCTCTTCGCCGATCTAGACGTTGTCGAACGGTACCGGCACTCAGTCCCGCTCGGTTACGTCCCGCCCGGTCGTGATGCGACGTTACACTACGGCGTGATGGACTTCGCGTTTGTCAACTCAAGTGTGCAAACCATCGTCGTGCGAGCGCAGGCGGACGACGGTACGCTTAAAGTGAAACTCTGGGGCGACGAGAGCCTACCCTTCTCGGTCGCGCTGAGCAGCGAGGAGCGCGTCATCGAGGCGCCCGTTGACGTCGAAGTCGACGAGTCCCTTCCTCCTGGTGAGCGGGTCGTAGACGCCGAGGGCAGACCGGGCAAGTGGATCATTCTATACAAGCGCGTCACCGACAAGGTCGATGGCGCAGTGTTGGCCGACGAGGTCGTCTCCCGCAACCACTATCCGCCTAAGGCGCGCAAGGTGCGAATCGGAGGCGAAACGGCCTCTCCAGATGGAGAGGCCGCCTCAGAACGCTAGACCGTGATTGATGCGGGATTAGTAAACGCCCAGGTACTGATCTGTCTCCCAATCGTGCACTTGAGTGCGGTACAGGTCCCACTCGATCAGCTTGGCTTCGAGGAAACTCTTTACGACGTGCGGGCCAAGCGCCTCCTTGATGCACTCGTCCGCCTGCAAGGCCTCAAGCGCTTCGGCCAAGCTGCCGGGGAGGCTGTCGATCCCCTTGGCCAGTCGCTCCTCCTCGGTGAGGTGGTAAATGTTGAACGTGACAGACTCCATTGGCTCGATCTTTTTCCGAATCCCCTCAACCCCTGCGGTGATCATGGCTGCGAACGCCAAGTAGGGGTTGCACGCGGGATCCGGCGATCGAAGCTCCACTCGAGTGCCCTGTTCGCGGCTGGCAGGGACACGAACCAAGGCGCTTCGATTGTGAGCGGACCAGGCGATATACACCGGAGCCTCATAACCTGGGACGAGGCGCTTGTACGAGTTGACCAGCGGATTCGCAATCGCTGTGATCGCTTTGGCGTGCTTGAGAAGGCCGCCGATGAAGTAGCGCGCAACCTCGCTGAGTTGGTGCTTCCCGTTGGGATCGTAGAAGGCGTTCTTTCCATTTTTAAAAAAGCTGACATGCGTGTGCATACCTGATCCGTTGATGCCAAAGACCGGTTTAGGCATAAAGGTGGCATGCAGGCCGTGTCGGGCAGCGATCGATCGAGTGACGAGCTTGAACGTGGCCACCCGGTCGGCTTGCGCGAGCGCATGGTCGTACTTGAAGTCGATTTCGTGCTGCCCCGCCGCCACTTCGTGGTGGGAAGCCTCCACTTCGAATCCCATCGACTCGAGTGTGAGAATGATGTCACGGCGGGCATCCTCACCTTTGTCGGCCGGACCGAGGTCGAAGTAACCCGCCTTGTCGTGTGTCTCCGTCGTCGGTCGACCCGTCTCGGGATCCAGCTTGAATAGGAAGAACTCGCACTCCGGACCAAAGACAACGTCGAAGCCGAGATCGGAAGCGTCAGCCAACGCACGTTTCAGGACGTAGCGGGGGTCGCCTTCAAAGGGTGACCCGTCAGCCTTGTAGACGTCGCAGATAAAGCGCGCAACCGGATGATCGCCCGTTCGCCAAGGGTAGAGTGTGAAGGTGTCTAGGTCCGGTCGTAGGTTCATGTCTGACTCTTCGATGCGCGTAAACCCTTGGATCGACGAGCCGTCAAACATAATCTCGTTGTCCAGCGCTCTCTCCAGTTGGCTGCGGGGAATGGCGACGTTCTTCGCGATACCGAGGACATCGCTAAACTGCAGCCGGATAAACTTGACGCCGGCCTCATCACAAAGTTTGATTACATCGTCTTTCGTCATCACTCGGTCATCCTCTCCTCGGTGCCTAGCAATTTCGAGATCGCCTCTAAGGGTACGTCCTCTTCCCTCAGAGCGCGTACTTCCTTGAGTAGAGCAAGGTGAGCTTTGGAATAGAGGCGTTGATTGCCCTGGGAGCGTGCGGGACTCACAATGCCGACGCTCTCGTAGTAGCGGATCTGCCGCGCGGTGAGCCCGGCCAACCGAGCCACGACGCCGATCGTGTAGATCGGATCTTCCCAGGAAGAGTGCTCCGCAACCACCGTCATCACCTCCCGAGGACTTGTGTCAATTATATGTATGACACATGTCACTCGGCAAGGGGGTGGAGTCAAGAAACCTGACAAGAACATAACGTTGGGGCTAACGGCGTCGGTGGCGTGTCAGGCCGTGGTAGACAAAAAGGGCCTGCAGGACGACGATTAGAATAAACAGCGGGAGTTTCACGCCGACGGGAAGGGGAAAGAGATTTAAAAGCACAACGCACAGCAGAAGAACGATGAAGATGATGAGGTCACGGTCGAATCGGAAGATGAAGATCACCGCCAGTCTGGTCCGTAAAGAGCTGTGTTACAGCATGTTAGGCCTATCAACAATAACCGTAGCAGGTTTCTGAGGGCGAGGCAAGCGCGCTAAGATCCGCGCTGGCCGGAGATACTCATGCAAAGAGGGGGAGGACGTATTGTCCAACGAGCACGCGACCCGAAGACCCAACCGACTGATCCATGAGACGAGCCCTTACTTGTTGCAACATGCGTATAATCCAGTCGATTGGTACGCATGGGGATCCGAGGCACTCGAACTGGCGAAGCGACTCGGCAAACCCATCCTCTTGAGCATTGGCTACTCGGCTTGCCACTGGTGTCACGTGATGGAGCGGGAGTCCTTTGAGAACGATCAGATTGCGGCGATCATGAACGAACACTTCGTCAACATCAAGGTGGATCGCGAAGAGCGCCCCGACCTCGACCACGTCTACCAGACAGCGGCGCAACTCCTGACCGGGCAGGGCGGCTGGCCCCTCACTCTCTTCCTCACACCGGATCAGCGGCCGTTTTACGCGGGCACCTACTTTCCGTCGGAAGATCGGTACGGCCGCCCGGGGTTTCCTCGGGTTCTACAGTCACTCATTCAGACCTATCACGAGGACCCCGATCGCATCGAACGAGCGGCGAAGCAACTGACAGACGCCCTGCGAGAGGTGGATCGACGCGAAGCCGATCAGAGGGCAGTCGTTCCACCCGAAGAGGGTTCGGCGCTACTGACCAAGGCGGCCCAGTGGCTCTTACATCACGCGGATCGGGAGAACGGTGGCTTTGGCACGGCCCCGAAATTCCCCAACGCTTCGGCGATCGAGTACCTGTTGAGGGTGGCCGCACGAGGGCTGGACGGGGCGACTGAGTGCCGTGAGGTGGCGGAAGAGGCGCTCACCCGGATGGCTCAGGGCGGAATCTATGATCACCTGGGAGGCGGCTTTCACCGCTATTCGGTCGACGAGGCGTGGCAGGTGCCGCACTTCGAAAAGATGCTTTACGACAATGCCCTCTTGCCACCGCTTTATTTACAAGCCTTTCAACTTAGCGGCGAACGGCGATACGCAACGGTGGTCCACGAGACATTGCGATACGTGTTGCGGGAGATGTCCCACCCCGAAGGCGGCTTTTACAGTACACAAGATGCTGATTCGGAGGGCGAGGAGGGCAAGTTCTTCGTTTGGCGTCCTAAGGAGATTGCCGAGGTGTTGGGGACCCAGGAGGGTCAGCTACTCTGCGAGCACTTCGGCGTAACGGAGCAAGGAAACTTCGAAGGCGGAGCGACGGTACTACACCTCGCACGGACGGCGGACGAGCTCGCCGAAACCTACGGGGAGTCGGTGGAGAACATCGAGCAATTCATCGCTGAAGCCAAGGCGAAACTCCTGGCTGCTCGAGAGCAGCGTGTAAAGCCGGCCCGAGACGAGAAGGTGATCGCCGGTTGGAACGCCTTGATGATCTCGGCCTTCGCCCGCGCCTATGACGTGTTGCGTACTCCTGAGTACTTAAACCGGGCGGTGGAGGCGGCCGCGTTTGTCGAGGCGCGGCTGGTTGATCGTGAGCGGTTGCGGCGGAGCTTTAAAGAGAAGGCATCTAGCAACGCTGGCTACCTCGAAGACTACGCGTACTGGGTGGCCGCGCTGATCGACCTTTACGAAGCCTCGTTGGATCGCCGCTACCTTGAGGCCGCCCGCCACTGGATGGATGTGACCCTGGAGCTCTTTTACGACGAGCGCTCCCCAGGGTTTTTCTTAGTACCCAAGGATCAGGATACCCTGATCCATCGTCCCAAGGACTGGCGTGACCAAAGCACTCCGTCGGGCACCGGCGTAGCTGTGCAGTCGCTGTTGCGTCTCCACGCGACCTTCGGCGAGCCGGAGTATCAAAAGAAGGCTGACGCCGTCCTCGAGAGCCACCGGCGACAACTTGACCAAAACCCCTGGGGGACGGCCTCGCTATTGGGGGCTTACGACGCGGCCGCCAACGGCGCCACCGAAGTGGTCATCGTCGCACAGGAGTCACAACACGAGGAGGCGGCGCGCACGGCCGCCGCGGTAAGCGCTTACCTCCTGCCCCAGCGTCTCCTTTATGTCGTCACTCCCGAGGAGGCCGCGCAAAGCGACGCCCCCCTTGTGTGGCAGGGGAAAGTACAGCGGGAGGGGGCTGTAACCACGTACATCTGCCGCGGACACGAGTGCTCAGCCCCGGTGACCGACCGGAGTGAACTGAAGGGCCTCTGTGAGGCGCTGGTAGGCCGGGAAGGGGACGGCTTCGGCGATAGCGAACTATCCCGGAAATAACCAGCGTGTCGACGTGCGTCTGGTGTCGACATTGAAGGGTGTGATCGGTGATGAATCAGTCTCTGCGTGCCCTGTACACATGGATTGCCCTGATGGCCCTCGTCGCCATCGCGGCGCTGCCGGCCGGCGCCCAACAGAAGAGCCCGAGCCTCGCCGTCGCAAAGACGGTCTCGGACGCGGTCGCCCGTGCGGCCCTGGCGCAGGCAGCGCGGTTCGCCGACGTGACATACGAGTTCCAGGGCAGTCAAGAGAAGGGGGTCGCCTACAAGTGGGGCGGCCGCAGCACCGTCGATGAGTACCTCAGGTCGGTCTCCGCAGGCGCCGTTCCCGGAGAAGACATCGGCGCTGATGCTTCCGCCGTTGTCGTCAACGCGTACTTAGCGGCGGATCCACAGCACCGATTCACTGTCTCATGGGAGGGCCGGACGCGGTTGGCCGGGGATGCGACGAGCGCGGATCTCTACCGGTGGAACGTCGAGATCGTTCCATATGAGGAGATGCGTCCCGGGGACCTCATCTTCTTCCAAAACGGGGCCGGACAAGTGAGTGGCGTGGCTATGTTCGAACGTCGCAACGGACCCAATGTCCACTTTATCGTGGCCTCCGCCGGTCAAGGACGCGTGATACGCACCTTTCTCAATGTAAACAATGCCTATTGGAACACCCGGGTGAAGGCGGCAGGACGGCTGCTGGCGAATCACCGGTGATCCCATGGCTTGATCGAGGCAGGTGGGAGCGGCCGTCCGACACGATGGCCGTGTACACAGAGATACCGTCGGGTGTCGTATGGGGGATTCGCGTCACGTTGATCAAGGACTTCGCCCGGGTTGAAGTGATCGACGGCCCCCGATGTACCTGGTATAAGCCGGGTCCTGAGATTTCGACCGACGTAAAGCCTCCGTCGCTCCTCGAACGGATGCGCGGCCTCAACTTTGAGTCGAAGCTCAGGCGCGAGGTAGAGGAGAAGCGGCGCGTCGCGAACCAAAAGAATGCGTCGGGAGAGCCGGCTCACCATTGACCAAAGCCGGTACCTTTTGATGGGAGGCGTCTAAACCTGTGAGAGAGGTTCCCGAGGGAGATCACCCTGGACAGTCGACGGCGCTCGCGGATCAACAGCGGCGAATGCCCCTATTCCACGGTGTCGCCCGGCACGCTGCGCGCAAGACGACACCGTTTCACATTCCCGGGCACAAGCGAGGCCTGGGCATGGAACCCGAATTTCGCCGCTTTCTGGGCGACAACGCGCTGGCGATCGATTTGATCAACATTGCGCCCGTCGACGACCTACACCACCCGCGGGGCATCATCAAGGAGGCGCAAGAGCTTGCCGCCGAGGCCTTCGGGGCGGAGCGGACGTTCTTCTCTGTCCAAGGGACGAGTGGCGCCATTATGGCGATGCTAATGGCCACGGTCGGTCCCGGCGATAAGGTGTTGATTCCACGGAACGTGCATAAGTCGGTCCTGACGGCCATCGTCTTGTCCGGGGCCCACCCCGTCTTTATGATCCCTGAAATCGATTATGTACGCGGGGTGGCCCACGGTGTATCGCTGGCAACGGTCCGCAGAAACCTCGATGCGTACCCCGACGTGAGCGCTCTGCTTGTCGTGAATCCGACGTACTTCGGGGTCTGCGCCGACCTGCGCGGAATCGCCGAGTTGGCGCATGAGCGGGGAGTGCCGCTTCTCGTCGACGAGGCCCACGGCGCGCACCTCTACTTTCATCCTGAATTGCCCCTCTCCGCCATGGAAGCGGGGGCGGACGCAGCCGCGACGAGTGTGCATAAATTGGGTGGCTCCCTCACGCAAAGCTCCGTCCTCAATGTGCAAGGGTCGCTTGTCTCCTCGGACCGGATTCAGTCGATCCTCAGTATGATGACGACGACCTCCACCTCGTATCTCCTCCTGGCCTCCTTGGATGCGGCCCGCAGCTACCTCGCAACCCGCGGCCAGGCATTAATCGGTGAGGCGCTGCGGTTGGCCGGTGAGGCGCGGGCGGCGATCGATGCGATCCCAGGCCTCGCGTGTCTTGGACCCGATGTGATCGGCGACCGCTCTTCATCGTACGATTTCGACGCCTCTAAGCTGTGTGTGACGGTGACGGAGTTGGGACTCTCGGGCATCGAGGTCGAGGGCATTTTGCGCGATGAGTACAGTATCGAAGTGGAGCTATCGGACCTTTACAATATCCTCTGCGTGATCACGCCCGGAGACACCCAAGATTCGGTGGAGCGGCTCGTGAGTGCCCTCCGCGAGATTGCCGGGCGCACTTATGCTCAGCGACCGGCTCGGGACGTTATCGTGCGAGTACCCGAGATGCCTCCTTTGGCCATGTCGCCTCGGGATGCATTTTACGCCCCGACTGAGGTGGTGCCCTTCTCCGAATGTGTGGGCCGGATCATGGCCGAATTCGTCATGGTGTATCCACCGGGCATCCCCATTCTCCAACCCGGTGAGATGGTGACGCCCGGGAACCTTGAGTATATTCGCGAACACATCGAAGCGGGACTCCCCGTGCAAGGGCCGGAGGATCCCGAGATTAACCAGATTCGCGTCGTCCGCCGCAATCCCTCACTATAACTCCCTCGCTATGAGTCGGAGTATGATCACCGAGTATGATCACTGTGTATGATCACCCTTAATAAAGGAGTCCTGACCCGTGCGAGATCCGCGTGTTGACAGATTGGCGACGTTGCTCATCGATTACTCAGTCGACTTAAAGGCCGGTGAGCGACTCTTGATCGAGTGCGTCGGCCTCGAAATTCCGTTGGCCAAGGCGCTGATTCGCAAAGCGTACGAGGCTGGGGCCTACCCGTTTCTGACGGTGAAGGATCACGAATTGATGGGCGCCTTGCTCGAAGGGACCGACGAGGAGCACATGCGTGCCGTCGGGGCATACGAGGCGGCTCGTATGAGGGATATGGACGCCTACATCGGCATTCGTGCGGGCAAAAATTCCAACGAGCTCTCCAGCGTACCGCCGGAGAAGATGGACCTGTATCAGCGGTACTGGTGGGAACCTGTGCACTCCGAGATTCGAGTTCCCAAGACGAAGTGGTGTGTGTTGCGTTACCCCAACCACTCGATGGCACAGTCCGCTCAGATGAGTCTCGAGGCATTTGAGGATTTCTACTACGACGTGTGCACACTCAACTACGCCGGAATGGCCGATGCGATGGACGCACTCGCGGCCCGCATGGCGGCGACGGATCAGGTCCATATCAAGGGCCCTGGCACCGATCTCACGTTCTCGATTAAAGGGATGCCTCAAATTAAGTGCGCCGGACTGCGCAACATTCCCGACGGTGAGCTCTTCACGGCGCCCGTGCGCGAGTCGGTAAACGGGACGGTGACGTACAACACCTCGTCTCTCTATATGGGGACGACGTTTGACAATGTTTCGTTCACGTTTCGGGACGGCAAGATCGTTGAAGCTAACGCGAGCAATCCTGAACGGCTAGAGCGCATCCTCAGCACGGATGAAGGGGCGCGCTACATCGGGGAGTTCTCCTTTGGTCTCAATCCACACATCAAGCACCCGATCAAGGATACGCTTTTCGACGAGAAGATTCAGGGGAGCTTCCATCTCACTCCAGGACGAGCGTATGAAGAGTGCGACAATGGGAATCGCTCCGCCGTGCACTGGGATCTGGTGTGTATCCAGCGGCCCGAGTACGGGGGAGGCGAAGTGTACTTCGACGGGACGCTGGTGCGTAAGGACGGCATCTTTGTAACGGATGATTTGGCGGGGCTCAACCCGGATCGGTTGGCGGCGCTATAGCGCGGTAGCAGGGTCTAGCACGCATTGGTACGGGTACCGCGGGATAGCAGGGGCTAGCACACATTTTAGCAGGGTCTAGCATAAGTACGGGAGGCGGTGATCGGTGTGTGTCCAAGGCGACGGTTTCGAGGACTTCTGCTTCTAATGACGCTCACGCTCGCCGCGGCACTGGGTGTGCCTTTGGGCGCGCACGGAGCTGACGCTCTCGCTGCTCGGTCCCTTGCGAGCCCGATTTTCCATAACCCTTGGAAGTCTCGGACGACCCCTCTTTGGCAAGAGGCGACCAACCGCTACTATGCGGGGGAGTTGCGGGAGTCCGCTCAAGCGTTGGAAGCGCTATTGGACGCGGATGGGATCGACGAGGTGGGCCTGCGTATGGACCTGGCGGTGGTCTATCGGGAGCTGGGCGCGCTCTCTCGGTCTACAGAGCAGTACCGCAGGCTGACGGAGTTACTCCCAACGGATCCCAGAGTTGTCGAGGGGTACGCGTGGGGACTTTTGGCAGAAGGGAAGGCCGCTGAGGCTCTCGACCTCTACAAAAAGGCTGCTGCGTTGAACGCCCGCGACCCATGGATCCCGTACGGGTTCGCCCTAGCGCTAGAGCGGCTCGAAGAAGAAGACCGAGCTCTCGCTGCGTTACAAGAGGCCGTAGCACTGAATGCTGAGTTTGCTCCCGCGTGGGAGCGTTTAGGTCTTTTGTATTTCAGGGAGGAGCGCCATCGTGAGGCGGTCAACGCGTTCAGCCGGGCGCTGCGGACGGATTCGAGTTACACACACCTCTACTTTCCCCTCGCCCAGTCGTACGATCATCTGGACGAGGTGCTGGAGGCTTGGCGTTACTACCAGCAGGCGAAGCGTCTTTATCCAAGCGATCCTACCATCGGCTCAGCCTTCGACGCGTTCGTCTCAAGACACCGGGAACGACTTGCAGAAGCGGAGCGCGCCGTGCTGGACGCTCGGCGCCGGCTCCGCCACGCACAGTTGGAAGCCCCCAGTCCCGTGGATGGAGACGAGAGCGGGATCACTGTGCGGGTGGGGTTGGTCGAGGGGGCGGACCACATCGACCTTTCGGCGGGAGGGCGCTTCCGTGCCGTCGATCAAGCGAACGGATCGGGGAGCGAATGGGAGAGCGAATTGAAGAGCGAATTGAAGAGCTTGCCGGGCGGAGTGTGGCGCTTAGAGCTTCGCCAAGGGCGGGTTCACCTCGCCAGCGAAGGCGGAGAAGCCTTTGCGCTTGACGGCCGAGAGATACGGTTGACGCTCGACGATTCCCAGACGACCTGGATCGCACTCGGCCTCGATGCCGGCAGCGGCTACTTTTGGTCGCGCGAAGAGGATTTGCAAGTTCGCGGCGACCTGATCGTACTCGCCCGCCCTTCCGGGCTCACCTTGGTGAACGAGCTCGACATCGAGGAGTATCTGCTGGCGGTCGTGCCTTCTGAGATGTACCCTTCGATGCCGGCGGAGGCGTTGAAAGCCCAGGCCATCGCCGCACGCACCTACACGATGCGTCATTTGGGTCGGTTTTCGGCGCGCGGCTTCGACGTTATGGGAAGCGTGCTCTCGTCTGCCTACCGTGGGGTGGACCGCGAGACGAGTCGGACCACAGAGGCCGTCTTGGCGACCTCCGGAGAAGTGCTCACACACTCCGGAGCGCTGATTGAAGCATACTACCACGCCACTGCCGGAGGGATGACCGCGGCAAGCGCTGACGTGTGGGGAGGCGCGCGGCCGTACCTCAATGCCGTCGGTGAGTGGTTTAGCGAATCCGAACGGTCGGAACGCGGTCCCGCGATTGCTCAATTTCCACTTACGCCTGCAGTGTTGGAGCGTTGGTTGCGCGAGCGGCCCGCAGTATTCTCGCAGGGGACCGGGTTTGGGCAGGCGAGCACCTTTCGCTGGATTGTACCGGTCTCGGCAGACCTTATACGCGACCGCGTCGGGGAACGGATCGGCGAGGTTGTGGCGATCGTTCCAAGAGGGCGGGATATTGGTGGGCGCCTGAAATCGCTCACCGTGGTCGGCACCAACGGTGAGGCGCATGTGGCAGGGGACGTCATTCGCAGCCGCATGGGCGGACTTAAGTCTAATGCATTCACCGTCATGCCTCTGATAGGCGCCGACGGACTTCCCGAGCGCTTCTTGTTCGTGGGAGCCGGTTTCGGGCACGGTGTTGGTCTCTCGCAAATGGGAGCCGCCGGTATGGCCGCCCGCGGGGCGACGGTAGATGAGATTCTCTCGCACTACTATCCGGGAGCCACCATCAGCCCTCACTATGGGCGCTAGTCGTGGGTGTTCACACGCTGGTGTTCACTTAAGCGGCGTTCACACACGCTGATCTTCATTTATGCAGCCGTGCGTATACGCTTATGCTGCCGTGCGTATACGCTGGCGTTCGTATTTGCTGGCGATCACATTCGCTGATGTTCACCACACGGTGGCGTGTCCCGCACGTGTGTTTGTGCTCACAAGCAAAGATTGTCATCCAGTTTTGTCAGGGCGGCGACCGCCCCGTAACGCCAGCGAGCGAGTGACGAAATTGCCGCCTACTGTCGCGCTGCGGTGGCGCTGCTATGGCGACTACCGTGTCGCTGTTATGGCTGGCTACTTACCTATTTTGCAGCCGCTCACTTGGGCGAGGCGGTGCGACTGCTCACTCACCTGTTTTGCAGCCGCTCACTTGGGCGGGTCGGTACGACTGCTCACCTGTGAGGAACGATTGCACGCTCGTGAGGAACGATTGCACGCTCGTGAGGAACGTCACCCCGTTTAGGGAGTATCCGCGGCCTATCTCGTCCCTTGGCTGAGATCGCGGACAACGCTTGATCCGCGCCCAACGCTTGTAGCAGGGGTTTAAGGTTTGCGTCTCCGCGCTCGCCGAAGTGCGCCGTTCCCTTGAGCCGGTCATGAGGCGGAAAACGAGGCGAAACCGGCGCTGTTGCATCTGTGATGAGCAACGATTGCACGCCAGCGAGGAATCATTCCTCGTTTAGAGGGTATCGACGGGGATTTTCCGTCC
>JAWLDA010000001.1:515781-580060 GCA_041686855.1 Limnochordia bacterium
GCTTGATCCGCGCCCAACGCTTGTAGCAGGGGTTTAAGGTTTGCGTCTCCGCGCTGGCCGACGTGCGCCGTTCCCTTGAGCCGGTCATGAGGTGGAAAACGAGGCGAAACCGGCGTTGGTGCATCCGTGATGAGGAATGATTGCACGCCAGCGAGGAATCATTCCTCGTTTAGAGGGTATCGACGGTCTTTATACTCCCGGAGCCAGAATCACTAGGAATGTTGAGGACATGCCCTGCAATGTTGGAGCATGAGCCGACGCCTGTAGCAGGCGTTTGAGTTTGCGTTTGCACCGTGGTCGACTCACGTCTGTCGGGCCGGAATGCGTCAGTCTGCACTACCAAACGGCAGGCCATTGATCGCGTTCTGTAACACCAGAACAGCTGGACGACGCCAGCATAATATAACATACGCCAGAACAGCTGAGGAAGAGGCCAGCATTCTGTAACAGCACAAAAACTCAGCCACCCGGCGGTGAATGCTCCTCCGCGACATCACACGCAAGCCGACCCGGAAGCCCCGGAATCGTCGTAAGCCCTGGAAGCCCCGTAAGCCCCGTAAGCGTCGTAAGCCCCGGAAGCCCCGTAAGCCCCGTAAGCGTCGTAAGCCCCGTAAGTCTCACAAGTCTCACAAGCCTCACATGCCCCGCAAACCTCGCAATGTCCCGGGAACCCTCACAAGCCTTGCAGTGGCAGCAGCCTCGCAAGCCCCCGAAGCCTCGCAAGCCTAGAAACCCCAGCAAGCCCAAGAAATCTCGCAAGCACCTGAGCGTTACTCGCAGGACAAGAGGACCCTCCTTGCTTATTCGATCCACATCGTGCTGTGGCGCGGGCTGAGGCTAGACCACAGCCACTCGAGGCGCAACGGCTTGACGTCGGCGATGGGGGTTAGCGGCGACGCAGTGCGCAAAAGCGGGATGAGCGGAGCGTCTCGCTCGACGAGCTCCTGAATGCGGAAAGCTGCCTGTTGCGCCACGTCGACACGCGGTGCGCGCACGAGATCCCGAAGTGCGAGGACTAGTTCTGCGCTCCAGTACCCCGTTAGGCTCCACGTCGAGTGCTGCTGACCTGAAGACGATGAGGGTGGCCCCAACAGCAGTCCCAGCTGATGCGGGAAGGTGCTGGAACCGAGTCTCGTTCCGATGATGGCGAGGTCAAAGCTGCGCTTCGTCATGGTTTGATTGAGAAACTCTGGAAGCTCCTCCAACTGCATCACCGTCTCGATCCCTAAGCGGTGGAGGGACTGAGCGACGTACGTCGCTGCACCGTAGGCGACGGGATCGTAGGTGGGAGGCGGCGTAAGGATGGAAAGCGGCCCCACTCGGTCGCCAAGGGGGTCCATCAGCGCGCCATAATCCCACGTAAACCGAGCCTCAGTCAACATGGCACGTGCCCGCTTGACGCGCTCTTCCAGGGGTAAATCGATTCCGCCCCCCCCAACTGCGGGGTTGTGCCAGAGCGTGTGGGGGGCCGGTACGATCGATCGTTCAGGGACGACGTCGTACGCTCCGAGGCGATTCGCCAGCTCGCCGCGATCGATGAGGGTGGCCAACGCCTTTCGAAGCGCGGGATTCGCCAGGTGACGCCGTTTGAGATTGAAGGCGAGGGTGCGCACACCCACGTCGTCCGGGGAACGGCGGAGTGCAAGCGGATCCAAGAGTGCGTCGATCTCTCCTTCCCAAAGAGACTGAGCGGCTTCGTCGCGGGTCCGAAATGCATCCAAAGCAATCGGTCTAGGAACGGGAGCGGCACCAATGGTACCCGAGACTTCGCCACTAATGCCGCCCGTTCGGTACTCAAAACGGGTGAGCGGGTTGGTAAGGGCGGCGTGTCCCGACGCGAACAATACGACCTTCTCAAACGCACGAACATCGTGCGGATTCGGGTGGAGTTCCCAGGAACGCTGGGTGGGAGCCACTGTGGAATCGGTAATCGTCGACGCCGACACCACGGGTTGTAGTGGACCCAAGACCGAGCTCACCAGGCGACGGCCCGCAATGGTGAGGGCTGGGGTGTTCGAGAGCACTGCTTCGTCAACAGCCTCCCTCCAAACGGCTTCTTGGAGGATGGGCGCGGCAAGGAGTCCATACTGCCACTCACCCAAGCCCGGCTGCCGGATCAACCAAAACTTTACGGTGTGGTTGTCCAGTCGCTCGACGCGGTATACCAACTCTTCGGGATATAGAATCGGCCAGTTTCCGCCGAGTCTACGCACCTTGAGGCGTTCGAAGGACTGGTAGGTGAAGACGACATCGTAAGCGCTGAGAGGCGTTCCGTCGCTCCAGGAGACGTCTCGGCGCAGTGGAATCGTAGCCGTCACGTACGTCCGTCCGGACTCCGGATGTTGCTCCCGCTTCATCCGATACTGTGGCGTGAGGGTACTGGCGAGGATCGGCAGGAGATCCCCCCTCGGTCCTACGGGTCCCGCAAGCGGCAGGTATCCGCTACTGGCAGCGTAGTTCCAGAGCGTGGCGCCGGTCGCCCCAAAGAGGGCGAAAGGGTTTGATGGATCGGGCTCATGTACCAATCCGACCCGGTAGGCCGTTTCGACGGAGGCCTCTTGGGCGTATGTCTGGGGCGCCAACGGGAAGACGAAACAACTGACACCCAGCAGTGCGAGAATGAGCAACGCTGTACCGCACGTACGATTCATGATGATCTCCTTATGCCTTATGGCCCAGCGGTGACGGAGTAAATGAAATCTCACGAGGTTGCTAGTAGCCGCCTCGACGAAACTCAATCAGTCCGTAGAGCCCGACGATCAAACCGATCAGCGAGAGGACGTAACCCAAAACGCTCAAGGTGAAGCTGAGTCCGATGACGCGAATCGTCATCAAGAACAGGAGGAGCCAACCGATCACGAGGAGTGAAAGGCCGGCGAGCATTAGTTTGACGGGTCTCGGAAACTTCATGGGGACGACGATCCTCCTGCGATGCGTTGATTGGACTCATCTTGGTAAAGCCAGCATGCGACCCGGGTGCTCCGATCCGGCGAAAAGGTCGGCGGCTCTTGGACGTCGCACAATCCCTTAATTGCGGCGTCGCAGCGTGGATGAAAGCGACATCCGGATGGCGGATTGAGCAGACTCGGCGGCTCGCCTGGGGGGACCTCGCGCAATGTGTCGACGTTGTCGGGATCCGGGTCGGGAATCGCCGCCAATAGCGCCTTGCTATAAGGATGACGCGGTGCGTTTACCAACGTGTCGACATCCGACTCTTCGACGATCTTCCCTCCGTACATGACACAAATCCGATGTGCGAAGTAGCGCACTGTCGAGAGGTCGTGGGTAATGTAAATGATGCTGAGGTTGTACATCTCCTGCAGACGCCGCAACAGCTCTAGGATCTCGATGCGGACCGACGCGTCCAACATCGATACGGGCTCGTCCGCTACGATGAGTTGGGGGCGCAGGATGATCGCCCGGGCGATTACCAACCTCTGCTGTTGTCCACCGCTCAACATGTGGGGGTACTGAGAGAGGTACTCCTCCACCGGGGTGAGCTTGACGTCCGATAGCGCCTGACGGAGGCGTTCGTCCCGCTCCTTAGACTGCTTGACACCATTGATGATAAGCGGCTCTTCCAGGATACGGCGTACATTCATGAACGGGGGCAGCGCACCGTAAGGGTCTTGTTGTACGAAGCCGACCTGTCTCCGGTACCAGCGCATATCCCGCACGTCTCGGATAGGGCGCCCGGCGAAGCGAATCTCGCCGTCAGTGGGCCGATTCACCCCGAGAATGCTCTTGGCGAATGTGCTCTTGCCGCATCCGCTCTCGCCGACGATCGCCACAGCCTCACCTCGGTGAAGCTGAAAGTCGACTCCGTCGACGGCGCGCACGTGGCCGACGTGAATAAACCCCAACCGCCGTAATTCGAACCACGTGCGGAGGTTATCGATTTGGAGTAGCGCCTCTTGGGACGCTCGGTAGTGAGTCGCGGTCCGGCTCGACATACGCGTCGGCTCCTTTCCAAGGGCTAAGCGGGGTGGACAGGTGGAGCCTGTGCGGGTTGCACGTCTTGATACAGCCAGCACTTCACCTCTCGCCCGCTGTCTGCATTGAATGTGGGGGGCTCCTGGTCACACTTAGCGAAGCGTGCCGGACAGCGGTCGGCAAAGCGGCAGCCGCTCGGAGGATCGACGAGGCTCGGCGGCTGTCCCGGCACAAAGTCGAGGCGTTGGTTCCCTTTGAGCGCCGGCACGCTCGCCATCAGCCCTTTGGCATACGGATGTAACGGCTCGCGAAAGAACTCTTTCGCCTGAGAGAACTCCACAACCTGTCCGGCGTACATCACGGCCACTTGATCGGCAACTTCGCTCGAAGTGGCGATGTCGTGGGTGATCAAAATGAAGCCGGCGCCTATGTCGCGCTTGAGACGTTTAAAGAGGTTCATCATGTTTGCCTGCGTGAGGACGTCGAGCGCAGAGGTAGGCTCGTCGAGGATCACGAGGCGAGGCTGGGTGATGAGAGCCATCGCTGTTGCGACCCGCTGTCGCATACCTCCGCTCAACTCAAAGGGGTAACGGTTGAGGAAGTCTGTCGGTATTCCGACCAGTCGGAACGCCTCTTCCGCCTTTCCCAGCGCCTCTGCTTTACTCTTGGAGAGCTTGTGCACAATGAGTGGTTCGGCTACCTGTTCACCGACTCGTACGACCGGATTGAGCGAGTTCATTGCCGCTTGGGGGACGAATGAAGTTTTTACCCAGCGGATCTCTTGACGGAAGCGTTCGTCGGAGTGCTCCATGATGTCCACGCCATCGAGGAGGACGCGCCCCGAGTAGGTGTTCACGTTGCGGGGGAGAAGGCGCAGAATTGCTCGCATGAGCGAGCTCTTGCCGCACCCCGACTCGCCGATGACGACGACGGTCTGGTTTTGGTCGAGAGAGAAGGTGACCCCATCGACGGCTTGGACGACGCCGCGGCCCGTACGAAAGTGGAGACGCAGGTCTTCGACGCTTAAGAGTGGGTTGGTGGAGAGATTCGGGGTGAATTCACCTGATTGGTCCACAGTTATCGCCCCCTTAGCCTGGGATTAAAGATGCGGTCCAAAGCGAACCCAAGCATTGCAAAGCCAAGACCGGTAAACATCAAGAGTGCAGCGGGCTCCAACATCCAATAGTAATGACCGTTGTACAAGGCGCCGTTGGCCCGGGCATCGTCGAGCACCTTGCCCCACGTCGGCAGGACGGGATCTCCCAGCCCCAGCACCGAAAGCGTGGCCTCGAGAAAGACGTAGGCCGGGATGATGACGACGAACTGAGGCACGAGGATGGGAATCACCCGCGGAATCATGTAGCGGAAGACGATCCGTAGGTTGCCGGCTCCGTAGGCCCGAGCGGCCTCGATATAGGGCGACTCCCGTATCTGGAGAAAGAGGGCGCGGTACGTCTTCACACCGGCGCTGAAGATACCGAGGAGGATGAGGACGCCGAGCATCATCCAAATGCTGCGCGAGTAAAAGGTCCCGACCATGATCAGGATGGGGAGAACGGGAAGAATCAAATTCACCTCGGTGATCCGCTGAATGAGTGCGTCTACCCATCCCCCGTACCAGGTGCCGATGGCGGCGACTATCAACGTCGTGATCGTCGAACCCACCGCAGCAAGGAGTCCAAAGGAGAGCGCGATCGGCGCCCCCCACAAGAGCGCGATCGTCAGGTCTCGTCGCCGGTGGTCCGTGCCGGCAAGTCCGTACACTTCCCCGTAGACGATCAGCCGGGCGTCCAGGTCGGCGGCGCTCTCAAAGAGGAGGCCCTCAATTAAGAGTTGATACGTACCGTGCGCCGGTTTGGGCTGCGTTGCTTCCGGATCGGCAAAGAGCGCGATGTGAGGGAGCTCTCCTCGGAGTTGCCGCTGCAAGCGCGCGTCTTGAGAGATGCGAAACATGTCTGTTCCTGAGCGCGGCGATCGTTCACCGAGAGAGATCGTGCGGCCGTCAGGCGTGACCCACGTGAGGGTGACGAAGGGGCGCTTCGACTCGTACTCCGATGAGAGGACGAGGCTAATCTCCTGGGGGAACGTGTCGTAGCGAAAGTCGATCGGGAGCGTGATGATGGCCTCTTTAAAATCTTCCTCGTACACTTCGACGCGCTTCTCGCCGTCACCCCGCGCCGAATCCAGGAGAATGCTCTCTGAACGGTTGATCCCTGGAAGTACGTTGATCCACTGCGGAGCGGCGTTCCTAGGGGTGTGTACCCAAACGCCCTCGCCGCCTCGCCACAGTTCGATGGCTTTGTGATAAGGGAGTGTGACCAAGGTGTAACCGGAGAGAGCCACCATGGCCAGGATAAAGATGAGCCCAGCAATGGCCGACGGGTACTTGCGCAATTGGTTCCATGCGTTGTTTGGCGTCACGATCCCACTCCTACTCGTACCCGCGGGTCAATGAAGGCGTACAAGACATCCAGGACAAAGACCGTGAGGGCTAGGAGATAAGCGTAGACAACGACCGAACCGACGATTACCGGGGTGTCGTAGAGACCGATCGCCTGAATGAGGACGCGCCCGAGTCCCGGCCACGAGAAGACCGTCTCCAACACGATTGCGCCCGTCCACAGCGAGATGAGAGTGAGCGCAAAGCTGGTGACGATTGTCGGTAGCGTGGGGCGGAGCACATAACCTAGCTCGACTTCCCTAGCCGTTAGCCCTTTGGCCGTCGCCATCTCGACGTAATCTTCGCTGGAATAGATGAGAAAGAAGCTGCGCCACGAGTAAACCGTCTGAAAGAGCGCGCCGAGCACGATCGCCGCCACCGGCAAGGTCATGTGCTTGAGGACGCTGAGCGCGTAGCCCACCGTCGTCTCGGGTGGCGGGGCCGCGACCATGCCACCGAAGGGCATGACGCGAAAGATGGCGGAGAAGATCAAAATCAAGAAGAGACCGTAAAACCACGAGGGCGCGGCTGACGTCGGTGATAGCGCCACGATGATGCGGTCGAGAAGGCTTCCATAATTGCGTGAGAGATTCAACGCAATAAAGATGGCGACAAAGAATAACGCGATTTGGGCGGTAGCAAAGAGCAGCAGAGTCGGTACAAGGCGTTCGAGAAGGATGAGACGCACTTGGCGTGATCCGCTGTCGCTCGTCATGTTCTCGGCGCGCCCCAAGTCGAGAGTGAGCGCCTGGCCCAAGTACATAAAACTGCGCACGGCGAAGGGACGATGGAGCCCCAGGCGCTCCTCCTCCAAGCGAATCTGCTCGTTGATAAGCTGATTGCGCGCATCGACCGGCAACGACTGTAACTCTTGATCGATCAATACGAGGGAGCTTACAAACTCCCGGATCTGCCCGCGTCGTATTTCATCGACGTAACCGCCCATGTTGGCGATAAGGATGGACAGATAGACGCCCACGACAATCGTGGCAAAGAGGCTGATGGCTCGTCCGACGGTGTAGCGACCGATACGTAGCATCGCATCGGCGTTCGCCCGAGAGCTTCGCGCGTGGGGAGGGGGGCTCACTCGAGCGCTTGGGGTGCCCAAGGATCTACCTCCATTCATTCGAATTTGTTGCCTTATATTAGCTAGGACTCGCGTGCGGTGTGGCGCAAGATTCTCGGAGCACGACCTAGGCGTAGTGACACCGGGAGAGCCACCTACGCTGGTCTCCCGGTGTCAGGCAATCGAGACACGTATTAGTGCGACCATGAACTGCGTCCGCCACGTACCTACGGAGTTGTGACGAACTGGAACGTGTCGAAGGTTGGAATGCTGACCACCCGTGGTACCACAATCACTTCTAATCGGTTCGAACCGGTCGGTAGGCTCTGGGTCTGTTCGGCGCTGAGCTCGAGCCTCCAACTCCCTTCCGATACGGGTTCAGCGTTGCCCGAAAGGGCGAGGGCACCGTTGGCGTCAAAGACAAGGTACGTCACCGTCTCAATGTCTTGTGTCGGGTACGCTTCGTCGTCGAAGTCGATCGTCACATCAAACGAGGCGCTTTGCCCGCTGCGGACTCGGCGGGAACCGTCCAGCGCCACCTCGGCAATCCTCGGTTCCTGAAAGCGCGCCCACTTGTCGGATGGGTCCCCGTATGCCTCGAATCGTTTGAGGTGCGCAATGCTTTCGACCGGAAAGGCTCGTTCGAGCATGAGGGGACCGGAGCCGACCCAGAAGTGGCCGCGTTTGGCATACCAGGCGCTCAGATTTTGCCACCGATCAGCAATCTCGAGGGCGGTGGCGTACTGACGCAAAGTCGCCGCGTACGGCACGTAACTCTCCGCTTTTGCCTCTTCGAGGTGGCGGCTGAGGATGCCGAGGCTTGGTCCTCCGATGAAACTCATCCATTCGACGCCCAACTTACCAGCCTTGGCGGAGGAGAAAGCGGCCTCGCCGGCGGCCTCTGCTTTAAGCCCCAAAGCGAGCGTGTGCCATGGACCGGGTCCATTGGTGTAGGTGGGGAACCAGCTCTCCGCATTCATCTCGGCGTCCAGTGCGTACTGGTCGCTATAGGTCTCGATAATCAGCGGCTGCGTCGAGAGAATGCGCACGCCCTTGAAGCTTCGCATAAAGCTCTCCAATACCGAGGCTTTCGTCTCGTCGAAGTAGGCGCTCGCCTCTTTCGCACCGTCGAACGTAAGGATCATGCCCATCACAAAGTCGGCTACCGACAGCGGGCTACCGTCGTGCCACGTGTGTTCGTAGAGGTCGTTTGGATAGTAGACGACGCTCTTGCGCAGCGCACTGCGCGCCTGGGGGTAGAGCTCCTCGGCTTTTATGAAGCGCTGAGCCTCCGGGTCCCAGTCAATCCAGGCGTCCCCGGGGACTTGAATCTCGTCGACGAAGTTGAGGTCGACCCAATCGAGGCTCTGGCCGACCGGGAGGCCCTCTTTGAGAAAGACTTCGGCACGCTCGACACGCTGAGGGAGCGGCAGTCCGGTGAAGGGGTCAGGGATCACACCGGCGTCGATCGTCGCTCGAATCAGCATTTGATCGTACACCCAGTTGCTCCCGTCAAGCGGATTCCACGGCTCAGGAAGGATGCTGGGGACGGCGACGTTGAGAGTGCCGCCGATCTCATCGCCCCGACGGATCGTGTGTGCCCAAAGCAATGTCCCGGAGACGCCGCCGGCCAGGTCGGCAGCGACGCTAAGCTCCGCCGTGCGCGGGATCACGCCAAAGCGGTCGGCGATGTAAATGCGGACAGAATCTTGCATGGAGGCTTCGAGGGCTTGGGCGTAGAGTTCCTTGCGCTCCTCGAGGGACTGGAAGTCGTTGCGATTGAGCCGGTCCGCGAGCTCATCGAACTCGGGGGTCGGGCTGTAAAATTGCCACAAGGGAAACGCCAGTCCCCGCGGGGTGTAGAAGTATTCAAAGCTCCCACCCTCGTCACGATTGATGGCTGTTGTAATCCAGCCTCCCGTATAAATGTGGAATTCGCCGGCGTTGGGGTCGCCTTGAATCCAAACTGCGGACGCGGCGGCAGCCGTCTTGTACTGGCGATCGACAGCAAAGCCGATATCTTCGAATAGGGTCGCAACGTAATCGCCGATCTCCCGTCGCTCGTCTTCGCTGCGTATGACGAAGATCAGCGTGACGGGCTCACCTTTATAGTGCCACGTGCCGTTGACGCGCTCTGCGCCGAGCTTCTCCATCTCGGAAGAGATGACCGCTTCGGCTTTGGCGGGATCGGGCGCGTATGTCAGCTCCAGAGCGCGCGCGACGTCGACTAACCGTGCGTAGTCAGGAAAGGCCGTATGGATCGGGAAGTACCGCGGTACGGCCATGCCACCGTAGATCTCGTCCGCAATGTACTCGCGATCGATCAACCAGTTGACGGCCTCTCTGATCCGTGGAACGGCAAACGGGTTAAGCTTGCCGGACCCGGGAAAGACGGGGCCGGCGGTGTTGAATGTCAACTCCGTGTAGGAGCCGAATGCTTGCTCGTAGCCGAGTGCGTCACTCGATAGGATGCGCTGGTAGATCTCTGGATCCGAGACCGTGAATGAGTACAAGTCGATCTCTCCCGCTTCGAGGCGGGAGAGCGCCGCTGCTGCCGACGGCTCCTCGCTGAGGACCACCTCGTCCACCCACGCGCCGGTACGCTCCTGTGCCCAGCCGACAACGCTCCAACCCAAAAGGAACGCCAAAATCAGCGTGAGTCCCACCCAACTCTGCATACGTTTCGAGCACACCATAACCGACCACCCCTCGGAGAAATATTCATAAATAGTCCTTTGGTTATTGCCCTTGGTTCGACGCGGAGAAATTTACTCCTTTTGTAAGGGGTGGGAGGGAGTGGATTACATGGGTTTTGTCGAAAGGGATTCTGAAAAGATCGCTGAACAAGTGGGGCATATCAACGTAATTTTAGGATTAGTTCACAAGAGTTTTTGGAGACAGCGACGGGTTAGAAAGTTGGTAGTCGGTATCTCATGAAAAGCGCTCAAACATCGTCCGCGCAAAAGGTCCGCGGCAAACCTGGCGAGAGGCTCATACAAATCGAAGATGTCCATCGGGTCTACCGTCTCGGCGGCAGTGAAGTGCATGCGCTCAAGGGCATCGACCTCGACATTTATACGGGCCAACTCCTAACCTTAAAGGGGCGGTCCGGTTCCGGAAAGACGACGTTGCTCAACTTGGTAGGCGGGCTCGACCATCCCACTCAAGGGCGCATCCTCTACCAAGGCCGCAACCTTAAAGACTTTAACCAAAAGGCATTGACCCTTTGGCGGCGGCGGGAGGTCGGTTTCATCTTTCAGGCCTTTGCGCTGATGCCGGCGCTAACCGCTTTGGAGAATGTCGAACTGCCCTTGCGTATCGCCGGATCATCGGCGCGCGCAGCACGAGAGCGGGCTCGGGAGTGTCTTGAGTTGGTCGGGCTGGGTAAGCGTGGCGACCATCGGAGCTTTGAGCTGAGCGGCGGAGAGCAACAGCGAGTGGGCATTGCTCGGGCTCTCGCGGCAAAACCCCGGCTGATCATCGCCGACGAACCCACTGGCGAGTTGGATCAAGCGACCGCCATTCAGATCATGACACTCTTCCATTCGATTATCGAATCGGAGGAGATTGCCATTTGCATGACGACTCACGACCCGGTCGCCAGCAGCTTTGCCGACATTATTTACTTGCTCGAAGACGGCCAGATCACGCCCCAAGCGGCTGAAGAGGGAGCGAACTCGGATTGATGACTCTCTTAAACATGTTGAGACCGACGATGTTGGTGTTGCTCATCGCACTCGTGACTGCGGGATGCAGCCTGTTGCCCCAGGAGCGGGCGGATGTGATACCTACATTAATTGAGCCGCCGCCGTCTCGGGCTGTCACGTACGACGTGCAGCGAGGACGGATCGTGGAAGAGTTGCGCGGTCTGGCCCGCGTCGCGCCCACACTCGAGACCAATCTTTATTTCAAGCAAAACGGACGTTTGGCACTCCTCGACGTTGAGCCCGGTGATGACGTGAGGGAGGGCGAGTTGCTTGCACAGCTGGAGACCGGTACTCTCGAGCACCAGCTCGAGTTGGCGCGGATCGACCTCGAAGCGTCCGAACTGCGCCTAGCAGCTGTGCGCACCGGAGGGACGCCGGTCGACATACGCCTTCAGGAGCTGACGGTAGCCAAAAATCGTCTCGAGGTTGAGAATTTCGAGAATCGTATCGAACTAGCCTCGATTCGGGCTCCGCACGACGGAGTCGTGCAGAGCGTGCGCGTTCAGGTTGGGCAATTGGTGCAGGAGTACAACACGGTGATGATCGTGGCCGATCCCCGATCGCGCGAGCTGCAGGTTGAGATTCGGCGCAATGAGGATATCAACAAGATTTCCCGGGGCCAGAAAGCGCTGGTGGAAGTGAGCCGCGACGATTGGCGGCCAGCGACGGTCTCCCAGATCACCGAGCGCGAGACCGGCTCTTCAATCTCTCTAACTTACATCGTCCATTTGGAGCTCGAGGAGGAGAGCGACGCTGCCGAGTTGCGACTCGGCGACCTCGCTTCGGTGCGCCTCGTCGTTCAAGAGAAGGAGAACGCACTGATCATCCCAAGAGCCGCTCTCCGGGAGTTTATGGGTCGCCGGTACGTACGACTCTTGGACGGGGAAGCGCGGCGTGAGGTCGACGTAGAAGTAGGCATCACTACGCCTACTGAGGTCGAGATTTTAAAAGGCCTCACGGAAGGCGACGTCGTCGTCGGGCAGTAGTCAATCGTAGGTCGGCGTCGCAAAGGGCGGAACTTGTAAAGGCGGGAGTCTTTCAGGCGTGTACATCCTTTCGATCTTGTGGATGACGTTGAAACGTATCGTGAGCAACTGGCGTTTGGAGTTGGCTCTTTGGATTGGACTCCTTTTGGCGGTCGGGATTGTGGGTTCCATCCCGATTTACACCTCGGGGAGTTTACAGGAGAGCCTTCTGCGCCAGTGGATTAGACAGAGCGATTCACGGCCCCCGTTGGGCCTAATGATGACGCACAGCAATAATGATTACCGTGTGGAAGTCGATCGAGCGAAATTTGCCGAGTTGGGGGAGTACCTCGATCGGGAGCTACCGCGACAGATCGGTGAGGCGCCTCGCACGTACTCCGAAGCCTCCGAGCTTGGGATCAACTACTTCGTGCCTGAGGATCCCGACCGACCTCGTCCTCAATCGCCGTACGTTAACATAAAATACATCTCAAACTTGCAGGAGCTCTCCACCATCGTTGATGGCCGCTGGTTTGAGCCGCGTGATGACGGCGTCGTGGAGGCGGTCGTCGACGTCGGCACACTCGAAGGCTCGCAGCTGTTGGTCGGCGAGCGCTATATCTATGAATACCAACCGCGCGATCAGGAGAAGACCGTCATCACGGTTGAGGTCGTGGGGGTCTTCCGACCAAACCAAGAGACCTTTACGACGGAGCACTGGATTTATCCACCGCCATTCTCCCGGAGCCTCTTTGTGGATCCTGATGTCTTTCATGCCCAATTGCTCGAAGGGCACGATCTTCTGCCGAGCGCGTACGACTGGTACTTTGTCTTTGATCATGAGACGGTGCGGGTGCATCAGTTGAGCGAGCTGGTCGCGGGTCTCGAATTGATCGAGCAGCGAGCGGGACAGATGATCTCCAATACGCGCTTCTGGCTATCACCCCTCTCGTTGTTCCGATGGTTTATCGGGCGAGCCCAGGTGGTCTCGGCGTTTTTGACCGCGTTGAGCGTACCGATTGTGGGGATGGTCTTGTACTACGTCGTCCTTATCGCGGGGTTGACGGTAGAAAGACGCCGCAACGAGATCGCCGTCTTGCACAGTCGAGGAGCCGGGCGTTTCCAAGTGGCGACCAGCTTTTTGCTTGAGTGGGTGCTTTTGGGGGTGGCCGCTCTCCTCCTAGGACCGTACATCGGCCTCTTTGTCTCACAGGTGATGGGCGCATCGGCCGGCTTCTTGAGCTTTGTCGGAAGAGAGGCGCTACCGGTCTCACTAATTGGCGACGCGTATCGATTTGGAGTATTGGCGGTGGTCCTCGCGATCGGAGCGGCCATGATTCCCGCGATTCGCTCCTCGCGCCATAGTATTGTAAGCTTTAAGCAAGAGTTGGCCCGCGGGGGTGGCTCATCGATTTGGAAGAGATTCGCTCTCGATCTCATCCTGCTTGGTTTTGCCGCCTACGGATACCGCACATTGCAGCAACAAAGCGAGACGGTGAGCGATGGCGCGGCTGTCGTCTTGATGGACCCGATGCTGCTGTTCATTCCGGTCGTCTTCCTACTGGGCGCCGGCCTCTTGGTGCTGCGTGTCTACCCCTGGGTGATGAGCATCTTTACATGGTTCACGGCGAGACTTCCCGGCGTGGTGATGAATCTGTCGCTCAGGCAGCTCACCCGAAATAGCGGACAGTACATGCCGCTGCTGCTCCTATTGATCCTAACGGTCTCGTTGGGCATATACACGGCGTCGGCGGCTCGGACGCTCGACCGCAACTTCCTTGATCGGGTCTACTATTCGGTCGGCTCCGACATCGCTCTTAGCGAACAGTGGAGGCTCCCGTCGGGTGGGGGTGGTGGCGAGCTCGGCGATGAAGAGGGAGAGGGGTCAGCTGAGAGTCGGATTTACGAGCCGCCTTTCTTTATCCATCACGAGCTGCCGGGGGTCGAAGACGCAGCGCGCGTCCTACACGTCCAAGCCAGCGCCCGCAGTGGAGGCAGCTTTCTTGGCAATGCCGACTTAATGGCGATCGTGCCGCCGGAGTTCGGTCGAACCGCATGGTTTCGATCGGACCTGGCCCCGTTCCACTTTTACGAGTACCTCAACGTCCTCTCGCGGCATCGCGAAGGCGCTTTGGTCTCTGAGGCGTTCCTGAAGGAGCGTCAGTTACAAATTGGGGATCGTTTGACACTCACATTCCGCAACCAACCGATCGAGGTGTACGTCGCCGCAACGGTCCCGTACTGGCCGACCCTCAATCCGATGGAGCGACCTTTCTTTATCACAAATCTCGAGCACGTTCAGGAACAGATCGCACTCGAGCCATACAACGTATGGTTGCGCACCTCTAGTCCAGGTTATCTGGACCAGATCGTCTCCGGCCTGCGCGAACAGGGGGTCTACGTCGTGAGCGTGAGAGATGCCAACTCGCAGATCGTTCAGGGACGCAATGAGCCACACCGGATGGGCTTCTTCGGTGTCCTGTCGATCGGCTTCATCGTATCGGCGTTGGTGACGGTGCTCGGATTCATCTTGTACACCTTCTTATCGATGCGCAGTCGCTTCCTCCAGTTTGGTGTCTTAAGGGCTGTGGGGCTCTCTGTGCGCCAATTGGTGACGCTCCTCAGTTTGGAGCAACTCTTCTCGCTTGGAATCGGCTTAGGCGCCGGTACAGGGTTAGGTATTCTCGCAACGCAAATCTTCCTCCCCTTTGTGCGGGAAGGCGCCATTGAGAACACCCAGGTGCCGCCGTTCCTCATTGTTACCGATCCAACGGACCTCGGTCGCATCTTTGCCGTGTTGGGGTCGATGCTCGTCGTCGCCGTCGTTGGCTTGGCGATGATTCTCGTGCGCATGAAGCTTCATCAGGCGATTAAGCTCGGAGAGGAGGGGTAAGGATGAGTGTACCAAGCGTCGGGACCGACCAGACAGACCCGTTTATACTCTGTCAAAATCTCGTCAAGATCTACAAAATTGCCGACCTGGAAGTGATGGCGCTTCAAGGGCTGGACCTCACGGTACGCAAGGGTGAGGTGATGGCGATCATCGGCTCGAGTGGAAGCGGAAAGTCCACACTCCTCAACGTCCTCGGTGGGTTGGATTCGCCGTCGGCGGGCGTTGCCCGGGTCGACGGAATTAACCTCAATCGCATGACGCACAGCCAGCGACTTCGCTACCGCCGTAAGACGGTCGGGTTCGTGTGGCAGAACGTCTCACGCAACCTGATTCCCTACCTGAGCGCACTTGAGAACGTCGAGATGCCGATGGTTTTGGCGGGCTCCCACAACCGCAAGAGGGCGAAGGCACTCTTGGAAGCGGTGGGTCTCGGACATCGCATGGGCCACCGTCCCATTCACATGTCCGGTGGTGAACAGCAGCGCGTGGCCATCGCCATCGGACTAGCAAACGACCCTGCTCTTCTCTTGGCTGACGAGCCGACGGGCTCCCTCGACCAGGAGAATTCGGACATTGTCCTCAAAGTGTTTAACGACGTCCGAGATCAGTTTGGCGTCACCATTGTCATCGTTACACACGATCGAGCCATGGCCCAAGCGGTCGATCGGTACGTCGAGATCCGAGATGGCAAGACGAGTAGTGAAGCAGTGCGACGCGTCGTCGGCGCCAAGACAGATGCGGAGAAGTCGGGTGAGAGCGTCGCTGAGGAGACGCACGAAGAGTACACGTTGCTCGACTCGGCGGGGCGCCTCCAACTGCCGATGGAGTATCGAGAGCGGTGGAGAGTGCGCGATCGGGTGAAGCTCGACATCGACGGTAAGCAGATCGTCATAACGCCGCCTACCGAAGACGCCACCGACGAACAGGTGGGTAGTTGAAGAACGTAATTGACTGGGCAGTTGGGGAGAGACGCCCCTCTTATAAAAAACATGAGCGCTTGTCCGAGTCCGGCCGTGGAAGGGACGGAGCAGGGGCAAGCGCTCATTGAGTTTAGTGAATCACTTTCATGACGCGAGTACGCTTCGCGTGTGAATCTCTTATGAAGTAGCGATGACCCGATTTGTGGGTCCGACGTACGCCGCACGGGGACGGATCAGTCGATTCTCCCGATACTGCTCGATCAAGTTGGCGGTCCAACCGGAGATGCGGCTCACAGCAAAGATTGGCGTGAACAACTCTACCGGAATCCCCATGGCGTAGTAAGCGGAGGCCGAGTAGAAGTCTACGTTGGGATGCAGCCCTTTCTCCTCACGCATAATCTCCTCGATGCGTTCGGACATGCTTACCCAGTGTAGACTGCCCTTTTGCTCGTTGAGGGCTTGTGCGAAGCGCTTGAGGTGCTTCACCCGCGGATCACCGTTCTTGTAAACGGCATGTCCGATGCCCATCACTTTCTCCTTGCGAGCGAGTCGATCCTTGATGTACGCGTCGACCTTGTCGGGCGACCCGATATCCAAGAGCATCTTCATGACGGCTTCGTTGGCGCCTCCGTGAAGTGGCCCTTTGAGCGTCCCGATTGCCGTCGTAATCGCCGAGTAAATGTCTGAGAGCGTGGAGGCCGTCACTCGACCGGCAAAGGTCGAAGCGTTGAGACCGTGCTCTGCGTGGAGGATGAGGGCGGTGTCCAGTGTCTTGGCCGCCACCTCGGTTGGTACTTCTCCGTTTAACATGTACAAAAAGTTTTCGGCGATGCTGAGTCCGGTCTTGGGGGCGACAGGCTCCAGTCCGGCTCGTCGGCGTCCGATCGCCGCAACAATCACAGGAACCTGCGCGGTCAGGCGGATCGCCTTTGTGACGACGGAGTCCACGGACGTGTCGTCCGCATCGGGGGCGTAGACGCCGAGGAGAGAGACGGCCGTGCGCAATGCCGACATGGGCACAACGTTTTCGGGCAGCGACTTGATCAACTCGACTACTTGGGGCGGAATCCCTTGCTCTTGTTGGAGTTGAGCCTTGAATGAGGCAAGCTCAGCTGCGTTGGGCAAGTCTCCCTTAAACAGGAGATAGACGACGGCTTCGTAGGTGGCGTGTTCTACGAGGTCGTCGATGTGGTACCCGCGGTAGAAGAGGTCAGCGTTGGCGCCGTCCACTAACGATAGCTCTGTTTCGAGGGCAATGACGCCATCAAGCCCGCGAACGACCTGTTTGGCGCTAGACATAGTCGTGGTTCCCCTTTCTGACTACAAAGCAACTACGAATTCTTAGACGCCGTGCATAAAGATTCCTTCTTTACAGCCCGGGTCACTCAGGTGTTTACCAGAAGCGCCCCCGACGGGTGGAGTGTGCACTCGGCGTCGGGTGGTATGAGCGTGGTCGCATGTCTCTCGACGACGACAGCGGGGCCCTCAATCACGGCGCCTGGTCCAAGGGAGTCGCGCTCATAGATCGCCGATTCGCGCCACCCTCTGTTGAAATACACCGCCTGATGTGCGCTCGGCCGGGGTACGCTTTGGGTGCCGAGAGGCGGGGGGAGGGTCGGACGCGGGACGCGTCCTTCAGCGCGCAGCCGGACTGCCACAAGCTCGACAGGCTCAGTGGGGTGTGCATGGCCGTAGGTCGACTCGTGTAATTGATGAAACGCTTCCGCAAGACGCTTGGTGAGGTGCGCAGCGCTCTCTTCCAGTAAGGTTGCACACGGTACCGTAAGCTCGAACGACTGGTGCCTATACCGCAGATCGAGCGCAAGAGTGAAGGTGCGCTCCTCACGACTCACCCCTTCGCCGTCGAGATCGGACTCGGCCTCCCGTTTTAAACGGGTTCCCAACTGAGCGGCGTCGGCCATGTGATCAGTGTCCAGCGGGCCCAGCAGAGCGTGCGAGTACGTCTTGACGACATCGGCCACCGCCATACCCATCGCTGAGAGGATACCGGGATAGCGCGGAATCAACACGCGCGGTATTTGTAGGGAGCGCGCCAATTCACAGGCGTGCAACGAGCCGGCGCCACCGAAGGAGACAAGGGTGAAGTCGCGCGGGTCGTGACCCCTCTCGACCGAAATCACCTTTACGGCCCGCTCCATATTGGAGTTGACGACTTGAATGACTCCATAGGCTAGGTCGTCGAGAGTTACTCCCACCTGGTGAGCGAGGCGTTCTCCCGCCCGAATTGCCGCAGTTCGATCGAGGCTCATCTCGCCCCCCATGAACCAAGCCTCCGGGAGACGACCTAAGAGCAGGTTTGCATCGGTGACGGTGAAGCCTGTGCCACCCCTGCCGTAACAAGCTGGCCCGGGGTCGGCGCCTGCGCTCTGTGGCCCGACTCGTAAAGCGCCTCCGGCATCGATGGAAGCGATCGAGCCGCCGCCGGCCCCTACGGTGTGAATGTCAAGGACTGGGATGCGCACGGGGAAGCCCTCCACCGTACTCTCGGTCGTCACTTGAAGGCGGCCGGGAACAAGCGCAACATCTGTCGACGTACCACCCATGTCAAACGTGATCAGGTGCGTGGTGTCGGCGGCGACGCCGGCGCGCTGGGCGCCGACCACGCCCCCTGCCGGGCCAGAGAGGACGGTGCGGACACCAAAGCGTCCGGCGTCGGTCGCATCGATCACACCGCCACTCGACTGCATGACGCGGAAACTCTCAAAGCCCCGGTCGGCGACCGCGTCACCTAGGCGACTTAAGTACCTCTGCATCAACGGGGAGACGTACGCGTTGAGCAGCGTCGTGCTCGCCCGTTCGTACTCGCGGTGTTCGGGGAGGATCTCGTGAGAGACGGAGACCCAGAGGCCAGCGTCCCGCAGGGCCGCGGCGACGCGGCGTTCGTGTTCGGGGTTGGCGTAACTGTGCAAAAAGAGCAAGGCGACGGACTCGATCGCATCATTCTGGAGCGCGCGTGTGACGCGCTTGACTGCCTGAGGATCGAGTGGTCGCACGATCGAGGCATCGACCCCTACTCGTTCTGTCACCTCGAAAATGTGCTCGGGTCCAACGAGCGGTTCGGGGGGAGTAGGGGTGAGATCGTAGAGTGCGGCGCGGCTTTGCCGGCCGATATAGAGAATATCACCGAACCCTTCGGTGGTGACGAAAGCGGTGCGTGCTCCTTTGCGTTCGAGGATGGCGTTTGTCGCAACTGTCGATCCGTGCACGACACGCATCGAGTCACCGCCGACTTGCTCCAGCAAGACGTCAATCCCCTTGAGGACGGCGATACCAGGGTCGTGAGGCGTCGAAAGTGTCTTGTATGTGTGCACTTGACCCTCGGGTGTGATCGCAATAAAGTCTGTAAACGTCCCGCCCGTATCCACACCGATGACGAGGGGCGGCTTCTTTGCGTGGGTCACTGCGTTGACGTCCTCCTATCGGAAGTTGCTTGCCGCGGGGGAGGGGATCCAGTGGGCGTGCCAAAGCCGCCACCACCCGGTGTGGCTACGGATAATATGTCACCCGGATTCAAATTGATCTCGACCTTGCCGGGAAGGCGGCGTATGGCGCCCGACTGTCGGACATGATTCTCCCCAACCGCACCGACTTGGCCGCCTTCCAATCCGTACGGCGCCGATGTGCGGCGCTCCGTCAAGAGGGCTGCGCGACAGGGTGCGAGCGCCTCGAGCTCCCGAATCAGCCCGTCTCCTCCTCGGTGGAGGCCTTCTCCTCCGCTGTTGCGCCGGAGTGCGTAGCGGGAGACGCGCAGGGGGTAGGCGTATTCGAGCGCCTCGACTGGAGTGTTCTTGGTGTTGGTCATATGAATCTGTACCCCTGAGAGTCCCGGCCCTTTAGCGTGCGCGCCCATCCCGCCTCCGAGCGTCTCATAGTAGGTGAAAGGGGAGCCGGTACGCGGGTCAACGCCGCCGATCGTCACGTTGTTCATCGTTCCGCAACCGGCAGCGGGGATGCGATCGGGCAAAGCTTGAGCGAGCGCTCCGAGTACGACATCGACGATGCGCTGCGAGGTTTCGACGTTCCCGCCGGCCACCGCTGCGGGCGGTCGAGCGTTCACCACCGTCCCCTCTGGAGCAATCACCTCGAACGCGCGAAAGATCCCTGCGTTGGTCGGGACCCCTTCGTCGAGCAGACAGCGAAAGACGTATCCCACCGCTGAGAGAGTGACCGCATAGACACAGTTGAGGGGTCCTGGAGTTTGGGGCGCGGTGCCCGAGAAGTCAACCTTAGCGTGCTCACCGCGCACACTCACAGTGGCTTTGATTGGTAGAGGGCCGGAGCCGAGTCCGTCGTCTTCGAGTGCGTCGCGAAAGGTGTATTCACCGTCGGGGATTCGCCGCAAGGCTGCTTTCATCATCTCCTGGGAGTACTCTAAGAGGCGGTTCATCCAATCGTAGACGCCGTCGGCACCGTACTTCTCTACCAATTCGAGGAGGCGGGTCTCGCCGCGGCGGTTGGCAGCAATCTGCGCTTGAAGGTCGCCCAGGCGTTCGACCCGAACGCGTATGTTGGCTAGGATGAGTTGCATGACGTCCTCTTGAAGGCGGCCGGCCCGATAGAGGCGCACCGGAGGAATGCGCAAACCCTCTTGGTACACCTCGCGTCCGAGGCCCATCGAGCCGGGGAAGGCGCCCCCCACGTCGGCGTGATGCGCACGATTGGCCAGGTAACCTACGAGGTTGCCGCGGTAAAAGCAAGGTGTTATAGCCGTTATGTCTGGAAGGTGAGTCCCGCCCGCGTACGGGTCGTTGAGGAGGATGACGTCTCCTTCAGCAGGCTCAAACGCCTGGATAGCAGCTTTCACCGAGAGCGGCATCGAACCCAGATGGACGGGAATGTGGGCGGCTTGCGCTACCATATCGCCGTCGCGGTCGAAGAGGGCGCACGAGAAATCGAGACGCTCCTTGATGTTGGGCGAGTAGGCGGAGCGTTGCATGACCACGCCCATCTCTTCGGCGACGGAGCGAAAAAGGTTTTTGAAGATTTCGAGTTGTACCTGGTCGAGAAGCATGTTGATCAACCACCTCGTCTCGACATACATGACAGACACGGCAATATCCTGCCCACCTCCATACCTATGCGTTGTTACACGCCGACGGAAGGGGAATGGAAAGGAATGTTACCGCACCCGGCGAACGTTGCATCACAAAATCACAAGGGAGGAACGCGGAAGTGAAGCGCACACTCGGAACGCTCTGGTTGACGTTGGCTTTTATCATCGTGCTCAGCATGAACGTCTTCGCCGCCGGAGGACCGGTGGTACTTGGTACCTTGATGGGGCTCACGGGGGGACTCGCTCCTTACGGGATGCCGATCCAAAACGCAACGAACCTTGCCGCACTTGACATTAATCAGCAGGGTGGCGTCCTCGGCGGACGTTCTATCGTGCTCGCGCACCGGGATTCAGCGACGAACCCTCAGGTAGGAGTGGACGCGGCAAACAAGCTGGTGAACATAGACGGCGTGACGGCGATCGTAGGCGCTTTGGGGAGTCAAATCACTCTTTCCGCGGCGCAGAGTGTCGCCATCCCCAACGGTGTGGTGATGATATCACCCGCGTCGACATCCCCGGAGCTTACGACACTTAACGACAACGGCCTGATCTTTAGGACCGTCCTCTCCGATTCGATGCAAGGGGTCGCGCTTGCGGGTCTCGCCCAGGAGTTAGGGTACGAGAAGATCTCCGTCATCTATCTGAACAACGCATACGGTCAAGGATTATACGAGAAATTCTCCGAGGCCTTTAAGGCCGGCGGCGGCGCCATTGTCGGCGCGGCTGCGTATGACGAGGGGCAGAGTTCGTACCGAGGCGAGCTACAATCCGTGACACGCGGCGGCGTGCCCGATGCGTTACTCGTGATTGGGTACGTGCAACAGGGCGGTACCACTATTATGCGCCAGGCTATTGAGGGCGGATTTGCGCGCCGCTTCCTCCTTCCTGACGGACTCAAATCTCCCGAAGTCGTGAGCGCCCTGGGTGCGCAAGTGCTCGAGGGGACATACGGTACGGCAGCGAGCGACCCCGTGGCTTTGTTCCAGGAGCGTTACGCTGAGCAGTTTGGTTCGCCGCCGCCGCAACCTTATATGGCGGAAGCGTACGATGCGGTCTTCTTGTTGGCCATGGCGATCGAGAAGGCGCAAAGTGTCGAAGGCAAGAAGATTGCGGCCGCGCTAAATACGCTCCTCGCCGAAGACGGCGAGCCGGTTCGGGCAGGCGAGTGGGAGACGGCGCGACGCTTGATCAGCGAAGGGAAGAGCATCAGGTACTTGGGTGCATCGGGACCGATCTCCTTTGATGAGGCCGGCGACCGCGCCGGTGGGACGGTCGAGGTGTGGAAGATTACCGGCGGAGAAATCGTCTCCGAGAAGACGCTCGAGTTTTAGCCGAAACTAGTGGCTTTCTCCTCCATAAGCGGCCCGCGTGCGTCCGGCGATACCACTGGGTCTCCACAGGAGCACGGCAATGAGGAGGAACCCGATCAAAATAAAGCGGACCGGGGCGGAGCGGGCGGCCAAAGCGGAAGGCAAGAGGTCGGTGGCGAACTCGGTCATCGACCAGATGGCCCAGACAACAAAGGTGCCGATGATGGCGCCTTTGTTGTTTCCGCTCCCACCGACGATCAGCATCACCCAGATAATAAACGTTCCGAGCATGGGTTCAAACGCTTGGGGCCCAATGAACGCGATAAAGTGCGTGTAGAGGCTACCAGCGAAGCCCATGACAATCGATCCAAAGATGAGCGCTTCAAGTTTGAGTCGAAACGTGTCCTTGCCCGAGGCGCGTGCGACGACTTCGTCTTCGCGGATCGCCTGAAGCGCCCGCCCCCAGGGTGAGCGGACCGCCCGCTCGATCAAGACGTAAAAGACGGCGATCATCCCGAAGACCAACGCAAGGTAGGCGTAGTCGTAATACGGCCCAAAGGTGTCCCGCAACGGTTGGGGGATGCCCGCAATACCGCGCGTGCCGTTCGCAAGCCAGCGCTCATTGAGAAAGATGAAACGGATGGTCTCTGCGATACCGATGCTTGCAATGGCGAGGTAATCCTCGCGGAGTCGTAACGTCGGAATGCCGATGATGAGTGCAGCGATTCCACTAACGAGGCCGGCCGCAAAAAAACCTATAGTGAGCGGCAGTCCAAAGCCTCCCAGTAGGCTAGGGTGGGGGACTGAAGTAAGGATGGCGGAGGTGTACGCACCAAGGGCGAAGAATCCCGCAATACCGATATTGAAAAGTCCCGTGAATCCCCACTGAATGTTTAACCCGAGCGTGAGGATGGCGTAGATCCCGGCAAGCGTCGCGAAGAAGACGAGGTAGGCGACGATCCCTTCAAAGCTCACACCCTCACCGCCTTCTGGGTGTTAAAGATCCCTGAGGGTCGCATGAGCAAGATTAGCAACATAATGACAAACGCGACGACCGGTTTATAGGCGGTCGCGATAAACGCGGTGGAAAGCTCTTGTGTAATGCCGATGATCATACCGCCGGCCATAGCGCCGTACGGGCTGCCGATGCCTCCCAAGATGACCGCAGCAAAGATCGAAAGGAGCATCGTCCAGCCCATCTCCGGCGAGAGTTGAGTGTCGAGACCCATCAAGACGCCGGCAGCAGCCGCCGCGGCCGATCCGATGATCCACGTCCAGGCGATCACTCTCCGCGTGTCGATCCCCGTCACCCTCGCCAACTCGGCATTGTCCGCCATGGCACGCATCGCTTTGCCTAGCTTGGTGTAGCGGAGGAACACGTGAATGCCTAACCCCAATGTGAAGGCGACGCCAATGATGACAAGGTGGTCGGGTTTGATAAGGAGGCCGCCGACACGGTACGGAAACTGAATGCCCTGATTGATGTATTGGTTGCCGGCGCCCCAGCCGACGACGATCGCGTTGCGGAGGATCAGGGCGACTCCAACCGACGCGATAAGGAGTGTGACCGGACCTCTCGTGCGCAGCTTTTGGTAGACCGCTTTGTCGAGCAAGACACTAATGAGCGCAGTGGCTGCCATCGCCCCCACCAACGCCCAGAGGAGCGGTAACCCAAGTCCCACTTTGAGCAAGAAGGCAGTATAGGCGCCCAGTGTGAGAACATCGCCGTGGGCGAAGTTGGCAAAATTTAAAATGCCGTATGTGAGCGAAAGGCCAATGGCGCTCAACGCGATGATGCTTCCTAGAACGATCCCGTAAACGAGCAACTGAGCGTACTCGATCGCTTTCAGCCCCCCAAAAAAAGCTCCGCCACTTCGCGGTCGGCAAGGAGTCGACGGGCCTCTCCGTCGACGCGGTTCTTTCCCATAGTAAGTACGTATCCACGATCCGAGATGGCCAAAGCTGCGCGAGCGTTCTGTTCAATCATTAAAATTGCGACTCCACCGGCGTTGATCTCCTGCACTTTATCAAGGACCAGTTTGGCATAGAGAGGAGAGAGGCCGGCCGTAGGCTCGTCGAGGAGGAGTAACTTTGGGCTTAGCATCAGGGCCCGCCCAATCGCGACCATCTGTCGCTGACCTCCCGAAAGGAGTCCTGTCAACGTCTTACGTCGCTCTTGCAACGGGGGGAACAGCTCATAGACGCGTGCTAACGCTTCGTCCATGGGGCCCCGACTCACAAACGCGCCCATCTGCAGATTCTCATGTACGGTGAGGCGGGGAAAGACGTGATCGCTTTGGGGCACAAAGCTGATCCCGCGGCGGACCAGAAGGTTGGGGCCTAAGCCGGTAATCTCCTCACCATCAAAGTGAATCCTGCCCCCGGAGATGGAGATAAGGCCAAAGATAGCTTTGAGGAGCGTCGATTTACCGGCGCCGTTGGGGCCAATCACCGTGACGATCTCGTCAACGCAAACCTCGATCTCCACTCCACGGAGGATCTTCACGTCGCCGTAACCGGCGTGTAGATCGGTCACCTTGAGGATAGACAATGCCCGTTACGCTCCCAAATACGCCGCTAAGACGTCAGGATTGGATCGAACGACCGCAGGCGGTCCCTCAGTGAGGTGCGCGCCCTGGTTCATCACAATCACTCGGCTGCAGAGGCTCATCACCAAGTCCATGTCGTGTTCGATCAACAAAAAGGTGGTGCCGCGTTGTTGTAAAGCACGGATGTGGTCGACGATGCGGCGCATAAGCGACGGGTTGACACCGGCGGCCGGCTCGTCGAGGAGGAACATCTTGGGATCGGCCATCAGCCCGCGCGCGAGTTCGAGAAGCTTGCGTTGGCCCACCGAGAGATTTCCCGCATACTCGTGAGCGAGTCGGCGCAGGTCGAGGAAGTCGAGGACCTCCTCGGACTTCATACGCACGCGTTCCTCCTCGGCTTTGACGCGACGGGGCTGCAACCAGGCGTGCCACATTCGCTCTCCGATTTGGGCACGGGGGACGAGCATGAGATTCTCCAGGACTGTCATGCCCTTAAGGGCTCTTGGAATTTGAAACGTACGCACAAGGCCCTTTTGTGCAATTTCATGAGTCCGGCAATGATCGATGCGCTCTCCGGCAAACCATACCTCGCCGGAGTCGGGCCGCAAGAACCCACTGATGATGTTGAAAAGGGTCGTCTTGCCCGCGCCATTGGGCCCGATCAGGCCCACAATGGACGCCGGTTGAACGTCGATCGAACATGCGTCAACCGCACGGATGCCGCCGAACGCCTTGGTGACGCGCTTGACCGATAACAATGCGGCTTGCCTCCTGCTTACGCCCCCTCCGAACAGCTCTTTGGGGGCGCCTCAGTCATCGCCGAAATGTTTTAACTAAATCATTTGTTAGACAGGGAAAATAGGGTTCCTTCTTTAATGAATGAGCGCGAACGCCAGAACGCGCTCCCAATAAGGATTAGGAGCGCTGTATTCGCCGCTGGGCGCGGCGACAGATGTTGAGTTGAGTCTGGGTAAGTTGCTCAACTTCGGTAAGCGCATCAATCAAATCTTTGTCTTTCTTGGGATGTAGTGCGCTTAGAGATTCACTAAGGATGCCGCGGCTCTCGTCGAGCCGATCAATGATACGCCATATTGTATCTTCGGGGTTCACTTTATGATCAAGGGCCTCCTATCCGTTAGCACTCAGTCGGCGGGGGTTGCCACTTTGACGGTCGCTCCTTGATGTGCGGTCCAATAAAAGCCAGTCACAACGGTTCGGCAGGGCTGCCTTGTTCACCTGCCGAATCATGCGGGCATGAGGAGGCGGATACGCGATGCGAGTTCAGACCCCAGCCTTTGCCGTCCTCGCCTTGCTCCTGGCGATGTTGGCTTACACATTCTCACATCAGGAAGGTGCTCCTGTGAAGGTATTCACTCGAGATGCGAGTCTCGGCGCAACGTGGCACGATGAGAAGGTGCCGCCCGATCGCTGGGTCGGGATCGTCCTCTCCCAAGCCGGGTGGGAGCGTTTGCCTGGACAGGTGGGTCACGGAGGCGTAATCAGGGGCGCTCAGCCCGATTTCTCCGGAGACGTCGCCGTTGTGGGCTACATGGGGATGATGCGCTCAGGCGGATATAGCATTGACGTGCGCGAGGTGCGGTATGTTCCCGCAGGCGAGGGGAAGCGCGGCCGAGTGCTGATTACCGTAGAGGTACGCAGTCCCGCCCCTGACGAGATTGTGACCCAAGCGCTTACCAACCCTTACGATGTCGTCACCCTCGCCAAAGAGGCTTGGCCCGAGGGCACGCTTGCAGCGTTGGCTGACGGACAGATAGCCATCGACGTCGTCGATCAAGACGGACGCGATTGGGGGCCGGGACAGGCGCTCTAATGCGCTTGTACCCAGCCCCCTGTCACACCATCTACCTTTTCCTTGACCTCAAACGGTGGTCGACAGGCCTAACGCCTCTTTAAGCTCGTCGGACGAATTGGTCAACACGTCTGGATACGTGTTGAGAGCCTTAATAAGCGGCGCCTTGGAAGAGGGGCTGAGATCGGCTAAGTCGACGCCGCCTTTCACGGCCTTGCCCAACTGGTTGGCGTGATTAGCTAGGTACTTGTAGCCTTGTTTGGCTTCTTCGTCAATGATCATGCTGCTCGCCGTGGCTCCGTGGTACGTGTACTCTCCTTTGACCGGCTTGATAAACAGCCACACGATGTCAATGCGGCGCCCGCTTGGCACCTCGTCGGCCGATTTCATCCAGGTAATCTCCTGCTCCAGCGCCGTCCGGCCGTGAGTCGCCGCCTCATCAAACCACGCACGCTCGCCGTCGATAAGGATCGCGGTCAGGACCGTCGCCTGAGCGCCCTTGCCGCCTTTACCCGAGACGATCGGCAGTTTGTTGGGGTCGTCGTCGTAACAGTCGCTGTTCTGCACTCGACGGGTCAGCTTTACCAAGAGTGAACACCTCCTGATGTCAACGTATCACGAGCTCGCCACGTCTACTCTTGTAACACCTTAACCGGGCCTTTCACACGGACCTGGCAAGAGAGTCGGAAGCCCTTTCCTATCTCCTCGTCCAGCATATCGATCTCTTCTTGTGTCGGTTCCGATAAGTTTTCCACGCCTGCGAGGACGCGCACCATGCAGCTGTCGCACATACCTTCTCGGCAACTGTAATCGAGCTCGACCTCTCGGTCGAGGGCCGCATCGAGCATCAACTCGTCCTCTTTGAGCTCCAGCTCGTGCTCTTCGCCATCGAGGATCACCCACATCTTGAGAGGCTCTCCCTCGACTCGAGGAAGCGGCGGAATCTCGTCGGGAATCTCCACCGAAACCTTTTTCTTTTTGGTGGCGCCGCCGCCGGTAGCCACGGGTTGAGGCGCCTCAGTCTCCTCGGTCTCGACGATTTCGACGGGTTCGGGTTCGGGAACCGGGCGTGGGAAGCTCTCGGGCAACACTTCGCGCCGGTTGGCAAATCGGTAAAGTCCGACTGAGAAGAGGATGAGCGCTCCGCTCGCCCCCGCCTTAACCGCCAACGGCAACGGCGTCAAAAAGAAGCCGACGACGAAGAAGGCCAGCGAGGCGAGGAGACCCAACCCCATCAGTTTGTCATTGAAGTCAATCTGTTTTTTTAAGGGTTCGACCCGGCCGAGGACCATGGGGCGAGTGCCCGGCTTCAGCGGCTTGGCCTTGGAAAAGTCCAATCGTACCGTGCACCCTTCTGGGCAGGTGTATCGACGGACATAATGATAGAGTTGGGGTTTGTTGTCGAGTCCGATCTTGCGGTGAAAGACGACTTCCTCTGTAAGCGGTGCGCGGCAGGTAGGACACCGTTTGGCCATGAAACGCCGCCTCCTAGGTGCATTTAGGATGTGATCACGTGAGGTTGTGATTCAACATAAATCATAGCATGCGCTTGTGAAAATTGCCACCCTCTAGGGCGGTTGCGTCGTCGGGGGCAGGAATTGGCCCTAGGGGACGACAAAGTGGTACCAACGCGCCGGGCGTAGCGCCGGCATCGTGAGAGAAGGGAGTAGGAGCAGGTGTCTGAATGCACACACTTCTACCAACGTGTCGTGGACGCGCTTAAGGAGAACGGGATCGACGATCCCGCTGAGACCTTTTGGGCCGGAGTCTTTGTCGGTATTTGCGAGCAAGTGATGATGAAGGTGAAGCCGGCAGGCATGATGGGCTCGGAGATGCCGCGCTGCGAAGAGACGAGTAGGGTCGTCGCGGACACGTACGGCCTATACTGGACACGACTCGATCGACCGGGATCGGAGAAGTACGAAGTATGGGTGTGTCGACGCGACGACCGTACGACGATCGAAGAGCTCTCCAAGCTCCGCGAAGGGGGCATGTCCTGGGGAGAATACCACACCCTGCGCGGCAAGCTGTGCGGTTACTCAGAGGATCTCATTCGGGCGTACACTGAGGGCGCGTGGCCGTGAACCTCGCGTCAACCACACGACGTGGGGACGACGATCGGTTCACTGCGAAAACTCTCGCGTCCCAGTGAGTCCACGCTCGTGACGCGTACCGATGTCTCTACTTTCGGAGTTGTGAGGAGCGCGGTGGCGCTCGGCGCTTCGACGTACACATCTTCTTTGTAGTGGTCGTACTCATCGCTGCGAGTGTACACCTGATACCCCGCAACGTTCGTTGAGGCGCTGGGCTCCCAGGTCAGAAGGATACCTTCGTCGTGGATAGCGCACTGGAGGCCTTGTGGGGTAAGCGGCATTTGAACGATCTCTGCGCGTAGGGAGGCGGATCCCAGCGCAGTATTCCACTGCACCTGCGTTGTCTTACCCGACTCGAGGCGAACGCCTTCCCAAGGACTCTCGTACAGCCGATCTGATGCGTAGAACGACTCACCGTATGCGCCGATCGAGTACTCGTAATCGCCTGAGCTTAACTTCTTCACTCCGTGGAATACGTAGAGCTCGTCTTCGGATGGATCAAGCGTCAATGTCCCCCCGTTGCCGAATGAGACACGCACCTTCTTGACACGGTCGCGCTCGGGGAAGTCGTTAAAGTTCGCTACGATCTCCAAGGTGGCATCGATCGGTGCTACTTGGATCTCGAGAACTGATTCTACATTCGCGTACACACGCACCGTTTCGACGGCCGCGTGTGTCAGGTCCCCCGTCGCGTCTCGTAACTCTAATGAGAAGACCCAGTCACCGATCGGAAGCGAGGTAACCTCGCCGACGAGGCCGTCCTCGGTCAGGGTTAGGGGGACGGGGCGTGACATGCCGTTGTTTTCGAGGGTAGCCGTTGGTTGCAGTTCAGCGAGGGAGACCCCTGGCGAGTAGGCCGTTATGGCGAGGTTACCCACTGCGCCGGTACGTTCGTTTGGCGCTCGAACCCCAAGTGGACTCGGCATTGAGCAGGCGACGAGCACTGGCACGAGCGCGAGAAGAGCGAGTAACGCTTTAGGTACATGAGGCATCATTTCACATTCCTTTCGCCGCCTGGGCTTGGCGGGTGCTGCGGTCGGACGACTCAAGCTGGGGTGGACGTATTATAGCAGGCTTGCCCGGACTTGCTCAAAGCTCGTAATGGTCGATCTAGGGCCCTCAGCCAAGAAAAGGGAGAGGGGATTCTTTAGGGAAATCGGGGATAATCGCCCGATTTCAATGTGTTTCTCGGTGTTGATCTTGTCAATATAGGAGTCGAACGAGCTTTGCGTCGATGGATGGTGTGGGCATACGAACGGTACATCTTTGGACGGTCGTATCGCAGGCGCGTTGAGCAGCATCGCCGGCGTTATGCAGAGGAATGGCAAAGGTTTGCCACCGCCCTGAAGGGGCTTGATACACCGTGGCGAGTAGGATCCTTTGTGCAAGCTTCGCTCGTGGAGAGCAGGCCGTTTCGCCTCTTCGAACTTCCCAATCCCCCTGCGGCCACTTGGCTTGCCGGAGAGGGGAATGCTGCCGACTTTGCGGCGCTCTCGCAAGAGGCCTTTCACCTCAATGGACGGGAGGCTTACCTTGTCACGCTGTACCAGAGGCAGACGTACGCGCCGATGATGTGTTGTGCGATTCAAGAGGAGGATGGGGGGTGGCACCAGATTTCGACGTTCGGCATGTTCGGCGGGTACGAAGATTTGACGGAGTTGGGAACCGACTTGTTGGATTCGTGGACGTTTTTGGTGGCCCGAGATGGAAGTCTGCGAGTTAAAGCTTTCCTTGAGAGAGAAGGTGACTGAGTCGCTCGAGGGCGAGTCGAATGCGGCTCTTTACTGTGCCGAGAGGAATGGCCAAACGTCCGGAGGCTTCGCGGTGAGAGAGGCCGAGAAAATAGGTGAGATGGAGAACTTCGTACTGCTCGCGGGGGAGTGTTGCGAGGGCGCGGTGTACGGCTTCAGCACGCAGGCGCTCCTCGGTTTGCAAAGACGGATCCCCATCCTCTGCGTAGAGTAGGTTGGGATTAAGCTCTTGCGTGATGGGGGCCCGCCCTTTTTGGCGCAGTAAGTCTCGTGTACGGTTCTTGACGATTGCTACCAACCATGTGGAGAGAGAGCTGCGAGCCGCGTCAAAGGTGCCGGCTGCTTTCCATGCGGAGAGAAATGCGTTTTGTACGGCTTCCTCAGCCAGCTCAGGATCGCCGGACATGCGGATGGAGAACGAGTACAAAAGGCCTCCGTATCGGTCGTAAAGGTGCGCAAGCGCCTGCTCGTCGCCGTGTGAGACCGCGTCGATGAGTTCGGCGTCGGATGGGATGGTTGTCGAGGTTGCCGCGCGATCCATGGACTTCGCCTCTTGGTACTCGGCTCGTTTATGCGCTGTCATAACTAAAGATTCTTGCGACTCTGTAGCAAACCCTTGCGAGCCCGCGCTTGTCTCCAGGCAATTTGAAGGTGATCAGCTTGAAGGCGCTTAATGAAGTATCCACGTTTCTTATACGATTTCTTATATATGAGAGGGGATTGTCGATGTCGTTACTTGTCCGCGTTCGGTATCACTCAGTGGCTTTAACGCTCCTCACCGCGCTTGGGCTCTTGTTTGCCTCGTGGCCGGCTTTGGCAGCCGAGTCCGATGCCGGGGCAGGCGCGCTCGGCGTTCAAGAAGCTGCTGAACAAGCCTTGGCGCACGACTTAGCGTCTCAGATCGCTCAGCTTAATTTGGAGAATGCGCGCATCACGTACGAGAAGAACGTGGCCCTCAACCTCTTGAGTGACTCTGCGTACAACCGGCGTTCTGCCGAGTCAAATTTGCGCACGGCCCAAATCACTTTTGCCACTCGGCAGGCGGATGTGGCGGCGAGCGCCGTGACGAGGTACTTTACACTCCTCGCAACCGAACTCGACGTGGAGATTACCGCTGCAGAGCTGGAGGTGGCTCTCCTCACGCTCGAAAGCACGCGCCGCAAGGCGAGCATGGGCACGGCCGGTCGGCTCGATCTGCTTGACGCGGAGGTGGAAGTCGGGACGGCAGAGCTTGCTGCCCGTCGTGCGGAGAAGAGTCTTCTCGAGGAGCGGGAAGCGTTCGCAATCATGTTGGGGACGACGGCTGATGCGCTGCCCGTCCTAGATAAAAAGCCAGTTCCGCCCGAGGTCTCAATCGATTTGGAGACCGCACTGGAGCGAGCGACGGACCACAGCGCCGCGCTCGTTGGAGCCGAGTCAAAGCTCGCCCTGGTGACGTTGGATCGCGAACGGGCGTTGGCAGAAGGTGTGGCTCCCCTGGACCAAGAGACGGCCGACCTAGCGGTCGAAATCGCCAAACTCGAGCTGGAGGATGCACGTCGCAACCTTCGCCTCAGTGTTGTGCGGGCTTTTGACGAAGTCGCGCGCACACGCAGTTTGCTTGAATTGGAAGAGATACAGTTTGAACTGGCCCTTGAGCGCCACTCGTTGGTACGCCAGCAATTCGATGCAGGCCTAAAGACCCAAAGCGAATTGATTCAGGCCGACGCAACCTTGGCCGAGGCGGAGAAAGGGCGTCTCACGGCTCTGCGTAACTACTTCAGCGCCGTCTTGACGCTCCAAAAGCTCGTCGGAGGAGAGCCCTTTGGTAATGGAGCACATGAAGCTTAGACGCGGTGCGCGGGGTGTGCTCGGCAGGTGGTGGGGTCTCGCCCTCGTCATTGCTCTGGCCAGTGTACCCGCTTATGCCGTTTCATCAGATCCGCTCAATCTCGAGGAGGCCGTCAATCTGGCGGTTCAGCGCTCTGAGGAGGTCGTCTCAGCAGAACGAGCGCTTCGATCCGCACAGATCGCGCTCGAAGAGGCCCGCAGCGCCTATGGAACGGGTGTGACATTGAGCGCATCCGCTGAAATTGACGAATCCCGTCGCGTGGACGCCGACGCGTCGGTACGCGCCACCGGCGCGCTGGGCGCGGGTATGTCGTGGACGGCCACGGCCTATTCCAAGCCTCCGAACTCGGACACGACAGGCAATGCGGTGTCAGTCACATACCAACTCTGGCCACCGGCAACGGATCGACGCGAGTGGACGGCGCTCGCGGGCGCCGAGCATGCAATAGCCGAGGCGCGCACAGCGCTGGCTAGGGCTAGAGCCGAGGCCGGACTCAACGCTCTCCAACTGTATCGAACACTCCAGCTTAACGTGGAACGGCTCCGTTTGGCCGAAGCTATGCAGGATGAGGCGCGGGCGAAGCTGACGCAGGTCGAAGAGGCCATCGCGGCGGGGCGAGCATCGATGTCTGACAAGATCAACCAGGAGATCGTTCTGCTGGAGCACCGGGAGAGTGTGGCCTCCAGGCGAGCTCAGGTGGCAAAGCTTCGGAGCCAACTCGCCCGGTTAATTGGGCGCAGGCCCGCTGAGATCGTCCTCTCCAAACTGGACGAGTCCACCTTGACCGACGTGGTTAGAGGACCTACCGATCTGCCTGACCAGGAGGAGGCGATTCAGGCCGCCGTCGCGGTCTCCGCGGACGTGAGGGCAGCGGGCAAAGCGCTAGAGGATGCGAAACAGGCGGTAGCGGCGGCACGGCGCAATTCCGGCATGAGCCTCTCGCTCAACGGACGAGTCGAGCAGGACCTGAGCGGCGAAGTTGACTGGTTGGTCGGCGTGTCCGGGAGTTACGCTCTGAGCGACGCCGGTCGGCGCCGCCGCGCAGTGGAGTCGGCCGAACTCAACCTTGAACGCGCCCAAACGGCGTATGACACGGCCATACGGTCGGTCTCCGAAGCCGTGACGGAAAGCCTGCATTCGATCGAGAGTGCCGGCCGCTCGCTCGAGATCGCTGTTGCAGTCGAAGAGCTACGGCGGCTTGACGTCTCCGTGGCCCAGCAGCAGGCCGCCCAAGGCGTCTTATCGGAGGCGCAATTCTCCGCCCGCCGGCGATCGCTACAAGCAGCGATCCTCGACCGGGTGGCTGCTGAACTAACACTTCAGTTAGAACGCTCCCGTTTCGACCTCCTCGTGGGCCGGACTCCCGATGTGATCTAAGCGCACGAGTGGGGCGCGTTAGCAGAAGTGACAAAGAGCCTGCGTACCCTCTGCTGGAACGCAGGCTCTCGTAGTGTCTCGTGCGAGCGACGAACGATAGCTGAGCGATCGTTCGTCGCAAGGGGATTGATTCTGATTTACTCTTTCAAAACGAGTTGAATCTGCGGCATCTCTTCTGTCGGTGACAACTCGCCCGCTTCTTTCGCCCTGCGTGCCACCTGGTTGCACGCTTCAATCTCGTCGAGGAGTCTTTCGACGTCGAGCCCTTTGTGGAGCGGCGCGTAATTCTTTAACAAATTATAGGCGGACGCAAAGAGGTCTTCAGTCCAGAACGCGTTGCCGGTGCTCCAATGTTGGTAGGCGCCGGCCAACTGGATGAGCCCTTTGTAAAAACGATTGCTCACATTTGCCTGCCATAAGGGCATAAGCGTCTGGTTGCTCAGCTCGTACTGCCTGTCGTTGAATAGCGATACAAAGCTGAGGTACTCAGGGTCGAGGGATGGTGATTCGTTGTGGGCGTTCACGGGTGCCGGCACACTCCTAGCGTCCAAAGATCCACCGGAGCTCTTCGCGCATCTTGTCGGGGCCCCACGGAGGACTAAAGACCAAGTTTACCTGGGCTTCGTCGACTTCCTCAAGCGACTCGACTGCGGCTTTGGCCTCCGCGACCATTTGTGGACCGACGGGGCAGCCCATTGAAGTGAGAGTCATGGTGACGTTGACGGAGTTCCCTTCGACCAGGACGTCGTAGACCAGGCCGAGATCGACGATGTTAAACCCGAGCTCGGGATCGTTTACGGCAGAGAGCGCTTCTCGTACTTGCTCTTCGGTAACGGCCATTATTGGACCGCCTCCCCGTGCAAAGTTGTCTCATACTAAAGCTTACATGAATCACCAGCAGTATTGCAAGGCTCTCTAACGGTACACCGGCGTGGGAAAACGGGCGCGGATCAACTCGAGAAAGCCGGGCCAATCGGGTACACGTGGGCAATCGACACCTTCGTTGTAGCGGTACGCCATTGCGACCGATAGACCGTACGGTTGAAACGCTTCAAGGTTGTGCGGCGCGTCGTCAAACAACACATCCCCGCGTACCAACGCCTTGCGGTGCGCGAATACAATATTCTCTTGGGGCAGGAAGGGGAGGTGCTCCCGCACCCACTCAATCTTCTCCTTGTGCCCGTTCTTTGCCGACGTGACGATCACGATGTCGTGATCGTCGTCGACGAGCGTCCGGACGCTATCCACCGCATGGGGGAGCGGCTCGAGGTCGCGAAAGAATCCCGGTTGGGATAGGTACTTGTAGACCGCTTTGCCCGCACGGGCGTATCGGTGGGGTCCCCACGTCTTGAGCGCGTTAGGCTCGAGCGTATCTTGATACTCGCGATTGTACGCCGTCAGCCATTTCCCGAGTAGGTTACAAAGGACTCCGTCCATATCCACGAGGATGCGAGCCACGACTCCTCCTCCTTGCTTGAAATCTCGATTGTTAAACGGGTTGCCGCGTCTGGTAGGAATACCCACCGAGATCTGGGCAACCTTGACGTTTGCAGTAGAAAGATTTACCCTATAACTATACGCGTGGAGGGACTCCGCTTTAGGGCGACGCCTATTACGCTTACCTGTTTCGGGTTCGATTATCCCGCATGGATGCACTGAAGTGATGCGGATACATTAGGGAGGTTGCGACGAGATATGGCAGATAGCCAACTCGATCTTAGCACCGAGTATAAATACGGTTTTCGGGACCCTGAGAAGCACACCTTTAAGTCGCAAAAGGGGCTCACCCGAGAGATCGTGCAGCAGATCTCCGAGATGAAAAACGAGCCGGGCTGGATGACGGATTTCCGCCTCAAGGCTTTTGAGATCTTTGAATCCAAACCGATGCCCACCTGGGGCGGCAATCTGAGTGAGTTAAACTTCGACGATATCTACTACTTCGTGCGCGCCACCGACATGCAGGGCCGCTCGTGGGACGAAGTACCGGAGGATATCAAAAACACCTTCGACCGGCTGGGCATCCCGGAAGCCGAGCGGAAGTTTTTGGCTGGGGTCTCTGCCCAGTACGACTCGGAAGTGGTCTACCACAGTATGCGTAAAGACCTCGAGGAGCAGGGGGTTATCTTCTGCGATACGGACACGGCCGTACACGAGTATCCCGAGATCTTGCGGGAGTACTTCGGGACCGTGGTCCCTCCTGCCGACAATAAGTTTGCCGCCCTCAATACCGCGGTGTGGAGCGGTGGTAGCTTCGTATACGTGCCCGAGGGGGCCGAGGTCGACATTCCCTTGCAGGCTTACTTCCGCATTAACGCGGAGAATATGGGGCAGTTTGAGCGTACGCTTATTATTTGCGAGCCCGGCAGTAAGGTCCACTACGTTGAGGGGTGCACGGCGCCGACGTACACCACAGAAGCGCTGCATAGCGCGGTCGTCGAAATCATTGCGAAGCAGGGCGCTCAGTGCCGTTACACAACGATTCAAAATTGGTCGCACAACGTGTACAATCTCGTCACCAAACGAGCTGTCGCGTATCAGGATGCCACGATGGAGTGGGTCGACGGGAACCTGGGTTCGAAACTGACGATGAAGTACCCCGCGGTGTACATGTTGGGCAAGGGCGCGCGGGCTGACATCGTGTCGGTTGCCATGGCGGGCCCCAACCAACACCAGGACGCCGGGGCGAAGGTGATTCATGCGGCGCCGGAGACGACCTCCAAGATCGTCTCTAAATCGATCAGCTTCGGCGGCGGGCACACGACGTACCGGGGTTTGGCTCACGTCTCCAAAGGCTCTCACGGCTCCAAGATCAAGGTGGACTGCGACGCGCTGATGTTCGACGACGGCTCCCGGTCCGACACAGTGCCCTACATCGAGGTCCTCGAGAATGACGTGACCATGGAGCACGAGGCGACCGTGAGTAAGGTCTCCGAGGAGCAGCTCTTCTACCTGCAAAGTCGGGGTCTCGATGAAGAGCACGCGACGATGTTGATCGTGCAAGGCTTCTTTGAGCCCTTCGCGAAGGAGTTGCCGATGGAGTATGCGGTGGAGCTCAATCGCTTGATCGAGCTCGAGATGGAAGGCTCCGTCGGTTAAGCATTCCGGTCGGCACGTAACAGTTATGTGGAGGCTCCCCGGTCGGACGTAGACGGGGAGCCTTCTCTCGTCGAGCATTGGGACACAGCAAACTGAGACTCAAGCGTGGAGGTAACGATCGACATATGGCAGATTTCGTTGCAGTTGCAAAGAGTGCAGATCTTGAGCCCGGTCAGTGTACGTGCGTCATCGTCGGCGGGCGCAAGGTTGCCTTGTACAATGTGGAGGGCACGATCTACGCAACCGATGACACCTGCTCGCACGCCGAGGCGTCGCTCACAGAAGGATGCCTCTTGAACGGCGAGGAGATTGAGTGCCCACGCCACGGCGCCCGCTTTAACGTAAAGACGGGGCAGGCCCTCTCGTTGCCGGCCTGGGCGCCTATCGAGACGTACGAGGTAAAGGTAGAAGACGGGGAGATTAAAGTAGCGCTCTAAACGAACCCCACGTCAGCGTACATATACATATGCATGGCATGCCGGTATCACAGTCGGGGAGTCGAGGAGGTCCTGATCCGTCGGTGCAGCGTTCTGAGTTGACCAGGGGTCCCATCATCTTCATTGGAATCTCAGCGCTCGCCTTTCTCCTCGACATCCTCCTCGAGGGTCGACTCCTGGTGTGGGGCGCTAAGTCACAGGCCATCTGGGCGGGTGAATGGTATCGTCTCATCGTGGCCAACTTCATCCACTCGGGCGTGCCGCACCTCCTCTTTAACATGTACGCCCTATACGTCTTTGGACGAATCGTTGAGGAACTGGCGGGGCGTGGCGGTTTTATGGCCGTCTATCTGATCGGTGGAGTGACGGGGTTTCTCACGAGTCTGCTTGCTCGACCCGACTCTCTTTCGGTTGGCGCCTCTGCGGCCGTCTTTGCATTGATGGGTTACACCCTACATTTTCGTCTGCGGCGGCTCCCGCTGCGATGGCTTCCGATCGATTCCGCGTTTCTACAAATTCTCGGACTCAACGTGATCATGGGGTTGAGTGTCCCCAATATCGACCAGTTTGCTCACCTTGGCGGCTTCGTCGGTGGTTTCTTTGCTGCCGGCGTGCTGGGACTGCCACACTCTCCCTATCTGGTCAATCAGACTGAGACGCCGCCGGCGGAGCGCATCTTTGCTGCTGCGGCCATCTTACTCTTTCTGTGGGGCGGGCTTTCGCCGCTCTCGTTTGGCGCGGTCGTTGGCCAAGGGGCCCCTGACCTTAAGGCGGCTATTGAGACGCGGTACGAACGCTACTTCGCTTCATACCTTCTCGTCGATGCGGCCGTTCTCTGGCTGGATCCCAACGATGCGAGTGGGTGGACCTTGGTGGATGAGCGCGTGCGCCGACCTCCGCAGTCGCCCTTCGCGGTAGCAGCCTTTTGGCGGTGGGTGCGCGGTGGCGGCGATGGAGAGCCGGCGGCGTACAAGGTGACATGGCAGCGGATGGATGCCCAGGGTTGGGAGACGGTGCAGGTCGATCAGGGTCACGCGAGGCGGCCGGATCCTGGCCCAGGGCGTATCTTTAGACGGAGTATGGTCGCTGTGGAGCAGGCCCAACAGCTTGTGGGGGACTGGCGACTCATCGTTGAGGTTGATGGAAAGGTGCAATATACAAAGGCCTTCTCGGTAGTTTCGACCCAGACGATCTAGGTCGGAGTGCACACGAATGGAGCCACGTAGTCGAAGAGAATGAGCGCTGAGAGTGGGTGTTAGAGATGTCCGAAGTCGTCTACATAAACGGAAAGTTTGTCCCTCGCGAGGAAGCCCTTCTCCCTGTAGAGGATCGCGGCAACGTTTTCGCTGACGGCGTGTACGAAGTTGTGCGGTTTTACGGGGGATACCCCTTGGCGTTGGACGAGCACATGGAACGTCTCGTGCGATCGGCTCGCGCCATTCGGCTGCCGGAGTTGAATGTAGCGGATTTGGCGCAGCAGGGATTGGCATTGGTCGCGCGCAACGAGGTGCGCGATGGCACCCTGTACATTCAAGTAACAAGAGGGGTGGCCCCGCGTAACCACGCGTTCCCTCCCGCGGGAACGGAGCCGACGTGCTTTATGATTGCACGGGAAGTCTCTCGGCCCGACGAGTCGTTGCTCCGCCAAGGCGCTTCGTGCATCTCGTTACCGGACACCCGCTGGGCGCGTTGCGATATCAAGTCGATCGGCCTCCTGCCAAACGTCTTGGCAAAGCAGGAGGCTCGCGAACGGGGCACATACGAGGCGCTCTTTGTGCGGGATGGGGTGATTACCGAAGGGGCATCGTCAAATGTCTTCGCCGTCCGGGACGGCGCATTGATCACCCACCCCGAGGGACCTCAGATTCTCCCGGGTATTACACGTCGCCTGATTGTGGGTCTCGCCGGGGAAGAGGGGATCCCCGTGGACGAGGGCGATGTCCATCGAGAGACCGTCTCTAACATTGATGAGCTTTTTATCTCCAGTACCACCACGGAACTTATGCCCGTGGTACGCGTCGACGACGAGCCGGTCGGTGGCGGTCGAGTCGGTCCGATCACGCGGCGACTGCAGGCTGCATATGAGCGTCTCATAGAGCGAGTGCGCGCCGGCAACGAATGACGTTGATATAACGTTCATCGGTTGCCGACGAGACTAGGGGCCTGAATTTTTTATGTCGCCGGCGTCACTTCGAGGCTGATGTCTAGGGCAGGGGCGGAGTGGGTGATCCATCCGAGCGAGATGACGTCGACGCCGGTGGCCGCAACGGCAGGCACATCGTCGGGTTTGATTCCGCCCGATGCTTCGACGTACGCCCTACCATCGATCATGCGGACCGCTTGGGCCATGGTCTCAAGGTCCATGTTGTCGAGTAGAATCACGTCGGCCGCTGCTGCCAGCGCCTCTTCGACTTGCCTAAGGTTTTCTACTTCGACTTCAACTTTGTGCATGTGTCCGAGGTACGACCGGGCTTTGGCTACCGCATTTGCAATGGAGCCTGAGACGGCAATGTGATTCTCCTTGATCATCACGGCGTCATCAAGACCGAAGCGGTGATTGCGACCTCCGCCCATGCGCACGGCGTACTTCTCCAAGATGCGCAGCCCTGGAGTGGTCTTGCGCGTGTCCACTACGATCGTCTTGGTTCCGGCGGTTCCGGTAACAGCATTCGCGGTCGCCGTCGCAATGCCGGAGAGCCGCTGGACAAAGTTGAGCGCGACTCGCTCGGCCGTCAGGATCGAGGCTGCCGACCCTTGGACGCGCAAGAGGGTATCGCCTGGTTTGACGTCGTCGCCGTCGCCGACGCACAGCAACGTCTTAAGGGACTCGTCCACAAGCGTGAACGCGCGGGCAGCCACTTCGAGCCCGGCGACTCTCCCGGAGGCTTTGCTGCGCATGACGGCCTCGGCCAATAGGTCGCCCGGGATGATGGCCTCCGACGTGAGATCGCCCCGTCCAATGTCCTCAATGAGCGCTCCTTGGAGTAACTCCTGGTACAATAATGGATTTAGCCTGCTCATACTATGATGTGCCTCCCTCGCCAGGATTCGCGCTCTTGTGGGAAATCTTCTCGGAAGTGACCGCCGCGGCTCTCTTCGCGCTGAATGGCGGCGTTGACGATCAGTCGCCCTGTAAGGAGCATGTTGCGTAAGCTCCAAGCTCCGGGGGGCACCTGTGTCTCGAGCTCCTCAAGGGCTTCTCGTGCCCTTGTTAAACCTTCAGCATTACGAACGATGCCCGCATACTTCCACATGATCTCACGCAGCTTCACGTTAAGCTCCCACGTCTCGGACTCGGGGATCAGTGCGGGCAACGTCGCCGCCTGTTCGTGAATTGGATGTGACGCATCGGTCTTCGGAAGGGGCGCGCTGAGCTCCTGACCTAAATTTCGCGCGATGCGTTCGGCAAAGACGAGCCCTTCCAAGAGCGAGTTGCTCGCTAAGCGGTTGGCTCCGTGCACTCCCGTACAGGCGACTTCACCACAGGCAAAGAGACCGGAGAGGGACGTGCGTCCTCCTGTATCCGTGCGCACACCACCCATGATGAAGTGGGCTGCAGGGGTGATCGGAATGAGAGCGTGGCGCGGGTCGATCCCTCGCTCGAGACAGGCTTGATGGATGGTGGGGAAGCGGTCGGGGAATCGAGCGCCGATCGGGGAGGCGTCGAGGTACACCTGTGTCCCGTGCCCCATCTCCTTAAAGATCTCTCGGGCGACAATGTCACGAGGGGCGAGATCACCCTGAGGGTGACGCCCGGGCATAAATCGTTCTCCTCGCGCGTTCACCAAGTACGCGCCCTCGCCGCGGACGGCTTCGGAGATGAGCACCATAGGATCATCGTCCCGGGCCAATGCGGTGGGGTGAAATTGCACGAACTCCATATCCCAAAGTGGTACACCTTGACGTGCAGCCATAGCGAAGCCGTCACCCGTAGCGACCGAGGGGTTGGTGGTGTGCTTGTAAACGCGACCGCAGCCGCCTGTGGCCAAGACGACGGCTCTGGCCAAGAGAATGGTGGGTTCCCCGACCTGATTGAACGCGCTCACTCCGATGCAGCGGCCCTCGTGTACGATGAGATCAATTGCGTGGTGGTGCTCTGAGAGGGAGATGTCGGGCGTGGAGTGTATCCGGTTGGCCAATACTTCAGCCAGTTCGAAACCTGTCGCGTCGCCCCGGGCGTGCAGAATGCGATTGCGGCTGTGCGCGCCTTCGCGTCCAAGCGAAAGAGAGCCGTCCGGGGCCAGGTCAAATTGGGCGCCGAGCTCGATCAGCTCCTTGACGCGCAGCGGCGCGTCCTGCACCAAAACCGCGGCGGCGTCGGTGAGACAAAGGTCATGTCCGGCCTTGAGGGTGTCGTGCAGGTGGCTGTCGGGAGTATCGCCCGGCCCGATCGCCGCGGCGATACCCCCTTGCGCATAACGAGTGTTGCTGTCCAAGACCTTACCCTTTGTAATCACGCGCACGCGGCCATACCGACTCGCTTTTATCGCGGTTGCCAGCCCGGCGATTCCGCTGCCAACGATCAAAAAATCGGATTGATCGACGTGGGGCATTTCGTCCTGTCCCGCTTCCCGTTAGAGTAGTGTTTAGGGCTACAGGTTGTTGCAGACGAGGTCCCCGACCTCGCTGGTGGAGTACCCCATCCTGCCGGCGGATAAGCTCTTGATATGCTTTTCACACACAGTCATGACGGCATTCTCAATACCCTCAGCAGCACGGGTCTCACCCAGCGTATCAAGCATCATGGCGACCGACGAGATCGCTGCTAGCGGGTTGATCACGTTTTGGCCGGTGTACTTTGGCGCTGAGCCTCCGATCGGCTCAAACATACCAACCGTCTCGGGATTGATGTTTCCGCCGGCGGCAATTCCCATTCCGCCTTGCACCATGGCGCCCAAGTCGGTAATGATGTCGCCAAACATATTGTCGGTCACGATCACGTCAAACCACTCGGGGTTCTTTACCATCCACATGACGGTCGCATCGACGTGCGCATAGTCGCGCTCGATACCGGGATACTCCTTGCCAAGTTCATGGAAGGCGCGCTCCCAAAGATCCCACGCGTAGGTGAGGACGTTGGTTTTGCCGCACAGCGTCAATTTGTTCCCCTTGTTTCGCCGCTGGGCATACTCAAAGGCGTAGCGGAGGCAACGCTCGACGCCCTTGCGCGTGTTAATCGACTCCTGTACTGCGACTTCGTCGGGCGTCCCATATTTAAGGAATCCGCCGGAGCCGGTGTAGAGTCCCTCGGTATTCTCACGCACGACGACAAAGTCGATGTCGTCGGGGCCTTTGTCCTTGAGGGGCGTCTCGACGCCCGGATATAACTTGACGGGCCGCAGGTTGATGTACAGGTCGAGCTCAAAGCGAAGGTAGAGCAGGATGCCCTTCTCCAGGACGCCCGGCTTTACATCGGGATGGCCGATGGCACCGAGGAGAATGGCGTCGTGGGCGCGCAACTCCTCGACCGCCGACTCCGGCACGGTTTCACCGGTGCGGAGGTACCGGTCGCCGCCAAAGTCGTACGTTTGCGTATCATAGCGGAAATCATACTTTTGAGCGGCGGCTGCGAGCACCTTGAGGCCTTCGCGTACGACCTCGGGACCCGTACCGTCGCCTGGAATGACTGCGATCTTGTGCATGGTTCTCGTGAGTCCTCCCCCAAGAGTGGCTAATAGCCCAAATAACTGTTAGTGCTTCGTTGCCTTTGAGTGAATCCCCTGCCGGAGGATTTGGGAGGCTCTTTAAGCTAATGAAGCATTGCGCCAGGGATGGCAGGAAATAACGATAGTGATCATGAAATGAACTGACGGCTAGTGAAGCATGCGACGGAGGTGCGCTCGTGAGTGAAAGTGTTTGGTTGGATCTGATCGTGGCTTTAGTGGGCGGAGGCGCCTTTACAACGGGAATGCTCGGCCTCATCATGGGCGGCAACTTGCCGCTTGTCCGAGTGCCCGATACTTTAAAGCCTGCGGCGAAACTACTCTTTACATTGACCATGTTCATTGGCATGACCCTGCTCCTCGCCTATGGGACTCCCAACCTCGCCGGCCGTGTCGTCACGGAGATTATGTCCAAGCTTTAAGTCGAGCGTTAAGAGTGAGCGGCACATCCTCGTTTGGTGTCGCGTAGTGTGAAGCGAATGGTCTATGTAGATCGGGCGACTTGATCGTCCGGCTCCGGGGGCCGCAAGTGAGCCATAGTGCGTATCGACAATCACAAGGGAGCGTGAGTCTCTCCCGTGGCTAAGCCCGTTGCGGATGCGTCAGCAAAACGCCTGGAGAATCCGCTCACATTTCGCCTCACCGGCATCACATGAGCGGATTGTGCCGCTCAGTTTGAGCGGATTGTTGCCGGGATGGACGGCGTGGCGCGTGTCCATCTCAACTACGGCGCCGCAAAGCTCCACGTCTGGGGTCAGGTGAGCCCCGACGACGTGATCAGGCGGGCCCATCAGGCAGGTTATCACGCCGTTCGCGTTACGGCGTTCGGACGGCCCCCACGAAGCTCGAGCGCCCTGGCACTCAGGCTGCCCCTCACGCTTTTCTGCGGACTCTTCTTGTTGATGGCCGCGACGGCGGACGTTGTTCCGTGGATTGATCTGCGGATGCAGCAGTTGCTATTGATCGCGTCGATCGTCAGCGGCGGCGTCTTCCCGTTTCGCAGCGCCTTTTTCGCGATCATGCGCCGCTCGTTGGATGTCAAGGTGCTGATGAGCGTCGCTACGCTCGGCGCCGTGGTAATCGGGGAGTGGCTCGAAGGCGCAACCGTCATTCTCCTCTTCTCCCTTGGTGAGCTCCTCGAGGCACGTAGTCTTGAGCGCGCTCGCAATTCGGTCTCAAAGTTGCTCTCGCTCATCCCGGATCAATGCGCTGTCTCACGCGACGGGGAAGAGCGCCTCCTACCCACAGCGGACGTGGTAGTTGGGGACGTATGTGTGGTACACCCCGGACAGAGAATTCCGGTCGACGGTACGATCGTCGAAGGAGAGTCGTTTGTCAACGAGTCATCGATCACGGGAGAAGCGGTGCCGGTTGAAAAACGACCGGGAGATCCCCTCTTCGCCGGAGCGTTGAATGGCGAGAGCGTGTTAACGATGCAGGCCGACCGGCCGGCTTCTGAAAGCACTCTCGTGCGCCTTGTCGGCCTGGTCGAGGAGGCTCAAGGTAAGACGGCGCCGTTGGCTCCCTTCGTCGCTCGATTCGCCCGGATCTACACGCCGGTCGTGACGGTGATGGCACTCGGAGTTGCTGCACTGCCCCCACTCGTACTGGGAGAGCCGTTCCCTCCGTGGATCTACCGAGGGCTAATGCTGTTGGTCCTCTCGTCCCCTTGCGCTTTAGTCATCGCAGCGCCCGTCGCGACTCTCTCCGCACTCGCCAATGCGGCTCGCACCGGCGTGGTCATCAAAGGAGGCGAGCAACTCGAGGCGCTCGCCGACGTAGACACGGTTCTCTTCGAAAAAACGGGCACCTTAACCAAGGGGAGGCTCGAGGTGACGGAGATCCTCCCGCTGGACGATTCGACTCCCGAGAGGATCCTGGCCGTGGCCGGGGGGGTCGAGTGGGAGTCGAAGCACCCCATTGCCCGTGCGATCGTCGCCGCGGCCGAAGCTGCTGAAGTCGACGTTGATCCGATCGGCGGCTTTGAAGCGCGGCCCGGGCTCGGCGTCTTGGCGAAGCGGGACGGCGTCGTTTACCGTGTCGGCAGCTTACGGTATCTGATGGGCGAACGCGTGGAGCTCGCAAAGGCGCCGGTCCTGGCGCACGAACTGGAGGCGGAGGGAAAGACGGTTGTCGGTCTGGCTGAGGGCCTCCGCATCGTAGGACTCTTCGCTCTTTCGGACTCATTAAAGGAAGAGAGTGTCCGAGCGATCCGGCGCCTGCGACAATTGGGTCAGATCCAATACGTCGCTATGTTGACAGGGGATAACCGTCGGGCCGCATCCCGCCTGACAGAGCGTTTGGCTCTCGACGAGATGCGAGCGGAGCTCTTGCCGGAGGGCAAGGTGAAGGCGGTTGAGACGTGGCGTCAGGAGGGGCGACGGGTGGCGATGGTCGGCGATGGTGTAAAGGCCCGTCCAGCGCTCGCGAAGGCCCACGTCGGTGTGGCGATGGGTGTAGCGAATTCCGACGCGAGCTTGGATAGCGCCGACATCGAGATCATGGGTGACGATCTCTCGCGAGTGCCACTACTCGTCGTCTTGGCCCGGCGAACCGTCCGGGTGATTCGCCAGAACGTCGCCTGCTCGATCGGTATCAAAGTGCTCGCGCTCATCTTGCTGCTGAGTGGAGACTTAACGTTGTGGATGGCGATCGCCAGCGACGTGGGCGCTACGTTGTTGGTCACCTATAACGGGCTGCGCCTGTTGGGGCGGGTTCGTGCGCCTTCCACTAGAGGGGCGGGTTGATTGCATTCGGTAGGCAGGAGCGTTTATAATACACTACAGGAGGGATTCGCCGAATGGTGACGTTGACCGAGAAAGCGGCAGTAAAGGTGCGCGAGATTCTTGATGAGCGCGAGGATAAGGATCAGCTGGCCCTCCGGCTTTTTGTTAAGGGCGGCGGGTGCAGTGGGCTCAGTTACGGGCTTGCACTGGATTATGTGAACGATGATGATACCATCATAGAGATGGACGGAGTTAAGGTGTTGGTCGATTCGCAGTCCGCGCAGTTTGTCCAAGGCTCGGAGATCGATTACAAGGACGCTCTGATGGGCGGCGGCTTTGCGATTCACAATCCAAACGCGGTACGTACGTGTGGGTGCGGCAGCTCGTTTCGGACTGAGGATCACGAGGGCGAAGCTGAAACCTGTAGCTAGAGACTGAAAGTCGTTGTTTTTGTTGCGCACACAATGACGATGAATTCGCGCAAACGTTAGGGCAGCCCCCTCATGGGAGGGCTGCCCTTTGTGTACTTCGGCGCTTCTAGCGAGCTGCCGACGCGTCGGCAGCCATCTCGTGCGCAATGGCGTTGAGGTCGGCGTCCGATATTTGTCCCTTGGTGTCGGCCACTTCAAGGAAGCGGCGGTAGACCGGCTCAATCGCATCAGCGGTGATGGTATGGCCGAGCTGCGCCATACGTGTACGCAGTGCATGCCGTCCCGAGCGACTTGTGAGGACGAGGCGATTCTCGCGAAAACCGACGGTCTCAGGTCGAATGATCTCGTAGGTATCGCGATCCTTTAAGACGCCGTCCTGGTGGATCCCTGACGCATGCGAGTAGGCGTTACTGCCAACAATCGCCTTAAACGGTTGCACCGGCACCTGGGTCAGCGTAGAGACCAGTGCGCTGGTCGCCGCGATCTGTGTCGTATCCACTGCGAGGTCGATTCCGAACGACTCTCGATGGGCGTAAATCGCCATGATGATCTCTTCGAGAGCGGCATTTCCGGCCCGTTCACCAATGCCGTTGATCGTCCCCTCGACTTGAGTGGCGCCGGCCTGAACTCCGGCCAACGAGTTGGCAGTCGCCATCCCCAAATCATTGTGGCAGTGGACACTGATCGTGACATGACTCATCTCTTCGACGTTCTCGCGCAGCCAGCTCACCAACTCGCCAAACTGCCAGGGGGTCGCATACCCCACGGTGTCCGGAATGTTGATCACGGTAGCACCGGCCTTAATCACCGCCCTAAAGATCTTACGCAGAAACTCTGGGTCGCTGCGAAAGGCGTCCTCGGCGTAAAACTCGACATCAGAGACGTAGCTCTTAGCGTGACGGACGGCATCGGCCGCCATCTCAAGGACCTGGTCCGGGCTCTTTCGGAGTTTACGTTCCATGTGTACTTTGGAGGTCGCAATGCCCGTGTGAATCCTTGGATGTTCGGCGGTCCTGAGCGCGTCGGCACAGACGTCGATATCCCCGCGATGAGCCCGAGTCAGTCCGCACACTGAGACGTTGCGAACCTCTGACCCAATGCGTCGCACGGCTTCAAAGTCGCCTGGAGAGGAGGCGGGGAAGCCGGCCTCGATAATGTCCACGCCGAGCCGGGCGAGCTGATGGGCGATTTCGAGTTTTTCGTCTGCCTTAAGGGTGATGCCAAGGGATTGCTCGCCGTCTCTCAGCGTCGTATCGAAAATCTCCAGTCTCTTCATGCCTAGCGCGCTCCTTCTCGTTTGATGTTTTTGGGCCGTGGCCCAATAAAAAAGACCTTTTGTCTCAATATGAGACGAAAGGTCTAAATTTCCGCGGTACCACTCATGTTGGCGACATACGTCGCCCACTCAAATCCGGTACGGGATGGCAATCCATCCGATACCGTCTCCCGGGATAACGGCGGGAGCTTCCGTCTCGACTTACTCTGCGACAGGCTTTAAGCCCGACGATTTCAGCCAAGCAGCTCGAAGGGGAGTTTCGGCGCCGTCACCGCACTGCTTTGCACCAACCAGCAGCTCTCTCGATTAGTGTAGGCGTCTACTGATCCTTCTCATCGCTCTCGGTAACGATCATGCAATTAGCTAGGATGTACGTGTTTGTTGATTGTACAAGAGAAGCTCGACGGCTGTCAAGCCCCTAATTCCATGAACGTTCGGGATCTGAGGATGATTGACCGCCGTACGATGGTGTGCGTACAATAGCATCACACAGTCAAACGATCGTTTTACCGTTGTGCTGTACTTAAGTAGTGCTGTACTTAAAGCGAGAGGGGCGGACGCCGTGGCGCGGAAGCTGGGTCGTGAGAGTCGTGCAGGCGAGCACCTTGTCTGCGCAGTTAATCACGTCGATGATGAGGTAGTTGCAAGGCTCAAACCCGAAGTCGATCGGATCGAAGGGGTCGCCGCCCACTTTAAAGCGCTGGCTGATGAGACGCGCGTCAAGATCGTCTACGCCCTGAGTCAAGCCGAGCTTTGTGTCTGTGACGTCGCGGCCCTCATCGGCGGGAGCAAAGCGACGGCGTCGTATCACCTTCGCCTTCTCAATCACTTGGGATTAGCCGATTATCGTAAAGATGGTAAGCTTGTGTACTACCGCCTGACCGATCAGCTCGTCGGTCAACTCGTAAGAGACGTCCTGGTTTACAAGTCAGCGGGCACGCATGTAGGAGGCGAGAGTCATGAGTCAACCTGAGGCTTTGGGGACCGACGCGATCTCGGTCTTTCGTGTCGACGGCATCTCCTGACTGGATTGTGCCGCGAAGTTTGAAAGGAGCGTCGCGGCTCTCCCTGGCGTGACCAGGGCAAAACTGAATGCGACGGTGGGCAGGCTGACGGTCGAAGGCGCCGTCGATCTCCAAGCGATCCGCCGGGAGGGCAGGGCTGAAGATTACACCATCACCCCCGTGGATGAGAGGCGGACGGAGAGCGAAGCGAGTGGGCGTTTCAATCCGGAGCGGATCAGAGTGATTCTCTCCGGCATCAGTCTGCTGGCCGCATACATCAGCGAGGAATTAGGAGCGGCCACGACGCTGTATCTGCCTCTGTACACCCTAGCGATAATCTCCGGCGGATGGGGGAATGCCCGTAAGGCCTTTTTTGCTCTCCCTCGTCTTAACTTCAACATGAGTGTCCTCATGACCGTCGCGGTCCTTGGTGCGGCTGCTATCGGGGAGTGGGCGGAAGGCGCGGTCGTTGCTTTTCTGTACTCTGTCTCCGAGATGCTGGAAGCGTGGACCATGCAACGGGCCAGACGCTCCATCCGAGAATTGATGGATATCGCCCCTAAGGTTGCTCGGATACGAAGAGCGTCCACGGATGCCGAGGTGCCTGTGGAGGATATCGTCGTCGGTGACGTGATGGTCATACGTCCCGGGGAAAAGATCGCTATGGACGGGCGGATCAGCAAAGGTGAATCCGCCATCAACGAAGCGGCAATAACGGGTGAATCCGTGCCCACAGAGAAGGGGCCGGGGGCTGAAGTGTTCGCCGGCACGCTCAATATCAACGGTGCTCTTGAAGTCGAGGTGACGCGGCGAGTCCAGGATACGACGATTGCCAAAATTATCCACATGGTCGAGGAGGCGCAAGCAGAACGAGCGCCTTCTCAAGCATTTGTAGACCGTTTTGCTGCCGTGTACACGCCATTGGTGATTGCTTTGGCGGCCGCGATCGCGCTCCTCCCGCCTATAGCGCTTGGATACGAATGGGGGGCCTGGGTTTATCGGGGACTGGCGCTGCTGGTCGTCGCGTGCCCTTGCGCATTGGTCGTTTCGACACCCGTTTCCATCGTTAGTGCGATCAGTAACGCGGCTCGAAACGGCGTCCTCGTCAAGGGTGGGGTGTACCTTGAAGCTGTAGGCGCCCTGAGATCGATTGCTTTCGATAAGACCGGGACGCTCACGCGCGGCGAACCGGTGGTCACCGACCTACTCCCCTTGCAAGCACGCTCCGAGACCGAACTGCTCCAAGTCGCTGTGAACGTCGAGACTCACTCGGAGCACCCCCTTGCGCTGGCCATCGTTAGAATGGCAGAGGAGCGTGGCATACGGCCAGATCCCGCCGACGACTTCAGTGCCATTACCGGCCGTGGTGCCACAGGAGTGAGTGAGGGCCGGAGTGTCTACATCGGCAACCTGCGCTTGTACGAGGAACAGGGAGTGTCGATCGAGCCGACCCGGAAGCAGGTTCACGACCTACAGCAAGAGGGCAAGACGGCGATGATCGTGGGGTCGGGTGACGGTTTTCTGGGCATCATTGCCGTTGCTGATGAAGTCCGCAAAAGCAGCAAAGACGCGATTTTGGAATTGAAACGGGCCGGAATTGAACGCACCGTTATGCTGACGGGCGATAACGAGCAGACAGCTCGAGCCATTGCGGCCAAGCTCGGTGTCGATGACTACCGTGCCGAACTCCTTCCGGAAGATAAGGTGGCCGCGGTGAAAGAGCTGAACCATCAGTACGGCGAGGTTGCCATGGTTGGCGACGGCATCAATGACGCCCCGGCCTTGGCTACCGCCACCGTCGGGATCGCGATGGGTGGCGCGGGAACGGATACGGCTCTGGAGACTGCCGATATCGCTCTCATGGCGGATGACCTTAGCAAACTCCCGTTTGCCGTCCGATTGAGTCGTTCAGCGCTACGGGTGATCAAACAGAACATTGGCTTCTCGCTGGTGATCAAACTGGTCGCCGTCCTCGCCGTCTTCCCGGGATGGCTCACCTTATGGTTGGCTATTATCGCCGATATGGGAGCTACGATCCTTGTAACACTGAATGGTATCCGGTTGCTACGGCTGCGTCCGTGAGATGAAATCGTAACGTATTGATGCGGTGGGAGTGAGTGGAGCAGCAAAGCGGAGGACCGTACGCATGGTACGGTCCTCCGTCATTAGCGAATCGGTCAACTGCGTAAAGGGAGACGAACGAGCCTTAACACTTGCTGTAGCCGCATGCCTTGCAGACGTAGCAACCTTCCTCTCGAGCGAGAGCGGCGACGCCACAGGTGGGGCAGAGATCCATGCCGCGCACGTTCACCTTCACCTTGAGGCCGCTTCCATTCTCCGACAAGTGCTTACGCAGCGATTTCGCCATCGCGTCCGGGACCGAGGAGACTCGATTCTCACCAAATCCGACGGAGGAGGAGCCTCCGATGTTGGCTAGATGGTCGACGAGGAGCGAGACCTTCTTTTCAGTACTTGGAATCGCGGCGTGCTTAAGGAAGAGCGTTACCAAGCGACCGAGCGCCTCGGAAGCCGCTGCGACGTCACTACCCGCCTTGCCGATGTTTACAAAAACCTCTACCGGCCGGCCGTCGAGCTCGTTGATCGTGATAAACGCCTTACCTAGTGGAGTCGGCCACTCGTACGTCGCTCCGGTCAGCTTTTGCGGACGATGTTCCCAAGCGTTGTGGACGTGCTCGGTGCGTGTCTCCTGGGCGAGGTCGAATTCGATGACCCCGTTACCGTTGCCGTTGACAGCATTACCGATGCTACCATTACCCGCGTCATCCTCCGTCAGCGTCTCAAGCGAGGAGGTTAACGAAACAGCTTGAGCGCTAGCGCTCACGTCACTCTTCTCCGACTCCTCGTCGATACGTGAGAGGACCTGCTGGTCACGGGAGCCATCGCGGTAGATCGTCACCCCTTTACACCCGAGACGGTAGGCGTACTCGTACAACTCCTTGGTCTGCTGAACGGTGTAGTCGCTGGGGCAGTTGGCTGTCTTGGAGATGCTTGAGTCGGTCCAGCGTTGCACCGCTGCCTGTACTTTGATGTGTTGCTGCGGCGTCAAATCCATCGCCGTTACAAAGTGGTCGGGTAGATTGTCAAGTTTTGGATCGACGTGAGGATGTTGGGCAAACCAATCCTCGACGATCCGCTCCTTCACTTCTTTCATGCCGAGCCGACCGTTGCGCCAATAGGTCCAACTGTAATACGGCTCGATGCCCGTGCTGGTGCCGACCATCGTTCCGGTGCTACCGGTAGGCGCTTGAGTGAGGATACAGACGTTGCGGATTCCGTGCTTGGCAATCCCGTCCCGCACCTCCTGGGACATTCCCGCCACAAATTGGCTCTGCAGGAACTTCTCCGCATCAAAGCGGGGGAAGGGCCCCTTCTCTTCGGCGATCTCGATGCTGGCGAGGTACGCCTCGTGCGCGATGAAGCGGTAGAGTCGATCGATGAAGTCTATGCTTTCGTCACTGCCGTATTTGAGGCCGAGATGGATGAGCATCTCGCCGAGGCCCATTGTGCCTAATCCGACGCGACGTTCGGCTTTCTGGACGTCCTCGTTCTTCTCAAAGAAGTACGGCGTTACGTCGATTACGTTGTCGAGGAAACGTACGCCCAAGCGTACCGCGCGCCGCAGGTCATCCCAGAGGACCTCTCCACTCTGGGCGAAACGGGAGAGGTTGATATGTCCGAGGTTGCAGACGCCCCAGCCGGGAAGTGGCTGTTCCCCGCATGGATTTGTCGAGATGAGGTCCTCGAAGTACCAAGCGTTGGAGTACTCGTTCATCCGTTCCAAAAAGACGACGCCCGGTTCGGCCGACATCCAGGCCGACTCCATGATCGTATCCCACATTTCGCGGGCCCGGACGCGTTTAAAGGGGACGACCGGCTTTTTGTACTCATCGCGCCAGCGTTTGAGATTGCCGTCCCAAAGCTTGTCGTACTCGGGATCGGTTGTGTCGGGGAAGACGAGCTCCCAATCCGCATCCTGCTCGACGGCTTTCATAAAGTCGTCGCTGATTCCGACAGAGATGTTCGCGTTGGTGATGGCGCCCATGTCCCGCTTGGCGTTGATGAAGTCTAAGATGTCCGGATGCCAGTCGTTGAGGATCAGCATGAGCGCGCCTCGGCGTGAGCCACCTTGCTCAACGAGGCCGGTCGCAAAAGAGAAGAGACCGCCCCAACTGACCGAACCTGAGCTACGTCCGTTGACGCCTTTGACGTAAGCGAGGCGCGGGCGCAAGGTGGAGAGGTTGATGCCCACTCCGCCGCCGCGGGACATCACCTCGACCATATTGCCCAGTGTGTCGATGATCGCTTGGCGAGAGTCGCGCGGAATGGAAGGGTCGTTCCCTTCGAGTGGGAGCACGTAGCAGTTGTACGCCGTAAGCTCCTGGCCGGTACCCAGCATCGCGTTGATGCGGCCGCCAGGGCTGAATCTAAAGTTGTCCAAAGCCCAGCGAAACTCTTTCTCGAGCTCCTCGCGGCGTGGCTCAGCCTCCACGTCGACAATCGCTTTCGCCATACGATCCCACATTTGCGCAGGATGGGTCTCAAGTGGCCGATCAATCTTTTTACGCTCCTGGCGGATCAGTTCACCGGTGCTCTTGACCTCGACCGTGATGGTATCACCGGAGATCTCACGCACTGTGCCGACCTCTCGCTGAGGGAACCGAGGGTCATCTTTCACCAGGGCGACAACGGTGTCGCCAACACTCAGGTCTTTCGAAGGATCCTTAATCGCGTAGCGATCAAGGAAAACCAGCTCCGAGATCGGGCTAAGTGAGATCGACGCGGTACGGCTCGTAACAGGTTGTCCCGTCCGGGGTGACTCTTTGGACACGGGTTCGTCCTCCTTGGTGGTTGATACTGGCATCACTTTGGTGTGCGGCGTGCGAGAGGGAGTCGGGCGCGCCCGTCATAGGCATGCGTTAGTTGTGCTTCTCCTGAAGCAGTCGATCGAGTTCGGCGTGAAATTGCTTGATGTCTCGAAATTGGCGATACACCGAAGCGAACCGGACGTATGCGACCTGGTCGATCGAGCGCAATGCGTCCATCACGAGTTCGCCGATGTGGCGCGACGAGACCTCGTGTTCGAGTGAGTTGCGCAGGCTCTGTTCGACCTGGACCACGACTCGCTCAAGCGTCGCTAAGGGAACCGCCCGCTTCTCACAGGCGGTAATAAGTCCTTTCAAGATCTTGTTTGGGTCAAACTCTTCTCGTGTTCCGTCTTTCTTGATCACCATTAAGGGGATGGTCTCGACTCGTTCGTATGTAGTGAACCGCTCGCCGCAAGCGAGGCACTCTCGGCGACGGCGTGTTGCGGAGCCTTCATCGGTGGGACGACTTTCGAGTACGCGCGTATCAACGTCGGAGCAATACGGGCACTTCAATGCTAGAGCCTCCCAAGGTCACCTGCCAAACGCGAGAGACCGAACGGACGATCGCTACAAGATGTAGCGCGGCTCCTATTATAAGCCCCCCACATGTAGCGAGTCAACCCGGACGTTGGTCCCACCACCGGGATTTTCCAAAGAGCATGTATGGGGCGACGAAAAAATCCGCGACCGAATCCAGTGCCGTAAGCGTGCTTGGCGCGTCCTTGGGGCATTCTAAAGCGTACGGGTGGAGGTGACTAATCGTGAGTGAGATGCGTAGAGAGCAGAATGTAGGGACGCTTGATTCGTGGGTTCGTGTTGCGGGAGGGTTATTCCTTCTGGCACTTGGCACGTCGGGCCGCCTTGGCCGGGTCGGTTCGGTCGTAAGTATGGCGCTGGGCGCCGGCACGGTGGCTGATGGCGTGACCCGCTACTGTCCGTACTATAAGATGACGGGGGTTTCCACCGTCGAGCGTGATCAAGCGCGCCGTTCGATCGATGCGAGTCGCTTAAACCGTAGCGGGGTGGAGCAGCTTGTCGAAGAGACGGATCCCGTCCCCCGCAGCGTACCCTGGGAACGTCCTGCTCAGAGCCGGGTGGAAGAGAGTGAGCAGGCCCAAAGCACCATCGACCCCTCCTACGGGTCACAACGGACGAGTGGGACGAACGCTACGGGCCAATCTGAGGGCCAGAGAGGATCGAGCGGTCCGAACGGTTCCAATGGCTCCAGCGGCGAGAGCAGTTCGAGTAGAGCGTTTACTGCGCCCGGCCCCAAATCGGCGACGACGAGGCGGATATAGGGCTGGAAAGCGCTAAGGGCGCGAAAAGTCCCGGGCAGAGTGGGCTACCCGGGACTTCTCAAGGGTGTTATCAATGAGCGTTGATCAGACCTATTCGACGGTCAGAGTACCCACCATGCCTGAAGCCTCGTGACCAGGCTCGGTGCAGACGATCTTGTACTCGCCGCTCGCGTTGGGTGTAAACGAGAACGTGGCGGACTGACCCGCAGTTACTTTGCCTGAATCGGCGCCGTTGATCCCCTGGATGACCATATCGTGTTGGACGCGGCCGTCGTTCTTAAAGACGATCTCGACCGACTCGCCCCTCTTCACCGTCAGATCCGCAGGTGAGAAGGCAAAGTCGGTACCGCTAACCTCGATCGTTTGAGATCCGCCGCTGCTCGACGAGGACGAGGTCGAGGTGGGCTCTTCCGAGCCGCCGCCGCCGCATGCCGCTACCAACAGCGCGACAAGCAGCAGGGCTATGACGCTGCCCAGCTTCTTAGACACGTAACCATACCCCTTTCGAAGTGACCGTAACTTCCGTCGTCTAGTTTATGGTTCCCTACTTCACAAGTCAAGAGAGGGCGGCCCAAATTGTGCCTCCCTTGTTTAAAATGCATTTGTAAACGTTTTTGGAAATTTTGCCGCACCCAGGGATGAGCGCGCAGGCTTACGAATTGCGTTCCCTGAGCAGGATCCGCAGACGATTTAAAAAGGCCTTGTAGCGGGGAGTGAGAGTGGCGTTTGGATCCGCGCCCTTGGCGGCGGCTCGCATGAGTTGGCGCAGTCTATGGGCTGATACTTTCCCGTAAAAGAGATCTTCGCCCTTATAGGCGACGACGGGAATCAGATCGCGATAACGTTCAAAGAGCTCCCGATCGGTCGTGATGTCGACTACGTCGACATCAAAGGGAGTTTGGCGCCGCACCTCTTCGATCACGTGCAGCGCATCATCGCATAAGGGGCAACACTCTTTGACGTAGACGCTGAGGCGTACGCTTCGATTATCCCTGCTCATCCTGGAATAAGGGGGTGGACAAGTAACGTTCACCCGAGTCCGGTAAAATAGCAACAATCACTTTGCCTTTGTTCTCGGGACGATTGGCCACGACCTCTGCCGCGTGGACGGCTGCGCCTGACGAGATGCCGACGAGGACGCCCTCTTCGCGGGCCAGGCGACGTGCGCCGTCAAAGGCCTCTTCGTTTTGGACTTGCACCACTTCATCAATGATATCGACGTTGAGAATGTCGGGAATGAATCCAGCCCCGATCCCCTGGATCTTGTGAGGACCCGGTTGCCGTCCGGAAAGGACTGCCGAATCACGTGGTTCAACGGCAATCGTTTTAAAGGAAGGTTTCCGCTTTTTTATCACTTCGCTGACCCCGGTGATCGTACCACCGGTTCCGATCCCGCTAATGAGGATATCGACCTTGCCGTCGGTAGCGTTCCAGATCTCTTCGGCGGTGGTGCGCCGGTGAATCTCAGGATTGGCGGCGTTCTCGAACTGTTGCGGAATGAAGGCTTTGGGAAGATCCGCAGCGAGCTCCTTAGCCTTGGCGATGCAGCCGCGCATACCCTCTGCGCCCGGCGTCAAGACGAGCTCGGCACCGTACGCCTTTAACAAGTTGCGTCGCTCCATACTCATCGTATCCGGCATCACCAAAATGACGCGATACCCTTTGGCGGCTGCGACGCACGCAAGAGCAATCCCCGTGTTGCCACTGGTAGGCTCGATAATGACCGTCTCTTGATCGATGCGGCCTTCCCGTTCAGCCGACTCGATCATACTAAGGCCGATTCGATCCTTGACGCTGCCGGCCGGATTAAACCCTTCCAGCTTGCCGATCACCTCGGCTCCTGACTGAGCGGAGATTCGATTTAACCTAATAAGTGGTGTGTCGCCAATGAGTTCGGCGATTGATCCGGCAATTTGCGTCACGTGTGGCCCCTCCGATCGTTTCTTTTCCTATTATAGCTGCCGGATTACTCGGATGCAAGGTGTGCAGGGTTTGTCTGTTGCGTTGGGTTGTTGACGCGATAGTGACAGTTGCGTTATAATCTGGGCAACGCTCCAAGAGATGCTAGTTGGGAGCATTATAAGCCACACTCATCAAGAGAGGCGGAGGGACTGGCCCGATGAAGCCCGGCAACCGACGGAGCGATCCGTGTCGTGGTGCTAATTCCTGCAGGGATGCGTAGACCGCGTGTTTGCGACACCCTGGGAGATGAGGGGGCGGTCTGGGCTCAGGACTTACGAAAGCTCTTGTACCCCCTCCACATCGGAGGGGGTATTTGTGTATAGACCGAGTTTGTAGACCCAGTTTGGAGACCGAGTACCACTCTAAAATGAACATATCTCAAGAATCGTAGGGTATGAGCCATAAGGAGGAGCAGTCCTTTGAGTGAAAAGAAGTTTCGATTTGACACGATCGCAGTCCACGGTGGACAAGAAGCAGATCCGGCGACTAATTCCCGTGCCGTTCCTCTCTATCAGACGACGTCGTTCGTCTTTAACGACACGCAACACGCGGCAGACCTGTTCGCCCTAAAAGAGTTCGGCAACATTTACACTCGGATTATGAATCCCACCACGGACGTCTTTGAAAAGCGCGTGGCCGAGTTGGAGGGTGGCGTCGGGGCCTTGGCGGTCGCGGCAGGGCAGACCGCTGAGCTCTTTGCAATCCTTAACCTTGCCGGTGCCGGCGATGAGATCGTCTCGGCGGCGAGCCTCTACGGTGGCACCTACAACCTCTTCAATCATACCCTGGCTGAGATCGGCGTCACGGTGACGATGGTCGACCCAAGCAATCCCGACAACTTCCGTCAAGCCATCACAGATAAGACTAAGGCGCTCTATCTGGAGACCATCGGTAATCCGCGGCTGGATGTTCCCGACATTCAGGCGATTGCCGAGATCGCCCATGAGAACGGCATTCCGCTTATTGTCGACAACACGTTCGCTACGCCTTACCTATGTCGTCCGATCGACTGGGGAGCTGACATTGTGATTCACTCGGCCACTAAGTGGATTGGGGGTCACGGCACGTCGATCGGAGGTATCATCGTCGACTCGGGCAAGTTTGATTGGGCAGCAAGCGGTAAATTCCCCCGCTTGACGACGCCCGACCCGAGTTACCACGGTGTCAATTACGTCGAAGCGTTGGGACCGTTGGCGTACATCATTCGAGCTCGCGTCCGGCTTTTACGAGATATGGGTGGACCGCTCTCGCCGTTCAACTCGTTCCTTTTCTTGCAAGGGTTGGAGACTCTGCCTCTGCGCATGGAGCGGCATGTCAACAACGCGCTGGCGGTTGCCAAGTATCTCGAATCCCACCCCAACGTCGCTTGGGTGAGTTATCCGGGGCTCGAGAGTCATCCTTCGTATGCGTTGGCTCAAAAGTACCTGCCTAAGGGGCCGGGGTCAGTCCTCACCTTTGGTGTAAAGGGCGGTAGCGAGGCTGCACGCAAGACGATTGACCGCATGAATCTCTTCTCGCTGCTGGCGAATGTGGGCGACGCGAAGTCGCTGGTGATTCACCCGGCGACGACGACGCACCAGCAACTTACGGCGGAGCAGCAGGAGAAGGCCGGTGTCTCCGAGGATATGATTCGACTCTCGATTGGCATTGAGGATATCGATGACATCCTCGAAGATCTCGAACAGTCTCTTCAATAAGAGCCGGCAACAATAGCCGGCAACAATAGCCGGCAACATCGGTCGTCACCACGCATTCGTCAACGAGCGGTGTCGATGCGGTACTCGAAAAAGATGCCTGAGGCGGGCGCGGAGCAGATCCGCTCCGCCCGCCATTTGGATCAATCAGGGAGGGGGCTGAAGCGGTGCCGGAAAAGACAACCGAGATTCACGCGAGCGCATTCTCACGCCTTAAACGTCGGCCACACATGCGCTATGCTGTCTTGGCCGAGGATGAACCGTTCCTCCTTGAGTGTGGTCGATCCCTTGGTCCCATCACCGTTGCCTACGAGACATGGGGTGTTCTGAGCCCGACGAAAGACAACGTGGTGGTGATTCCCCACGCCTTAACCGGCGACAGCCACTGCGCCTCACACGACGGCGACGATGAACCCGGATGGTGGGAGGGGCTCGTCGGGCCCGGCAAAGTGATCGACACCGATAAGTACTACGTGATCTGCGCCAACGTCCTGGGAGGCTGTCAAGGGACGACCGGGCCTGCCAGCATCGACCCCACGACCGGTCGTCCGTATGGATTGCGCTTTCCTACTGTAACGATTAGCGATATGGTGAGAGTGCAGCGTGAGCTCTTGCGGACGCTCAACATTGATCATATACACCTTGTGGTGGGTGGTTCGATGGGGGGCATGCAGACCCTCGAGTGGGGGCGGGCGTACTCGGAGATGATCGACGGGATCGTTCCGATCGCCACACCGGGTCGGTCCTCGCCTCAGTCGATCGCGTTCAACGAAGTGGGACGCCAGGCGATCTTGATGGATCCGCACTGGCAGGGAGGCGACTACTACGACTCCCAATCGCCTACGCGCGGCCTGGCCCTCGCGCGCATGATCGGCATGATCACGTTTCAGAGCGACATGTCGATGTGGAGCAAGTTTGGTCGCGAGCTGATGAACGCGCCCGAAGATCGCATCTACGATCTCGGCACCCAGTTTCAGGTGGAGAGTTACCTAAGTTATCAAGGGGATAAACTTGTCGAACGTTTCGATCCCAACAGTTACATCTACCTGACGCGGGCGCTCGACCTCTTCGATCTCGGTCGGGGCTGCTCGTCGTTTCAAGAGGGGATCGCGCAGATTCGCGTACCCACCTTGGTAGTCGGGATTAGCTCGGATTTCTTGTACCCGCCGTATCAGCAGCTCGAGATTGCCGAAGCGCTTAAAGCCGAAGGCGTCGATGCAGAGTATCGCGAGATCGAGTGCCCGTATGGGCACGACGGCTTCTTGATTGAGATGGGGCAAATGACGAGTGTGCTCGGCGGATTCTTTGAGCAGGTCGAAAAACGAGCCTTCACCGGCCGCTAATCCATGATCCAGCGTCCGATGAAGGCCGGATGTGAAGATGACGACGTGTAATCAACCGTTTTCTCGTACGCTCCGGCGATCCAGTGCTGCGTCAATAAGGCCGAGGACAACATGTGCCAGGCCAAATCCGAGGATGCCGGCGCCAATGAGCGAGTCTGACATCGACCAACCAATCAGGCTGACCAAAGTTCCAACGAGTGCAACCCAAATACCCGTATTCACACCTATCACCTCGTAAAGATGGTGTCCATCGGTGAAGTCGGGTATGCGTGCCGCCTGCACCCAAATCAGTCGCCCCAGTACCTCTGATTCTTCCACGGGTCGCCGTACATGTGGTACCCGCGCTTCTCCCAGTAGCCCGAGCGATTCTCACTCATTAGCTCGATGCCTCGCACCCACTTCGCGCTCTTCCAAAAGTATAGCTTAGGTAAGACAAGCCGAAGGGGCCACCCGTGCTCAGGGGTGAGGGGCTCTCCGTTGTGCTTGTAGGCAAAGAGAACGTCATCACCTAAGAAATCGTCGAGGGGAATGTTTGCGGTGTACTCGTTCTCCGCATGAACCAAGACGTGCTTCGCGTCGGCAGTGGGCGAGGTTAGGGCCAGGACGTCACGGGTCCGTACGCCTTCCCACGTGTTGTCAAGCTTACTCCAACCGGTGACACAGTGGATATCCGTCTTGAGCGTCACCTTCGGGAGCTCCATAAACTCAGTATAGCTCAGCGTGCGAGATTCACTCACCAAGCCAAAGATGCGGAAGTCCCATGTGGTCCGGTCAAACGAGGGGATCGAGCCTTCGTGGAGGACCGGCCATCCTTTGGTGACAGATTGATCGGGCGGAACGCGCTCCACGGTGGAGCGTTCGCGATTGAAGAGTTTAAAGGGCACTTGGGAAACGCCTCCTTGCCGTTTACTAAACCACCGTCAACTGGCGCTTTCCTTATTATAACCGGAAAGGGTTGGAGCCACCATAGAGCGAAGAAGGCCTCTCGGAACGCAAGCTGGCTAATACATGCTGGAGGTGAGGGACATGGCCCTCGATGTGCGCGATCGCGCCGCAGCTTGGGAGCTCTTGTGTGAATGGACCGAAAGCGAGAGCCTGCGTAAGCACGCTCTCGGAGTCGAAGCCGTGATGCGTGCCTACGCTCGCGATCTCGGTGAAGACGAGGAGCTTTGGGGAGTGACAGGGCTCCTGCACGACATGGATTACGAGAAGCACCCCGATCCTTCACAACATCCGTATCGGGGCGTAGAAGTGTTGCGAGAGCGGGGTTACCCCGAGGAAGTGCTCGAAGCGATCCTCGGCCACGCTGCGTACACGGGTGTGACACGGACGACACCAATGGCGAAGGCTCTCTTTGCCGTGGACGAACTCTCGGGTTTTGTCGTTGCGGTAGCCCTGGTTCGACCTTCCAAGAGTATCGCCGATGTCACGGTGAAGTCAGTGAAGAAGAAACTTAGGGATAAGAGTTTTGCCAAGGGATGCGATCGAGAGGAGATTGCCCAAGGCGCCGATGAGCTTGGTGTCGCCTTAGACGAGCATATTGCCCGCGTAATCTCGGCGCTCTCTGAAGCCGCCGACGACTTGGGCTTGTAGCCCACGATCCGTTTGGCGCAATTAGTGCCCGCAGTAGGGGCGCATTAGTGAGAGCACTTCGTGTCGGGTCTTCTCATCCGTCTTGAAGACGCCGCGCACAGCAGACGTGATTGTTTTGTGCCCCGGCTTTTGGATACCCCGCATGCTCATGCATAGGTGCTCGGCCTCGGCGACCACGGCGACACCTTTGGGGTCGAGCCGCTCCATCATGGCGTCGGCCACTTGTGTTGTGAGTCGCTCCTGCATTTGAGGGCGGCGCGCAGCGCCTTCGACGACACGGGCCAGTTTGGAGAGCCCTGTCACTTTGCCCGCCCGGGGGATGTATGCGACGTGCATCTTTCCCATAAACGGGAGCAAGTGATGCTCGCACATAGAGTAAAACCAAATGTCTCGGACGAGGATCATCTCGTCGTGATCTTCGCTGAAGAGGACCTCTAACGGCTTGCTGATGTCCTCTCCCAAGCCCCAAAAGAGGTCGGCGTACATCTTGGCGACCCGGTGCGGCGTGTTCTTGAGGCCTTCTCGCTCCGGATCCTCCCCAATGGCTTCGAGGATGAGACGTACCGCCTGTTGAATCTTTTCCTGGTCGACCATATGTCGAACCTCCACATCAACCATTCTCCGGCGTCTTGCCACAACGTCGGGGCGAACTAAACCTCGCTTCGGTATCGACGCGGGGGACTCCTTTAAGACTCTCACTTCAATGGGCGCTACTGAATGGCTCGCTGGATAGGCGCTACTGACTGGGCGCCACTGAATAGGCATCTGAATGAGCACCACTGAATGAATAACACGATGGGTTCCGCGAAATGAGGAGGCCGATTACGATGGAAACGAACTGGACCTTTTACACGTACCCGAGTTGAACCTCCTGCCGCCAAGCGGGAGCGTGGCTCACGCAAGAATCGATTGAAGCCGAGCGCGTCCATATCTATAACAAACCACCGTCCGAAGAGGCACTCCGTGCGATGGCGGCATCGCATCCCGATGGAGTCGCCGGCCTCGTCTCCACCCGGGGACGGAAGTACAAGGAGCTTGGTCTGGGCGGGAGCACATTGAACGAGCAGGAGTGGTTCGCTCTCTTGGTCAAGGAGCCCCGCCTCTTGCGCCGTCCGATCCTGTGGAACGGACACACTGTGATTGTAGGATGGGACCGCGACGCGTATGAATCTCTCGTTAACGCCGGAGAGAATTCGTGATCGTTCGAGATCCGATTCACGGGGATATCGAGTTGACCCGCGACGAACAGTCGATTCTCGACACGGCTGTCGTGCAGCGACTGCGCGCCATCAAACAGCTGGGAACGGCCTCGTTAGTATACCCGGGCAGTACGCACACACGCTTCGAACACTCCCTGGGAACGCTCTTTACAGCCAAGCGCATTCTCGACGCCTTACGCCGGAACGGGTACAGGGTTTCAAAGGACGAGGCTCGCTCTATCCGTGTGGCGGCACTCGTGCACGATGTGACTCACATCCCCTTTGGGCACACCTTTGAAGACGAACGAAAAGTGTTTGCTCGTCACGATACACCCCAAAGGATGCGCTTTTTCCTGCACGAAGGCGAACTGGGAGAGGTGTTGCGCCACGTGGGCGTGGCTGAGGACGTCCTCGACCTGTTGATTCACCCGCGAGATTGGCGAGGGCAGGTGGTGAGTGGCGCCTTTGACGCGGACCTTCTGGACTATCTCAGGCGCGACGCGTACTATACGGGGCTCTCGCACAACTACGACGACAGGATATACTCGTACTTCTGTGTGGAATCAGGACAGCTGGCGGTCGATTTGACCAAGGACGGGTTGGAGCGTCACGACGCTCGCTCTGAGATCATCCATCTCCTGCGGCTACGGTACTTCTTAACGGAGCGCGTCTACTTTCACCATGCCAAGGTGGTCTCTGGGGCGATGATTAGCAAGGCGCTCGAACTCGCGACAGAGCACGGCCTCGTCGAAGAGGCGCTCTACGACAAAGGGGACGAGACGCTCCTCGAGCTCTTTGCGGAGATCGCCCGCCGGCATGGGAACGCTCGGATTTCAGAACTCGTCCACGGAGTTCGCGCGCGTAGGTTGTACAAGCGGGCGTACGCGCTCACTTATGATACGACGGCTACCGAAGTGCGCGAGCACCTCGTGGAGACGTATCATGCGTCCATGGAAGCGCGGCGGCGTCTCGAAGAGCATATCGCTGAGCACGCGGGGGTTTCGCCGGGGAGTGTTATCCTCTACTGCTCTGATCGCACAGCGTTAAAGGAAGCGAGTGTGTTGGCGAGGCTTCCCGGTGGAGCTCGTCGCCTCAACGAGGGATCCCGCCGCCATTTGGATCTCGACGCGCTCGAGGAGCAGTACAAACGCCTTTGGCGCTTTTGGGTGTTCGCCCAGCCTTACGATGCCGAACGAGTCGGTCGAGCGGCCGAACTCATCCTCGACGTGCCAAACGCGCTTGTTCGGCGGTCGTAAGAGGGTCCCGGCGCCGGGCCAGGCCATTGACGCCGGGGTTCGCACCTATCCAGCTGTTATTTCTCAACACGTCCATGCGGCCCCCGGAGCACGTCCAAAGCCGCCCCACGTCACGCTGCGGTTCCGTGTTGCCCCACGTGGTGCGGTCCATGCGGCCCACAAGGTGCGGTCCATGCTGTCCAACGTGGTGCGGTCCATGCTGCACCACGAGGTGCGGTCCATGCTGTCCCCGCGCCCGACCTCCCTAGCTGCCACCGTCGCACGGCTCGTATTGCGCCGAAAATGAGGCCTTGCTCCTCGCTGGCGGGGAGGTACGCCTCATATACGGCGCAACAACGCTGTTTTCTGCCCCGATGCGCTCCGTTGCGCTCCCTTTTCGGACCTTTGCCCGGGGACCCGACGACGAAAGATCACGGTGTCGCGTCGTGGAGCCAGATGGGTCCACTGATCCGAACGCTAAAGACCAGCTACATGAGTTAAGCAACTTTGAGAGGTGAGCCCAGATCCCCGTCGCCACCGTCGCACGGTTCGAATTGCGCCGAAAATGAGGCATTGCTCCTCGCTGGCGGGGAGGTACGCCTCATATACGGTGCAACAACGTTGTTTTCTGCTCCGATGCGCTCCGATCCGCTCCCTTTTCGGACCTTTGCCCGGGGGCCCGACGACGAAAGATCACGGTGTCGCGTCGTGGAGCCA
>JAWLDA010000002.1:0-428173 GCA_041686855.1 Limnochordia bacterium
AGTGGTAGCGTCAGTGGACACCAGTGCATCGGGTATTCGCTATTCAGTTGTCAAGGTTCGATGAGTCAAAGTGTGGGTTTACTCACACAGGCTCCTAGCGAAGGCATGGCACTACTTCATTGTTCATCCAGCATTGCAAAACCTCTTACGACAACCACACCGCGACATGATATCGCGTGTTACAGACACCTAGCGCATTCAACCTGCCCGACGCTACATTCGCTCAAGAGAGATCAAACGCGCCGGTCACATGGTCGATGCGGGGGCCGACACCTTGGGCGCCTTCCCACGTAACGCCGACCACATCGAATCGGCAGGTGTGATCACGCACCTTGCGGCTCGCCAGGTAGTAGCGTGCAAGTTGTATCAACTTGCGTTGTTTGGCAGGGCCGACACTCTCCAGGGCGCTTCCCCACCGCTGCGTTCGGCGGGCTCGCACCTCAATAAAGACAAGAGTTTCGTGATCGCGGGCTACAATATCGATTTCGCCCACGCGAAAACGGACATTGCGCTCTAAAATCTCGTAGCCGATCGCCTCGAGGTGGCGGGCAGCAATCTCCTCTCCAGCTTTGCCGAGCCCCTGACGAGCGTGTGTCATCTAATACATCAGGCCCCTTTGCATGTGCTAAAGCTCATGCGATGGTACGGCGTAGGTCCCCACGTTACCAGCGCCTCCACGTGACGACGGGTCGCGTAGCCTTTGTGCGCGTCGAACCCGTAATGAGGAAAGCGGGAGTGAAGGTGCTCGACCACCCATTGATCACGCGCGGTTTTCGCGATTATACTCGCTGCGGAGATCTCAGGGACGGTGCGGTCGCCCCCTGGGAGGGTCACTTGCTCAGCTCCCAAACGCAACGCTCGCCGGGTGCCGTCGATACAAACGAGCATCTCATCCAACCGTGTGAACGATGGATACCGCTTAAGTAAGTCACGGACTGCCCGGGTGAATGCGACTCGGTTCGCCCAATCGATGCCGCGGGCGTCAATCTCCTTCGCGCTTGCCGTCCCGATGCCGTAGGCACTCGCCTTCTCGCGAATCTCAATAGCAATCCGCTCTCGCCGAGCTGGATTGAGCTCTTTACTGTCGGCCAAATACGAGATGGGCCGCTCGGGTTCCAGAATTACTGCAGCGGCAAAGATTGGCCCAGCTAGGCACCCTCGTCCCGCCTCGTCGATCCCGCACAGCCGCTTCACTTCAGCACGCATCTCTATCCACCCACACGCGTTATACTCAGGCAGCCACTTCACTCGTCCACTCCGTCTGGGTCATCGTTGTCGTCGGGCCACTCCAGGCTGAGAGGGCCGCCCAGCCGTCCCGCGCGCACGTCGCGCAGCAAAATGGCGGCCCCCTCCGCTACGAGCCGTTCTCCATCTGCGGAGCGTCCCATCCGAGTTGCGATGTGCCGTAACACCTCGTGTGCCTCCGGGCCGCACGTCCGATCGAGAGCGTAACCGTTTAGTCGATCCCAATCGTCCTTTTCACGCAATCGCTCAAGGAGGGCGACGCCGGCTGCGACGAGGTCAAAGGAGCGCTCGCCGACACAGCCCAACCAGGCCAAGTGGAGCGCCGTTTTGCCTTCGACGGCCCGCGGCCACAACATACCCGGCGTGTCGAGCAGCGTAAGACTCTCTCCCAGGGAGAGGTCTTGCACCCCCCGAGTCACTCCAGGCCGATCTCCTTTGGCGACCCGACCTCCACCCAACGCACGAATAAGGGAGGATTTGCCCGTATTGGGCATCCCTACGACCATGCCCCGGAACCCGGAACGAGAGGTACGAGGCATCCTCACTCCTGGGATTTTGGGCGCTCGTCCTTGCGATCCTCCCAGACGCTGGGTGATACGTTGTAGGCCTGAGCGTATGCGTCGCACCTCTTTGGAGTCGAGAAGAGAAGCGGAAACCGCGTGCACCGATTCTTCGGCGTAACGATCCCGCCAAGCGCGCGTCGCCCCCGCATCCGCAAGATCGGCCTTAGCCAACACCAGCAGGCGGGGGCGTTCATTGATCAGAGGCTCGAGTTCGGGGTTGCGGGTAGAGCGCGGGGCCCGAGCATCGGCCACTTCGATGACGAAGTCGACTTGCTTCATCCGGTCGGCAAGCTGCCGCTTGGCCTTGGCCATATGGCCTGGAAACCACTGTAGTACAAACGAATCAACGCTCAGGTTCTACCGCTCCAAATCTGCCAACGCGTTCGGGACGTCGATTACGCCGGTCTCACTAGGAGGCCAATAAATAATCAACGCACGCCCCACCAACCGCTCAAACGGGACCGGTCCTACGTCCGCGAAACGGCTGTCTTCACTGTTGTTCCGATTGTCCCCCAGAACCCACACGGCCCCCTCTGGTACGGTGTACGGTCCGAACGGCTGATACATCGGACCGCGAATGTACCCCTCTTCCACGGGCTCACCGTTCACGAAGAGCTGTCGATTGCGAATCTCGACCACGTCTCCCGGAAGCCCGATGATCCGCTTGATAAACTTTCGCCGTGGGTCTTTGGGGTATGCAAAGACCACCACTTCACCTCGGCGGGGCTCCCGAAATCGGTACGTCACCTTGTCAACCAAAAGTCTCTCTCCATCGTGCAGAGACGGCTCCATTGAGCTGCCCTGCACGAGGAAGGACTGAGCGACAAAGAAGATGATGAAGAGCGCCAAGACGATCGCAATCGCGAACGACTCTGCATACTCACGCAGCTCCGACTTTACCTGCGGCAATGCAGTCGCCTCCTCGTTTTAGGTGACTAGCGACGCTCGCGAATTCGAGCCGCCTTTCCGACGCGCTCACGCAGGTAGTACAAGCGAGCCCGCCTCACCTTTCCTCGACGGGTCACTTCGATCTTATCGAGGCGAGGTGAATGAATGGGGAATGTCCGTTCGACTCCCACGCCTTGCGAAATCTTTCGAACGGTGAACGTCTCGGCAAGGCCACCGCCGCTTCGCTTGATCACAACACCCTCAAAGACCTGAATGCGCTCCCGCTCGCCCTCGACGACCTTTACATGGACGCGCACCGTGTCGCCGGCGATGAAGTCGGGCACATCTTGACGATACTGTTCACTCTCAATCACTTTGATTAAGTCCACCCTACGAACCTCCTTCAATAATCCGTCACTCTTACCAAGTAATCGCTACTCTATCACAGCCGCTGGTCGCTCACCTACGAGCTTCCTTCTCGGCCGCTTCGTCCAATAGCCTTTGATCCTCATCATTTAGCTGAAGCTTTTCCAGCAGATCGGGTCGTCGACGAAGCGTACGTCGAAGCGCCTCTTTGCGACGCCACAGACGAATTCGTTCGTGGTCACCACTTAGGAGAATCTCAGGCACCGCAAGTCCCCTAAATGACTGGGGCCGAGTGTAGTGGGGATGTTCTAAGATCCCCGTTGCAAAGGAGTCCGAAGCAGCACCGTCTTCCTGCCCAAGAACCCCTGGAATGTGCCGCGCCACGGCGTCCACGACGACCATGGCCGGCAGCTCTCCGCCCGTTAATACAAAGTCGCCAATCGAAATCTCGTCCGTAGCCAGGTGCGTCGCCACCCGCTCATCGACGCCTTCGTAATGGCCACATATCAAGGCGATGCGAGGGAGCGCCGCCAGCGACACCGCAACCTCTTGATCAAAAAGCCGTCCTTGCGGCGTGAGGAGTACGATCGCTGCAGGCGGTGTCGTCGACGCCTCAAGCACCGAATCCATCGTGCGAAAGATGGGCTCCGGCTTCATGATCATTCCACCACCGCCCCCGTAGGGGGCGTCGTCCGCTGTGCGGTGTTTGTCGTCAGTATGCTCGCGAATATTCCAGAGACGTACGTTGAGAAGGCCGCTCTGCTGCGCACGTCCCACAATGCTCTCTTGTAAGGGAACGAACACTTGCGGGAATAAGGTGAGAATATCAATCTCCACGTGCGCCCCTCCACTAATCGAGCCCCGGTGGCAGATCAACGACGATCGTCCCGGACTCGGGGTCGATTCGTCGCACAACGTCTCGGAGTGCCGGAATAAGCACCTCTTTGCCCCGCTCGTCACGTACTTCGTACACGTCGTTGGCTCCGGTCGTAATTACGTCGACCAGAGTGCCCAGCACGTCGCCGTCCGATGTGTACACAGTGGCGCCCACCAGTTCGAAGACGTAGTACGAACCTTCAGGCAAGGGTACGGCATCCTCGCGGGCCACTCTCACTTCCTTGCGGCGCAGCGCTTCGGCCGCATCACGATCGTCGACGCCCGCCAGCTTGAGGACGTACATCCCTTTGCCGTGACGCCGAGCCGCCTCCACCGTATACCGGCGCAGTCCGCCATCTGGAGCATTATCCGTATAAAGTTCGGCGGTCTCGAGGAGACGGTCGGGGAAGTCAGTCAGCGGCTTGATGCGCACTTCACCGCGCACGCCGTGGGCCGCCACGATCACTCCCACCGTCACCCACTCTAAGGCGCTCAATCGGCAATCTCGAGGTGCACAAGTTTACCGCCGCGCGGCGCGGCCGCTTTGACCACGGTTCGTAACGCCTTTGCCACGCGCCCTTGTCGCCCGATCACTTTACCCATGTCAGACTGTGCGACGCGAAGTTCGAGAATGATCGACTTCTCTCCCTCGACTTGAGTCACACGCACCTCATCAGGGTGCTCTACAAGCTCCTTAGCCAGGAATGCGACCAACTCTTTCATCACGCAACACCTCGAAACGAAGTCCTCGACCGACGAGGCGCGTTATGCCTGTGCGGCCTCTTGCTCACGGTCGTTCGTCGGTTCCGCGGCCGCCTCTTTACCACCCAAGACTCCGGCCTCTGTGAGCAACCGTCGAGCCGTATCCGAGGGCAGTGCGCCCTTCTGTAACCAACTAAGCGCCTTCTCGGCGTCTACCTCGACTCGACGCGGATCCGTCATCGGATCGTAGTGACCAATCGCTTCGATGATGCGACCATCGCGCGGGCTACGTGAGTCCGCAACAACGATACGGTAAAACGGGCGTTTCTTTGCCCCCAACCTCTTAAGTCGAATCCGTACTGCCACACCGTTCACCTCCGAAAATAATAAACCACTCGCGCAAAGCATTTGCTCGGCTCGGAATCAATGCCGCAATTTGATGTCATCCACCCAGCAATCTTCCCAGCGCACGGCGCTTTTTACCTCGCCCTTTGGAACCCATCAATTGGCGCATCATCGAGCGCGTCTGCTCAAATTGCTTAAGGAGGCGATTCACATCCTGTACTTTGGTACCGCTCCCGGCCGCAATCCGTCGCCTGCGGCTACCGTCGATGATGCCGGGCTGTTGACGTTCGTGGGCAGTCATCGAATTGATGATCGCTTCCACCCTGGAGAATTGCGTCTCGTCGAGCTCGGCGCCCTTAAGCTTCCCAAGGTTGCCCATTCCCGGGATCATACCGAGCACCTGATCGAGCGGGCCCATCTGCCGGACCTGCTGCATTTGGTCGCGAAAGTCCTCGAGTGTGAACTCAGCGCCGGAAGCCAACTTTTCGGCCATCTTGCGCGACTTCTCCTCATCAAAGGAGGCTTCGGCCTTCTCGATGAGGCTAAGTACATCGCCCATCCCCAGAATGCGCGAGGCAATCCTGTCAGGGTGGAACGTCTCGAGGGCGTCGATCTTCTCGCCAATACCGGCGAATTTGACCGGCGCCCCAGTCACCGCTCGAATCGATAGCGCCGCCCCGCCTCGAGCATCACCATCCAGCTTGGTCAGGACGACACCCGTAATCGAGAGTCGTTCGTGAAAACTCTTGGCCACATTGACGGCGTCTTGACCCGTCATTGCGTCCACGACGAGGAGAACCTCTTTGGGCTGCAGCAACGCTTGTAGCGCGCTGATCTCGTCCATCAGCTCTTCGTCGACGTGCAGACGGCCGGCGGTATCCATGAGAACGACGTCGTGCCCTCGGCGCTTGGCGTGCTCGAGAGCCTCTCGTGCGATCTCCTGGGGCTTATGATCGGTGCCCATCTCAAAGACGTCGACCTCGATCTGCTGCCCAAGGACTTGTAGCTGTTTCACGGCAGCCGGTCGATACACGTCACCGGCGACCATCAACGGCTGCTTTCCTTGCTTTTTTAACAGACGTGCCAACTTGGCCGTGAACGTCGTCTTACCCGAGCCCTGTAATCCGGCCATCAATACAACGACCGGGGGGCGTCCGGAGAGGTCTAATCCCTCACTCTTCTCGCCCATGAGCCTGGTGAGCTCTTCGTTAACGATCTTAATCACTTGCTGCGCCGGAGAGAGGCTTCCGAGAACCTCCTGGCCGACGGCCCGCTCGCGCACCTTTGCCAGGAAGTCTTTGACGACTTTAAAGTTGACGTCTGCTTCCAAGAGCGCAAGACGCACCTCACGCAAGGCAACGTCGACGTCTTGCTCCGTCAGCTTCCCTCGGCTCTTTAGTTTGCGAAATGTCGCCTGCAATCGTTCGGCAAGGTTACCAAACACAGTTCACTTCAACTCCGTCTAACGCAGGGTGTCCAGTGAGTCCCTTACATGCTCGACGCGGGCGATCAGGGCGTCGGGGACGCCCTGGGCTTGAAGTCCTTCGGCAATACTGAACAACTCCGCTCTCATTCGATCAATCGCGCTACTCTGTCGCTCGTGTCGGAGGACAAGCTCTAGCTTCTCCTCCAGCTCCAGCAGAGTCTGAGTCGAGCGCTTGAGAATGTCGTACACCGCCTGGCGACTCACGCCGTAATTCTGCGCGATCTCCCCGAGAGAGAGGTCGTCATCGTAGTAGAGGGCGAAGAACTCCCGTTGGCGCTCGGTCAGAAGCTGACCGTAGAAGTCAAAGAGCAGAGCCATCCGCACCGTCTTCTCGATCATACCTCGTGAACCGTGCCTCCCCGTTGCCGCTCCCATGTGTTAAGCAGATCTGCTTTACAGCAGTACCATATCAGAGCCTCCACCCCATTGTCAAGAAGTAGCGCTCTCCTCATTGCCGAATAGGGCGTGCACAAACGTAGCTGCGTCGAACTCCCGCAAATCGTCGACGCCCTCGCCGATACCGATAAACTTCACAGGCAAGTCGAGCTCCGCACTCACCGCCATAACAATTCCGCCTTTAGCCGTACCGTCTAGTTTGGTGAGGACGAGTCCAGAGAGTGGGGCCGCTTCTTTAAAGAGGCGACCTTGAGAGAGCGCGTTCTGTCCTGTAGTCGCGTCGATCACCAGGAGCACCTCATCCGGCTTACGACCAAGCTCACGCTCGACGACTCGGTACACCTTACTTAGCTCTTGCATCAAATTTGACTTCGTTTGCAGGCGTCCCGCCGTGTCGAGCAACAGAACATCGCTCCCGCGGGCCTTAGCTGCGTGCACCGCGTCGTACGCCACCGCAGCCGGATCGCTCCCCGATTGCTGCGCGATGATATCGGCTCCCGTACGTTCGGCCCAGACCGCCAGTTGATCAATGGCTGCGGCGCGAAACGTGTCTCCGGCGCCGACCACCACACGTTTCCCTTCGGCTTGAAAGCGTGCGGCCAACTTGCCGATGGTCGTCGTCTTCCCGGCGCCGTTCACACCGATCACAACGATGGTGTATGGGCCCTCGCCGTTGGGCGCCGCGAGCGGCTCGGAGCGAATCATCTCTTCCATGCTCTTCTCAAGGAGAGGCTGAACGTCCGCCGCGTCGGTGACGCGCGCCTCGCGTACCCTAGCGCGCAAATCGTCGACTAGGCTCAGGGCAGTCTCCACCCCTGTATCGGCTTGGATCAGCGCCTCCTCGAGCTCCTCGTAGAGCGCTTCGTCAATCTTGCCACCTCGTCTGAGCGTTTGCTTCACCCGTTCGACAAGGCCTTGCCTCGTCTTGGTCAATCCATCCTTTAATCGTCCAAAGAGGGAGCGGCGCTCCTTCTTCTCCATCTCCCCAACCTCCTTAAGCGCTCTTGATATCTTCGATATTGAGTGAGACCAGGCGCGAGACTCCCGACTCCTCCATGGTCACCCCAAAGAGAGAGTCCGCACTCTCCATCGTTCCCTGCCGGTGCGTGATAATGAGGAATTGGGTCGAGGCGGAGAACTCTTGGAGAAGGAGTCGGAAGCGTTCAAGATTCGCTTCGTCCAGAGCCGCATCGATCTCGTCCAAGACGCAAAACGGACTCGGTCGAACGGCAAGGATTGCAAAGAGGAGCGCGATCGCGGCAAGCGAACGCTCGCCGCCTGAGAGAGCCACCAAGTTTTGCGTCTTCTTCCCCGGCGGCTGCACGTAGATATCGATCCCCGACTCGAGTGGTTGGTCGGGATCGACCAACTCCAAGCGAGCACTGCCTCCACCAAACAGCCGAGTGAAGACTCGTTTGAACTGCTCCTGGACGGCCTCAAAAAGCTCTTCAAACTTTGTGCGCGACTCTCGATCAATGCGGGCGATCACCTCGCGCAGCTGCTCTTTCGCCTCCTCGAGATCTCGCTTTTGCGTGGCAAGGAAGGCGTGGCGCTCCGTCACCGCCTCATACTCCTTGACGCTATTAGGGTTCACTGGCCCAATCGCATCCATCTGCGCCTTTAGGGACCGGCTCTTACGCTCTAGGGCCGGTAGATTGATCGACTCCATGTCAGGAACCGGCGCAGCGTCAATGCCACGCTCGTGCAGTTCGGACAGCACCCCGTTCACCTGGGCCTCGTGACGCCCCAACTCCACTTCGGCCCGCGTGAGCGCCTCTTGAATCTTATTTAAGCGCTCTTGCGTCTCTTTAATCTCGACGCCAAGCCGAGCCGCCGCTCGCTTGAGCTCTTCGCGCTGTTCAACCAGCGCCGTCTCCTGTTGGAGAGAGGCTTCCACCGCCGCTCTCGCCGCCACACCTGCCTTGGCGGACCCCTCCTGGAGCACGAGAGCATTTGACTTCTCAGTTTCGATCTCTTTGAGGCGGTCCACCTCGCCCGTTTGAGCTTCATCCAACTCCTTAGCCTCGTTGGTGAGGCGATCGATCTCACGGCGCCATTGCTCTTCGCGTTGTCGCAGGCCCGCCAGCGCCACGCTGAGTCGACCCACTTCGTCACGCAGCGACTCCTCAGCCTGCCGCTGTTGAGTGAGTGCTTCCTCTTGCCCTGCAATGGCTTCACCCAAGGCTGCTTGCTCCGCCTCAACCTCGCCAAGACGCTCGTTTGTACTCCCAAGCTCAGCGGTGAGACGGGCTTCTTCCTCCTTGAGACGATCCGATCCTGCCTGCCACGCGTCGAGAGCGCGTCCAGCGCGTTGGAGCCGATCTTGAATCTCTTTGACGTCCCGAGTGACTGTGTGTTTGGAAAGCTCCAGTTCGCGTCGGCGAACGTCCGCACTGTGCACGTGGGTACGCGTCCCCTGTACGCGCTCCGCCAGCGTGTCCCGCTCATCGGCTAAACGTGCCATCTCCTCCTCGGCTCGTTTGATCTCCGCTGAGAGCTGCGCGATCCGCCGGCTCCGGCCAATGAGCCCCTCAGAGCGCGTCTGGCGACTGCCTCCCGTCATTGCGCCACCGGGGACGATCACGTCACCTTCCAGTGTGACGACTCGGGCAAACCCCCGCACGCCACGGCTCACCCGCAAAGCTGCATCGAGGTCGCGGGCAACGGCTACCCGACCTAGAAGGTAATCAGCAGCGCGCTGCATCTGGGGCGGCACGCGCACCAACTCGGAGGCGACGCCAATCGCTCCATCAATCTCCTGCAATCGACGGGCGGCCTCGTCCGTCACCCGCTGCGGTCTAAGGGACTCTAGCGGCAGGAAGGTCGCCCGACCCAAGCTCCTCGCCTTGAGGTATTCGATTGCAGCTTTCGCGTCACCATCCCCTTGCGCAACGACGAATTGCTGAGAGGCGCCCAAGGCCACTTCGATCGCCGTCTCCAACTCGCTTGGGGCCTCAAAGATCTCCGCTACAGCTCCGTGCAACGCCCAACCATGTGATGTTGCAGCCCGCAGAACGGCACGTACGCCGCGCTGATACCCCTCGCGGGCGTCCTCCATATCCGCGAGGGCCTTCCGCTTCGCCTGCATGTCTTGCAGACGTCGACGCTGCTCATCGAGCATTTTTTGCAACTCGCCGTGCTCCTTATCGAGTTGCTCTAAGCGTTGTTCGCCTTCGTAGTGGGCTTTTTGGACAGCGAGCGCCTCGTCCGTAATCTTTTGCAGGCTCTCCTGGGCGCGTTGCAAGTCCAGCTTGGCCTGACGGAGCTCCTCATCGTGGGTCCCTCTTTGGGCAAGGTGTTCTCGGAGTCTCGCTCCCAGCGCCTCCAATCGTTGGGCGCCAGAGTCGCGGCGCGCCTTTAGAGCAGCCCCCTCCTCGGCGAGGCGCTGCCACTCCTTGCGCCTTTCGGCCAAGCGACGATCCTGGTTCTCAAGGCCTCCCTTCGCTTCGCCGACCTTTCTCCTCACCTCGTCCAAGTCTTCCTCGGCCTCGCGGCGCTCCTGGATCACCACGCCAAAGGCGTCCTGCGCCTTTTTACGCTCCTCGGCAATCTCGGATCGGCGAGTCTTGGCGCGCTTGGCCCGCTCCCTGCGCTCTGCCTCCTCGCGCAGGGCGGCAGCGTGGCGTTCTTTGGCCATCTCTTCGCGATGGCGCGCCTCGATTTGGGCCTTGCGCGCTTCCTCGCCTTCTCGTCGGACGCCTTCGAGGCGTCGATCGAGCGCCTCCAGCGCGTTGGACCGGGCCTCCGACTCAGTCTCAAGCTCATTTAAGGAGCGGCGGTGGCTTTTGCGCTCTTCGGTGAATCCCTGTACTCGCGCCTTGGCTTGAGCGCACGCGGCTTCGAGCCTCGTCTTACGCTCCCAAAGGATGAGGCCCTCTAACTCGCTGAGCTCCCGGGCGATACGTTGATGCTCCTTAGCCGCTTCGGCCTGCTCGCCTAGTGGACCCAGCTGCCGCTCTACTTCTACGATGATGTCACCCAACCGCACAAGGTTCTCCTCGGTCTGGGACAACTTTTGCAAAGCCTCCGACTTCCTGCTCCGATAACGCGTGATTCCAGCGGCCTCTTCGAGGAAGGCGCGCCGTTCGTCAGGACGAGCACTCAAAATCGCGTCGACTTCACCTTGTCCGATGATTGACAGTGACCCGCGGCCCAGCCCAGTGTCCATAAAGAGCTCCTGAATATCTCGCAACCTACAAGCATTACGATTGATGAGGAACTCACTCTCACCGGAGCGGTAGACGCGGCGTGTCACCGTCACTTCGCCGTACTCGATCGGCATCTTTCCGGCGCTGTTGTCGAAGGTAAGCGAAACCTCCGCCATGCCGACAGGCCGTTTGGTATCACTGCCGGCAAAGATGACGTCTTCGAGCCGCGTCCCGCGCAAGAGGCGGATGCTCTGCTCGCCTAGGACCCAGCGAATACCGTCGGAGATATTGCTCTTACCGCTCCCGTTGGGGCCAACAACAGCTGCGACGCCCGTTGAGAGTTCGAGGACGGTGCGCTGGGCAAAGGATTTAAACCCTTGCAGGGTGAGGGACTTGAGTTTCAAGAAGCACTGCTCCCTAGCGCGCGCCACCGGCCACCTCGATCTCAAGGTGAACCGGTGACTTCGCAGTGTAGCAACGCTCCTTACTTCTCCTTCTTGGGGCCCTTACCCTCCGATCTGTACCTGCATGTACAAGTCTTGGCGCCGACGGACTCGCGTAGGGATTTGAGGATCGACGAGAGAGCCATACGTCTCGACGATGCGCTTCAGTTTCGCTTTGACGCGAGTACGTGCATTATCGACGACCTTCGCTTTTACCCCGATAGCACACTCTATCTCACTGCTTGAGTACCCTCTGAGGATCAACGATGCCACCGTGTACTCGAGGACGGAGAGGTGGTTCTGCATGAGTTGGTCGATGCGTTGACTTGTATGTTTGGCGTCGATCAGCTCTACCGGGTCCGTCCACTCTCCTTCGCCGGGAATGAGATCCATCATCGTACGGCTCTCTTCGGAATTGACGTAACTGTTAAGCGAGATGGCGTCGTTTAACGCTTTGTGTTTGTTGCCGTTCGTTTGCTTGATAGCGTTGTACACCTTGCGAATGATACACATGTACGCGAAGGAGCTGAATTTGGCGTCGTACTCCTCGGGCCTGTACTCGTCGATAGCGCCTAGCAGTCCGATGAAGCCCTCCTGCATGAGGTCATCAAAATCCAAAAAGCTTGCATAGTGTTTCTTAACAATATGTTTGATCATCGGCAGGTACTTCTCGACGAGAATCTCTTTTGCCTCAATCTCTCCATGGCGGATGCGATCGATCAAATTGAGGTCCCGAGCCTGATTGGCCGTAGTTGCCACCCTTATCCCCTCCAAGTACAAGCCGTGCTTTGTACATGTATACGGCTTGTCTTGGTGAGATATGTCTCTTTTTTTGCGGGAGACTCGATATGGTAAAATACTTTCAAACTCAAGGTGAATCACTGGTGAACACAACAGTTCATATGCACGGTGGCCGCCGTCGAAGACCAGGTTAAGGAGGATTTTCTCTGGTACAAGAGCCGCTGGAAAAGATGAGATCACTCATTCGCTCGCAACCGACGATGACCGTCCATCAACTCGCGGTGGCAATGGGGTACTCCGAAGATCGATCCGTTTACTATTGGTTACGTAAGGCAGGGCACAAAGGATTGCGTGACTTTAAGGCGGAGGTCCTATCGAGTTCCACGTACGGGGATGAAAGTAGGCCAGCGAATGATATTGCGCAGGAGAGACGGGGGGGATACTCGCCAAGCGTTTACGTCCTACGCTCCTCGGAGTACGTACCTTGGCTACTTCCCGGGGATCGCCTCATCCTTGACCAAGAGCTCCCACTAGTGACCGGGAGATTGGTCATGGTGCACTTTGAATCGGAGCCCGGCGCCCTCAGGCGTTACGTCCAGGGACCGCCCGACTTCCTCGTACACCCCACCAACCCGCGGGTAACGACGCGTCTCGAATCGGAGAGCGAGCCGAGTATCATAAGCGTCGCTCGTGTGATCCGGGACGCCCCATAGCGCCTGCTGCTCGGAGCGTTAAATCCCCTTACCCAAGCGGTCGAGCGCGTCCTGGGCAGCGGCCTGCTCCGAAGCCTTCTTGGAACGCCCCTCACCACGGCCGATTCGCTCTCCGCCATACACTACTTCACTGACGAAGGCCTTGTTGTGGTCAGGTCCTATCGCTTCGAGAAGTCGGTACTGCGGTGTCACACCCGACTCCGCCTGCAAAAGCTCTTGCAGGGCCGATTTTGCATCTAAACTGGATTCTCCCGTCGCGACGCTCTCAATCTCTGGCGCCAGTGAGCGCAGCACGACTCGCCGTGCTACCTCCCAACCGTGATCGAGGTAGATTGCGCCGATCACGGCCTCGTACGAGTCGGCGAGCAAAGAGTCGCGCGTCCGTCCACCACTCTTGGCCTCTCCCACGCCGAGGCGGAGTGCATCACCTAACCCCAGCCGGCGACCGCACGCGGCCAACGATCCCTCTTTGACGACCGACGCCCGCATCCGCGCTAAGTCGCCCTCCGGGGCTGCGGGAAAAGCGTTGTAGAGATACTCGCTTACAGCGAGTTCAACGACAGCGTCACCGAGAAATTCGAGCCGTTCGTTGTCGGTGAGTTTGGACCGGGACCGTTCATGTACCCACGAACGGTGAGTGAGGGCACGCGTGAGTAAGCCCCCGTCGCCTGGGTCGACGTTCAATTCCCCCAAGATGCGTATCACTTCGGCGGGAAACTTTCCCACAGCTGACATCCCTCACTCTACCAATCACATCATGCCCTGCTTCTGGCCCCGGTCCACGCGGCTCATCACTGAGTAAAACGGCGGAAGACCAGAACTGCGTTGTGTCCACCAAAGCCGAACGAGTTGGAGACGGCAACGTCAATCTGTCGCTCGCGGGCGTTGTTCGGCACGTAGTCGAGGTCACACTCCGGATCAGGCGTCTCATAATTGATCGTCGGAGGAATCACGCCGTTGCTGAGTGCCAACGAGACCGCGATCGCCTCGATGCCGCCGGCCGCTCCGAGCAAATGACCCGTCATCGACTTGGTCGAACTGACGGCAACTGAGTACGCCGACTCGCCAAAGACGGACTTAATCGCCATGGTCTCAAACTTGTCGTTGTACTCGGTCGATGTACCGTGCGCATTGATATAGCCCACTTCGTGCGGTTGCACGCCCCCGTCCGCCAACGCTGCGGCAAGCGCTCGCCGTCCACCATCTCCCTCAGGAGCTGGAGCCGTAATGTGATAGGCATCGCCGGTACAGCCATACCCTACCACTTCGGCGTAGATGCGCGCGCCCCGCGCTTTTGCGTGCTCAAGCTCTTCGAGGATCACGATGCCCGCGCCTTCACCCATGACGAAGCCGTCACGCTCTTTGTCAAAGGGCCGACTGGCGGCTTCGGGGTCGTCGTTACGTCGAGAGAGCGTGCGTGCCGAACAGAATCCCGCCATGGACAAGGGGCTGATGGCCGCTTCGGTTCCACCGGTGATCATGACGTCTGCGTCGCCGCGTTGTACGACGCGCAGCGCATCACCGATTGCGTTGGTCCCGGAGGCGCAGGCAGTCACTGTACATGCATTATGTCCTTTGGCGCCCAATGCGATCGAGACTTGCCCAGAGGCCATGTCCGGGATCATCATCGGAACAAAGAACGGACTCACCCGATCGGGACCTTTTTCGACTAGGTTGCGACACTGGTCCTCAAGAGTGCGAATGCCCCCGATGCCGGAGCCAATCAACACCCCAATCCGCTCCCAGTTCACGTCGTCGCCCAGAGTCGCATCGGCGACTGCCATGTGCGCTCCCGCGATGGCAAACTGGGTGAATCGATCCATCCGCCGAGCATCCTTGCGATCCATGAAGTCGGTCGGATCGAACTCCTTCACTTCAGCGGCGATCTTGGTGGTGAAGTCAGTCGAGTCGAACTGTGTGATGGGCCCTACCCCTGACTTCCCCGAGATCAATCCGTCCCAGAACGCGGACAGACCGGTACCGATCGGCGTAATCGCTGCCATACCTGTGATTACCACCCGGCGTTTCATAACTTGTCACCTCCGACCTTCCGCGCGACGTCGTTTGCCCGTCACTTCCGTGGTGCACGCGGTCGGCGCATTAGTCCACCTTCGCCTTGATGTACTCCACCGCATTTCCCACCGTTTGAATCTTCTCAGCGTCCTCATCGGGAATCTCGAGGTCAAACTCCTCTTCGAAGGCCATCACCAGTTCAACGATGTCCAAGGAGTCTGCGCCGAGATCATCCACAAAGGATGCGCCCTCCGTCACCTCTTCGGCGTCGACGCCGAGCTGCTCGACGACGAGCTCTTTGACGCGATCTGCAACGTCCATCTCTATCGTTCACCTCCTTTAATCAGCAAGCGCTTGAAGAGTCTAGCAAAAGCGGTGGCGCCGATGAGCGCAAACCGCCTACATAGCGATGCCGCCGTCAACGACGAGTGTGTGACCCGTGATGTACGAAGCGTCATCGTCTGCTAGAAATAGAACACAGGCGGCAACCTCTTCGGGCCGCCCGGGGCGCCCCATCGGAATTCGCTCCCAAAGAGCGTTCCGCTGCGCCTCCGAGAGGGCATCGGTCATGTCGGATTCGATGAATCCGGGTGCTACCGCGTTCACCGTGATGCCACGCCCGGCCACTTCGCGTGCGAGGCTCTTGGTGAAACCAACGAGAGCCGCTTTGGAGGCTGAGTAGTTAGCCTGCCCGGGATTGCCGATGAGCCCTACGATCGACGAAAGATTGATGATCCGGCCCCACCGCTTCTTCATCATGCTGCGCAATACACCCTTCGCGCAGCGGTAGGCGCCCTTGACGTTTACGTCCATCACTCGGTCCCAATCTTCGTCGGACATCCTCAGGAGCAATGTATCCTGAGTGATCCCGGCATTGTTGACGAGGATATCGACCCCACCCAAAGCCGACCCGATCTCCTCAAGCACCAATCCTACGCTGTCGGCTTGGGAGACGTCAAGTGAGAATCCAACAACCTTCCCATTTGTCTGGGAGGAGATCTCAGAGGCGGCCGCCTCTGCGTCCTCCTGCCGGCGCCCCGTCACAACGACCGAGGCTCCCTCTTGCGCGAAACGAGTCGCAATGGCGCGCCCGATCCCACGGGTACTCCCCGTGACAAGGGTCACCTTTCCCTGCAAACTCATGCGTTCCCACCCCTTCCGACGAATGCGTGCCACGTCTCGACCGACTCGACGTTGGCCAAGGTCGCACCCTTGTCAATACGGCGTACGAGACCGCAAAGGACGCGTCCAGGGCCAAGCTCAACAAAGGAATCGATACCGGCGGCCATCATGCTTTGAACACACTCGACCCAGCGGACCGGCGAGCTCACCTGGGCGGATAAATTCGCCCGGATCTCCATCGGATCCCGCACCGGAGCCGCCGTGACGTTCGCGTACACGGGAATCGCGGGGGTCTCAATGGTAATCCGATCCAACCACTCACCCAGACGCTCTGCCGCCTCCTGCAAAAGCGACGAGTGAAAAGGGCCGCTCACATTCAGTCGCTGAGTACGCCGGGCCCCACGTTCCTTGGCAAGCGCGAGCGCCTCGTCGACCGCCGAAACACTCCCGGCCACAACCACCTGGCCGGGGGCGTTGTACGTCGCCGGCTCCACGACGCCCTCCACCTCGCTGCAGATCGCCTGTACGTCGGCATCAGCCAAGCCGAGGATCGCACCCATCGTCCCTTCTCCAGACGGTACGGCCGCCTCCATCAATTCTCCTCGCAATCGGACGGTGCGCAGCGCATCCGGGAAGTCGATCGCTCCCGCCGCAACCAGTGCCGAATACTCACCGAGAGAGTGTCCGGCCGCCGCCTTGGGTCGATACCCTTCCGCCTGTAGCAATCGAAGCGTGGCGACGCTCGCGGTGAGTAGGGCCGGTTGCGTGTTCACGGTCTTGGTCAGCTCCGCATCGGGGCCCTCAAAGCAAAGCTTGCTCAAGGGAAACCGTAGAATCTCATCGGCCTCGGCAAAGGTCTCCTGCACAATCGGGGAGGCTTCGTAAAGCTCACGACCCATTCCAACCGATTGCGAGCCCTGTCCCGGAAAAATCGCAGCGAACTCATTCACGCCTTAATTTCCTCCTCGCACCACTCGATCACCGACGCACCCCAGGTGAGACCCGCTCCAAAACCGACGAGGACAAGGACGTCCCCATCGTTGACACGTCCCGACTCACGCGCTTCGTTCAGTGCGAGAGGAATTGAGGCGGCCGACGTGTTGCCGTAACGGTCGACGTTGACGAATACCCGATCCGAGTCAATGCCGAGACGTTTGGCCGCTGCGTCAATGATGCGAATGTTGGCCTGGTGGGGAATGAAGAGATCGACCTTTTCACTCTCGATGCCGGCCCGCCGCAGCGCTTCCATTGCGGCCTCCGGCATGATGCGAACAGCGAAGCGGTACACTTCGTTCCCAGCCATATGAATATAATGAGCCTTCTCGTCCCCTGCCGCCGCGGCAGCGGGGAGTCGCGACCCGCCGGCGGGAATGCACAGATTCTCTCCGCCCCCGCCGTCGGCCCCTAAGTACGTTGAAAGGACGCCCCCACGAGCCACACGCCCCATGACCACGGCGCCGGCACCGTCCCCAAAGAGAACGCAGGTACTTCGATCCGTGAAATCGGTGACTCGGCTGAGCAAATCGGCGCCGATGACGAGGACGCGACGGTACACGCCTGCCTCCACACCGTGCGCCGCCATATCGAGGGCGTATACGAACCCTGAGCATCCCGCTGAAAGATCAAAAGCAGCGGCCTTCGGCGCGCCGATCTTCTGCTGTACCAAGCAGGCCGTGGAGGGGAAGAACATGTCTGGCGTCACCGTGGCGACAATAATGAGGTCAAGCTCCTCGGCCAAGACGCCGGCAGATTTCAACGCTGCCCGAGCCGCCTCAGCGGCGTAGTCCGACGTGGCTTTCCCCTCCTGCGCGATCCGACGCTCCTTGATCCCGGTACGGCTGGAGATCCATTCGTCCGAAGTGTCGACTATCTTCTCGAGGTCGAAGTTAGTGAGAACCTTCTCGGGCAGCGCCGCCCCTACCCCAACGATACCGGCTCTATACAATTGGTTCATCAACCTTCACCATCCTTTGCGGTGGCGGGATGAGACTGCTCTCTTACCCGTCGACCTGGCTTGCGATTGCGCCTACGATGTTGCCTAGGACTGACTCTCGTGCGACCCGAATCGCGTTGCGAATCGCTTTTCCATTCGACGATCCGTGGGATATAATCGAGACCCCTCGCACACCTAAGAGCGGCGCGCCGCCGTACTCCGTATAGTCCAGTCTCTTCCACATCGCCCGCAAACTGGGTTTCAACATCCAACCTCCCAGTTGAGAGCGGGTATTCTCTTTAATCGCTTCACGCAAAAGATCTAAGACCACTGTCGCCATGCCTTCAGCAAACTTAAGGACAACGTTTCCGACAAATCCGTCGCAGACGACCACATCCGCTGTGCCTGAAAGAATATCACGTCCTTCGACGTTACCGACGAAATTGATACCGGGAAACTCTTTGAGCTTGGGATATGCCTCCTGCACCAAATCGGAGCCTTTTGTCTCTTCTTCTCCGATGTTAAGGAGCGCGACTCTGGGCTCTTTGCACCCCATCACTCGCTCCATGTAGGTGCTTCCCATCACACCGAAATGGACGAGGTGACTTGGACGGCAATCCACTTGAGCGCCCGCGTCAAGCAGCAGCACGCGTCCGCGCAATGTCGGCATCACCGTCCCGATCGCCGGGCGCTCAACACCCTTGATCCGCCCCCACTGCAAGAGGGACGAGGCCATCGCCGCCCCGGTACTACCTGCGCTCACCATGGCCTGAGCAGCGCCCTCCTTGACCAGCCGCGCGGCGACGACAATGGAGGAGTCCTTGTGACGCTTTACCGCCTCTACCGGGTGGGCCCCCATTGCGATCGCTTCGGACGCATGGTGAATCTCGATACCTTTCGGCGCTCCACCCTCCTTAGCCAAGAGCTCGCCCAATTGGACCTCGTCACCAACCAATACGACGTCCACCGGAAGGTCACGTACTGCGAGGAGTGCGCCTTCCACCACCGTCTGCGGTGCGTGATCGCCCCCCATCGCATCAATGGCGATACGAACTCTCGTAGAGTCTCTCCCTTGTCCTGAGTTCAAAGTTCTAACCAACCGCCTTCGCGTGTGGCCTCTTTGCGCGATGTCGGTTCCATCGGCCCAGGTGTGGCGCCACGCCTAGATTCGTCCATCGAAAAAATAACAATTCGAGCGGAGAAGACGAGTCGCTGGCCAACTCGACTCCCAACAACGACATGTGAACGGTCGTGATGAGCTCGACGGACCAGCGCCTTCGCCACCACGCGATCGCCTACCTGCACCGGCCGATGAAACTGCAGCTTTGCCGAGCCTGTTAACGCAGCTGGTGCGTCAATGACAGCGACAGCCAGGGAGTTCGCTTGGGCAAAGATGTGGTGCCCACGCACGATACCACTGCGGCGAAACCCCATGTCGCGAGTCGTCTCTAAGACCGAGACTGCCCGTCTGCCCAGCTCGAGATCGACCAATTCTCCGGCGATCTCCGTCGGTCCCAGCGTCTTGAGCGCCCCACGCGCTCTCTCGGCCAAATTGCGCGCCCGGACGCGCATCTCAGGAACGCCCAGCTCCAATCGATCAAGACGGATTGTTTGTACACTCACGCCATAGTGTTCAGCGATCATCTCGTCCGTTAATAAGGGGTCATCGGCAATGAGAGCCAAGAGCTGCTGGTGGCGCTCTGTTTTGCTTAATCTGCCTCTCATTCGGAGAGCATCCGCCTTTTGTGATCAATTATTAGTACCAGATACTAATTCCGGGCAAAAAAGAACGGCCAACAACCGCCTCCCAGGTGGTAGTCGGCCGCTTAATGTAAGTGTTTAGCTCTCGTTCACCGTCGTCGCGACCGCCGTTCGCCCACGATAAGAGCCGCAGTTCGGGCACACGGTGTGCGGCAAGCGAGGTTCGTGGCATTGCGGGCAACGACTCACCGCCGGCGACTTGGCCTTCCACGTTGAACGTCGGGTCCTGGTGCGCGCTTTAGAGTGCCTTCTCTTGGGATTTGCCATGATTCTTCATTGACCTCCATCAAATCAGCTGCGATTCTCTCGTTCAAACATCTTAGCCAATCCCGCCATTCGGGGATCGATATCGTCGACTTCGCATGAGCACGCCGACTCATTTCGATCCACACCGCACACCGGGCAGATCCCTTTGCAGTCGTCACGGCACGTCACTTTCGGCGGTCGGGCCAGGACTAAATACTCCTGTACGATGCCGTCGATGTCAAACGAGTCTCCCTCGAACACGTTGGCCGACTCGTCCTCGGCCTCTTCCCATTCGTCATCGTACGATGGGAGATGCTCGGCGGGGTCGTTCCAACCTTGTGGACAAAACTCTTCGTCAAATTCTAACTCGACCGGCGAGACAAACTCTTTGAGGCACCGATCACACGGGAGCTCTATCGCCGTCTTTATCTCTCCCCGTACGGTGAAGCAGGCGCCGCTGTTGGTCACGAGTGCGCGTACACGCACTGGGTCGACCAATCGCGCTTCAGTTTCCCACGGAGCGGGCAGTCTCTCTTCGAAGTCGACGGTGATCGTCGCCCCTCGCCGCTCCTTGATCGATCCGATGTGCACACGCATGGTGTTCACCTCAGCCATTATACAAACGTGCAATATTTACTGTCAAGGAATTTCACTTGTTTGCCAGCCACAGGTCCCGTACGGTGTAACCGGCGGCTTCAAGCACTGCTGTTTGATGCCGCGTGTCGATGTTGCCGGTCCGATGGATGCGGCTCCCCAAGAAGTGTATACAAAAGTGGCCGGGGAAGTCATTTTGGGCGATCGATCCTTGACCATGGGGCATCCCATTCATCGAAGCCGCCATGCGCCGACCGTCGACTTCGACGACAATCGGACGTCTCTCCCAGTTCCAAGCGCCCAAGATTTCGCGCATCACTTTGGTGTCCTCAGCCGTATAGGGCTCAGAATCAGCATGGTGCGTCCCATAGTACCGCCGGACGCGAAAGCTCTTGCCCGTGGCAACGTCGATCACCCTTGCCACCGTAAAGTTGGCGTACACCTCGCGTGCGTCGTACCAGTGTACCAACTCCACACCGTTGAAGCGGGCAGCGCTGATGTGCGCCGCCGTTGGAACAACGATCTCAGTCCCCACGCGTATGAGTGAGGGATTCGCGATATGATTCACAGTGCGAAGGAGGTCGACCGACACTCCGTAGCGCAGGGCAATCTCCCAAAGAGTATCACCCGGCAACACGCGATGTATGTGTGTCGCTTGGCTTAGGGCCGCGTCTTGTAGCGCCGACCAGGTGGCCGGTCCGACGATGCCGTCCACACCGAGTGAGTGCTCACGTTGGAATTGCCGGACTGCCTCGAGGGTCGCTGGCCCAAACATCCCGTCCGGCGCGGAGTCAAGTAACCCTAGTTGATAAAGAAAGTGCTGCGCCAACACGACGCTCGGCCCATCGGCTCCCACTTCGAGCACGTCGTCGCTCGCCGCGACCCATTGGTTCCCGGCGCTCAAGAGTAATAAGAGTGCGACACAAAGCGCCGCGATCAAAGGTCGTTCTTTTCGCACGTGGTCTCACCGCCCAAAGCTTTGTTGGGAATTATTCTCCTGTACCGCTCTCATTCCTCTACGTTCTAAGCGCTTGAAGGAGTCGGACCGCATGCGCGAACGTATCGACGCCGACCACCCGGATGCTCACGGCCGCCGACGTCGCCTCCTTTACATTCGCGCGCGGCACCAAAAAGAGAGACGCACCGTACGCTTCCGCCGCCCGCACCTTTTGACGAACACCGTCGACGGCCTCGACGCTCCCGTCTAATCGCAGCGCGCCGGTTCCGGCGACACGCAGATGCGGCACCAACATTCCGGGTGTCATTTGATCGTACACCTCTAAAGCCAGCATGAGTCCAGCGGACGCTCCACCCAGCTCGCCCGCCCCAAAGGAGACTTCGTGCGGGAGGTCGATGAGGTATAATCCTTCTGAGGAACCCTCCCCTTCCCCAGAGGAAAGTCGAGCTTCCACTCGATACCCGGCATGACGGAGCGCCACAGCAGCCGCCACACGTTGACTCTCCTCCATCACTCCGTCCAACCACTCTTCGTATCTGGACCACGTCATCCCCTCGGGTACATGTGCGCGCAGCGGGCGAATCTCCACAAACTCGTCGATCAGTGAGCTTACGAGCTGGACAGGGTCCGCACGCTTGGCCATCACTGCTGTCAATAGCAGGTTGCCGCCGTGCGCAGCGGGGTGTGCTGCCCGTACAAACTCCGCCGCGGGAGCTACCACGCCGGGGCGCAGGCTCATGAAATTTCCATAAGCCCATAGGTGTGTGATCAGCGCGATCACAGTGAGCGCCAAAAGTGGCAGAGTACGCCACCGACGTACGCCGCCCCTCATCCCTTCCGCTCTCCGCGTCGCTTCAGCCACGCCCGGGCTGCGGCTCGACCGATTGCGAACCACTCCTGGGCCCGGTCGAATGCCAACAGTGCATTGGTTTCCGGATGGATTCCCTCCGAGAGCCCCGCGCACGTGTAGGTGATCGAGCCGTGTTGGGCCGGGGGCGTCACGGCCAACCACGAATGTGCCACGTAAGCCGCGAGGGTCCGAGCGTCAGCGCCGAAGGCTTCGGCGGTTGTCCTCGTCGCTTGCATTCCCTCGAACTCGACGCTAGAAGCCCCCCATGCCAAGCGCTCGGCACACGTCGGCGCGTAGTGGGCCCATACCCAAGGAGTCTCTTCGTCTGAGCGTGGAGTGCGTGTGAGCGCACTGGTCCAGTCGGCTCCAGCGTCTAGACAGACTGCCGACGGGTTCCCCGGCAACGGGCGAATCAAGCCCGGCACGGAGAGCGCTGCACGTACGGCGTGCGCAAGCGAGCCCGCCTGGACCACCTTAGCCTGCTCGTCACCCAATTGCAGGAGGATGACGCCGCAGCGGCGGGGTGCCTGGTCGAACGTCATACGCCGTGTCAGCAGCTGCAAAGCCTCAAGAAGCGCGTCGTTCTCCGCTTCGTGGTCAACACGTGCCAACTGCGCCCAGGGTAAATGTCCGATCACACGGGCCGCCAACTCTAGGTCGCTCTGAGCCGCCCAAAGGGCCGCAACCAGTGCACCGGTATTTGCCCCGACCACCTCCAGGATCCGTTGGCCGCTACGTTCCAACTCGGCAAGGAGACCAAAACCCGCAAGGCCGGGAGCCAACCCCGGCCCCAAGATCACCTTCACGCCGGCTCCTTTATCCATCGCTTCGATCCCCAGCCTCTCATACACGCGCCGCCCGCCCCATATAGATGACTAACCCGACATTGCACGTCGGAGTCACCGCTGGGGGGAACTTCCACTTGGGCCAAACCATCTCGTCGCAACGATCGCCGCTCCTTGCTGCCGCCGCGGGGCTCATCATCACCGTCTCCGTCGTCCGTTATCCGGAGGCCGCGTTCTCTGCCTCGTTGGACGGCCTCCGCCTCTGGTTCGATGTTGTCCTTCCTGCTCTACTTCCCTTTTTCGCCATGGCAGATATCTTAATGGGCCTCGGGGTGATCCACGCGGTCGGAGTGCTCCTTGAGCCATTGATGCGCCCAGTATTTCGCATCCCGGGAGTTGGCGGGTTCGCCGTGGCAATGGGACTGGCGTCAGGTTATCCACTCGGAGCCAAGATCTCAGGACAGTTGCGACGGGACGGCCTTTGCACACGGGAAGAAGGGGAACGACTCATATCGTTTGCCAACACCGCCGACCCACTCTTTATGGTGGGCGCCGTCGCCATCGGCATGTTCGGCTTGCCCCAAATCGGCCTCGCCATCGTCGTGGCTCACTACGCCGCCGCAATTCTTGTGGGGTTTGCGATGCGTTTCCACGCCGGGGGTGTCATGAGTCCTGAGCCAAAGCGATACACGGATTCGCTTTTACGTCGCGCGTACAGGGCCATGCTCGACGCCCGGGCCAACGACAATCGGCCCATCGGGACGATCTTTGGTGACGCCGTGCGAGGCTCCATCAACTCCATGCTCTTTGTCGGCGGATGCATCATGATGTTCTCCGTCTTTTTGCGCATTCTCACGGTCACCGGCGTCACGGAGTGGATCGCCCTGCCTATAGGACTCGCGCTCAGCTGGACGACAATCGACCCGGAAGTCGTCTCAGCATTGATCAAAGGGCTGGTCGAGATCACCATCGGGTCGCAAGCGGCGGCTGTCGCAAACTCCGACATGGTACACAAGGTCGTCGCGGCAAGCGCCATCGTTGCCTGGAGCGGCTTTAGCGTGCACGCCCAAGTGGCGGCGATGGTACACAATACGGATATCCGAATTGCACCATACTTGATCGCTCGCGGCATGCACGCACTCTTCGCCGCGATCTTTACGTACGTACTATTTGAACCGCTCGGGGGCGCAGCCGCAACGATGGCCGGATTCGTCACGGCCGCCGCGGGCGGCGCGAACGTCCCGATGCTCTTGGTTTACTGGGGGGGGATGGGCGTCGGAGCAGTCCTCATCCTCGCCGCCCTCCTTTTGGGGGCGTGGATACTGTACGCGCTCAGCAAGATTCACATCGTCTTCTTTCGAGTGAAGGGGTGAACCCTCAGTCTTTTTAAGAGTGGAAGATGCCCCTACTTAAGCTCTTCCTGGCCCTTTTTGACCACCGTCAGGGTCTTCTCTAGGGAGCCTTGCAAGTTGGCCAGAACCTCCCGAGCGTACTCCTGCGCGCCCTTCTCCATCTCGCGCGCCTCCTGCCGGGCGGTCTCGACGATCTTCTTAGCCTCATCGTTCGCCTTCTTAAGAATCTCGCTCTCGCTCACCAGTTTAGCCACGTACTCTTCGGCTTCAACGACGATCTTCTCCGCTTCCACTTGACTCTCCTGAATCACTCGCTCTTTCTCCGAGGCGAGCCACTCGGCTCGCTTCACCTCTTCGGGGATAGCGTTGCGTATCTTATCGATCAGGTCGAGTGCTTCATCCGCGTCGATTAGACTCTTCCCCGTAAGCGGGATCTCCGGTGCGGAGTCGATGAGCTGGTCAAGGCGATCCAACAAGATCACGAGGTTCATGCGATTCACGCTTGATTCCGCCCCTCTACTCGGGAGAATTTCTCTCTTAGGCGGGCAGCGACCGGCGCAGGTACCCAGTCGTCGACAGTGCCCCCCATACTAGCCACTTCTTTAACGATGCTCGAGCTCAAGAACGAGTGTTCGTTACTCGTCATAAGGTACACCATCTCCACCTGAGGGTTGAGATGGCGATTGGCGGCACCCAACTTAAACTCCGCCTCAAAATCACTCACCGCCCGCAGGCCCCGTACCATCGCCATGGCGCCCCGAGAGGCCGCGTACTCGACCGCCAGACCGTCAAAGGTCTCGCAGGTCACATTGTCGGCCGTCACGGATGAGCGCATCATTTCGAGGCGCTCCTGGACGGTGAAAAGCGTCTTTTTCTCCAGGTTGTTTAAGACCGCGACGTAGACGTGATCAAACAGGCGCGCGGCGCGGGCTACGATGTCAAGATGGCCAAAAGTGATCGGGTCAAAGCTGCCGGGGTAGATTGCTTTGCGCATGGCTCCTCCAATGCGAATGACGTCACGACTCACCTTTACCGCCGGACTGCTCCGCGCTGAAAATCGTGAGCGCGGTCTCGCCAAAGTGCCTCTGGCGCAACGGTTTGAGGTTCTGCAGGTCGTCAGGCAACTCCTCTTTAATACTGTGCTCAACGACGACCCGACCACCGAGCGCGCACAGGCTCGCCTCATCGATCCACTTCAAACTTTCGGCCACCAGGTCGCGGTTGTAAGGGGGATCCAAAAAAATAAGATCGAAGGGCCCACGGGACTCCACGCTCCTAGCGCGCGGCAACCGAGCTCTGACCACTTGAGCACAGCCTTCCAAAGAGGTGTGTGTCAGATTCCGGCGAATCGCTGCGACGCTCAACGCTTCCTGGTCAATAAAGAGTGCGCCGCGCGCTCCCCGGCTGAGTGCCTCTATCCCCAGGGCGCCACTTCCAGCAAAGAGATCGAGGACGAGCGCCCCGACGACCCGCTCGCCTAAGATATTAAAGAGTGACTCCCGCACACGGTCGGCGGTCGGCCTCGTCTTATCCCCACGGGGAACGACGAGCCGCATCCCTTTGTGAGAACCTGCAACGATTCGGATCACGACCTCGCCGCTCCTTCCACACGCGGGGCTTTCTTGAGCGCCTCTGGGCTGAGCTTTGAGACCAGACGAAAGAGATCCTGATCGACGCTGGGCCGCACCACCTTAAATTCCGAACGTCCCGATTGGCGCACTCCAAAAAACTCTCCGGGCCCACGTAGCTCCAAGTCGAGTTCGGCCAGGCTCAGGCCGTCGTCCGTCGTTCGCAGCGCTTGAATCCTTCTCTTTGCCCGCTCGCTCTGCGGGTCCGTGACGAGAAGGCAGTACCCTTGGTGTGTGCCCCGACCGACACGACCGCGCAACTGGTGCAATTGAGCCAGACCAAATTGATCCGCCGACTCGATCACCATTACAGACGCGTTGGGCACGTCGACTCCGACTTCGATCACTGTTGTCGCCACGAGCACGTCAATCCTTCCCGCGACAAAGGCCGCCATCGTTCGCTCTTGTTCACTTGGACTTTGCTGCCCGTGCACGAGCCCCACCCGCACATCGGCCAACTCTTGGTCGGCCAGGCTCTTTGCCTCTACTATGACCCCTCCGACTCCGTCGTCATCCGCCTCCACACGCGGGAAAACAACATACGCCTGACGCGAGCGCTTCACCTCGCGCCGGAGAAAAGCGTAGAGTTCTCGGCGTTGACTCGGGTGGATCCAACGCGTGTCAACAGGAACTCGTCCCGGCGGACGACCTTGGAGAATCGTTACATCCGTATCGGCGAACAGGACGTGCGCGAGCGTGCGAGGGATCGGCGTAGCGCTCATCGACAGTAGGTGGAGCGGTCCTAGTTGTAGCAGGGCCTCCCGCTGCGCTACCCCAAAGCGATGCTGCTCGTCAACGACGGCAAAGGCGATGTTGGGGAATGCGACGTCTGCCGCAAAGAGGGCTTGAGTGCCCACAAAGAGAGCGGCTCGTCCTTCACAGGCTTGGGCGACGACCCGCCCGCGCTCTTCGCCGGTCAAATCCGACGTCACCAAATGCACAGGGCACCCCCATGGTGCAAGGAGGCGACTGAGTGTGCGCGCGTGTTGTTCTGCAAGAATCCTCGTAGGGGCGAGGAGAAGCGCCTGATACCCCGCCAATACTGCCGACAGGGCGCCATAGGCCGCAACCACTGTTTTCCCTGAGCCCACGTCCCCAAGGAGGAGGCGGCGCATGGGGCGGCGCCTCCCCATCTCCGCTGCAAGCGTCTCAATTGCTTGGCATTGGCCAGGCGTCAGGGTAAATGGGAGGCGCTCGTGGAAATCGGACCCAGAGAGCCGCTCTGAGAGACAGCGAGGCGCCGGGGCCGCTTGCGCGGCCTCTTTGCGGCTGATCGCATCGGTGTAGACGCTCACAATCTCTTCGAGCGCGACGCGACGTCGAGCCGGCTCGACCTCCGACACACTGTGCGGTAGGTGAAGGGCGCGCACGGCTTCGTTAAGCGGAGGCACATTCGCTGCGCGCAAGATGGGATCGTCCAACCACTCCATCGGAGTGTGACGCTCTAAAGCCGCCTTGATCCAGCCTACGAGTCTCGTGTGCGTGACTCCGTCCGTGAGTGCGTACACCGGCTGAGGAGGGAGTTCACTCCCAGGTGCGGGGAGTGAGTCTTTACCGCCCCCGTGTACGTCCAGAGTCACGCTGTGGAGTTCGACCCCACGTGCTCCTCGTTTGGCGTTCCCCGAGACGACCGCGTAGGCGCCTGGGCTCACCGGAGCTCGTGGAAGCGGGCCCCGGCCTCGCCGGTGAATAAACCACACGAGGCGTCCTTCCCCGGACTCGTCGACAAATTGGGCCTCCATCACAATCAGAGCCTGGCGGGATGTTCGTCGACTCTCAACGTTGACAACTCTCCCTGCCCACGTCACCCACTCCCCCCGTCCTTGTGCATCAGCAATCCTCTCGACGAACCGTTCACGGTAGGAACGCGGGAAGTGACGAATCAAGTCCGCCGCGCAAAGAATGCCCAACCGTTCCAGTCTGGAAGCGGTAGCAGGACCAATTCCGGGGAGATCGCACAGGTCAGCGGGCAAAGAGGATCACACCGAGCGTTCCCGGTCCGGCGTGTGTCCCGACGGTGGGTCCCAATTCGGCCACGAAGAGGCGCGCCTTGCCGAAGCTGTCTTGCAGAGCCTCTCTCAGGCTCTCGGCCTCGTTCGCCGCCCGGGCATGCATCACGGCGCCAACGTAGACGTCCCCGGTCGCGGCCTGGGTAAGTCGATCCAAGAGACGTGCGCGCGCTTTGGCCGCGCCCCGTACTCGATCTACGGGAGAGACGACACCGTCCTCCAGTGTCAAGATTGGTTTCACGTTCATTAATCCGCCCACAAGTGCCTGAGCCTTTCCGATGCGTCCGTTGCGCCGCAGATACTCCAGGGTATCGACCAAAAAGTACAGGTGAGCCGAGCCCATCATCTCTCGGCTGCGAGCGACAATGACGTCCGGCTCGCAACCTTTTCGTACCCCAACAGCGGCCTCGAGGACGATCAACGCTAAAGCCAAGGAGACGGTGCGCGTGTCGATCACCTCGATGCGGCGATCCGGGAGTTGACGAGCCGCTAGGAGCGCCGATTGATACGTACCACTCAACTTGCTGGACAAGTGGAACGATATAATGGTGTCGCCGGGTTGCGATATGTTGGTGTACGCCTCAACAAACGCGGCCGGTGAGGGCTGCGAGGTACGCGGCATCTCTTGGGAATGCGCCAGGAGCTCATAGAATTCCGACGTCGAAAGATCCACTCCGGACTGGTACTCCCGATCTCCGAAATGGACCGTGAGCGGCACAATATGAACATGTCCTTCGACCCCGTACGCTTGCAACAGCTCCGGCGTCAAATCCGCGGTTGAGTCCGTCACGACGTGAATAGCCACTTTTACCACCTCCTCATTCGACTGCGATCCAGTAGTCGAACGTGCTCTGGCCGCCCGCGTACACCTCGAACTCGCAGCCGGCGAACTCCTCTTGGAGCGTGCGACAATGCTCGTCAGCTGTTTCGGGCTGAATCCGTTCGCCAAAGTACAGGGTGACGAGCGCTCCATCGTCGAGGCCCATGGATGCAAGAGCCGTGCGGACCGCCTCCAACAGCCCCTTCGACGCGCACGTCAGCTCACCGTCGACCATCGTAATGAAATCACCAGCTTCGACATCCACTCCCTGCAAGGATGCATCGCGGGCGGCCTGCGTCACTTGAGCCACCCGCATCCCTTCCGCGCCCGCCGTCATGGCACGTACACTCTCTTGAAAATCAGCCTGTGCATCGAACTGTAGAAGAGCGCTGATGGCTCCTGGAGCCGTGTACGCCGGCACGACGGCCACCTCTTTGGAAGACATGTCTGCCCCCTGTTGCGCCGCGAGGGCGGCGTCCTTGTGGGCCGGCAGAACGATCACCCGCGTGGCGGGCGCGCGCTCAATCGCCTCGAGAAACTGGCCCGCGCTCGGTTTCAACGCCGACGTCGCCGGAATGATCTCCGCAACTCCGTAGCTCGCCATAATCTCGCTGAAGCCTGCGCCCCAACCGACGGCGACGATGGCCACTTCAGCCTCTTGGCGCTGCCCACGCAGGGAATCCTCGTTTTGCCGTTTCATATTCCCCACGCTGACGTCCATGAGATCTCCCCATCTGCATCCTTCCTCGAGGGCTTTGCCGGGATGGTCCGTGTGTACGTGTACCTTAACGAGCTCCGACGAGCCGACCACCATCAGTGAATCTCCCAGCGGCGACAACGTAGACCGCAGGCTCTCCAGGTCGATCGCCGTACCACTCACTAAGAACTCGGTACAATACTGAAAGGTAATATCCGCCTCATGAATGGCAAAGCGGGAATGGGGATCAATAGAGTGAACGTCAAACGCTTCTACAGAACCGACATCTTCGCTCAGGTTGGATGAATGGGAGAAGTCGGCGACGGTGCCTTCGTTGCGCAAAGCTTCGAGTGCAGCTGCGGCACAAACAACGAGTCCCTCTCCCCCGGCATCGACGACTCCCGCCTCCTGTAAAATCGGTAAGAGTTGGGGGGTGCGCTCCAGGGCCTCGACCGCGGCCTGAAGGGCCGCCTCCAACACACCGTCGACGTCCAGCCCTGCATCCGCCGCCTGCACCGCACCCTCTGCCGCCGCGCGGCCCACGGTGAGCATCGTCCCTTCTTGTGGCTCTGTGACGGCACTATACGCCGTCTGCGCAGCAGACTGAAACGCCCTAGCGATATCGTGGGCATCAGCGTGCTCGCACTCTTGCAAACCAACGTAAAATCCATGAAAAAACTGCGAGAGAATGGTGCCGGAGTTGCCGCGCGCCCCCCATAGTGCGCCGTGAGCGAGCGCCTTGGCTTGTTGATGAATCGTCGCTCCACTCATGCCCTTCACCGCTGCCTTGAGAGTTAAGGCCATATTTGTGCCGGTGTCCCCATCCGGCACAGGGAAGACATTGAGTCCGTTGATGCGTCTCTTCTCACGTTCCAAAGCGGCTAAGGCCGAGTTCGCCATACGTTGAAGGTGTTCACTCGTCAGTACGTCCATCCGTCTCCATCCCCCGCTATTAACACACTTGCACCCCTACAAAAATCGGGACGGGCACGCCTGGATAATTACTCCTTAACCTACAGGCCTTCCTCCCGACCACGGCGATCGGGACGAGCTGCGAACAGACTCGTGGACAAGGAAGGGGCCATATGCTAAACTTATCAGGTATTGTGCGCGAATGTACCTTAAGTAGAAGATAAGCCTTACGGGTAGGAGGTGCTTTCAAGATGGCAAGACGCTGCATCGTCTGCGATAAGGGCACAAAGAGTGGACACAATGTCTCTCACTCGCAGCGAAAGACCAACCGTGTATGGGTGCCTAATCTGCAACGCATCCGCGTGATGGTGGGCAATACGCCCAAGCGAGCCTACGTATGTACTACGTGTATCAAGTCAGGTAAGGTTGAGCGGGCTATTTAAATTCCAGCCCGCTCAAGTCTGCCCCTGTCAGAGCCGTCGCGGGGCGGTAGCCAAAGAGCCGGCCAACGCGGCAAAGAGCGGACCGCCTCGACTACGCTCTCAATTTGTGACCAGCGCACATCGACCATCGCCAGGTTTAATCCCGACCAGTCAATGCGCCGGGTCTCCATCCACCAACACAACAAGTATAGAGATTCAGGATCAAAGCGGACAACCAGCCAGCAGTGGCGGCTCCGCTCTCCTCCAAAGTGTGTCAATACCCGGACCAAAGCAGTTCCCACATACACCTCCGCACAGGTGATCGCGGCAGACGCCCGATACCGTTTGCGGAGCTCAAGCTTGAGATACTCAGTCCAACCGTTGCAACGCCAGGCTATGATCACCATCGGACTTCGCCTCACACTGCGTCTCCTCTGCTTCACTTGCAAGACGGGCGATCCGGAGTCGACCACTCTCTACACTATCCCAGCTTGGTGTCACCAGCCATGCCCATGAGGGAAGTTTTTTTGACGAACTTGACTTGCCCGCGCCCACATCAGTGGGCCGACGACCCTTGGTCGCCCGCAACGTCTCTCTCCCGTAGGACCTCCTCTTTACGCTAATATGGGTCGACTCCGGAAAATTGTACCAGCCCATCTGTTGTTAATAGTATACTTTGGTTCATCCGAGCAGTCAACTATTTGTTTACCCAAATGCTAAAAAAAGACGGCGTGCCGCAAAGGCGACAACGCCACCATTCGACAAAACCCCTCGAGTTAATTCTCACTTTACCGCCCGTCCGCAAAGTTTAAAACTGCCCTACTCCTTTGCAGACATGCCTTTGCGTAGCTCCTCAATCGCTTTCTGAGGATTTGAGGCCTTAAAGACTGCTGTGCCCGCCACCACCACCGACGCTCCCGCTTCAGCGACGAGTCCGATGGTCTCGAGCGTGATCCCTCCGTCCACCTGGACCTCAAACTCATGTTGTCGGGACTCCCGCAACCCCGCTACTTCACTCACTTTGGGCAATGTCTCAGAAAGGAAGCTTTGCCCGCCAAAGCCCGGATTCACCGTCATCACGAGCACAAGGTCCACCATATGCAGTATGTACTCGATTCCAGACACACTCGTGGCCGGATTGTACGCAATGCCGGCCCTTACTCCGCATGTCCGGATCGCTTGAAGCGTTGAGTGCACGTGGCGGCACGCCTCGACGTGCACGGTAAGGCGATCGGCCCCGGCCTTGGCAAAAGCCTCGACATAACGAATTGGCTCCTCCACCATTAAGTGTACGTCAAGTGGTAGGTGAGTCTCGCGCCGCAGCGCGGCGACCACGTCCGGTCCCATCGTAATGTTGGGCACAAAATGCCCATCCATCACATCCACGTGAATCCAATCCGCGTTTGCCACGGCGCTCACAGACTCGGCTAACCGGGCAAAATCGGCCGCCAAGATCGATGGTGCCACTTTCACTAGACTAATACCGCCTTTCGTACGCTTCTTCTATTTCGGCAAGCAAGCGCAAGTAGCGTTCGTATCGCCCTCGATCTACTCGCCCGGCATCGACGTCTCCCCGCACCGCGCAGCCGGGCTCCGCCCGATGAAGACATCCCGAGAAGCGGCACTCCGCTTCGAGCGCTCGAAACTCCGGATACCAGTCGCGCACCGTACGTGGATCAACGATGCCAAACGTAAGGGTCGAGAATCCTGGAGAGTCGGCGATCCACCCTCCGCTTGGTAGCGGGAGGAGTCTGACCGCTCTCGTCGTATGGCGCCCGCGACTGGTCCGTTCACTCACAGCTCCCGTCTCAAGCGTGGTGTCTCGCGAGAGCGCTCGTAAAATGCTTGTTTTGCCCACTCCGGACGGACCGGCGACGACCGCCACGCGACCAGCGATCTCGCCGGCCAACTCGTCGATGCCGAGGCCGGCCATCGCACTCACCCGCAGCACCCGATATCCGGCGCATGTATATGGCTCCGCAGCCACCGTCAGCTGGTCCTCATCGGCAAGGTCAAATTTGTTAAAGACCACCAGCGCCGCCAATCCCTCCCGTTCAGCATGGGCTAAGATGCGGTCCAACAGATCGTAAGAGGGTGGCGGATCCGCTATCGAGACCACCACGACCACGAGCTCAACGTTGGCGATAGCGGGGCGAACCAACTGCGAAGTGCGTGGCTGCACATGCTCGACCACTCCGCCCTCGTCCGCGATCCGCACCTCAACGCGATCGCCGACAAGGATTGCACCTTTCCGCTTCACCTTCCCTCGGGCCTTTAAGAGGAGTTCGTCACCGTCTTGGAAGCGGACTGTATGGAACCCACCCACACTCTGAATCACGCGTCCGATTCTCATTGCTCACCCCCACCTGGCTTACCCGCCGGCCGTCCTGCGAATCTCTTCGTTCATATGCGGGACACCATCCATCCACACTTGGACTCTGGCACGATCGCCTCGTACTGTAATTGACTGATAAAACCGACTCCCTCCTTGTCGCACTTCCCGTAACACCTGACGAGGTCCCCAGTCGTCTGTCACAAGGATGACAATCTCCTGTGGCGGACCGTCAGGCACGACGATGAGGACTCGACTCTCCCAGTACTTCTCCTGAACATTCGATGATACCCCCGCCGACGGGGACGATCCGGTCGATGAGGCCGGACGGACAGCGTACGCAAGACCATACGGATAGCCTACCTCGACCTCTTCGCCCGGTTGCGGGTTTTGGTCGATCACCTGATTCGCAGGAGCACTCGGGTGCGGTTCACCATGGAGCTGCCCTTCGATGAGTCCAAGCTCTTCCAGGACACGTTTGGCATCTTGGAGCGCCATACCGCGCACATCAGGAACCTGCACCGTGGGCTCCGACCGACTCCCCCGAGCCACCACGATATCGACGGCATTCGACTCCTCTAACCGGGTGCCGCCCGGGGGGTCTTGACCAACGACTGTGTTGGGCGGAACCTCTGGGTTAAACTCTTCGGTGACGTCGCCTACCGTGAGATTTTGCTGCGTAATCTGCAGTTGCGCCTCCACCTTTGAGACGCCGACGACATCGGGCACCACGACGTACTCCGGACCACGGCTTACCGTCACTTGAATCTCCCGACCCATGCGGACGCGGTCGTTGGCATCCGGGCTCTGCCGCATTACGAGCCCTGCCGGTACATCCTTGCTGTAGACGTCTCGAATGTTGGGATGGAGTCGCAATCCTTGCTGGGCCAACCGCGCCCGTGCCGTCTCAAGATCGACACCCGTAATCTCGGGCACCCGCACTTCTTCGGGAAAGATCATTTCGGGAAGCTTCTGCGCCGCCCACGTCAATCCGGCTGCAAATGAGAGGAAAAGGACGACGAGTATCGCCAGCCTCCGTCTCCTGCGCCGTGACTTGTCATGTTGAGTCATTTCATTCTCCTCCAGCTCGCCCACACTCTGCACCAACGTGTGATCGTCGGGCGATATCGCCGGCATGCGCTGTGTCGCGTCCACCTCGGTGCCCTTTGGGAGATCCGAGCGCCCGGGCGGCGTCGAGTCGACGCCATCGCTCATCTTGGTCAATGCACCTAAAACCTCTTTGGCGCTCCCCCCGCGCTCTTTGGGCTCTTTCGCCAGAAGACGCATGATGAGGTCGTTGAGCGCCTCGGGGACCTCATCAGTCATTGACCGGGGCTCACGGGGAGTCTCGTTGATATGCTTTAAGGCAATCCCCACGGGGGTGTCGCCGGAGAAAGGCAACTCTCCGGTGACCATCTCGTACAAGAGCACCCCAAGCGAGTAAAGGTCCGACGCTCCATCGATCCGTTCGCCTCGAGCTTGTTGCGGCGAGAAATAGTGAACCGAGCCAATGATCATCCCGGTCTGTGTCATCGAGGCCGAACTCTGGGCACGGGCAATGCCGAAGTCGGCGACTTTCACCGTCCCGTCCGGGGTCAACAGAATGTTGTGCGGTTTGATATCTCGGTGAATCAGCCCCATCCCGTGCGCCGCGCTCAAAGCGCGTGCGATCTGCGTACCGATGGAAATACTCTCAGCAGGGCTGAGCCGACCGGCTCGGCGGATGCGCTCTTTGAGATTCTCGCCCTCCACCATCTCCATCACAATGTAGTGAACACCGTCATCGGTCCCTACGTCATAGGTGTTCACAACGTTGGGATGCGCAAGACTCGCCGCCGTCTGTGCCTCAAGGCGAAAGCGATCGACAAACTCCTTATCGGAGGCATACTGATCCCGCAAGATCTTTACAGCAACAGGACGTCCTAGGAGCGTGTCCTTCCCGCGGTAGACAACGGCCATCCCCCCTTCGCCCACTCTCTCATTAAGACGATAGCGGTTGGCCAGGGTCTGTCCAACGTGTGGATCCGCCATTCGCGTCTCCCCCCCTTCACTCTCCGTCGACAAGTGCGTGTGCAAAAAGAGCCTTGGCGATCGGCGCCGCGGCGCTACCACCGTACCCACCGTGCTCTACGATCACGGCGACGACAACTTTTGGCGCGCGGGCCGGAGCGAACCCAACGAACCAGGCGTGCGGTCGGCGCTCTCCTACTTCGGCTGTCCCCGTCTTCCCGGCGACGACTCCAGGAGTGAGACGGGCACTTGTTCCAGTCCCTCTCTCCACGACGTCGATCATCGCCTCCCGCACCAAATGAGCCGTCCCGGAAGAGATGACGCGTGTGGCCGACTCGTGGCCCACGGGCACCAGACGACCGTCTGGACGGCGCAAGTGACTCACCAGGAACGGCTCGATCCGCCACCCTCCGTTGGCGAAGAGAGAGACCGCTGACGCCATCTGTAGCGGTGTAACTAACAATTCGCTTTGACCAATACCCAATGCGCCGAGCGCGGCCGGATCGGTGAGTACGTCGAGGCCCGGCAGGTTACCTGCAGCCCTTGGGATGGGCAATTGGGGCTGCTCCCCAAAGCCGACACGGCGGGCAAAGGTGACAAGCGACTCCCCGCCGATCCCAACAGCCATCTCCGCAAAGACGGTATTTGAGGAGACCGCCAGAGCGTCGTCCAATGCAAGCGACCCGTGCGCAACTCCGTTCGCATTCTCAATCCTGCGTCCACCGATCACCGTTGACCCTTGATCGTCGAAGAGTTGATCCGGTCGCAGACTGCCCGTCTCAAGTCCCGCAGCCATGACGATCGGTTTAAAGGCCGAACCCGGCGGATACTGTCCCTGCGTCGCCCGGTTAAAGAGCGGGTTGCGCGACTCACCCGTTGCAGCCAACGCCTCTTCGACACGGTCCGGGTGAAATCCTGGTGTACTTAACATCGCCAAGACCGCGCCGTCCCGCGGATCAAGGGCAACGACCGCCCCGACTCGCTCGCCTAACGACTCGGCGGCTACGGCCTGCAATCCCGGGTCGAGCGTCGTGATGACGTCCCATCCTCTCCAAACGCCGCCCGTCAACTCTGCCCAAAAGCGCCCCAACTCGGTTCCATCGCTCAAACCGAGCAACTCTTTGTTGTACGACCGCTCCAAACCAGACTGACCGTAGCGACGATCAGCGTATCCCACAACGTGCGCGAAGGAGACGGGGCCGACGAAACGACGCTCACCCGGAGCATCGCTCACTGCGATCGGCGTCCCGTTGGCCGCATACACGCCTCCTCGGATCGTGGCTACTTCCACGAGGCGGACGCGGGCGTTGCGCGGATGCGTCGCGAGTGACGGTCCCGCGAGAACGCTCCAATAACCCGTCCACAGCGTCAGTAATGCAAAGAGGCCAATGACAAAGGCGACGGCCCACCTCACCCCTCGCTCCACGGCAACACCTTCTTCTGCGGGGTCCCCTCTGCAATCGGGACCGACCGAGCACGCAAATTGTAGGCCAGGCCCACCTGAGCAAAGGAGACAATTAACGAGCTGCCGCCATAACTGACGAACGGGAGGGTGACGCCGCTAACTGGAGCAAGCCGAGTCACCCCCGCGATGATGAGGAATGACTGCAAGGCGAGGAGCATTCCCAATCCGATAGCCCCAAATCGATGCGCGTCGTCTTGCCTCGAATCGGTCGCGGCGGCCATCGTTCGTACGCTCGTTACGGCGAGCAAAAAAAGAAGGGCCGCTGCACCCAACATTCCAATCTCCTCTGTGATGAGGCTAAAGATAAAATCTGTCTCCACCACGGGAATGCGTCCGGCCAACCCCTGTCCCCATCCTGTCCCAACGAAGCCCCCGCCACCGAGCGCGAAGAGACTCTCGACGATCTGATACCCTACACCGTCCGCAACGGACCAGGGGTCGAGCCAAACCAAAAAGCGCACGCGTACGTGGTGAAAGAGAGCAGAGGCTAGCGCGGCTGCCGCAACAAGGAGCCCTCCACCAATTGCAGCGTATCGCAACGACGATGTCGCCACTGTGACCATGGCCACAACCAGGCCAAAGAGGAGGAGAGCCGCACCGAGATCACGCTGCAGCGTTAAGATCGCAACAAAGAGGACCGCCATCAATCCAAGGGGGCCAAAGTACGTTGCCGAGAGGGGACCGCCCCCCCGACGCGGATGAATGCGCAGAACGCTGTTTACCTGAGCCAAATAGGAGGCAAGCGCGAAGACGAATAGAATTTTTGCAGGCTCGGTCGGCTGAAAAAGGAGCGGTCCCACCGACACCCACGAACGAGCGCCGCGTACCTCTACGCCCCCGAGCGCCGCCCACGCCAACAACCCGACGCCTGCCACCGCCCACACATATGTGTACCGCCGCACCCACGTCCACACAGGGATATGCGCCACAAACCCAAAGGTAAAGAGACCCAGCCAGACCCATCGGAGCTGACGCACGGCGAAGCCGTGGTCGTGTCCGGCCAGCGCAGCCAAACCAATGCCGGTGAGAGCGCAAACCGCGGCCACCAAAATGGGATCCGCAACTGGTCTCCGTTCCCGTGCGCGCAGGTAAACCAGGAGCGCCACATACCCGAGCGTATAACCTAGGGGCAACCACACGTGTCCTGTCGTCAGGGTACCGTCACGCCCAATCTGAGCGAGTAACATCCCGACGTTCCCAACAATGAGGGCGAGCGCCATCAGGCTGGGCACGCTTTCGTGCCTCCTGGATACGCTAAAATCGCGCTGACGTTATCCGGCCCCCCTCGCTCGTTCGCCAAATTGATCAAGGCATCGACGGCTGCCTGAGCTCCCTTTGCTTCGTTTATGGTTAGAGCAATCTCTTCGTCACTCAAAACCGCGGTAAGTCCGTCGGTGCAGAGTAAGAGCCCCTCTCCGACTCCGATGTGCACCCGGTCCACATCGACTTCCACCCGACGCGAGGTGCCCAGCGCCCGAGTCAGGAGGTTGCGATAGGGATGGGTCGCTGCCTGTGAAGGCGCCAGACCGCCACTGCGGATGAGTTCACCCACGACTGAGTGGTCTTGTGTGATACGCTCCATGCCGCCCGCCTTCACCAAATAGGCGCGACTGTCCCCCACGTGTGCCAAAACGACGTCCCCGGCCTTTATCAAGAACGCGACGGTGAGCGTGGTCCCCATACCCCGTAAATCGTCGTGACGTCGGGCCTTGTCGTAGATCTCCTGATTTGCGGCGTGGACCGAGCGTTCAAGCTCTTCTTTGATCGTCTGGACGGGCGCAGGCGTCGCCGGATACCGCCAGCCTCGTACGGTCTCGACCGCCAGGCGCGAGGCAACCTCGCCTGCGGCTGCGCCTCCCATACCATCCGCGACCACCAGCAGGCGCTCTCCGACCCACAGAGCGTCCTCATTGCTGCTGCGTACACGCCCTCTGTCCGACCCATATCCGGCCTGCATCACGTCACCTCAAAACGGAATTGCACAGAGCCGACCTTGATCTCGCTGTTGGGACGCAGTCGCGCCACATCTCGTACTCTGGCGCCATCAACGTACGTGCCGTTGGTCGTGCTCAAATCTTGTAAAACGTAGCCGTCCTTCTCGCACCGGATCACACAGTGGCGGTTTGAGGTGTGCGGATCAACAACCCGCACGCTGTTTTGAGCGCCTCGGCCGATCGTCAGCTCCCCGTCGACAAGGACCGCTGCATTCTGTGCAAGCCTTCTCTCTTTCCCGTCCCGCTCCTCCAACCATACCCCGGCGTTCGACTCCGAGGAGACAAGGACTACACGTCCTTGTCGGTGGAGCGATCTCCCGCTGTGGGCCCCCAGAAGCGCGCGATACAGCTGAAAGATGAACACGTACAAGAGCGCCAGGAAGACGAAACGCCCCACCCAAGTGACAAATGCCGCCACGTTCATGCGTCGTGCTCCAAGCGGGTAAAGCGCAACGTCGTGAGACCCACAGTCACCTCGTCGTCGACTTCGAGCCGGCTGCTCTCCACACGCAAACCGTTCTTATACGTACCGTTAGTGCTCTGCAAATCCCTAATCCACCAGTCCCCTTCGTGGTACTCGAGGACGGCGTGCACTTTGGAGACGCGGTTGTCTGAGAGGGCTAGATCGCACTCCGCGCTCCGTCCAAGGGTGCATGTGTGACCAGGGTTAAGGAGCGCCCGCCGACCGCGGTCGGGACCCTCGATCACCTGTACGAGACGTTCGGATGTGAGAGTCGTCAGGTCCGTTCCCACCACTCGGTACGTCTGCGTATCGGCATCGACAGCGACGTCCGTCACCGGGGCGTCGGGTGGCCGAAGCGGCTCGGAGGCAGCGAGGCTTGGTGCGATCCGGGTGTGAGCGTCGACCTCATCCACGATCGTCTCTTCTCGAAAGGAAGCATCCACATGCAGGTCGCCCGCCTCAAGTGCATCGTCGGTCGCGAACTCGACGCTGAGCGGCCCGGCAAATCGGTATCCTCGCTTCTCGGCGACTTCGGCCGCATACTCTTTCGTGTCGCGCTCCACGGTGCGGCGTACCGCCGCCAACGCACTCACATCCGTGGGATGCAGGCGTACCTTAAATACGTTTGGCACGTACACCGTGTCCACACTGAACGACTGTTGGCGGTCCATCGCCCGTACCACCTCGCGGGCGATCTCTGCCGGATGCACCCCTTCACCTCGTTTGCGAGGGAAGAGACGCGCCATCGCTCCTTCGATTCTTCGCTCTAGATGATAGAGGAATCCCATCGGCCTCACATCACCTCGTTCGACTCCGCCTCAGTTGTCCGCAGGCGGCTTGAATATCGACACCACGCTCTTTGCGCACTGTCGTGGGAATCCCCGCTTCCTGAAGGCGGCGGGCAAACGCGTCAATACGTTTGGGTGCCGAGCGCATAAGTCCGGTCTCCGGAACGGGGTTCAAAGGGATGAGGTTGACGTGACACATCAGCCCCTTAGTCACATCGACCAGGCTCTTCGCCTGGTGCGACGTGTCGTTGACACCGTCGATCATCACGTACTCAAACGTGATGCGTCGACGCGTCTTTTGGACGTAACGACGGCACGCCTCCATCAGTGACCGAATCGGGTATTTGCGGTTGAGCGGTACGAGCTCGTCACGGACCTCGTCTGTTGCTGCATGCAGCGACACTGCCAACACAAATTGGCACTCTTCCTCAATGAAGCGCTCTATCGCGGGGACCACCCCCGACGTCGAGATAGTGATATGGCGGGCACCGATCCCAAACGCCCAGGGATCACTGAGCAACTTGGCCGCTCGAATCACATTAGTGTAGTTGGCAAAGGGCTCTCCCATACCCATAAAGACGATGTTGGTCACACGCTCTCCACTCGAACGCTGCAGCGCCAACACCTGGTCGACGATCTCTCCCGTGGTCAAATTTCGGGCAAACCCGCCCAACGCCGTGGCGCAAAATGAGCACCCGATCCCACACCCCGCTTGAGACGAGATGCAAGCTGTCTTGCGCTTTCCCTCCGGAATCAATACGGCTTCGACACTGGGCCCGTCGTGCAGGTTGAGCAAGAGTTTGCGAGTCCCGTCAGCCGAAACCTCCATGGTCTCCTCGTCTAAGCGACCGATCTCATACTCCTCTGCCAGCCGTTCCCGCAGGGACTTGGAGAGATTAGTCGCTTGATCGAACGAAGCGATATCGTACTGGTAGATCCAGCGCATGAGTTGCTCGACTCGGTACTCTGGTTCGCCCAAGCCTCGAACCACGTCGGCCAGTGCCGATCGGTCCATCCCTTTAATATTACGCGCTTTGCGTTGCAGCTGAATACTCACACTCTCTACGACCTTTCACTTGGCGCTCCTCGCTCCCGGACTCTTCCGAGGTACTCCCGCGCCGCTTAGGATGGAGCCGGGGACGACCGGGAATCCTTATCCCTGACGCCAGCTCGCATAAAGGAGTCAGGAGCAAATTGGGCAAACAGACGAAGGTGCACTTTCTTACAGCTTACCTTGAATACCTCTACGACCAGGGAATCCGATCGGACGATTACTACCTCGGCGATGCCAGTCGCTACCTGCGTTTCCTACTCTCCCGCACCAAAGCGGAGGATATCGAAGCGTTTGTCGCCACTGCATCGTCCGACGCCTATCAACGTCGATTGACTAAGACGATTCGGAAATTCTACCAATTCGCAGGCGAGCGCCTCGATTTGCATCTCGATCCCACAATTGAGTCTCGGCGCAATTGACACGCCTGAATCTGTAAGGTATAATCACAGATGTTGTTGTTGCGGGGCGTAGCTCAGCTTGGCTAGAGCGCTGCGTTCGGGACGCAGAGGCCGCCAGTTCAAATCTGGCCGCCCCGACCACGGTTTCAACCCTTCAGTACCACCCGACGTCGACTGACGCTCGGATGTGATCCGCCTCAGATTGAGGCGGTTTTTTCATTTCCCCTTACGTCTGTTAATAGTGTAGCCGAATGGCTCCCGAGTAATCAAGCAACCCGGGCGGCGTTGCCACAAAAGTGTGGGGCGCGCATATGATGGCCAACGAGAGATGTTCGTCCTCGGCGTTTCTCCGCGAATCTGGCCGACGCTTCGGACAGGGGGTCTGTACACCGTGCACCAGCATCTGACCGAGAAGCTCCTCCTCTTGGAGCGTCTCCTCCTTCGACATGACTACCAAGAGCTCATGTTAAACACGCGCCCGCCACAATTACATCAGAAGGTGCTGCGCATCATGCGACTCAAGGAGGAGCAGATCAAGCTCCTTGATGACTTGTTGCGCGAGTCTCCTCCTTCAGCGGAGTAAAAATGCAGGATGCCCGCCGGTCGCCTTCAACGCCCGTGGGCATCCTGCCAGGAGTAGAACGATTGGTTTGTGGCCGCAGCCGCCACTGTGGGTCAAGCGGCTCATCCCACCTTGTCGACTTTACGCTGTAGGCGCATATGGTCGGCCAACTTGGCTATCACCATGGAGTTGGTTGGGCAGCTCTTTAAACCGCGTCCGTGACCGCACACCTTCTCAATGAAGTCCTTGTTGCCCCGCTCGTAACATGCGAGCACGGCGTTGCGAATCGCAGCCTCGACGCCGCCGGGCGTCGTCTCGTACTTATGCGCGAGCTCTGGATAAAGTCGTTTCGTCAAGGCCCCGCCCAAGAGTTGCGGTTCGCGTAAAACCATCAACACACCGTCTCGAAGGTAGTTGTACCCCTTAAAGTTTGGCGGAACTCCCATCTCGTGCAACAGTTGCGTGACGCCCAACGAGACTGCCTGTGGTCGTTCGGTCGGCTGATAACTCTCACGACTCTCCCGCACGACCGGCGTACCGCGTTCCGGAGAGAATTGCCGGATACGCTCGGCGAGCAGCTCCAGATCAAACGGCTTGATGATAAAGTACTTGGCCCCCAAATCGGTAAACCGTTGAATGATGTCCTCCCGCCCCATCGCGGTCAACACGATGACGGCAGGGGGAGGAGATAGCTGCAAGCCGTCCATGCGCTCCAGCACAGCCATTCCGTCTAGGTTGGGCATCGTGATATCAAGGACCACCACGTCTGGCTGCAACTGGGCCATTTGTTCAAGGGCTTCCTTACCGTCGAAGGCGATACCCGCGACTTCCATGTCGCCTTGAGTGTTGAGAAATTCCTCTATCGTATGACAAAGCTCCACGTTGTTGTCAGCGATCAGCACTCGAATCAATCCAGCCGGCATCGGCCTCTTCCTCCTTAAGACTACACAGGCCCCCACATTGTCACGCGCCTCATTTTCAGGGCGCACCCAATTAATCCCTTTAAATTTCTGTGGAAATTCTGTGGAATTCTTGTGGGAAAGATGTCGATAAGGCCGGATGATCGGATCGCCTTACTCTTCGCGTGAATTTCGTAACAGGATGAGTCGAATCAACTGCATCACGGCCACAGCCGCCGCCGCCACATACGTGAGCGCAGCTGCATTCAACACCTTTCGGGTGCGCGGCGCCTCGTCTTGGTCAATGTAACCCCGCTCGACCAATAGACGCATCGCTCTGCCGCTTGCGTCAAACTCGACCGGCAGTGTGACCAGTTGAAAGGTGACCGCAGCGGCAAAGAGCCATATACCCAGGTTCATAAACGTGGCGCCCATCGCCGGCGTAAAGATGAAACCAATGAGAAAGAGCGGCATGGCCAGGGTCGAACCGAAGCTGGCCACTGGAAAGAGCTGATTCCGAATCGACAGTGGCACATAATTCTCTGCATGCTGTAGAGCGTGCCCTGTCTCGTGAGCAGCAACGCCTAGAGCCGCTACGGAGGCGCCGTTGTACACGTCAGGCGACAAGCGCATCGTGCGCGAACGGGGATCGTAATGATCGCTCAACCGCCCATGAATCTGCTCTACTCCGACGTCGTGCAAGCCGGCATCGTCAAGGATGGCACGTGCAACTCGAGCGCCGGTCATTCCGCTGCGGGCACGCACCTGCAGGTACTTGGCGAAGGTGGACTGCACTTTAAATTGTGCGTACAAGGCCAACGCCATCGCCGGTAGAACCAACAAAAACCCAATCGGGTCGATAAAATCAAACATCGTCATGTTAACGCGCTCCTCCTTTGATCCCTGAAATTACGGCAATGCTTTGGAGATAATGGAAGCCATCACACGGGTATGCGGCGCTCATTCTCAAAATAACCAGTTCGTCGGTGCCTGTCAAGCGAGGCGCTCCCCCACTTTGGGGTGAAATCCCCTGATGAATTCGGCCCCGCTCACTACGGACCGACCTGAAACCTGCAACTCTGTGATCACGACGAGACCGTTACCTGTCGAGATCCCAACTCCGTCTTCGTGGAGTGAGAGTAGAGTACCCGGCTCCGCATCCTCCAAGCCCGGCGCGCCGTCCATATGGCGGGCCCTTAACGTTTTTACGCGCCGCCCATTCCACGTCGTGTGTACGCCGGGATACGGGGAGAGACCCAGAATGAGACGAACGATCTCCTGCCCCGGAAGGGTCCAATCGATCTCTTCCTTGGTCACCTTGGGAGCGTAGCTGGCCAGGCCTTCATCTTGAGGAGTTCTCCGCGCTCGCCCCGCCTCAACGTCGTCCAACGTCCGCACAAGGAGCCGAGCGCCGCGCTCGGCTAACACATCGTGAAGGTCGCCCGCATTGGCTCCCGCTGGGATGGGAACCTCTTCTTGGAGAATGAGGTTCCCTGTGTCAAGCCCTTCGTCCATGTACATCGTCGTCACGCCTGTCATCGTATCACCAGCCAGCAGTGGCGCATGTATCGGCGACGCTCCGCGATAGCGCGGCAGGAGCGAAGGGTGTAGATTGATACAGCCGAGGGGCGTCTCATTTAGGAGGCTGGCGGGGATGATTTGGCCGAACGCGACTAGCGCCACGGCATCAAACTCGATCGCCTGTATCTGTGCCAACACGTCCACGCCCTTGAGCGTGCTCACTTTCATCACGGGAATGCCAAGGCGCTCTGCGCTTGCAGCGACTGGCGTAGGTTGCACGCGATGGCCTCGCCCTCTTGGTTTGTCCAAAGCGGTGACGACCGCAACGACCGTGTGCTGCGATTTCCAAATCTGCTCCAAGCTGGGCAGCGCAAACTCCGGCGTCCCCATGAACAATACGTTCACGAAGGGGTCTCCTCCTTAGAAGAGCGGGATCCGGGCTCTTCGTCCTTTGGGTCCGTTTCCCGGCTGATCCCCGTCGCTTTGTCCGTAAAAAGGATGCCGTCCAGGTGGTCCATCTCGTGCTGTAACGCACGAGCCAGGAGTCCCTCCGCCTCCAGACGGACGCTCTTCCCCTTCGGGTCGAGCGCAGCGAGGCGGACGCGTTCGTAACGCTCGACGTACCCCCAAACGCCAGGAATACTTAGGCAACCTTCGCGGTCGACAACCGACCCGTCGGACCAGGTAAACTCCGGATTAATAAGGTGAAGCGGACCGTCGCCCACATCCACGACGAACATGCGATGCAGTAGACCCACCTGTGGCGCGGCCAGCCCCACACCTTCCGCGGCGTACATGGTCTCCTCCATCTCTTTCAACGTCTTTACAATGCGACGTGTGATTCTCTCGACCGGCTTCGCCTTTTGGCGAAGGACCGGGTCTCCCTCCCTGCGAATTCGCATGACGGCCACACGTTCTCCTCCTTAACAGATGCTGCTGCGCTTGGCGGTCCATTGGCCTACAACAACGAGACCGGATCGACATCGACGGCAAAGCGGAGTGCGTTCCCCCACTTCCGGCTCTCTTGAATGTGAAGTGCACCTCGTCTCACTTGGGCGTGGTTGCCTTTTAATAAGAGGTGCCAGCGGAATCGCCCCTTTAAACGGGAGAGGGGCGCCGGACATGGACCGACAACCTCGGGACGCTCATCCTCGGGAAGGCTCCCCACCGATTCGGACCCGCGCTGGGCCGCTTGAATCACCTCGACCTCGTCCTCCCCAGACCAAAGACAGCGAGCCAACGTTGTGTAAGGCGGGTAGTTCGCCCGTTCGCGATAGGCGAGCTCCTGAGCCGAGAAACCCTCGTAATCGTGACGGGCGGCGGCCCGCACGGCATAGTGGTCCGGATCGTACGTCTGCACAACCACTTCCCCAGCCCGCTCTCCGCGGCCTGCACGTCCAGCAACTTGCGTAAGCAGTTGAAAGGTACGCTCAGCCGCCCTATACTCGGGGAAGTGCAGGCCGATGTCTGCCGCTATGACGCCTACGACAGTCACATTTGGAAAGTGCAGTCCTTTCGCGATCATCTGCGTCCCAATCAACACATCGTAACTTTGGGCCGAGAAGGCCGACAAGATGCGCGCATGGGCGCCTTTACGACTGGTTGTATCGACGTCCATCCGAATATGCCGCGCCCGGGGGAACCGCTGGGCGAACTCCTCTTGCACACGCTGCGTCCCACCGCCGAACGGTCGCAAATACTGTCCCCCGCATTCAGGACAGGCTGCGGGCAATCTCTTGCGTGTGTCACAGTAGTGGCAGCAGAGTTGGTCGGGTTGATGAAAGGTGAGACTCACTTCACAATGATCACATCGGGGGACGTATCCGCACTCGCGACACAGTAAAAAGGAGGCGAATCCCCGGCGATTGATAAAGAGGAGCGCCTGCTCCCCACGGTCCATGGCGTGTTCCAACCGTTCGATCAAGGAAACGCTGAACATCGAGCGATTCCCACGGGCCAACTCCTCCCGCATGTCCACAATCTGCACCGCGGGCAGCGGGCGGTCGTCGACTCGATTCCCCATTTCCGCACACTCGATCTCGCCGACGGTCCGCGCATAACACAGTTCAAGCGAGGGGGTGGCTGAGCCCAAAACGAGCGTCGCCCCTTCGTGCCGAGCCCGTGCCCACGCGACATCACGAGCGTGGTATCGAGGAGCCTCTCCCTGCTTGTAGGAGCTCTCGTGTTCTTCATCGACGAGGACGATCCCCAAGTTGCGAACGGGCGCAAAGACTGCCGATCGCGCTCCGACGACAATCTTCACCTCACCCCGCCAGATTTTGTACCACTGATCGTATCGTTCCCCAAGTGAAAGGCGACTGTGCAAGACAGCCAACTCGCCACCGAAGAACTCTTCGAAGGCCGCGATCGTCTGTGCAGTCAGCGCGATCTCCGGCACCAAGAGGATCGCCCCTAACCCACGCCTTTGGGCGAACTCAATCGCCTGCAGATACACCTCCGTCTTCCCGCTCCCGGTCACTCCTTGAAGGAGAATCCGATCAGGTTGTGAGCTTTCGATAGCCCTGGTTATTCGTTTTAGAGCACGTTGTTGCTCTGCGTTCAACGTGAGGGGCGCGCGCCGCGGCCGGTTTGCGCGCACGGGGTTTCGCTCGACCCGCACTTGGGTCTCGGCGACTAGGCCCTTCGCCAAGAGCGCGGTCAGAGGAGCGCGCGAGACGCTTAGGGCGCGTTCGATCTCCGCAAAAGCGATCGGGGCTTTATGGGAATGCAGTAACCGAAGGATGGCTGCCTGTTTGGGAGCAGTCCGCTCGAGTTCGACCGCTTTGGTGGGTGCGTCGACGTCGTCTGCCAGGTGGAACCCTTGTTTGACGAGAGCACGAGCGTTTGTCGCTGAACGCAAGCGCGTTCCCGGTGGTAAGAAGCACTGCAAACCTTGTACAAGAGGGCACACATAGTGCTCCTGCATCCACCGGGCGACCGCCACCGCTGCCGGCGAAAGCACCGGCTCAGGATCGAGTATCTTTGAAACACGTTTAAGCGCGCTGGGGTCGCCATCGCCGAATCCAACGACGTACCCTTCAACGCGCGGCCGGTGTCCGAAAGGGACTAAGACTCGATCCCCCACCTGAAGCGGGCGATCAAACGTCCCAGGGTCATGGTAGTGAAATACACGGTCGACGTCGTGGACATGGACATCCACGATCACTTCGACAATCCGATTGCCTCTCTCCAGCATCCTTTACTTAATTCCGACCCGAGTCCGTTCGTAGACCAGTTTATCTTCTACAAGCTCGTGCAAAGCGACGGTGACCGGTTTGTCGGAGTCGACCTCCGAGACCGCTCGCGCTCCTTCCAGGAGCTGACGTGCCCGTTTGGCGGCACATACCACGAGGCTGTAGCGGCTGTCCACCTTGTCGCCCAACACTTCAAGAGGCGGCTGCTTCATCATCTTTGGTTCCCCCTCTCATCCTTGGGTATGATCGTGCGCAAAGTGGGTTCTCGACACACGTGCCCGTTCGGCCTGAATGATCGCAATCAACGTGTCGCACGCTTTGTCCAGGTCGTCGTTGAGAATCCAATAGTCGTAGTTGGTGACAGCCGCAATCTCAGACCGGCTAATCTCCATCCGCCGTTCGATGGCTTCGTCCGAATCCGTGCCGCGGGCAGCGAGTCGATTGTAGAGCTCTTCTGATGATGGCGGCATCAAAAAGACAAAGACGCCTTCGGAAAGATTTTGTTTGATTTGGGCGGCGCCCTGGATGTCGATGTCGGTGATTACGACGCGACCGGTCTCAATCGTCTGATTGACAAAGCGCCGGGGCGTCCCGTACTTGTAGCCGGCAAACTCCGCCCACTCGAGGAACTCCCCTCGGTCGATCCACGATTGAAACTCATCATTCCCCAAAAAATAGTAATCTACCCCATCTTTCTCTCCGGGGCGTGGCGGTCGGGTTGTGGCGCTCACCGAATAGATCAAGTCAGGCACTCGGGGCAACACCTTGGATAACAGGGTATTCTTCCCGGCTCCGGACGGACCGCTGAGCACGATAAGGAAACCAGACCGCCTAGCCGTCGCACCTCGATACTTCACTTCGTCCACCCGTACGTCACTGGTCAACGTTAGCACTGTCCTTTGCCGACAACCTATGAGCGACTGTCTCTGGTTGCACTGCAGAGAGTATGACGTGATCGGAATCGCATACGATGACGGCCCGCGTCCGCCGTCCATACGTCGCGTCGATTAACATACCTCGTTCGCGCGCCTCTTGGATGATCCGCTTGATCGGAGCCGACTCCGGGCTGACGATCGCCACGATACGGTTTGCGGTGACAATGTTGCCGAAGCCGATGTTGATCAGCTTGATCTCCATCGATGCCTAACCCAACTTCTCCAGGAGGGCGCCGATTTGTCGCTTTCCCAAACCTTGCACTCGGCGACTCTCGTGAATGCCGATCTCGTCCATGATTTTACGGCTGGTCACTTTACCCACTTGCGGCAACGACTGAAGCAGGTAAGCAACCCGCATCTTGCCGACGACTTCATCCTCCGTCTGTTGGAGCACCTCTTTGAGGGAGACTCTCCCTGCTTTAAGCTGCTCTCGCACCTCCGCTCTCTTACTGCGCATCTCTTGCGCTTTCTCCAGAGCACGGCGCTTCTCATCGGGGGTCAGTTTGGGCAATGCCAACGCCGTTCACCTCCTAAATAGTCACTGATACTCTCCTACTGCAAGGCTACTCCACATTTTGGACTTGCTCGCGAATTTTCTCTAACTCGGATTTGGCTTCGACGACTAGGGAGGCGACGCGTGTGTCCTGTGACTTGGAAGCGATCGTGTTCACTTCGCGATTGAGCTCTTGGATCAAGAAGTCCAGCTTTCGGCCGACGCTCTCACCCTCGCCACAGGTCTGGACAAACTGCTCGAGATGACTGCTGGCACGGGAGAGCTCTTCGCTTATGTCAGACTTGTCTGCATATATGGCGATCTCCTGTGCGATGCGTTGTTCGTCCACAGGGGCGGAGCCCAACAGACGCTCGACGTTGGCTGAGAGTCGCTCTCGGTATCGTACCACACCGGTCGGCGCTAGGGAAGCGATCTCCTCAATCATGTCGGAGAGTCGCTCGATGCGACCGATGATGTCGTCCTGGAGCCGACGTCCTTCGGCTTGCCGCATTGCGACGAGCCCCTCCAGGGCTGCGGTAAGCACCGATTGCACAAGGGGCCAAACGGACTCGGGATCGCCCTCGCGCTCCTCCACTGAGAGCACATCGGGCAGACTCATGAGCATGTCCACATGGGGGACGAAATTGACGCCCAGCTCCGTTCCCGCTTCGTGCAATGCCTGCACGTAACCGTGGAGAAGCGCTCGATCTAACTTGACCGTTCGATTCCCCGTACCGATCTCCTTTATCTCGAGGAAAATTTCCACTCTTCCCCGGCTCACATGCGCGCCGACCAGCCGGCGAACCCGATCCTCGATCGCGTGATACCCCTTAGGCAGGCGGATAGAGAGATCAGCGTAACGGTGATTGACGGAGCGTATTTCAACTTTTACGCTGTACTCACCCTCTTGGACGATCCCACTGCCAAAACCGGTCATGCTTACGAGCACATTCTCACCTACATTCCTGAACGAACGCGGGATAGACGCTCGGGGCCGCTGAGGGCCCCGAGCAACTGGGTTAGACGCGCACGGGTACAATCCCTTTCCTTACCTTGCGCCGCAGCCCCACCAAACATGTCTCAGCGACTTGTGACAGCGATGAGAGTGAGAAGACGACGACCCAATCGTACCACTGCAACGGTGTCGTTTTAAAGACCGCTGCAGCGGGTCCCCAATAGACGACGCCCACCTGCATGGCGAGGGAGGCCGCTACCGCAAGGAGGAGCCACCGGTTGCCGAAGAAGCCTATCCTAAGTAGACTATTGTGTTCGGAGCGACACTGAAAGACGTAAATGAGCTGAGCGACTACGAGGGTCGTAAAGGACAGGGTCCGAGCGTACGCCAAGGGCTCCGAGCCCTGGGGTGGATCTAGAAAGGCACCCAACGCGAACGCGGCGACGGCAGCCAGGGCAATAAAGCTTCCGCGAGCGATGATCTTGATGTGCAACCCGCGAGAGAAAATGCCTTCACGTGGGTGGCGCGGCGGATGTCTCATCACGTCTCGCTCGGGCGGATCGACCCCGAGAGCCATGGCCGGTAAGCCATCTGTGACGAGGTTCATCCACAGGATTTGGACGGGGATCAGCGGGAGAGGCCATCCCAGCAGTGTAGCCATGAACATGGCCAGCACCTCTCCGGTGTTGCAGGCCAGCAAGTAGCGAATGAATTTACGCACATTGTCGTAGATGCCTCGGCCCTCTTCTACGGCTGCGACGATCGTCGAGTAATTGTCGTCGGCCAACACCATGGCAGACGCCTCTCGGGTTACGTCTGTCCCGGAGGCACCCATCGCCACGCCGATATCCGCCTCCTTGACGGCCGGTGCGTCATTGACACCGTCGCCGGTCATCGCCACGACATGCCCCCGCTCTTTCAAGGCCCGCACTATCCGAAGCTTGTGGCGAGGCGAGACCCGGGCGAAGATGTTCGTCCCTTCCGCGACCTCCTTGAGTTGGTCGTCGTCCATCTGATCGAGTTCCTTGCCGGTGATTGGAGCCCCTGCCCCAATGCCGATCCGTCGTGCGATTGCCTCTGCCGTACGCGGGTGATCGCCGGTCACCATCACCGTACGAATACCAGCCCGACGTGCAATGGTGACAGCCTGAGCCACGTCCTTGCGAGGGGGATCCATCATTCCGGCGAACCCGACGAAGATGAGGTCCTTCTCGCACACGGCCTCGTCCGGTTCGCTTCGTACACTGCCGCGCCCGAGGGGTTTGTAGGCCAACGCCAGGACGCGCAGCGCGTCGGCAGCGTACGCCTCGGCCCGCTCTAAGTAACGCTCCCGTTCTCGGCGGGAGAGTGGCCGCTCTGAGTCCGCCCCCTGAATGCGGCGACACCGCTCGAGGACCACATCCGGTGCCCCTTTCACCAGAGCATAGTGACGTCCGTCCACTTCGACCACAACGCTCATGCGCTTTCGATCAGAGTCAAATGGAATCTCCCCGATCCGACGGGCCCGACTAAGCTCCTGGAGAAAGCTCTTTCCGGCTTTGTGCGCGCACACGAGGAGTGCGCCCTCCGTCGGATCGCCGAGGATTCCCCGCGCCCCTTTGCCGCGTGCGCCCCCCTTGCGATCCGAGATAAGCGTCGCATCGTTACATAGCGCGGCCACCCACAACGCTGACTTGAGGGCGTAATCCCGTGCGTCGATGCGCTCACCGCCACGCAGGAACGAACCCTTCGGCACGTACCCCTGACCGCTCACCTTCACATCCCCGTTTGGCAAACATAGCCGGGTGACGGTCATTTGATTCTCAGTAAGCGTGCCCGTCTTATCCGAACAGATGACAGAGGCGCATCCCAGCGTCTCGACCGCGGGCAGTCGACGCACAATCGCATTCCTACGAATCATGCGCTGAACGCCAAGGGCTAAAGCCACCGTGACCACCGCCGGCATCCCCTCGGGGATTGCCGCAACAGCTAAGCTGACAGCCGTGAGAAACATATTGTAGACCGGGAGTCCACTGGCTACTCCCGTTGCAAAGACAGCAGCCACGATGAGAAGGCAGGCGAGGACCAACCACCGTCCCAGTTGCTCCAGACGCCGCTGCAGCGGCGTCTGCCCGTCGCCGGCGCTTTGAATGAGCGATGCGATATCTCCGATCTGCGTCTTCATGCCCGTGGCGATCACCAACGCCTCGGCCCGGCCTTTGACAATACTGGTCCCCATGTACATCATGTTCTTGCGATCCGCCAGCTCAGTCTGGGCCGAACCGACCCAGGTTTCGTCCTTTTTGACGGGAACCGACTCTCCCGTCAAAGGGCTCTCGTCGACCGCCAGCGATCGCTTACTCAAGATCCGGGCATCCGCCGGTACTCGATCCCCTTCACCCAAGAGCAGCACATCCCCGGGAACCACTTCGCTGGCGGGCACCTCGAGCCGCTCCCCACTCCGGCGCACGGTCGTGGTCGGTGCGGTCATCTCTTTGAGCGCTGCGAGGGACCGCTCCGCCCGAAACTCCTGCACAAACCCAAGGACTGCATTGAGAGCGACGATAGCCACAATGGCCAACGCGTCGATCACTTCGCCTAGGAGGGCTGAGATCGCCGCCGCTCCTACAAGGACGAGCACCATAAAGTCCGTAAACTGCTTGCAAAAGATCGAGAGAATGCCGGCGCGCTGCGCCTCAGCCAATCTGTTTGCGCCGTGCTCAGCCAAACGCCGCTTCCACTCTTTTCTGGAGAGGCCGTCCTCGGGATCGACTTTGAGACGTCGAGCGGTCTCCTCAATGGATAGTGTGTGCCAGTCTATGTGCATCCTCTGTCCGTCACCCCGTTCCTAAAGACCCGCGTTGGAGCAACCTCACATTCGTCAATGCCGGCGAGAGGTTATCCGCTCGGGTCCTACCCTGATGGGTATGATGAGAAGGAGTGAAAAGATGCTGGGGGGTGCGCGTATTTGAGTTACCCCTTCACCCGTTGTAGATGAAACGGACGGCTTTCGGGTATCTTAGAGGCGTTCGAGGAGCTGAAGGGCCCGGGGATTTCCGGGTTCGAGTTGGAGGGCGCGGTCGGCAGCGTGCTGTATCAAGGCGGCCAAGGAGGTTTCGACCGTCTCGAGGTCGATCTCCAAGCGCTGAGCGAGCTCTTCATCGATGACAAAACTCTCGGGTGACGCAGTATACGCTGCGCGTATACCCTCAAGACTCTCCCCGAGGAGGATGTGGAATTGTGCGTCTCGCGTGCCGAGGTAGCGCGCTTCGGAGAGGATCGATGCCGCTTGGAACGGCTCCTCTTGTCGTATGTGAATTGCGGCGGAGCGCAGAATCGGTGAGAGCCACTCTTGGGAGATTTCGAGCGCACGTGAATAATGGCGGACGGCCTCGGTAAGGTCACCTTCAAACTCCGCCACCTGCCCGAGCCCGTATTCGACGGAGGCTTGGTTCGGCAGGAGCCGGTCGGCCTCCAACAGCATGCTCTTAGCTTCGAGGGGACGTTGCTGTCCGAGCTCCAAACGGCCCAGAAGCGCGTACGCTAACGCGTGGTCCGCGGTAGATAGACCGCTTGTGTGAATGAGGCGGGAGTACGTCTCGCGCGCCGCCTCGACATTTTCGCTCGATTCGTACGTCAGAGCGAGGATAAGGAGCGCTTCCACCAGGTCGTCCGTATTTTGGGCACTCTCGGCGGCCTCACTTAACTGAACAGTCACCCAGTCGATCCACCCGACGCTCAGGTAGCGGTACGACACATCGAGGGCGCGCGTTTCAGGCGGGATGGATTGCGCCAAAACGGAGCCTTTAACGAGGGCCCCAGCCGCGATCATCCCTACGAAGAGGCCGATAAAGAGTGTTGCGGTGAATGCGCGTCGCAATCCGTCTACCTCCTACAAACGCCCCAAAGCGCTACGGCCGCAGGGTAACGCCACTTGATGATGACGGCGTTTCACGTTACACTTTCCTCTGAAGCCATTCTTCACCGTAATGTGCGCTCCTGCCCGGTGAGAAAAGACGAGGTAGAGATTAAGGATGCCGATTGACGGAATTCTCTTCACCGCCCTCTCCCGAGAACTCAACACGCTTTTGACCAATGGTCGTATTCAAGGCGTTCTCCAACCGAAGTCCGACGAGATTCACCTCCAGATACGACGACCCGGAGCGACCATCCGGCTGGTGATCAGTGTACATCCCCAACTCGCCCGCATCCACGTGACACAGGGCCAAAGCGAGAATCCACTGATGCCGCCCTCGTTCTGCCTATTTCTGCGCAAGCACCTGATTCCGGGTCGCATCCTAGGCGTGCGCCAGGCAGGGATGGAGCGAAGTCTCACCCTGCGCATCGAAGGGTACAGTGCCGAGGGCGAGCGCGTCGAGCGGCTTCTTGTCGTAGAGATCATGGGTCGCCACAGCAATGTAATACTGGTCGACGCCCAGACAGGCCTCATCATGGACGCCCTCAAACGTGTTCCCAGCGAGGTGAACAGCTACCGGGAAGTCCTTTCGAATCGTCCGTACGTTGGTCCACCCCCCCAGGAGAAGGTGTTGCCTGCGGACCTCTCCTTTGAGGAGTTCGACCTCGCCATACGCCACTTGCCGGCGTCGAGCCAAGTGGCCAAAGGGATACAGCGTACCGTGATGGGACTCAGTCCGCTGGCTGCGCGCGAGATCGTCGCCCGGGCCGGCCTGCCCCCCGACGCAAACCGTGCTGATCTCACATTTGAGTCGATTGAGCAATTATGGCAGGCGTTTACCCATCTCATGGAGGCCCTCGAACGGGGCGCGATCGAGCCGACAGCTGTGGTAGGGGCGGAATCGACCGACTTTTGGTGCTTCTCCCTTTACACGCTTGCGGGCGAAGCCACTCGCTATCCCAATTTGCAGGAGTTGTTGGACGAAGTTTACACCAAAAAGGCGAACCAGGCGATCCTCGAACAACTACTCCACCGCCTGCAGTCGACTCTCGCGACACAGCTCGAACGGATCGATCGCAAGATCGGGCGTCAACAGGCTTCCGTCACGAAGGGAGAACGCGCCGACGAGTACAAACGCAATGGCGATCTCTTGATTGCCAACCTCTATCAACTGGGGGATCTCCCTCCCGGTATGGACCGCGTCCAACTCCCCGATTACTACACCGACGGTCGGCTCATCGAGATCCCGATCAATCCGCAGAAGTCGCCCAGCGAGAACGCGCAGGAGTACTTCAAGCGGTACCAGAAGGCCCGCAAGACCGAAGAGAAGGCGGGCGAACAGTTGCGGGCCTCTCAGGAAGAGCGGGCATACCTCGAGTCCGTGCAGGTCGCGCTCTCTTCAAACCAAACACTCGAATCGCTGCGCGAGATTGAGTTGGAGCTCATCCGCGGAGGATACCTTGACGCGCCGAGGGAGAGCACCCAACAACGGCGCTCACAGCGCGATCTGGCTGGAAGCGCCTCGACGCCCTTTGAATACACGTCAAGCGACGGATTTACCATTGCGGTAGGGCGCAACAACCGTCAAAACGACGAGCTCACCTTGAGAACAGCAAAACCGGAGGATCTGTGGTTTCATACTAAGGAGATTCCAGGGGCGCACGTCTTGGTGCGAACGGAAGGCAAAGAGGTACCCGACCAAACCATCAACGAGGCAGCCAATCTGGCCGCCTACCATAGCAAAGGGCGCATGTCCAGCAACGTGCCTGTCGATTTCACGCACGTCAAATACGTTCGCAAGCCCAACGGAGCCAAGCCGGGCATGGTAATCTACGAGCGCCATAAAACGGTGTACGTTACGCCCGAAGCTGTCACGAGCGAGTCGTAACGTTGGAAATAAAACAGAAAGCGAGCGAGTTCGTCGCGTCTTGCGACCCTCTGCGCCCGCCCTCTGCTCGACCATCCCAGGTAAGGCGTGAACCGGGTCACGCTTTGGAATGGTGCAAATGTGTGTTTATGATGATTCAACGCACTACTTGTTATTCCTCTCGTAATGCAAGCGCTTTCGCACCAATATCTCTGCGAAAGTAGCGGTTTTCAAAGTGGATCTTCTCAGCTGCACTGTACGCTCGTTCGATGGCCGCCTCCAAGCCCTCTCCCCAGGCTGTCACCCCGAGGACGCGGCCGCCGTCAGTTAATGCGACGCCGCCTTCTGCTCGGGTGCCCGCGTGAAAGACGAGAACCTCCGGGTCGGCCTGTGCCTCGTTGAGACCATCAATGGGAAATCCGGTTTGATACGCGCCGGGGTAACCACCGGACGCCATCACGACGCAGACGCACGCGCGAGGATCCCACTCGAGTTTCACGGAAGAAAGATCGCCGGAGATCGTGGCCAGGAGCGGATCTACCAGATCGCTCTTTAGTCGAGGCAGGACGACTTGCGTCTCGGGATCACCGAATCGGCAATTGAACTCGACTACTTTGGGACCTGAGGCCGTGATCATGAGGCCCGCGTAAAGGATGCCCTGGTACACCCGGCCTTCGGCCGCCATCGCCGCCACCGTCGGTAGGAAGATGTCGTTAAGCGTTTGAGAGTACACCTCATCAGTAACGATTGGCGCCGGAGAGTAAGCTCCCATGCCACCCGTGTTGGGGCCCGTGTCGCCTTCCCCCACGGCTTTATGGTCTTGAGCCCCAGCCATCGGTAGAACGCGCTCACCATCGACGAACGCCAAGATACTCGCTTCCTGTCCGACGAGGAACTCCTCGACAACGACGCGATCCCCTGCTTCGCCAAAGAGGCGATCTTCCATGATCCGCTCGATCGCTGCGTCGGCTTCGGCAATGCTCGAGCAGACCGAGACTCCTTTCCCGGCCGCCAACCCCTCCGCCTTAACGACGACCGGCGCACCCATTCGCCGCACCGCCTCGCGGGCGGCCTTCGGCGAATCACATACGACAAATTCAGCCGTCGGTACACCGTGACGGGCCATTAACTCTTTGGCAAAGCTTTTGCTGCTTTCAATGGCAGCGGCCTTTCGGCTCGGTCCGACGGCCCTGACCCCTTTGGCTCTCAACGCGTCGACCAGGCCCAAATCGAGGTAGGCCTCCGGTCCGACGACGGCGAGGTCCACCTTCTCGGCTGCCGCCCAAGCCGCGATCTCATCGACGCCGCCTGTCGGCTCTGGCTCGCACCGCCCCACCTGGAGCATACCGACGTTGCCGCTCTGACAGATCACCTCAGAGACTTGGGGACTCTGGGCGAGCTTCCACGCGATCGCATGCTCACGTCCGCCATTGCCAACGACCAACACCTTCATTCCAAACCCTCCAAGCGTTCGAGATACGTAACGATCGAGCGATCGTACTCGGCCGTGTGCCGGAAGGCCTCGAGTGCGAGGGCACGCCGCGTCGTTTGCCCGACGTCACCCTCTTGCTCCAGTCGTTCGAGGACTTCTCCAAAACGCTCGGGGTTGACGACGACGATGACATCGGGGTGGTTCTTCGCCGCGGCCCGCACCATCGTCGGCCCACCGATGTCGATCATTTCGAGCGCCTCGGCGAGGGTGGTCTCGGGACGGCTGACCGTCTGGGAGAACGGATACAAGTTGACTGCCACCAAATCGATCGGTTGGATGCCCGCATCGACCAATGACTGCTTGTCCGCGTCCAAACTCCTCCTAGCAAGAATTCCGCAGTGCACCTTGGGGTGCAATGTCTTCACCCGACCGTCGAGTATCTCCGGAAAGCCGGTCACATCGCTAATGTAGGTGACGGGAATCCCGTTCTCTTGGAGATGCCGATACGTGCCCCCTGTGGAGATGATCTCCACACCCAATGCGACGAGTCCTTTAGCGAACGACACCGCACCCGATTTATCGTACAAACTCATTAATGCGCGCTTCACACTGCTCATTGGTGAGAGTCTCCATTCGTCCGAGGTACGGAGCCATCCCGCTGGATGACCCGTCTGTCTGCGAGATAGAGGAAGCCACCTGCCATCAACGCAATCGCCTCAGGGTAGATCTGATGTTCGACGGCGAGGATGCGCTCAGCCAGGTCCTCCGGCGTATCGTTGTCGTGGACGGCTACCGGGCGCTGAAGAATGATCGGCCCCGAGTCAACGCCGTCGTCGACCAGATGCACCGTGGCGCCCGATACTTTTACGCCATGGGCGATCGCCTGTTCGTGTGGGCGCAACCCTGGAAACGACGGCAAGAGGGACGGATGAATGTTTACAATCCGATGCGTGTACTCGTGGACGAAGTCCGCGGGCAGGATGCGCATGTAACCCGCCAGCACAATCAGTTCGACGCCGGCATCCTCGAGGTGACGGCGCACATCGGCATGATACTCGGCGGCCGAGGCGGCTGTGCGATAGTCGAGCCCAACGGCGTTGACCCCTAATTCACCGGCCTTGGCAAGAGCAGGAGCGTCAGGACGGTCGGCGAGGACCACTGCCGGGCGGGCCGGAATGAGCCCCTCTTTGCAAGCCTTGAGGATGGCTACCATGTTTGATCCCCGCCCAGATACCATAAAGCCGATGCGGAGGGGATCGATCGATGTAGCTGGGCGTCCAAGCGGGATGGGTCTCATGAGCGCATGGCCCCTTCGTCAAAGAGATCGGTGTGCACGTCGACCTCGATCTCGGTCGGATAGCGTCCATCGAAACACGCCGTGCAGAGGCGCTCTCCCGTGATGCCGACGGCCTGATAAAGGGAGTCCATCTCCAAATAGGTGAGCGTGTCTGCGCCGATCACTTGGCAGATCTCCCCTACTGAACGGTGCGATGCGATCAACTCATCGCTGGTCGGAACATCAATGCCGTAATGACACGGATGAGAGAACGGCGGGGACGCAACCATCATGTGCACCTCGGCGGCCCCGGCGTCGCGCAAGAGTTGGATCGTCTTGGCGCTGGTGGTGCCGCGCACGATCGAATCGTCCACCAAGATGACGCGACGCCCCCGGACAATCTCTTTGATGGGGTTCAACTTGATCTGCACGCCCACGCGACGCATGCTTTGAGTAGGCTGGATAAACGTCCGACCGACGTAACGATTCTTGGCCAGGGCCACGTCGAAGGGGATCCCCGACTCCTCGGCATAACCGAGCGCCGCGGAGAGCGCTGAATCAGGCGCGGGGATCACGAGGTCGGCATCGATCGGCCGCTGTCGTGCAAGACGACGCCCTATCTCCTTGCGTACTTCATGTACGGTCTTGCCCCCGATGATGCTGTCTGGACGGGCAAAGTAGATGTACTCGAAGACACAGAAAGCATCCTTACGCCGCGGAGCGAAGTGCTGCGTGCGTAGGCCCTCTTTGTCAATGACGACCATCTCGCCGGGCTCGACGTCTCGCACCAACTCTCCGCCGACCGTATCAAAGGCGCACGACTCCGAGGAGAGGAACCAAGCGTCCCCTTTGCGCCCCAACGATAATGGCCGAATGCCAAGGGGGTCCCGTATGCCGATGAGGCGATCGTTCGTCATCAACACAACGGTGTATCCACCGACAATCTGGGTTACCGAGCACTTGACGGCCTCTTCGAGTCCCACGTCGGACTCCCCGGCAATCAGATTGATGATCACCTCACTGTCCGTCGTCGTCTGAAACGTGGCGCCCGTGTCGAGCAATCGCTTGCGCAGTCGCTGCGTGTTCGTCAAGTTTCCGTTGTGCGCCAGCGCGATTTGACCGTGGTGCGAGAAGACTTGCAGGGGCTGCGCATTCACCAAATGCGTCGCACCGGTGGTCGAGTAGCGCACGTGTCCGATGCTGATCCCCCCGCGCAGTTTTGCGAGCGCGTGGTCGTCAAAGACCTGGGAGGCGAGTCCCATCCCTTTGTGAATGCGCATCCTCGAGCCGTCCGAGACCACCATACCAGCGCTCTCCTGCCCGCGATGCTGCAGAGCGTACAATCCAAGGTAGGTCAAATCGGCAGCGTCCGTCGTCTGTGGAGCAAACACGCCAAAGATGCCGCACATGACTAGTGGGCCTCCCTCAATTCGACCGGTAGGAAATCGCCGGCCGCCTCGGCTCCGTCCATGCGCCGCGGCAGTCCACCGTACCAACTGGCCGCCAACGCTGCTAAGCTCTCTTTTATGAATGTCTCTCCTGCACGCACGTGCAGACCGCGTCCTGCCTCTTGTACCCGGCCGATCAATTGCGGGGTGACGCCCCTCTTAGCGCAGAGGCGCTCATACTCCGTTTGATGCTGGGGCGAGACGGAGACGACGATGCGACCGTACCCCTCGCCAAAGAGGAGGGCATCCGTACGAAGCGTGCTCTCACCGGGAGCTCCCAAATCGACGTCGACTCCCAGCCTCCCCGTCAGAGCCGACTCCGCCAACGTGACCGCTATTCCACCCTCAGAGCAATCGTGGGCCGATTGCAACAATCCCTGGGACGCGGCCTCCAACGTCGTGGCCTGCAAGGTCGCCTCCCAGTCAAGGTCCAGGTTGGGCAACGGACCTTTGATCGTATCGTGCACCGCGAGGAGGTAACGGCTCCCACCGAGTTCGGGCGAGTGTTCTCCCAACAGGTAGACCAGATCGCCTGGAGCCTTAAAGCCCTGGTTGACCCGCCGGCGGGCCGAGTCGATCAAGCCCACCATTCCAATGATGGGCGATGGCCATACGGCCTGGCCGTCGTTCTCGTTGTACAGGCTCACGTTTCCTCCGATCACCGGAGTGCTTAGACGCTCGGCCGCAAGTGCGATCCCTTCGACCGCACGGTGAATCTGCCAGAACACCTCGGGTTTCTCAGGATTGCCAAAGTTTAACCCGTCCGTCAAGGCAAGCGGTGTCGCTCCTGTACAGACCAGGTTGCGCGCAGCTTCGGCCACCGCCGCGGCCGCCCCCACTTTGGGATCGACGTAACAGTGAAGCGAGTTGCAGTCGATCGTCACCGAAAGGGCCCTCTCGCTCTCACGCAAACGCAGTACCCCGGCGTCTGCGATGCCAGGCGTCGTCGCCGTCCGGGTCTGCACCATGTAGTCGTACTGACGGTACACCCATGCCTTGTTGGCAATGTTGGGATCCGACAGGAGCGCGTGGAGGCTCTCGCCGGTATCTCCTCGGAGATCTTGAGGCAGGGGCGCCTCCTTGAGCGCCGCAAGGTAGGCTGGCTCGCGCTCTTGAGGATGATACACCGGTGCGCCATCCGTCGAAAGGCTCTTGGCCGGCACCTCGGCGACGACCCGCTCACCCTCCGTTAGGCGGAGCATGCCGTCGTCAGTCACTCTACCGACGACCACCGCTTCGAGGCCCCACTTGGCAAAGATCTCCTGAACCCGTTCCTCTTCGCCTCGCTTGGGCACGACGAGCATGCGCTCCTGAGACTCAGAGAGCATGATCTCATACGGTGTCATCCCTGGCTCCCGCCGCGGGACTAGGCTAAGGTCCATCTCGATCCCCGAGCCGGCTCGGGCCGCCATCTCAGCCGATGAGCTTGTCAGACCCGCGGCCCCCATATCCTGAATGCCGATGACGACGCCCGTCTTAATCAATTCGAGGCATGCCTCGATGAGCAACTTCTCGGTGAACGGATCGCCCACTTGAACCGAAGGACGCTTGGACTCGGAGTCCTCGCCAAGTTCAGCTGAGGCAAAGCTCGCTCCGTGAATCCCGTCCCGGCCGGTGCGGGCGCCGACCACCATGACTGGATTGCCCACTCCGGAGGCGGAGGCCGTCGCGATCTCATCATGCGCGACGAGTCCGACCGCCATCACGTTGACGAGTGGATTCCCCTGAAAGGCACGGTCGAAAGCAACCTCTCCGGCGACTGTGGGAACGCCGACGGCGTTTCCGTACCCGGCTATCCCGGAGATCACGCCTTCGAAGAGGTAGCGAACCCGCTCGTCGTCAAGCGATCCAAAGCGCAAGGAATTCAGCACCGCGATCGGCCGAGCTCCCATAGTGAAAATATCGCGCAAAATCCCGCCAACACCGGTTGCCGCGCCTTGGTACGGCTCGATCGCCGACGGGTGATTGTGTGACTCTACTTTAAAGGTTACGGCGAGGCCGTCGCCGATGTCGACGACACCTGCGTTCTCTCCAACACCTTGCAAGATCCGCTCTCCCTTCGTCGGGAGGAGCGAGAAGAGCGGCCGGGAGTGTTTGTACGAGCAGTGCTCCGACCACAACACCGAGTACATGCCAAGCTCTGTCCAATTGGGCCGGCGTCCGAGTATCTCGGTGATGCGCTGATACTCGGCGTCCGTCAGGCCCATCTCCCTCCAGGCACCATCGGGGTAGCGTTCATCCATCATCGCACGGGCACTCCCTTGCTCGCGTCTTGAGAGAGAGACTGGACCATCGATTCAAACACCTTCCGCCCGTTACCATTTCCCAACATGTCGTCGGCGTTCCGTTCCGGATGGGGCATCATCCCAAGAACGTTTCCGCGCTCGTTGAGGACTCCCGCGATGTTGGCTACAGAGCCGTTCGGATTCGCCTCGGCGTTCACCGAGCCGTCGGGTGAAGAGTAGCGAAAGAGTATCTGCCCATTCTTCTCGAGTTCTGCCAGGGTCTCATCGTCGACGTGGTACCGTCCCTCGCCGTGAGCGATGGGAATCTCTAAAACCTCTCCCAGCGAACAGGCGCCGGAGAAAGGGGTGTCGGTCCGTTCCACCTTTATATGGACAGATTCACAGCGAAAACGGAGTGAGAGATTTCGGGTCAAGGCTCCTGGAAGGAGGCCGGCCTCACAAAGAATCTGAAAGCCGTTGCAGATCCCGACGACAAGCCCGCCGTCTTTAGCGAACGCCTCCAGCGCGCCCATGATCGGTGAAAAGCGAGCAATCGCTCCGGCTCGCAGGTAGTCTCCATACGAGAAGCCACCGGGCAGAATTACGGCGTCGTAACCCTCGAGCGTATCAGCCTGATGCCAAACGTAATCGACCTCCTGACCGGTTACGTCACGCAGTGCATGATAACAGTCACTGTCGCAGTTGGATCCGGGAAAAACAATCACTCCAAAGCGCAACAGGCCACCTCCGTTCGTTAGCTGCCCAACTGACTCGATTCGGCGTTGGTCGCCTGAATCTCAAACTCATAATCCTCGATGACCGGGTTGGCCAGGATACGACGGCAGACCTCGTCGATCTGCGCCTGAGCGGCCGAGAGACTTTCGGCCTCCACAGTCACTTGGATGTATCGTCCGACCCGGACCTCTTTGACCGAAGTGTATCCCAGCGTCGAGAGCCCCTGCTGCACAGCCTTGCCTTGGGGGTCGAGCACACCTTCTTTTAATGTGACAAAGACGCGAGCGTGATAAGGCACCGGCGACACTCCTTTTCAAATCCTTGCCGTTTTTTGTTGAGTGATTAGACGCGGCTCCCATGCGTCACAAATGGCCCGAGCCCGCCGAGCGGCAGCGCCGGTGTACTCGCGCGGATCCCTAAGCATCTTCACCTGCTCGGGCGTGAAACGAGTAATGTAAGACGCCAACTCAGCATCACGCTCCGCCATCTCAAAGAGTCCAACGGCTCCTCCGTCTTGCTGATACTTCAAGGTGAGCACGCGCACGGCCTCGTGAGCGTCGGGGTGCCCATTTGCTGCCAATAAAATGTACAAGGGCTCTGCAATGACGTAGCCCGCCGTCGACTTGAAGTTTGCCTCCATGCCCATCGGATCGACGACCAATCGTTTAGTGACACGCTCCAGCCGTTCGAGCGCGGCAGAGAATCCCGCGATCATCTCAGCCACAAAGCGCGCCGAAGCAGAGTTGGTCAAATCCCGCTGGTGCTCGGAGATCTGATCCGCGTACAGCGTCTGCATGCGAGGCGCATACGTCTTCCAAAGGCTCTTCACGTGCTCGTAGTTCCAAGGATTGCGCTTGTGAGGCATCGTCGAGGAGCCGACCTGCTCTGCCTCGAACGCCTCGCCCAACTCACCTATCTCCGTGCGTTGCAGGTGACGTACGTCGTCTGCGAAGTTGGCCAACACGCCAAACGCACTGACGATCGCATGCATGTAGTCGACCACGTACTCAGCCTCAATCACTTGAGTCGAGTGCATCGACGGCTCGAGACCCAAGAGCCCCAGCACCTCACGCTCGAACCCCTCCGGGTCCTCAAAGAAGAGAGACGATGCGTTGTAGGCGCCGACCGCGCCGGACATCTTCCCGCGCAGGTTCTGTGATGCTCTCTCCAAAGCGTCGAGGCGACCGCCGAGCCGGCTGACGTACTCGGCGACCGCGTAGCCGAATGTGATGGGTACCGCATGCTGACCATGGGTACGCCCCATTTGAATCGTCTCCGCTTCGCGTCTGGCCAATTCGACCAAGACGCGCATAAATGACTTGAGTTGCGGAATGAGCAGATGTTGAGCGACATCTTTATACTGCAGCGACCTCGCTGTGTCCATGATGTCCATCGACGTTGCTGTGAAGTGTACATACGGCTTGGCGGTATCGGAGATCCGGTTGCGAATCACGTTCACTAAAGCCCGAATGTTGTGTCGAGTCCGACGCTCTTCGGCGTACACCTCGTCGGGAGAGACATCCTTACACGCCGCCTCAATCTCATCCGCCACAGCGGCGGAACAAAGACCGCGCCTCTCCAAGGCCCGCACAAGAGCCGCCTCGACTCTCGCTTGGTAAGCGATGACGGCTCGCTCCGACAAAAATTCGGACAGCTGATCAAAAAGCTCGGGAGAGCTTGCGTAGTACCGGTGATCCAATGGGCTGATCGCATCGAAAACGTCGCGCTGCATCACGCCTCACCTTTCAGATCGGCACAAGGTCCAACCGACCATTGTTCGTATTTTCCACCTTGCACGGCCCCATGTTAGCAAAGGCATACAGGGGTGTCAAGGAAAAGGCGAACGAAGAACGCCAGATTCCAAAAACGTTCGTTATATCAATCGGGATTCTCCTCCTATCGCCCCAGCACTAGTGCGGCGTAAACTACCGGTGACAACACTTCATGCGTCGGCTCGGGTCAGGAGGATGTAAGCGTGAGTGAAGAAGAGAGAGTTTACCTTGGGGTTTTGTCGGCGCGCAGCAGCTCCTCCCGTCGTCCCTATCAAGAGCAGACCACATACTTTCGGCGACTGGTCAAGGAAGGCCGTGATATCGGCGTCAGTGTCTATATCTTTTCGCCACCAAACATTCTGTGGAAGCGTCGCAAAATACGCGGGTGGACCTGGACCGGCAAGCGGTGGGTCAGGCGACTTTACCCCTTCCCACACGCCATCTACGATCGAGTCTCTCCCAAAGGCAAAGCCGACTTCTCCGGTGTCACCACCGCTCGACGTCGCTTCCGCCGCCTCGGTATTCCGATGTTCAATTCACAACTTGGAAGTAAATGGCAGATGCACCGTATCTTTAATCGCCATCCCGTCCTCACCGAGGCGCTCCCCCCTACCCGAATCCTCACGGCGCGCACCCTTGCCCGAATGATGTCCAGTTACGGCGCCGTCTATAGCAAACCTGTACGTGGCGGACAGGGGAAGGGTATTGTGTGGGCCGCAAGGCGGGCTTCGGGATACGCCTACCGGATTCAGGGAAAATCGGGCGCCCGGTCAGGGCGCGTCAAGAGCCTCTCCGGATTGCGGGCCCGCTGCGGACGGGGACGTCGCATTGTGCAGCGCGCCATTCCAATCCTGCGGTACAAGGGGCGGGCGTTTGATGTACGTGTCCTTGTGCAGCGCTTGGACGACGGTGAATGGCATGTCACCGGGGTAGTGGCTCGCATTGGCGCAAAACGCTCCAAGGTGACCAACATCCATGCCGGTGGCAAAGCCCTCCCGCTCGAGGTTGTGCTTGAGGAGACGGGAGCCGACCAAGCGTTGACCGCCCGTGTCATGGAGCGCATTCATCAGCTCGCACTGGCAACTGCCGAAGCGATCGCGGACTCTGGCGCGCACGTTGGCGAACTGGGCGTCGACTTTGCCATCGACCAGGATTACGCCTGCTGGCTTCTCGAGGCAAATTCCCGTACAGGGCGCATCTCTTTTCACCGAGCCGGCATGGAAGAGGCAGCCCGTCAAGCCGACCGCGCGCCGGCGGCGTATGCGCGCTACCTCGCGTCAATCAATCAATAATCTGGCTGAAGGTGGGAATAGGATGGGTTCGAAGGAGGCATACGCATGTCCCTCGCGAACCCGTCATTCCCCCTTGGAGTACTCATCGACATTGAGATCGATCCGTCGGCAGGTGAGTGGCCCGAGCACACGTACGCGCACCTCGCCCACGACGCCAACCACATCCCCGACCGAGTCGCACTCCTGCCGATCCAGCGGATTGATATCCGCACCAACGAGGCCGTCGCTTGGTGGTACCGACGCGATGCCTCAGGGTGGCAACGCTCCCTCACTCCCCTGCCTCCTGTCCTCTACAACCGAATTGGACGTCGCAAAATCGAAGCCTCTCGTGCCGGTCGCCGGCTCCTGAGGCGCTTGGCGACTAGTCGTCCCCTCTTCAACCCCGGCTTCCTCGACAAGCTGGGCGTCTATCGCGCCCTCGAGCGCCACGGTCTGGCAGACGCCATGCCGGCATTCATTCAGCTCGAGTCCCCGGAGGCGGCCGTCTCCTTTTATTGCAAACACCAGGAAGTGTTCGTCAAACCCTCGACCGGGAGTTTGGGCAGAGGCGTGGCCCGCCTTAGCCGAGTCGGCCCGAATGAGAATCGGCTCAGCGAGAACACCGCCGCAGGATTGGTACGGCGCCGACTGCGCGATAGCGAGCTCCAAACGCTATTTCGTAGGTATCGACAATCGTCCGACTACGTCGTGCAGGCGGGCGTGGCTCTCGCACGCCGGAGCGGTCGCAGCGTCGACCTGCGAGCACTCATGCAAAAGGATCAAGACGGCCGATGGCGGCTCACCGGTGCAGCCGGACGCGCGGCTGTTGCAGGGGTTCACACCACCCATACCGTACACGGCGGCGCCCGCATTCCCCTCGACTCACTGTCGCTCTCAGGTGAACCCTTCGCTTCAGCGATCGGCAGACTAGAGGAATTCTTGCAGAGAGCCTCCCTCGCTCTTGAAACGCAACTCCGGTCGAGCTACTTCGAACTCTCGTATGACGTCGGAGTCGACGGCTCCGGATCGCTGTTCATCTTGGAAGCCAACGCCAAACCGTTCCCCTTTGATGAAGAGGAGATTCGCAGCGCCGCCGCCGCTCGGCTGATGGCGTTCGCCGAAGCGGTGCGGCGCACGCCTCAACTCCTGCGGCCACCTCCGTGACACAGAGGGTGCAAGAATCGAATAGCATACGAGAACGTGGAGGTGTCCCAACGTGCGCACGCTACTTTTGTCGCGCTTCTTTTTCAGTGGACAGACGACGCACGTCGTCTCCTTGGCGCGTGCTTTGGATCGACTCCCTGAGATGACCGTAGGTGTGGCGACAATCGGCCGCGGTCACCCTCAGGCCTGGGAGATGTATGCCAAGGAGTTGACTCACGCCGGAGTCTCAGCCTTTAGGACCACGAGCGCGAAGGCGCTCCAGGCCTGCGTGCGCCGATTCAATCCGGACGTCATTCACACCCACTCATCCGATCTGCTCCCCGTCTCGCGTGAGGTCTCTCGGGATTTGGGGGTACCGCTCGTCTTCACCTGTCATGGACTAGGAATTCCGCATCAGCAACCCAGGATCGCGGAGGTCGACCTCGTCATTGCGGTGGGTCCCCGGATCCAACGTGAGCTGCGCACGGCCGGAGTGCACGCGTGCGCACTCATCGGAAACGGAGTCGACCTGGAACGTTTCCGTCCCACGGAGAAGGCGGGGGCTTTTCAAATTGCTTACGTCGGGCGCGTTGACGCCAAAAAGCGCAAAGGTCTGCACGAACTCATTGCCGCGGTCAAAGAGATTCCCCGCGCCCGGCTGATGGTCGCCTCCAATGATCGCCCCAAGTTTGACGAGGAGGACCGGCTTACGACGTTGGGATGGGTTCACGACGTCGCTCCGCTCCTGGCGGAGAGTCATGCGGTCTTTGGCACTGGGCGAGCCATCCGTGAAGGCATGGCCGCCGCATGCGTCCCCTTTGTGCTGGGAGAACGGTACACCGGCATGCTGAGGCCCACCGACGGCTCCGCCTGGCTCCCCCTCTCCGGGCTCGACGGCGAGACGCCGTCGCGGGGCAGGATCCGCCTTGATCTCATCCGCCTGATACAGGACCCGACCCATTGGCGCGCCTTGAGCGCGTGGAGCCGTGAGTACGCCTGTGCCCACTTCTCCCTCTCCGACGTGGCGGAGCAGACAGCGCAACTTTACCAGCGAGTGATCGCCGCATGCCCAGCATAAAGGGCCCACGCTCACTCGCTGTCGTCACCAAGGACGCCTTCGTCACCTGGGAGATGAAGGCGTTGGAGCGAGCCGCGCGGCGAGCAGGCCACTCCATCGCCGTCGTCGATCCGCGGTTTGCAGGCTTTGATCTGGAACGAGGCCGGCTGCTCCTGCGTAGAATGGAGGGTCTAAGACCGGCTGCAGTCCTGGGCCGAGTGGACGTAGACGCCCTCCAATCCGGAGCGCGACTGCTCAAATTACTCAAACGCGCACACTTTCCGGTCCTCAACGACGCCGACGCGTTTACAACGGGACGGGATAAGGCGGAGGCGGCGCTCGCCTTTAAGGCGGCTGCGATTCCCCACCCACAGACCTGGGTTTTGGGGTGGCCGTGCAAGGCAGCGACCCTCGAGGGGATCACCTTCCCCATCATCGTCAAGCCGATTATCGGCTCGGGCGGACGGGGGGTGAGATTTGTCCCCAGCGCCGAACGTCTCGCAGCGATCCCAAGGGTGCACTTTCCCCTCCTGGCTCAGGCGTATTGTGGTCCGGTGCGAAGGGATCTGAGGCTCTTGGTCTTGCAAGGTAACGCCCTTGGAGCTGTCGCCCGCACTCCGGCGAACGGCGAATGGCGCAGCAACGCTCGCCTCGGCGGCACATCGAAGCCTATAGAAGCGAGCGACGAGGTGCAATCGCTTGCGGTCAAGGCGACTCAGGCGATCGGCGCTGACTTCGCGGCGGTCGACCTAATCGAGAACGACAGCGGCCTACGAGTAATCGAAGTGAATGTCTGTCCGGGTTTCGAACACTTCTGCCACACCACCGGCATCGATGTCGCCCGCCACGTCGTCCTTGCCCTTGTCCGCTTGGGATCAAACCAATCGGGAGGCGAGTCTCGGTGAGAGCGCTCGTCATCGCCAATTCATCGAAGAGTGTGCCGGCGACGGACGCGATTGTCGAGGCGCTCGCGGCTCGAGGCTTTCGCGTCGAGCGGCGCGGCAAGCCCACAACGCAAACCTGGGATGTCGTCGTTCATTGGAACGGTGCATCCCCGGTAACACAAGGAAGCGGGTTAACGCTCAATCCGGCGGAGGCCGTCCGCCTCGCGACCACACTTGAAGAGTCCGCCTTTCTTCTGCAAACCCACGGTATCCCCGTCTCCCCACACCATTTACCCCGCGGCGCCGTACGCCCTGCGGTCTTTCCCCCCTTGAGTGAGATGAGTTCTCTGCGAGTGCACGTTGGCGATCTGAGAATCCTTGCCGTGGAAGGCGACACCAACGGAGCCCGCCTCACTCGTTGGCGCGAGCAGCGCATGATGGAGGCGGCGTGCCGAGCTGTGTACGTCCACGGTCTACACTTTGGCTGCGTCCACATCTTGCTGCATACGAGTGGACGCTGGTACGTGAGCGGCGTCGATCCTCACCCCAACCTCTCACCGGAACTCGCGCGTGCCTACGGGTCGAGCATCGCCCAACTCTCGACGACGTGGCACGCCGGCACCGAGTCCAACGGCGACGCGATCCTAGGAGCGGATCCTGAGTTTGCCCTGTTTACGCGTGAGGGTCGCATCCTATATGCGTCCCGTTACGTCAAACACAGTGGGACCGTCGGCTTCGACCGTCAAAGCCGCGCCAACCGCGGCTCCGTCTTCCCTTTGGTCGAGGTCCGACCCAATCCAAGCCCATCGCCACACACGCTCTTTGCCAATACACAGCGCGCCCTAGCGGTGGCTCGCACCCTCTTGCCCCACCGACGCACCCTTTGGGTCGCCGGCAGTTACCCGTTTGGAAAGTACCCCACGGGTGGCCACATCCACTTCAGCGGCCTGCCGCTTACAACGCCCCTCCTCATGGCGTTGGATCAGTATTTGGCCCTCCCCACCATGCTTTTGGAGCAACGAGCTAGAGGGCGACGCCGACGCCAAAAGTACGGACGGCTCGGTGACTTTCGTCGCAAAGAGCATGGCGGTTTTGAGTACCGCACCCTTGCAAGTTGGCTCGTCACCCCTGAGGCGACGCGAGCGGTCTTATGCCTTGCCAAGGTGATCGCCGACGAGTGGCAGCGACTTCCCACGCAGCCGGCATTACAGTCTCGCCAGGCCCGTGAGTTCTATCGCAGTAAGAAGATCCGGTTTCGTCAAGCCTTCTCGGAGTTGTGGCGGAGCGTGATGCATACTCAGACGGCCAAAGAGTACGAGCACGAACTCTCGTACATTCCCCGCGCCGTCCGCGACGGTTTAGAGTGGAAGGATGAATCGGACCTCAAAGCGGCGTGGTGGTGAGTGCCTGTATAGCGTCTCTACATTTTTGAGGGGGAAGTGGAATGAGTAAGCAACACGTGCTCGGCATCGCCGCAAAGCGCGGAAAGGGACGGGCCTTTGGGGAGCAGTCATCGTACCTGCGCGGTCTCATCCGCCTGGCCGCCGCCCGCAGGATACGTGCCTACGTCTTTTCACCAAAAGATGTCGATGAGCATAGGGGTCGGGTGCGCGCCTGGGTCTGGAAGAACGGCCGCTGGCGCCGTCGGTGGCAACCGCTGCCCACCGTGATTCACGACCGCATGTGGGGCCTCGACGACGAACAGAAGGCTCACCATGACTCTGAGCTGAACCGGCTGCGAGACGAGTACGGAATCCCTGTCTTTAATCCCGACTTTGGCTGCAAGTTTGACGTTCATCAACTATTGACGGGCAACGTCGAGATACGTCCCTACTTGCCCGAGACACACCTCGCAACAGCGGACGCCTTGTTGCAACTGGCCAAAGAGCACAAGACGATCTACGTCAAACCGATTCGCGGGCGCCAGGGAAAGGGGATCAGTCGGGTCCAACGGACTAAAGGAGGCTTTCGCGTAACGCGCCGAGCCGGCAAGAGCGGGTGGGTTCACCGATCTGTCACGTCCGTCGACGAAGCGCTAAAGGCTTGCCTTGGCAAAGCGGATGGCGGCACCTTCATCGCCCAACAGGGCCTCGACTTACTCCGGGTCCGAGGCGGCACGGTGGATGTGCGGGTCATCGTCCAGCGAGACGGCAAAGGAGCATGGCATGCCAGCGCGATCGGTTGCCGCATCGGTCAGCGGGGCGGGTTCGTCTCCAACCTCCACGCCGGAGGGAAAGCGGCGCCCCTCTCTGCCCTCTACCGCCACCTGCCTCGCGGCGCCCGTCCGCACCATCTGCGTCGTGAGATTCGAGAGCTCTCCGTCGCCACCGCCCGTACGATGGAGACCGCCTTTCCAACACTCGGCGAGATCGGCCTCGACTTAGGCGTGGACCGCACCGGTGGCCTTTGGATCTTGGAAGTGAATCGCCAACCCGGTCGCTCGCTCTTCGCCCGAGCCGGACTGCGCAAGTCGTGGAGCCGTTCGCGCGTCCGCGTCGTCCAGTTTGCCAAGTACTTGAGTGCGCACGCCTCACCTTAAGGAATAAGGAGCGCTTTCCTAGCGCCACAAGGCGACTGGGTCCGTATGATGGCTAGAGATTTCGACCGAAACAACAGCGAATCGCTCGTCCGGAGTGAGGCCGACGCGATCTCGCACGAAGCAAGGGTGAGCCTCTAGCCATGAAACACACATTTCCCGAACGTGACGTTAGCTTTGTTGTTGTCGTCGTCCTCATTTGCGTGGAGCTTCTCAAAGTGATGATCATCCCCAACCCATTCGACGTGCTACTTCTCGGAGGACTTATCCTTGTTCTCATTCTCACAACACGACACTAGCTCGATTCACTACACATACAAGCACGCGCCCTGCTCCATAGAGGCAGGGACGCGAGTGGGGAGGCGACACCGTGAGAGTCCTGGTGCTCCACAATCCAGAGAATAAGCCAAAGCACTTGCGGTTTCCCAAGGAGATCGAGGCCGAGATCACACCAAGTAGGCCCTTTGACCCTGAACCACGTGATGCGGTGATGCATTGGGGGCTAACCTCTCCTCCCCTTTACGGGATCGACCAGGAGATCGCAGGGGCCAGTCTCAACGCCCCGGATGTCGTCACACGGTGCATGGACACAGAGTATGTGACTCGACTTTGGAAAGCCCATGGAATCAGTACACGCTACTTTGAGCGAGCTCGCCGTCGCCGACCCAAGGTGGGCCTACGCTACCGCATCCACATCTTTGACCTGCGCATCATGTCCATTGCCCGCTACTCCAAAGGGCGCTACCGTCCGATTCGGGGTGGCGGCAAGCGCATGCAGTTCGTCCGGCGCATGGCGGTCCGGTGCCTATACGTCCTGGGACTTCACTTCGGCTGTATCGACGTTGCATCCATCTCTAAAAAGCACGCGGTTCCGCTCAACTTCGACCCCTTCCCCAGACTCACTCGCAAGTCGGGACGTCGCTACGGCGAGCACGCCTCCAAGTACGTCCACCGCCTCACAGAGCACCCTGAGCAAATCCTACGTCCGGCGCTCATCGGGGCCGACCTCGAGTTCATCATGCGACGACCTCGGGGACGCGTCCTGTACGCATCTCGCTACTTCTCGAGGCACGGGCGCGTGGGCCACGATCAACAAGGATCGCGCCGTGTCCGAGGCCGCTACCCGATCGTCGAGATCCGCCCCTCGCCGGTGGAGGATCCACCAGAGCTAGTCGACGGAATTCATAAGCTCCTGAGGCGAGCAGCGCGCCGGACCCCCAAAAAGCGAGTCAGTTGGGAGGCGGGGAGCCATCCAGTCTCGGGGTGTGCCATCGGTGGACACATTCACTTTAGCCGCGTCGACCTAACCACGGAGCTCTTAAGGGCGCTCGACAACTATTTGGCCGTTCCGGTCATGATGCTGGAGAATCCGTCAAAAGCTCGCCGGCGCCGGCCCCACTACGGTCACTTGGGAGAGTTCCGTTGGAAGAGCTACGGGGGTTTTGAGTACCGGACCCTATCAAGTTGGATCGTAGCGCCTCAATATGCTCTCGCCGTCGTCACACTGGCAAAGCTGATCATTGACAACTACCCAAAACTCCAACGAAATATTCTCCCTTCGGTTGACGACGTGGCCGCCTTTTACCGCTGCGACAAAGAGGCGATGCGAGCCAACTTCGAAGAGGCGTGGAAAGACCTTGAGCGCCTGGACGACTACGAGAAGGTCGCCGAACAGCTCGAAGTGATCCCCAATCTCGTGCGCCAAGGCAAACAGTGGCTCGAGACGCACGATTTCCGCGGCCGATGGGGGCTCTTGCCAAAGCGCAAGCGTCGTAAGAGACGCAGACGGCGCTAAAGCCTGCAACCGCGCTGAGCTTTTTGCCGTCTGCCCCGGAGCATCCGCATGAAAGGGAAGAGGCCAATGTCAAGTCTGAGCGTGAAAGTGAAGCTCGTTGCCGATTCAAACATCGGCGACGGGATTGGACTGCCCGTCGCCCTCCAAGAGCGCCTCGAGCTCCCCGACCGCGGCGAAGTGGAGGTGCGTGTCGGGGGCCGGAAACAGACGGCCACACTCACCATTGTTAGCGGTAAACGTGTCGTCGTCGGCAGCGAGCTCGCCCGCAAACTCTACTTACCGCTGCCCCGGAGTTTGTGTATTCGATACGATCCCGGTGCCATGGTGTTGCACATCGGTCCCGTCGTCGCGGTCTTTGCCGTCAAACGGCGGGGCGCCGGGCCCAAAGGACGCCGGCTGTTTGGCGTGCGTACGGCGGATCTGCGACAACTGATGCGTCACGGCAAGTCGCTCGGTATGTTGACGTACGTCGTCTCTCCGGAGGGTGTCGATCCTGAGGCGGATTACCTCAAAGGATACGTGCCCGCCTCCAAGCGCTGGGCATCCGGACAATTTCCCATTCCCGACGTCGTCTACGACCGAATTCAAGCCCGTAGTTGGGAACGACGTCCCAGCACGCGCTCGGCTAAGAACTACCTGCGCTCTCTGCCAAACACCCGCTACTTTAACGAGGGCTTCTTTGACAAATGGGCCTTGCATCAAAAGATGATCGAGCACGAGGTCCTACGACGTTATGTGCCCCCCACGGAGCAGATGGCGGGTCCGCAAAGCCTGCGCGCCTTTTTGGCAGAGCACCCTTCGACGTTCATTAAACCGACCGAAGGGAGTCAAGGTAAAGGAATCGTCCGTATCAGGCGCATCGGTGATCGTTATGAGTGGAGACAGGGCAGGCGACGCCACTCCACCACCCGCTTTGAATCCATGTACAAAAACATCAAGCGTATTCAACGGCAAAATCGCTATATCATGCAGCCCGACCTCAATCTCGCCCGATTCCGGGCGGCCCCGTTTGACGTGCGCATCTTGATGCAACGAGACGGCGACGGCAATTGGAGGCAGACCAAGATCTACGCGCGCCTCGCGGCTCCCGGTCGCCTTACTTCCAACCTGAGTGGGGGTGGCACCGGCATGATTTTAAACAGCATGCTCAAAGCAAGGTTCGGCCGAGCTCGCCGGCGCGTCCGTGGGCGTATCAATCGGGCGATTACGGAGATCGTCCATGCGCTCGACGAGGTACTGGAGGGGCCTTTGGGAGAGGTTGGCCTCGACCTCGGGATCGATCGGCGCGGCGGGGTCTGGCTCATCGAAGTGAACTCGAAGCCCTTTAGAAAGGTGGCCGACGCCGGGCCCAAAAAAGGCGTGCGTCTCTCGTTCCGCCGCCCTATGGCGTACGCTCGGCACCTTGCGCAGTTTTGAAGCACCATCCCCTTAGGAGGAATTCGTCACCATGCACATCGAGTTGTCCCAACGCTCGGGCTCGGCAAAACTCGTAGCTCGGCTCGACCCTCCGGCGATGGACCGAATGCAGGCCGCCTCCAAGCTTCGCTTCGGCCTTTCAGCCGTCAACCTCCAAACACTAACCACGCCCCAAGGCGAGCGGGCGCTGATCTCTCCCACGCAAGGGCGTCTTAGGATCCCAGGACGGCAGCTCAAACTACATGTGGCGGAGAAGGACGGCGTGTTGACACTGGGCCCTGTGCTTGCGATCTTCACCTCAGCGCAACGCAACAACGCCCGCCGGCGCTACGCCACGCTCTCCGGCCGCTTTCAGCGCTTCATCGTTGACGCCCGCAGTATGGGGGCGCTCGCGTACGTCTTTACCCCGCGAGGAGTGAATTGGACGAAGCGTACCGTCACGGGGTACACCTGGCTGGGTTCTGGTAAACACGGTCGCTGGGTGAAGGGGACGTTCCCATTCCCCAACGTCGTCTACAACCGCGTGCCGACCCGAAAAGCCGAACGGCGCACGCGAGTGAATCGCGTCCGCCGACGACTCCTCGCCGAGCAAGGGATGCATCTGTTCAACCCAAAGTTTTTGGATAAGTGGCAGGTGTACCAGATTCTGCGAAACGTGGAAGGGGTGCGCGAGCACTTGCCCCAGACACAGCCATACCGACGCGTCTCGGAGTTGATCGGGTTTCTGGAGCGCCACAAGAACGTCTACATTAAGATGGCCGGAGGGAGCCTCGGGAAAGGAACGGCCCGTATCGACCTTTTAGAGAACGGAAAAATCCGGTGGCGGGAGACGCGACACAAAGGGCACATCGTCGCGCGCACATTGAGTGGTCAAAAAGCCTTGGCCGAACGCATGCGGCTCCTCAGTCGCGGTCGCCACTATCTCATGCAGCAAGGAATCCAACTGTTGCGCTCCAATGGTCGCCCCTTCGACGTGCGCGCCCTCGTACAAAAAGAGCCTAGCGGAGCGTGGAGCGTTACGGGTATGGCGGCTCGAGTCGCCGGACCGCGTCAGATTACGACGCACCGACCTCGTGGAGGCTCTCGCGCCAAACTGCCGCCGCTCATTCGCTCGGCCTTCCCTGAGAAAGGGCGTGCTCAGCAGGTCCAGGAGGAGCTGGAGCGCGTGATCATAGAAGCCGCTGAGGCATTCGACAATGAAACCGGAGGTTCTCACGGGGAGTTGTCCATGGACGTCGCCATCGATCAAAAGGGACGCCCATGGGTCCTCGAACTCAACGCCAAACCGGCCATCTTTGACGAACCGTCGATTCGCAAGTTTGCCAGACGTCGATTGTTGAACTACTGCTTCTTCCTCGGCGGCTTTACCACCGTCGACACGGCAAGTCCCGCCCATGAGACGGATCGAACGGGCCTTCAGGAGACCCGCTTTATGGCGGACCGAACAGATTAGGGTCTTATCTACTCGGAACGCCAGCCGTTCGACTGTAGGTCGGCGTCGGCCTGGGCGCCTTGTTCCGCCCGACTCTGACGCAATTGAGCGAGCTTGCTGGAGAGCTCAGCGTCACCCGTCGCAATGATCTGGGCGGCCAGAATGGCGGCATTGACGGCTCCGTCGACGGCGACAGACGCCACCGGCACCCCACTGGGCATTTGTACAATGGAGTACAGCGCGTCGACGCCGGCCAGAGGACCGCCGCCAATCGGAAGGCCGATCACAGGCAAGAGGGTGTGACTGGCCATCACGCCGGGAAGGTGTGCCGCTCGACCCGCTGCTCCGATCAACACTTTTAGACCGCGCTCCGCCGCCGACTTGGCATAGGCACTCGCCAAATCGGGCGTGCGGTGCGCGGAGAGGACACGCACCTCAAATGGAATACCCAGTTCGTCCAGGAGCTCAAGCCCTTTGCGTACCACTGGCAAATCCGATGTACTGCCCATAACGATTCCGACTACTGGTTGTGCCATGTTCGCTCATCCTTTCTTTATTTAAGGGGGTTAGCGCGCTTTGCGTGCGTGATATCGACTCCCCCGAGCCGTGAACGGAACGCCTTCGCGGCACAAGGGACATGCGTCGGCCTCGTACGACTCCGCGCTCGCGTCGATATGTAGCAAGGCTTCCGTGTGTACTCCAAAATCCATACGGCCGCCACTGCGGTCGACGAGGAGGCCCACACCCATCAACTCGCCGCCGCTCTCGGCTACTGCTCTCAACACTTCGTTCACCGAACCGCCGGTGGTGACGACATCGTCGACGACGAGGACGCGCTCCCCTTCCTCGATCTGAAATCCGCGGCGAAATACCATTCTGTCCCCTTCGCGCTCCGTGAAAAGAGCGCGCACGTCGAACACTTTGGCCACTTCGTGGGCCATCAGCATTCCCCCGGTGAGCGGGCCCACGACCACATCGACGGGATCGTTGGCAAAGCGGGCCGCCAGCTCTTGGCAGAGCGCCTCTGTAATCCGTGGTTGTTGAAGCACTGCAAACTTCTCGCAGTATCGCCTCGAATGGAGGCCCGACGAGAGCAAAAAGTGGCCGCTCAGGAGTGCACCCGAACGCTCAAACACCTCTAATATCTGCGTTTCATTCATGCCCTTACATTGACTCCTTTCGCGTTTCAACCCTCATGGGCCCGTCCCACCAGCGCAGCGAACGATCCTTCCCCGTGCCGCTTGAGGTAGGCCTCAATACCGGCCAACACCTCGAGTGACGCAGTCGGGTTCGCAAAATTGGCCGTGCCCACGGCCACGGCCTGGGCGCCTGCCAAGGCAAACTGTAACGCATCGTCGGCCGTCATGATACCGCCCATCCCGATGATCGGAATGCTGACGGCCCGGTACACTTCCCACACCATTCGGACGGCAATCGGCCGGATCGCAGGCCCCGAGAGGCCGCCCACGACGTTGGCTAGGACGGGGCGCCGTCGTTCGACGTCGATGGCCATCCCCATTAACGTATTCACGGCCGAGACAGCGTCTGCGCCGGCCTCTTCGCAGGCCTTCGCCATCGACGCGATGTCGGTCACGTTGGGAGAGAGCTTCGGAATGACAGGCCGCCGGGTGACCGAACGGACGGCCTCCACGACGCGCGCCGCCATCTCCCGATCGGTCCCAAAGGCGATGCCACCCTCTTTAATGTTGGGACACGAAATGTTGATCTCAAACGCATCGGCGCCATCCGCCCGATCGAGTCGGTGGACCACCTCTTGGTACTCGTCGATAGTACGTCCGATCACGTTTGCGATGACAGCCGTCCCAAAACGCCGCAAGAAAGGGAGGTCTTTATTGAGGTAGTGCTCGACCCCCGGGTTTTGCAGACCTATGGCATTCAACATCCCGGCGGGGGTCTCGACGATCCGGGGAACAGCGTTCCCTCGCCACGGTTGCAGTGAGATCCCCTTGACCATCACCGCCCCGAGTGCATTGAGGTCCAAAAACTCCGAGTACTCCCGCCCGTACCCAAATGTGCCTGACGCGACCATGACGGGATTCCTTAACACAAGTCCCGCAATGTTCACGCTCAGATCCGGCACGACACGCTCTGGCTTATTGGACATCAGGCCACACCACCTTACTCCCGTCAAAGACGGGCCCCTCGCGGCAAATACGGGCGAGAGTGACGCCCCCCGCCTCTTTGACCGGGCAAACACAGCTCAAGCAGGCGCCGACGCCGCACCCCATCCATTCCTCCATGGCCACCTGTACGTCAATGCCGGCGTGAACAGCCAGACGACTTACCGCCTGGAGCATCGGTCGGGGTCCGCAGGCAAAGATGCGGGTCACCCCACCTGCCTCCAACCGCTCCCGCACCAAGTGAGTGACGAACCCCCGATAGCCCCGAGATCCGTCATCCGTCGCGACCCGCGCGTCGACACCGACAGCCTCCCAGTCGTCTACACCGATCGCATACGACTCGGAAGCGAATCCTACCGCCACCTCAAAGGCCACGGCCCGCCGGCGTAGCTCTTGGGAAAGATGAAAGAGTGGCGGGACGCCGACTCCGCCCCCTACGAGGAGTGCACGGTCCTCTCCGTCCAAATCGTCGAGGCGATACCCACTGCCAAGAGGGCCGACTACGTCGACACGACAACCGGGAGTGATCTTCGCCAAGCGAGCCGTCCCGCGACCCACGACGCGATAGATAAAGCTAAAACTCTCCTGCGTCAGGCGGTAAAAGCTGAACGGACGGCGCAAAAGTGGGTCAAGACTCCCACCGTCGCGACAGGCGACGTTGAGGAATTGACCGGGAGCCGGATCCTCGAAAGGCGCAATTCGGGGCAATTCCATCTCATAGTGATCCAGCGCAACTTTTCGATGACTGATCACTTCCAACTCGATTTGTCTGGGCACCTCGCACCTCACATTCACCCGCATGCAAGCTTCCTATCAAGCCCTCGTCTTAAGCCCTCGTCTTAAGCCCGCGTCGTCAACCGGTCTAGGAAGTCATCAAAGAGGTAACCCGAGTCCCGCGGGCCGGGCGACGCTTCCGGATGGTATTGTACCGAGGAGACCGGCAGCGCCTTGTGCATGAGCCCCTCAATCGTCTGGTCGTTGACGTTGCGATGACTGACGACGACATCCGGATCGCTCCAGCTCTCCTCTTGGACTGCAAAGCCATGGTTTTGCGCCGTAATGTAGACGCGCCCAGTCCGCACGTCTTTCACCGGGTGATTGGCGCCGCGGTGTCCGTATTTCATCCGAAAGGTTTCGGCGCCGAGAGCCCGAGCGAGGATTTGATGTCCGAGGCAGATGCCAAAGACAGGAGCCTCGCGCACTAACGATTGGACCATCTCAATACTTTGCGTCGCCGTTTTGGGGTCCCCCGGTCCGTTCGAGAGGAGGACGCCGTCGGGCTCTGTCTGCATCACTTCCGTCACGCTGGAGCGAGCCGGAACGACGGTGACCCGGCAACCGCGCTCAGCGAGTGAACGCATAATGTTCATCTTCGCTCCGAAGTCGACGACTGTGATTTTGGGTCCGCCGTTCCCTTCGGCAAAGAGGTACGGCTCCTTGGCGCTCACCTGCTCGATCAGATCTTGGTTGGAGAGGTCCGGCGCCTCCCGAGCCTGTTGGAGCAGGGCCTTCTCATCCAGATCGTCTCCAACAGCGATCACTCCGCGCATCGTGCCGTGCTCCCGGAGTCGCCGCGTGATGGCACGAGTATCGACACCTTCAATGCCGATGATGCCGTGATCCGTTAAAAGTTGCTCCAGCCGATCTTTGGCCCGCCAGTTGCTCGGCTCGTCACACATTTGCTTGACGACAAAACCGCGAGCATGGGGGTGGGCCGACTCCACATCCTCGGGATTGATGCCGTAGTTGCCAATGAGCGGATACGTCATGACGACGATCTCACCCCTGTATGAGGGGTCGGTCAAAATCTCCTGGTACCCCGTCATACTGGTGTTGAAGACGACTTCGCCAAAGACGCGCCCGCGCGCGCCCAGAGCCCTGCCTGTATAACTCGTCCCGTCTTCGAGAACGAGGATAGCCTTGTTACCGTCGCGCATCTCGCTCACCCTTTCCATTGATAGAACCTCTAACGATCCATAACGCGCCGTAATTCATCGCGCATCCTGACAGCCGCCGCTCTCGCCGACTCCGAGACGGTGCCCCCGTTACGGGCGTAGGCGTAGAGGATGCTGCGCGACGCATTGACGACCGCGCCCAATCCCTGTTCATCGAACCCGTCCGCGACGTCTTGGGCACCGCCCCCCTGCGCCCCGTAACCGGGGATGAGGAACGGAACGTGCGGCATCGCCGCACGCAGACGCTTCAGTTCGTCAGGGTACGTCGCACCAACGACGGCGCCTACATCCCCGTAGCCCAAGTTGCCGGTGTCCTGCCCGCAGTGCTCCTCCAGCCATCCGCCGACGACGTCGAGGACGCGCTCCGCGGGCTCTCGGTGACTGTTCAATGCCCGGTCCTGAAGCTCCCCAGACGATGGGTTGGACGTTTTCACCAACACAAAAATCCCCCTGTGGCCGCCGGGCGCCAGGAAGGGGCGAATTCCGTCCCATCCCAGGTAAGGATTGATCGTCAACGCGTCCGCCTTAGGACCCTCGCCATCAACGGAGGAGACGATCGCTTCTGAGTCAGAGCCGCTTGGGGACTCTGCGGGCGTCACGCCGAGGTACGCGGCGGCGTACTGAACAGCTGTCTGGGCGATGTCATTACGTTTTCCATCGGCAATCACAAGCAGCCCTTCCGCACGAGCGAGGCGAACCACCTCTTCAAATGCGGCCAGTCCGGGCGGACCGAGCCGTTCAAAGTAGGCGAGTTGCGGTTTGATCGCAACAGCCACGTCGGCAACGGCTTGTATCACGTCGCCCGCAAAGGCGAGCACACCCTCAGCAACCGCCTCCCTTACTCCGGTCGTGGGCACAGGTGTCGGAAAGTACGAGCGCGGAATGAGGCTCAAGTCGGGATCCATGCCCACCACCACGGCGCTCCCTTTGTCGCGGACCGCGGTGAAAAGAGCGTCGGCGAATCGGTCTTGACTCATCGTCACTCGTCCTCCTCTACCCAGCGACCGCACGCACGGCCGTCAACGTAAACACCTTCGACCCGGCCCACTACAGTATCACCTGCGAGCGGGGTATTCCGTGCCGACGATTGCCATCGCTCCGGTGCAATCGTATCCCGAGCCTCCGGGTTAAAGAGGGTGATTTCGCACGGATCCCCTTCGTCAAACGTCGGCTGGGGCAGTCCCAACACACTGCGTGGCCGCCGACTCAGTGCGGCGACGATCTCATTCCACGAGAGTTCGCCTGTATGAATTAAGTGCGTGTGGAGCGCCGGCAACACGGCCTCGAGCCCCGCCGCGCCAAACTCGGCGTAGTCAAATTCGACGTCCTTCTCTTCGCGCGTCAAGGGGGTGTGGTCGCTCACCACACAATCGATGATCCCTTCGCGCACGCCTTCGACCAACGCCCTCACGTCGTCGCTCGAGCGCAAGGGCGGCATCAGCTTTGTGGATGTCTCATACCCCGAGAGCGCTTCGTCGGTCAGGAAGAGGTGGTGAAATCCACACTCAGCCGTCACACGTACGCCGTGAGCCTTCGCGTCTCGAATCAGCTCAACGGAGCGGCGCGTGCTGACGCCTTGGACATGGAGCCGTCCCATCGTGCTCTCTGCTAACAGCAGGTCTCGCGCGAGCGCCACCCATTCAGCGGCTGCGGGTACCCCGGCGAGTCCCAACCACGCACCCACCTCTCCTTCGTGGGCGACCCCGCCCTTGGCGAGGTTGGCGTCACGGGCGTCCGTGAGAACCGGCAGCTGCACCATCCCCGCATACTCAAGGGCTCGGCGAACGATGCGAGCGTCACCGACAGGCTTGGCGTCTCCCGCAGCGACCGCACCGGCGGCCCGCATCGCGGCCAACTCAGCCAGCTCCTCACCCTGGCGCCCCTTGGTCAACGCGCAGCAGACCAACGCTCGGGCGCCCTGGCTCCGCTCACTGCGGGCCCGCAAGTACTGGACGTCCGACTCCCGGTCGATCGGCGGATCGGTGTCCGGCATTGCGAGAACCGCTGTAAATCCTCCCCACGCCGCGGCTCGCAGTCCGCTCTCCAACGTCTCGCGGTCCTCGCGGCCGGGCTCACCTAAGTGGGCGTGTAGGTCGATCAAGCCAGGGAGGACGAGCCAACCGTCGGCTCGGATGACTCGAGCGGCAGTGTCGCGCAGGCCGCGCCCCACCCGCAGGATGTGTCCCTCGCCGATTAGGAGGTCCTGATCGTGTACCGGTCCCGCCTCCGACCACAACACGGCGCCTCTAATTAAGAACCGCGAGCTCACGGCTGTCGCCTCCCGACATCAAGTAGAGTAGAGCCATGCGAACGGCTACGCCGTTGCTCACTTGGTCCCGCACGACGGAGCGGGGATCGTCGACCACCTCTTGCGTGATCTCCACACCCAAATTGGCCGGACCAGGATGCATGACAGTTACGTCGTCTTTCGCACGTTGCAGCCGCTTCGCCGTGAGGCCAAAGAGCCGACTGTACTCCCGCACACTCGGAAAGAGTCCGCTGCTTTGACGCTCTAGCTGAATACGCAAGACATTGACGACGTCGGCCCCATCGATCGCTCGGTCGAGGTCGGTGTGCACCTCAACCCCAAGGCGAGCAAGGCCGCGGGGCATGAGCGTAGGCGGTCCGACGACGCGCACGTGTGCCCCAAGCTTTGTCAATCCCCAAATGTCCGATCGAGCGACGCGACTGTGTAGAATATCGCCGACGATGGTGACGGTGATCCCGTCGAGGCGCCCTTTCGCCTCTTTAATCGTATAAAGGTCGAGAAGTCCCTGCGTGGGGTGCTCGTGGCGTCCATCTCCCGCATTGATCACTCGAGCCTGCATGGTACGGGCCAGAATGTGCGCCGCCCCCGATGCGCTGTGCCGCATCACGACGATGTCGGCGCCAAGCGCCTCCAACGTCTTCGCCGTATCGGCAAGGCTCTCGCCTTTCACAACGCTGCTCGTCGAGGCGGCGATGTTGATCACATCCGCGCTCATCCACTTCCCAGCGAGTTCAAACGAGGTGCGGGTGCGGGTGCTCGCCTCATAAAAGAGGTTGACCACAACCTTTCCCCGCAGCGTAGGGAACTTTTTTACCGGACGCTCAAAGATCTCTTTGCACGGTCCAGCTGTCTCAAGGATTAAGAGTATCTCCTCTCGACTCAACCCTTCGAGCCCCAGCAAATCTTTGTGCCGCAAACTCATCGATCCACCTCCACCCCGGTCCGTAAGGCTAACATCCTTGGATGATCACCCGGTCCTCACCGTCGATCTCCTTGAGAAGGACCTGCACATCCTCGTCCATGGAGGTCGGGACATTCTTGCCGACGTAATCGGCTCGAATCGGCAACTCACGATGGCCACGATCGATCATCACAGCCAACTGAATCCGCTTGGGCCGGCCTAGATCCATCAATGCGTCGAGGGCTGCCCGAACTGTCCTACCTGTGAAGAGGACGTCGTCCACCAATACGACCGTACGCTCGTCCACCCCAAAGGGAATCTCCGTTCGACGCACGACCGGTTGGTGTGAGACCGTGGTGAGGTCGTCTCGGTATAACGTAATGTCGAGAATCCCCACGTTACACGGTTTACCCTCAATCGCTTCTATCTTGCCGGCGAGTCGCTGAGCCAAGGGAACACCGCGGGTGCGTACGCCGACGAGACATACACCGTCGATTCCCCGATTGGCCTCGACGATTTCGTGAGCGATGCGCGTCAGAGCACGCTGAATCTGCGCCTGGTCAAGTACCTCAGCCTTAGGCTGCATTCGTAGCACGACCTTCCCGTTGTGGACATGGGTGGGCATAAAAAAATCTTGCCTCACCGGCAAGATTTGATGACTCCAAGAGCGTCGCGCCTTTTCTTTCGCGTTCGCGCACCTTTAGGGAGCTGCGTCTGGGGAACGACCCCCGAACCCACGTGCGAAGAAGAAGCGGCGAATATCTGTCGCCATCCTTACCGGCCTCTCTGGACCCGTTTAAAGGACGTATGTCTATTGGTCCCAGCATACCAGGGACGTCTGAAGGCTGTCAACCCTACCATTAAACCGGAGTGACAAGATGAGTCCTCGCTCCGAGCTCATGCAACACCTCTAGGAAGCGCGGTGGCGGGGGCGCCCAAAACTCGAGCTCCTTCCCCGTCGTAGGGTGCTCTAACTTCAATCGAGCCGCATGCAGGGCTTGACCATCGTCAAAAAGCACCGGTTGCTTGGGACCGTACGTGGTATCTCCAACCACCGGATGGCCGATGTGTGCGAGGTGTACCCGGATCTGATGAGTTCGTCCGGTCTCCAGAGCCAGTTCGAGGAGTGTATACGCTTGCAGGCGTTCTAGGACGTTAAAACGAGTGACGGCCTCTCGACCTCCACGGGAGACGACAGCCATGCGCTTGCGATCGACAGGATGCCGTCCGATCGGTGCAACAATCGTTCCACGCTCTTCCGAGAGGACGCCATGAGCGAGCGCAAGGTAGATTCGCCCCACTTGCCGCGCCTTGAGCGCGGCCACGAGGCGACGGTGCGCGAGCTCGGTTTTAGCGACCACAAGGAGACCCGTGGTCTCTTTGTCCAGTCTGTGGACGATGCCCGGCCGCCGTACTCCGCCGATCCCCTCCAAACAGGGTGCATGATGGAGAAGCGCGTTTACCAACGTTCCGGAGGAGTGCCCCGGCGCCGGGTGCACCACCATCCCCTTGGCCTTATTGACGACGATGATGGCATCGTCTTCATACACCACGTCGAGAGAGATCGCTTCCGGTTGCACGCGCGAAGGGATCGGCACCGGCGGAGTCACCCGAATCCAGTCGCCGGCCTGCAGACGCACCCCGGCCTTTGGAGGGCGACCGCCGTTTAGCTCCACATGTCCTTCTTCGATCCATCGCTGCACTTGCGAGCGCGAATAGCTCGGATCCGCAGCTGCCACAAAGACGTCAAGGCGCGCCTGTGCTGCCTCATTGGGAACAACCCACTCAGGCACCCTTCCCCTCCTCACTGGGGCGGATGACGCTAAACCAGATGAGGAGCGCCACGCCCACGAAAATACTAGAATCGGCCACGTTAAAGACCGGCCATACCCGCAGGTCGATGAAGTCCGTCACCCAACCGTGGAGTATACGGTCTAAGAGGTTTCCCAACCCACCGGCGATACCAAATGTGTAGGCGATCCTTACTCCCAAGTGGTCGCGCACAAACTCTTTGCGGTTTAGAAAGAGCACAAGCGCCACTAAGAGCGTCACCGCTATGATCAAATAGGTCTGACCCTGGAGGAGTCCGAAGGCGGCGCCGGTGTTTTGTACGTACGTAAGGTGGAGAACCCCGTCTATGAGCGGGCGCGATTCGCCGATGTGAAACGAGTGGCGCACCCAGGCCTTACTCCCTTGGTCGAGAGCAAAGAGTAGGATCCCGAGGTAGAATAGGCGCAAAGTGGACGAACCTCCTGACGCCCAATTCTACCACAGGTATCCACGGCGGCAAAGACTCTAGCCGTCGTCGCGGTCCAGGTGCAGGTCGTCCTGCGGCGAGTTGGCGGTGCCCATTCGACCCACCGCCTGCCACGCGTCTTCCCCGTCAAAGCCGAGGTTGTCGGTGTCGTCGGTGAAGGTTCGACTAAATGGTGTCGCCAACGCCTCTTCTTCAGCGGGGCGGTCGCCGCTAGGGTCCACACGCTCGGCACACTCGATGCAGCGCTCCGCGTACGGGAGCGCCTCAAGGCGCTGGGAGGGAATCTGAGTGTCGCACTCGACGCAAACGCCGTAGCTCCCTGACTGCAGTCGCTCCAGCGCGTCGTCGATTCTGGCGATGGTCGCTTCGGCCAAGCGCTGCACGCCCAAATCCCTCTCCCTCGCCTCCATCTCTGCACCTGCATCCGCCGAGTGCTGGTCGTACGACGAAAGCTCTCCCACCGACTCCGTCATCGACTCATTTAAGCTCATCTCGGCAATATTCTCCACCATGATCTCTTGCCGGTCACGCTCCTCTTCGAGCAGACCGCGAAAATGCTCCAACTCCCGGGACGTGAGGGGAGTCTGCATAGGTCGTCTCCTCCAGTCCTTCCGACGCCCCGTATGTACGTTTAGGGGCGACCCAGTTCAAAGCGGACGATACGGGCGATGTCGGCGATGAATTCGCCGATGAATGGAAGGTTTAAGCGGGCCACGTAGCCGAGGAAGACGATGATGAGCGCACTGACGAGTGTAAAGCCGACGGCGACCCCAAAGCCCCGCGCCACGCCGGCGAGGAAGTTGAGGTAGAGCATCCGCTGCGGCTCCCGATACAGCTCGACCCACTCCGCAATGCCTGACTTGTTCAACCCCTGGATCATGTCGTCCAACTTGGCGGAGAGCCTCTCGACCCAAGGCGGCTTAGTGAGCTCCGTTACAACCTCCCCCTCTCGCCAATCACATCTCCCGTGAGAGTTACTATCCCCACCGTACGCTGGCGATATCCGAGGGGTCCACACATGCGCCACAATGGGTGATATCCCTTGCCAAGGGAGCCGTGGTCGTATTAAATGAGGTGGATGAGGAGGCGTATCACAGTGAAAGCGCATCAATCCGAACACTACTACTCTCGGTCCCGTGCCCGGATCGCCGGTGGAGTGAACTCCCCGTCTCGCTCTTACGACGCGGTTGGCGGCGGCGCTCCAGTCTTCATTCATCGGGGCGAAGGCGCATACGTGTACGATGTGGACGGCAATGCATACATAGATTACTTGGGCGCCTACGGCGCCATGATCCTCGGCCACGCCCATCCGGCCGTGGTCGCGGCCGTCAACGACGCCGTCCGGTTGGGCACTGTTTACGGCACGCCCACTCCAGGTGAGGTAGAGTTGGCCGAACAGCTTACCGAAGCCGTCAACGGATTGGAGTTGGTCCGCTTTACAGCAAGTGGCACCGAAGCGGTCATGACCGCGCTCAGAGTCGCCCGCGGTTACACCGGTCGTCACAAAGTCCTTAAGTTTGACGGCGCGTATCACGGCCATGCGGACCCGGTCCTCGTCTCGGCCGGCTCGGGATCGTCCACCCTTGGCATCGACGAGAGCCTCGGTGTGACCCCGGGCGTGCGCGGCGAGATCGTTTCAATCCCCTATAACGACCTCGAGTCGCTCGAGGCGGCATTCTCCCGCGTCGGCGATGAGTTGGCCTGCGTGCTGATCGAGCCCGTCGTCGGCAACTTCGGCATCGTCGTCCCCGACGAGGCGTTCATCCAGCGCGTGCACAGCCTCGCCGAGCGTCACGGCGCCCTCGTCATTTGGGACGAGGTGATCACGGCGTTCCGCTTTCAGTATGGGTCGGTTGGCGAGCACTTTCAACTCACCCCGGACCTCATCACGTTGGGGAAGGTGATCGGCGGCGGCCTGCCCCTGGGCGCGTACGGGGGCCGCAAGGACGTCATGTCGGTCGTCGCGCCGCTCGGGGGGGTTTATCAAGACGGCACCCTGTCGGGGAACCCGCTCTCGACGGCAGCAGGGCGAGCCTGCCTACAGGAGCTGCGGGAGCCCGGTCTGTACGAGCGTCTCGATCGCCTGGGCGAACGACTGGCCACCGGTATCGAAGCAGCGGCCCGCAGCAAGGGGGTCACCCTCACCGTGGGCCGCTTTAAAGGGGCGATCAGTCCGTTCTTTCGTCCGTCGCCCTCCCGCTCGTTCTTAGAGACCGAAGCGACGCCCTCGGCGCATTTGACCCGCTTCTTTCGACTCCTGTTGGACCGCGGCATCATGACGGCGCCGTCCAAGTACGAAGCGTGGTTTATATCGGCCGTCCACACCACCGAGGAGATCGACCGGACCGTCGAGGCCGTAGAGGACGCCCTGGGCCAGATGGCAGCCGAAGGGCTGACGTAGCGTCAAGCGTCCTTCACTTGAGTGACGACATCACGGCAGCGCGTACATAGCGCCGGATGATCGGTGTGATCGCCTACGCCGGGCGCATGGCGCCAGCAGCGATCGCACCGGTCGCCTTGGGCCCGACCGACACTCACCCGCAGGCCGGTCGCAACCTCCTCACCCGCGTCGTTCGCGCCCGTTGACGCTTCGATGTGCACCTCCGACACGATAAATACATCGGGAAGCCCAGTCTCGTACTCCTTCAGAAGCGCATGCCAGACGGGGTCGGCATGCAACGTCACACTCGCCTCGGTAGAGCCGCCGATCACTTTCTCGCGTCGAGCTCCTTCGAGCGCCTGTGCGACACTGCGGCGCGCCGTCAACAGACGCTCCCACGTCCCGAGCAGCGCCTCGTCCTCTGCGGTAAGGGCGTCGGACTGCTGCCACATAGTAAAGTGCACGCTCTTAGCCTCTTTTAGAGCGTCGGGCATATGCTCCCACACTTCCTCAGAGGTGAAGACTAGGATCGGTGCGATCAGTTTGACCAGGTGCGTCAACACCTCCGCCATCGCCGTTTGAGCCGAACGTCGCGAGTGTGAAGCGGCCCCGTCGCAGTAGAGGCGGTCCTTGATCACGTCGAGGTAAAAGCCGCCCATCTCAACCGCACAAAAGTTGTGCACGAGATGGTGAACCGTATGAAAGGCGTACTCCTGGTACCCCTTTATCGCTCGGGAAGCCAAACGGCGCACGTTGAGGACAGCCCATCGGTCAATCTCCCGCATCTCGTCCCATGCCACCTGGTCGCGGGTGACGTCAAAGTCGTGGAGATTGCCCAAAAGGAAGCGGCAGGTGTTGCGGATGCGCCGGTACACCTCGGCGATCTGCGCCAAGATCTCGTCCGAGACGCGAATGTCGCCGCGATAGTCGGCTGACGACGCCCAGAGGCGTAGGATGTCCGCGCCGTACGTCTTCATCACATCCTCTGGCGCTGTCGTATTCCCTTCCGACTTGGACATCTTACGGCCGTCGCCGTCCACGATGAATCCGTGGGTAAGAACAGAGCGGTACGGAGGCGCTTTGCGGGTCGCCACCGCCGTCAACAAAGACGACTGAAACCAACCGCGGTGTTGGTCGCTCCCCTCCAGGTACATGTCGGCCGGCCATGTGAGATCGTCGCGCTCCTCCAAGACCGCGACGTGGCTCGAGCCGGAGTCGAACCAAACGTCCATGATATCCTGCTCTTTCTCGAACTGCGTGTGGCCGCAGGACGCGCACGCCGTCCCCTCTGGCAAGATGCTCTCGGGCGACGTCGTGTACCACGCGTCGGAGCCCTCGTTACGGAAGAGCGTGGCTACGGCGCCAATGCTCTGAGGCGAGATCAGGGGCTCGCGGCAGGCGCTACAGTAAAAGATCGGAATGGGGACGCCCCATGCCCGCTGCCTCGAAATACACCAGTCGCTGCGGTCAGCGACCATGTTGCGAATCCGTTCGATGCCCCACGACGGAATCCACGTCACTTCGTCGATAGCGGCGAGCGCGTCGTTTCGAAAGCCCTCGACCGACGCAAACCACTGCTCGGTCGCCCGAAAGGCCACTGGGTTCTTACACCGCCAGCAGTATGGATACTGGTGCTCCACCTCCTCGAGCATCAGGAGGCTGCCGTCGGCTTTCATATCGGCGACGATTGCTTTGTTCGCCTCGCCCAGGCTCAGACCGACGTACTTTCCGGCCTCCTCAGTCATGCGCCCTTTCCCGTCGACAGGCGTCAGGATGTCGAGACCGTAGCGAACGCCGACTTCGTAGTCCTCCAAACCGTGCCCAGGGGCCGTGTGCACGCAGCCAGTCCCCTGTTCCAGCGTCACGTGCTCCCCGAGGATCACCGGCGAGAGTCGGTCGATGAAAGGGTGCCTCGTAGTGACGCCTTCGAGCTCCCGCCCCTTAAAGCGGGCGATGACGTTCACCGTACCTAACTCCAACTTGGCCGCCGTCGCCAACGCGAGACCCTCTGCCAACACATACCGCCGCCCGGCGGCCTCGATCAAGACGTAATCGAGGTCCGGATGAACGGCGATCGCCAAGTTGGCCGGCAACGTCCACGGCGTCGTCGTCCAGATGATAAAGTCAGCCTCGTCCTCAAAGAGGCCTTTGGCATCTTTGACTCGAAACGCCACGTAGACTGACGGCGAGCGGTGATCATGATACTCGATCTCCGCCTCAGCCAAGGCAGTCTCGCAACTCGAACACCAGTGTACCGGCTTGAGTCCTTTATAGATGTACCCTTTCTCCGCCATCGCGCCGAAGAGCTCGATTTGACGCGCCTCGTACTCGTGCTCCAGAGTGAGGTAGGGTCGCTCCCAGTCGCCCCAAATGCCTAAGCGGCGGAACTCGTCCCGCTGTACGTCAACGTACCGGAGGGCATACTGGCGGCAGGCTTGCCGAAATGCGTACATGCCGCCCTCGTGTCGGAGCTCCTCCCCCTCTTCTTTCACCACTTGCAATTCGATAGGTAGGCCGTGCGTGTCCCACCCCGGCACGTAAGGACTGCGGTACCCTTCCATTGACTTGGAGCGGACGACCATATCCTTCAGCACTTTATTGAGGGCGTGGCCAATGTGAATATGGCCGTTGGCGTAGGGTGGCCCGTCGTGCAAGACGAAGCTATCTCGCCCTTGCGCTCGACCAATCTCCTGCAAGGTCCGGTACGGATCCTCCTTGGCCCACACCTTGAGGCGTTGCGGCTCCCGCTCGCTTAAGCGGGCCCGCATAGGGAACTCGGTCTGTGGTAATTGCACTGTCTTTTTGTAATCCATCACTTCCACCCGCTTTCATCAATCCAGTCGTTCACGTCGTTGGTCACGATCCGTACGCAAAAAGCGCCCGCCCTCTTTAATCGTCAACAAAGAGGACGAGCGCTTTAGCCCGCGGTACCACCTCGATTGGAACCGTACGACGGTTCCCCCTCGAAAGAATACGCCCATTAACGGTAGGGCTCCGGTCCAGCCTACTTCGGTGTAGCACCGTTTCGGTGGACGGCTACAAAGGTGATGGCTTCCGTCGACCGTCACCGCCGGACTCGCACTCTCACCGGCTCGCTGTGGTGACGCTGGGCGTCGCTCGGGCGTCCTTTGTCATCGCCACTTTAACTATGACGTGCTGCACATTAAGATTTTTTACATTATACCCATCCGCCAAAATGAGGGTCAAGGAGATTCACGAGATGCCGCGACACGAAAAAGACGCCCAGCCAAAAGCGGGGCGTCAATCGTTAAGGCAACGGATGCAAGCGTGCGCCTTAAGCGACGCTCTCCTGCACGTCGTGGGCTACGTACTCGTCAAGTTGGGCGTCGACCTCTGCGAAGAGGCGCTCAAACTCCTTTGAATCCCGATCGGTTTCGAGCAGACGCATGAACTTCTCCTGCAACGCTTTCATACTCTCGGTCTCAACGAATGTCGCCATATGCATCGCACCCTTTCGTTGTGAGACTCCTGCCTACATCAACCATCACGAACACGAATCGTTCGACGATTTTCTAGACGCTGACGTCAAAATACGACAGATCCCACGACATTCCTTTAAGGGAGCGCAAATAAAACGGAAGAATTTCACATCGTTTCGACATACCGCCGGACATAATCTCGAAGTGTGTCGCCTCGCAGCCCCATTCGGGTCGATTCTAAGGTGAGAACGTCGTTGGTTTGGACGTTGCCCAAGTTTGCGTTGATGCCGACACGGCGCAACCAGTACTGCTGTTGCGATGTGATGGGCGCCTCCCACATCAACCGAGCCGGATCCGAGACGCCCGCCAAGATTCCGTCGACCAACGCCTCACGCGGACTGCCATCGTCGTTGTACACCCCGACACCCCGGCCAGAGTCGCGTCCTTCGATGATGACACACTCAGCTCCCCACTCCAAATCCTCTTCGACCTGGCGCACGACGTTCGTGGTATCCATCTGGGCATTCCGGTCTTTCTTCCCAACCTCGGAGACGACGCGCAGGCCGATCGATCGCGCTGTCTCGATGAGTCGCCGACGTCGAAAACGACTCAGCTCCACCGTTCCCTCGGAGACTTCGATACCGGTGAAGCCTAATTCGCAAGCACGCTCAAAGAACGCTTCCGCCCTTCCTTGGACCCCGGCAAGCTCAAGCAAGGTGCCCCCCGGGTAGACGTCGACCCCGTGGTTTCGAATCTCCTGCAGTTTTGCGTTCAACAAGTGCGTGCCGTATAAGACCGAGCTGCCAAAGGCCAGTTTAACAAAGTCGATATAGGGAGCACACACGCCGAGGAGGTCCCTCGTCTCGTAGAGGCCGAGGCCCTTGTCAATCACCATCGTCAGGCCGCGCGCTCTTGGCTTCGCCTCGCGCTCCTCCACCGGTGGGAGAGCGCATTTAGCCCACGGATTTTCGCGTGTTTGGTCCAAAGAGATCACTCCTCTTGAGAATGTTGCTGCACTTCCTCGAACCACTTGCGACCCTTCGATAGGGTTGGGAGCGTGGCGTGGCGGCAGACAACGTCGGATCGAATCAGTGCTATGGTATGAGGCTTACCGAGAGTGTGTTCCCCGGCGCATTGCCGCATAATACTTGACATGGTAGACTGTGGGTGTTTGAAAGTTGTGACATCTCTTTGGAATCTAGGAGGGTGAGCATCGTGGCGAGAAGCAAGATCACGATCGTCGGCGCAGGGAACGTCGGCGCCACGGCAGCGCACTGGGTCGCGGCAAAAGAGTTGGGAGACATCGTGCTCGTCGACGTCGTCGAGGGCGTCCCCCAGGGGAAGGCCCTCGATCTGGCCGAAGCGGGACCGGTGGAAGGATTTGACGCCCGGATCATTGGCACCAACGGGTACGATGAGACCGAGGGCTCGGACGTCGCCGTCATCACCGCAGGCATTGCGCGCAAGCCGGGTATGAGCCGAGACGACCTCCTCAAGACAAACTACAAGATTGTCACTGAGGTCGTCCAAAACATCGTCGCAAAATCGCCGAACGCCTTCATTATCGTTGTGAGCAATCCGGTCGACGTAATGACGTACGTGGCGCTTAAGGAGAGCGGGCTGCCCAAACACCAAGTGATGGGTCAGGCCGGCGTCCTCGACTCGACGCGTTTTCGCACCTTTATTGCCATGGAGCTTGGTATCTCCGTGGAGGACGTCAGCGCCTTCGTCATGGGTGCGCACGGCGACTCGATGGTACCCTTGGTACGGTACAGCTACGCCGGTGGGATTCCCATCGAGACGCTCATTCCCAAGGAACGTCTGGACGCCATCGTTGATCGCACGCGTCACGGTGGAGGCGAGATTGTCAGCCTCCTCAAGACGGGGAGTGCTTACTATGCTCCGGGCGCGGCGGCAACCCAGATGGTTGAAGCGATCGTCAAGGATAAGAAGCGAATCCTCCCGGCCATCGCCTATTTGGAAGGTGAGTACGGCCAACGCGAAGTGTGCGCTGGGGTACCAATCGTCCTCGGAGCGGGAGGTGTCGAGCGCGTCCTGGAGATCGATTTGACCGAGGAAGAGCGGGCGGCCTTCCAACAGTCGGTCGACGCGGTGCGGGGCCCCCTCTCGGTTCTCAATCTCTAAGTCACCCCCCCGCCAACGCGCAAGCGTCATAGAGAGAGCAGGAAAACCTGCAAAATCCTGCTTGACACTGTTCCAGAAATGGATATATTAATATCTGGTAGCACTCACAGACCGCGAGTGCTAACAACCCAAACACATAAAACAACACCTCATCAAGGGGGGAGAAACATGACGCTGAAACCATTGGGAGACAGAGTCGTCGTCAAGGCCATCGAGGAAGAGGAGAAGACTGCCGGAGGCATCGTCCTTCCTGATACGGCCAAGGAGAAGCCGCAGAAAGGCGAGGTCGTCGCTGTAGGCAGTGGCAAGCTCCTCGACAACGGCGAGCGTGTCGCTTTGGAGGTCTCCGTCGGCGACAAGGTGATCTTCGCCAAGTATGGCGGCACCGAAGTGAAAGTGGACGGCGCCGAGTACCTCATCCTGCGTGAAAGCGACATTCTAGCCGTCTCGCAGTAATCAGGCACGCTGCGCAATACCTCACTAAAGTTTGAACGATTACTACGTGTAAGGAGGCGTACCCTATGGCAGCAAAACAACTCGCGTTCGACTCCGAAGCGCGACGCGCCCTTGAGCGGGGCGTCAACACGGTTGCGAACGCCGTTAAGGTGACATTGGGACCCAAAGGTCGCAACGTCGTCCTCGAGAGAAAGTATGGTTCCCCCGTCATCACCAAGGACGGAGTGACAGTCGCCAAGGAGGTCGAGCTCTCCGACCCGTACGAGAACATGGGCGCTCAGCTCTGCAAAGAGGTCGCGTCCAAGACCAACGATGTCGCCGGTGACGGTACCACAACCGCGACGGTGTTGGCACAGGCCATCGTCCTCGAGGGTCTAAAGAACGTCGCCGCCGGCGCCAACCCCATGCTTCTCAAGAAAGGGATCGACCTAGCTGTAGAAGAGGCTGTTGCCGAGATTAAAAAGTTGGCGATCACCCTCGAGGGTAAAGAGGATATCGCCCACGTTGCCTCCATCGCCGGTAACGACACTGAGATCGGCCAACTCGTCGCCGACGCCATGGACAAGGTCGGCAAAGACGGTGTCATCACGGTCGAAGAGGCGAAAGGGACCAGCACATCCGTCGAGATCGTCGAGGGTATGGAGTTTGACAAGGGTTATATCTCCCCCTACTTTGTAACCAACTCCGAGACCATGGAAGCGGTCCTTGACGATCCCTATATCCTGATTCACGAGAAGAAGATTTCAAACATCCAGGAGCTCCTCCCCCTCCTCGAGAAGGTCGTCCAATCCGGCCGACCGTTGCTCATCATCGCCGAGGACGTCGAGGGCGAGGCGTTGCCGACCATCGTCGTCAACAAGATCCGCGGAACCCTCAACGTCGCTGCCGTCAAGGCTCCCGGCTTTGGTGATCGCCGCAAGGCGATGCTCGAGGATATCGCGATCCTCACCGGTGGTCAGTTCATCTCTGAGGACCTGGGAACCAAGCTCGAGAATGTCACGCTCGATATGCTCGGCCAAGCGCGCCGTGTCCAAATCACCAAGGAGGACACGACGATCATCGACGGCAAGGGCGACAAGAAAGCCGTCACCGGTCGCGTTGAGCTGATCAAAAAGCAGATCGAAGAGACCGACTCGGACTACGATCGTGAGAAGCTCCAAGAGCGTCTGGCGAAACTGGCCGGCGGCGTCGCCGTCATTCAGGTGGGCGCGTCGACCGAGACCGAGCTCAAGGAGAAGAAGCATCGTGTCGAGGACGCAGTGCACGCTACCCGTGCAGCCGTTGAGGAGGGCATCGTCGCCGGCGGTGGCACCACCCTCATCAACATCATCCCTGCGCTCGACAGAGTGAAAGCCGAAGGCGATGCGGCCGTCGGTGTCAACATCGTCCGCCGCGCCCTCACCGAGCCGCTGCGGCAGATTGCATACAACGCGGGTCACGAGGGCTCCGTCATCGTCGAGCGTGTCAAGAATGAGAAGCAGGGCGTCGGCTTCAACGCCGCCACCGAGAGCTTCACCGACATGGTGAAGGCGGGAATCGTCGACCCAGCCAAGGTGACGCGCACAGCTTTGCAAAACGCGGCGAGCATCGCAGCCATGTTGCTCACCACCGAGGCCGTCATCTCCGAGGTTCCCAAAAAGGAGAAGGCGCCTGCCATGCCCGCTGGGGACATGGACTTCTAAGATCGAATTCGATGTGAGACGAACGGAAGGCTACTTCCGTTCGTCTCATTTATAGTTGACAAGCCTGCTCAAAGCGGCTATAATGTGAACGTTGGTTTTATGAGTTTCACAGACGTTACAACCGAATGAGCCCGGGTGGCGGAATTGGCAGACGCGCATGGTTGAGGGCCATGTGGGGTAACACTCGTGCGGGTTCAACTCCCGCCCCGGGCACCAAGTATTTAGAGCGCCGAGATGATCTCGGCGCTCTTTGCGTTTCGCGTTGGTCCGATGACCAAGATCAAGACGCGAGAAGGGGCGGCCTCTGATCACACGGAAGACAGAGTCCGCCCCACTTCTACGACTAGTAATGCAGTCGGTAGAGTTTACCAAATGCCCTTGGGCCAAATCGCCCCTTGTGTCGACATGGTCGACACTTCTTGCTCGTCGCTCTCTTCGTCGACGATGGGGTTTTTGTCCTTGGCGACATCCGGGATCAGCTCTTGTACCCGGTCGCGATTATCCGCACCCAACTCCGCCTCAGGCGCAGCCGCGTACACTCCCGAGCTCAACGCCAACAGCGCACAGAGAAAAACTGCAATGATCCAACGCCTCATGGAACTCTCGCCTCCTTTCCCACTCTCGCCTCGTCCCCCGAACAAAGCTATTAATAAACTACGTTGGCTTATCAGTGCGAAATATCGTGAAGGTTGACGAACGCATCGACGACCTCTGGATCGTACTCAGTCCCGGCCCGTCCCATAATGTACTCAATCCCTTTGGTATGGGCCTCTTTGGAGTCTGCGCTCTCAAGCGCGCAGTCAACGTACCCTTCCACGACTGAGATGATCCGAGCGTATAAGGGAATCTCATTACCGGCCAAACCGTCGGGTCCCCCAGATCCATCGAAACGCTCTCTGTGATGCCTCACTGCAGTTCGCACGTCGTCAGGCACGTCGAACATCTGCAGCACCCGATCCCCCAATAAAGGATGTTCTCCCACGCCCTCCCCTTCACCTTGGGCAGGGGAGAAAATATTGGAACCCTCACCCATCGACGTGAGGCCGACATCGTGGAGACGAGCCGCGTGCGAGAGTCCTTCAAGGCCATCTTTGTCGATGCCGCACACGCCGCCGAGAATCTTAGCGTACTTGGCGACGAGATCCGAACGTCCGCGCAGGTGCGGATAGAGGCATTCCATGGTATCCATAAGTCCCAAGAGCGCTGTGAAATACCGCAGCAGCTGCTTATCTTTCCAATCGATGGCGACACGAACCGATCCACCCGTCTGAGGGGAACGGATCACCGAGTTGAGTGTGACGGAGACGCCTTCCCACTCTCGCCAGCGGTCTTGTTGCGCATAGTAGGTCGAGGCACGCTGCAAATACCCAACAGCACCCTGGTGGTCACCTGTAGCGTGAGCAACCGACCCAAAGAGCTCACACAACCGCGCTACCTCCGCCTTGTCGAGCCCACTCATGTTCTCCCAGAGCGTCCGTAGCGCCAGACTGCCATAATGTAACGCCTGTGCGACATCGCCGCGCCTGAGGTGGAGCCGCCCGAACTCTGTCATCGTGTAGGCGAGCGCTTGAGATTGCTTGAGCTCTTCCATGATACGCAGTGCATGGGTCAAACGCTCCTCGGCGGCGTCAAACTCCCCCAACTCTACGCTGATCAATCCCAGGTTGTTGAGGATGTTGGCGGTCGTTACCGAACTGGAGAGCTCCTCAGCCAACGCCAACGCCCGTTCGTGTGTCTCGTACGCCTCGCGCCAATTTGCGCAGGCAATGTGTCCAAGACCCAAGATCATGTGCATATGTAACAAGAGCGCCGAGTCGACGACTCCTTCGTCTCTCGCCCGCGCAAACGCTCGCTCAGCCGTTGCGACACTCTCGGGTCCCATGCCGCGCAAGTACTGACACAAGCTCAAATTGCACAGCGAGCGCACAGCCACTTCAAACGAACCGTCAGCGCTCAGGGTTACCGACTCGTCGAAACACGCGTTGGCCTCTTGGAGCATGTTGAGCTCGAGCATCACAGAGCCCAAGCCGTTAAGCGCCGTACACAACTCGGCCGGCGTCCCAGTGCATCGGGTCCACTCGAGCCATTTCTCCATAGATTCGCGCGCGGCAAGCACAAGTCCTGTTTCAAAGTACTCTTGTGCCTGCGCGGCTAGTCTATGCATGCAACCCTCACCTTTCGCTACTTGCGGGCACACAAAAGCCTGATCAAGACGGCAACGAACGAACGGCCAAGAGCAGGAACCGGCGAGAGCATCCTTCGACAGACGACAGACGAACCCCTCTGTGGCAATGGCGAAGCGTGGAAGTTCCCAATCGACCACATTCACTTGGAAAAGTCCAGGACCCCCTGGGGTGGGGGGTCCTGTGCGCGGGTGGAAACGAGTGAAGGGGTATCCCAATCTCGCTGCCTCCTACTGGGGCAGTCGGGTCCCTTCGGACGACGCTTCGGTCGGGTAGCTCGAACCTGTTGACGTGGCAAGAGCGCGGATCCTGCCACCGTGCAACGTACGAGCTCTTGGAAAGCGTCGCCGTCTTCCTGGGGGATGTTAACCGTGCCTTCCACGGTACCCCCGTTGATCCTAAGCTTATCACGGGGTGCGCCCGTACGATGTCGAATGCTCTCCCTTGCTCTATCGAATTTCGTCGAAGACCACTGAAAAGTCGATGTACTAAGAGAGAGAGGCTCTTACGCCGATCGCAATTGGCGGACGATCCATTTCCATGCGAGGTAGACCACGGCCATGTCGTCGAACCATCCAAGGACGGGTATCGCCGCGCCCGGGAGGAGGTCCAATGGGCTGAGCACGTAGAAAAGCGCGCCTAGTGCCACCAGTTTCCGCCATGTGGGAATGCGGGGGTGGAAGAGGAACCGCGCCAGGGTACCCAGAGAGCCGGCCTCGGTGGTTGTCCCACCCCGGGGGTCGTCGAAGTCAGGGTTGATATGCCCGCGAAATGCGCCTCGGGTCCTTCGCGACTCCCTCTTGCCGGGGTCTTCGCCTTTGACGTCCTTCCCATCGACATCACGCACCTGATGACCGCAGTATGGACAAACCTTTGCCAACGCGATCTCCTTGTGACACGCATCGCACTTCACCCTAGCTCACCTCAATCCACCGCATGAGTCGGCACGCCAACGCTTGCGCGTCCCTATCGTTCAAAGCGCCAATTCCCCATCGATGGAACGACCCCAGAGTCGCCGGTACATCGAGTAGGTCGAGAGCACTTTGCGTACGTACGCTCGCGTCTCGGGGAACGGAATGTCATCAATCTCCTCGATCGTTCCGGACCACTCCTCGTCACTCAGCCAACGAAGGACGTTGCCTCGTCCTCCGTTGTATGCCGCTAGCGCGAGGACTGTCTCTCCTTCAAACAGACGCCTCAGATCGGCCAAATACCAGGCGCCCAAGCGCACATTCATCTCGGGCTCAAAGAGCATCTCCAGCGCGAACGACTCAATTCCGACCCGCTCTGCCACCCATTCAGCGGTCTCAGGCATCAGCTGCATAAGTCCCCGCGCTCCTTTAGCCGAGATGGCATAGGGATTAAACCCACTCTCCACGCGCATGATCGAGGCGATGAGAAGCGGGTCGATTTGATGCGTCAGCGCGTACCGCTCAACGGTCTCCCTGTAGGGTAAGGGGTACGACGTTCGCAATACGAGAAGCGCGCAATAAATCAGTAACGCCCCGAGGGCGAGCAGCATGACGATGCGCCGGATCCGAATTTTTGCCAGCGTGTTCACCTACCACAAAAGCTCTCTCGACTTCAACTGACTGCGACTAGAGGGAGCGTATGCTCCTACGACGCACTCGATGTCAGCTGAGAGTCCAGAGCGGCCAAAAGCTTGTCGGCGGTAGCGACATTGGTGGCCAATGGGACATTGTGCACGTCGCATACCCGCAATAGCGCTGTGATGTCGGGTTCATGGGGTTGAGCCGTCAAGGGATCCCGCAGAAAGATGACGGCTGCAACCTGGCCGGACGCCACCTGCGCACCGATCTGTTGGTCCCCGCCGTAAGGACCGGAGAGCATCGCCTCTACCTCAAGGCCCGTCGCCTCCGCGACTCGGCGGGCCGTGGTCCCCGTTCCCACCAGGACAAATCGTTCCAAAGAGCTTCGGTGCGCCTGGCAAAAGGTCACCATGTCGTCTTTCTTTTCGTCGTGGGCAATCAGCGCGATGCGCACAGCCGCAGCCACTCCTTCCATACCTCGCCAACCTGTCTCAGCGTCTCGTACAGTTCACCGGTGTTATCAATGACGTCGTCGGCGCGCCTCGCCTTCTCCTCGGTGGGTAACTGGGCACGGATACGCGCCTCGGCTTGCGCCTCGTTCAAATCGTTACGATTCATCAGGCGGCGCTTCTGCACCTCGAAAGGCGCGTACACCACTAAGACTCGATCGAAGCGGGCCAAGCTCATGCCGGTCTCGTAAAGCAGGGGAATGTCGCAGACGACAACCTGAAAGCGTCCCTCGGCCTTGAGACGGTGGAGGGCTTGGTCCATCCGTTGACGCACGCGTGGGTGAATGATCGCTTCGAGCTCCGATCGCCGTGATTTGTCGTTAAAGACAATCTCCCCCAACGCCTGCCTGTCGAGGGTGCCGTCACTTGCGATCACTCCAGGACCGAATGCCGCTCGAATCTCCTCAAGGGCCGGTTCCCCCGGCTCCACCACCTCGCGCGCGGCCTGATCGGCGTCAAGCACCGCTGCTCCAAGCTCCATGAGACGTCTGGAGACCGTGCTCTTTCCGGTCGCGACGCCCCCTGTCAATGCGACGACCAACATGTCGTCATCCTCCTTTAAGCATCGCGAGAAGCTCCGGTCCGCTGGTGTAAGAATCGAGCCATCAGCGCTGACAGCGGTCGCAAAACACGCTGCTTCTCCCAGCGATCTTTACACTCGACAGAGGCGCCCCGCAGCGAACGCACGGCTCACCCGCCCGTCCGTAAACTCGCAAGCGCTCCTGAAACGACCCTTTACGGCCATCCGCGTCGATATAGTCTCGCATGGAGGTCCCGCGATGCTCGATCCCCTCATTTAAGACCTCTTGCAGAGCCCCGCAAAGCGACTCCACCTCGGCCTTACTGAGGCTGCCGGCAGGTCGTTCGGGGCGGAGGCCCGCTCGATGAAGCGCCTCGTCAGCGTAGATGTTGCCGATTCCCGCGATGAGCCGTTGGTCGAGCAGGAACGACTTGACGGGCCGGGTGCGACCGGCTACAAGCGCCGCCAAGTCGTTGGGACCGAAGTCGGCACGGATCGGCTCCGGACCCAACGCGATCGCGTCCTCGAGCGCGCCTTGATCGGCGTACCACGTCACTCTCCCAAACTTCCTTTGATCGTCAAATTGGAGCGAGCGCCCATCCTCCAGCCCAATCAGGAATCGAGTGTAGGGCCCCGTCGTCGCAAGAGATTCCTCGACCACCCGGAGCTGTCCTGTCATTCTCAAGTGAATGCACAGGCGAGCGCCGTCATCCAACTGCGCGATCAGGTACTTACCCATTCGTCCCCAGCCTACGATCTGCCTGTTGACGAGGCGCTCTGTAAGCTCAGCAGGAGTCAACGGTTGTACGCAGCCGGCGAAGCACACCGACACGCGGACGATACGCGCCCCGGCCGTCCGCTCCTCCAACGATCGACGCACGGTTTCGACTTCGGGCAATTCCGGCACGACACACTTCCTCTGGGTCACGAGTCTCTTGTTGGAACGAGGATCACTCGAGCAAGACCGGCTCCTGATCCAGCCAGTTCGGACCCGACTGCACCTCAACCACCAAGGGGACCCGCAGTGATTCCACGCCCTCCATCTCCTCCTTGAGGAGACGGGCAAGAGCGGGCACATCGCCTGGCACCGCCTCAAAGAGCAACTCGTCATGAACCTGCAAGAGCAGGTAAGCCTCGAGTGACTCAGCCTGAATGCGTGCGTCCACACTAATCATCGCCGCTTTGATGAGATCGGCGGCGCTTCCTTGAATTGGCGTGTTGATGGCGGTGCGTTCCGCGAAGTTGCGCACCGCCCACTTGCGACTGGTGAGATCCGGCAAGTACCGGCGACGACCGCGCAACGTCGTCACGTACCCTCTCTCTCGGGCCTCTTTGACGACCTCTTTCATGTAGCGCGCCACCCCGGCATACCGTTCAAAGTACGTATCGATGAACGCCTGAGCCTCCGAGCGCGAGAGTCCGGTGTCACGCGCCAAACCAAAGCTGGAGATCCCGTAGACGATGCCAAAGTTGACGGCCTTCGCCGCGCTGCGCTGCGCCCCGCTCACCTCGTCTGGATCAACGCCAAAGATCTCCGCGGCCGTCTTTTGGTGAATGTCCATGCCGGCACGAAACGCAGCGACGAGCTCCTCGTCTTCGCTGATGTGGGCGAGCACGCGCAACTCAATCTGTGAGTAATCCGCTTTAACGAGCGCAAACCCTTCTTTCGGCACGAAGACTCGGCGGATCCGGCGGCCCTGCTCAGTTCGCACAGGTATATTTTGCAAGTTAGGCCCTTGACTCGAGAGACGGCCAGTCGCCGCGACCACCTGGTTAAACGTCGTATGAATCCGTCCAGTCTCGTTGTGAACCAAGGCGGGTAAGGCGTCGACGTACGTACTCTTTAACTTTTGCACCTGGCGGTACTCAAGGATTTTAGCCGCAATCTCGTGCTCCAAGGCCAACTGCTCCAAAACGTCGGCGCTCGTCGACGGACCTGACTTCGTTTTACTCACGACCGGAAGGCCCAGCCGCTCAAAGAGAATCTGGGCCAACTGCTTCGGCGAGTTGATGTTGAATCGCTCGCCGGCGAGGGTATGAATCTCCTCCTCCAAGCGAGTGATCTCCTCCTGCATCTGGGCAGCCATCTCCCGCAGCTGGCGCGCATCGATACGGATTCCCTCCCTCTCCATATCCGCAATAATCGGGGCGAGCGGCAGCTCGACCGTTTCGTACACGCCCTTGAGGCCGTCCTCGTCGATGCGTCCCTCTAACCGCTCCGCCAAACTTAGGAGCGTACGGCAACGCCCGGCCACACGCGGCGAAACCTCGCTGGGTTCGAGCGCCGCGAGGGGCGTCTTGGACTTGGCCTCCTGCAGCATCGGGGGCTCGCCGACGCCAAACTTAAGCGATAAATCCTCGAGCGAATAGTCGCCCTGACCTGGGACGCACAAATACCCTTGGAGCATCACGTCGTCGACCCGGGCCTTTATTGTTAACTCGTGCGCCGCTGCGAGGGCATGCAGTCCTTTTACGTCGTGGCACACGTACTTCGGCGACTCCGAGCGAGCCTCGCTATCGCCGTGCTCGCCGCGACCCTCCGTTTCAACCAGGAGGGGACGTAACTGTCGTAGCGACTGCAGTGACGCGTTCTTACCTTTGTCGTGGCCGAGGGGCACGTACACAGCCCCGTCCTTGGTACCCCACGCCCAGCCGACGAGGTGAGTGTCGTGAGGGAACGAACCGTCCAAGACCGGGAGGAGCGCGACTCGTTCGGCTTCAGTCGCATGGGCCCACGCCGTGTCGAGCTCATCCGGATCTGTGATAAGCGTCACCGGCAAGGGATCCTCGGAAACCTCCGGCCGGTCGGGTCCGTCGGCCGAGCGCTCTGAGCGCTCCTGTTCAGGTGGTTCGAGTTCGTCGAGGAGGCGCCTAAACTCGAGTCGACGGTAAAGAGAGCGGAGGGCCTCTTGGTCGGCGCCCGACCACGTTAACTCGTCCCAGTTTAGCACGATGGGGACGTGCCGGTCGATGACGGCCAGTTCCTTGCTGACTCGCGCTTGCTCGGCATGCTCCTTGAGGAGCGCACCGGCCTTTCCCTTCACGCTATCCACGCTCTCAAGGAGGCGCTCGAGGCTCTCGTACTCACTCAAGAGCCGTACGGCCGTCTTGGGACCAATCCCCGGCACACCGGGAATGTTATCGGACTTCTCTCCCGTCAGCCCTTTGAGATCGGCTACCTGGCTCGGCGCGACGCCTAGGCGTTCCTTTACTTCATCGTGACCAAATCGTTCCAAATCCCGAATCCCGCGCCGTGTAATGAGGGCTGAGACGCGCTCCGAGACGAGTTGGAGGGCGTCCATGTCGCCGGTGACGATCAACACGGCGCATCCTCTCTCTTCTGCCTCACGAGAGAGGGTCCCGATCACGTCATCCGCTTCGAAGCCTTCCAAGGCGTACGCCGGTATGCCGAATGCTTTGACCAACTCTTTGACCAGCGGTATTTGGGAGCGGAGCTCGTCCGCCATCGGCGGGCGCTCTTTTTTGTAATCCGAGAACGTTTCATGCCGAAAGGTGGGGCCGCTCAAATCGTAAGCGACAGCCAGATAGTCCGGGGCCTCCTCCTTTACCAGGCGGTTTAGCATCATGGCAAACCCCAGTACAGCGTTGGTATGCTCACCTGAGGCAGTCGTTAAGGTGGGTAGCGCGTAAAAGGCGCGGTAAATCAGGCTGTGCCCGTCGATCAGGACGGCTTTCCCCTGCGGTTTCGACTCCTTCACGTGGCCACACTCCTTTTGCCGATGCATCGTCTCACTCGTCTGCTGTTCCCCATGCGTCTTCCTCCGTCCGGAAAGCCCCCGACTAACGAGGATGTCTCCCGCTGAGTGGAAAAGGCGCCCATCCTCCCCTTACGCTGGTATTCTCCCCTAAACTTCTCGAAAGGGAACCCCCCTAAAGGGCAAGAATTCGGCATGCGTGAGGCGGATTGGATTCACGCACCTTTCGCGCATAGGAGGCATCTACGATTGAAAACGATTCGCAGATCAATGATCGCGATGTTGCTCTTTAGTCTCCTTCTCCTAGCCGCTCTACCTGTGAGCGCCCAAGTCTCGTTAAGCGATATTGAGACAAACTGGGCCAAGGAGCACATCGAGTCACTCGTATCCAAGGGGATCGTCAACGGATACCCCGACAAGACATTTCGGCCCGATCGACCGGTGACTCGTGCGGAGTTTGCCAAAATGATGACGGCCGCATTCACGTTCGAAGAGTCGCGTGCCGTCTCCTTTAAGGATATTGCATCCCACTGGGCCCGCCGGCCGATTCTCACCCTCGCCGAAGCCGAGGTGGTCGAAGGATACCCGGACGGTACGTTTAAGCCGGACAACCATATCACGCGTGCAGAAGTCGTCTCGATGCTGGTGCGGACCCTCAAGCTCCACGATGTGAAGGGGTACACTCAGACGCCGTCCTTTACGGACGTCAGCACTTCACACTGGGCGTTTGCCAATATCGAAACGGCCTTGCGCCTCAAAATTCTGCCCCCATACGTCCGAGGTGAGTTCCGACCGACGTACGCAGCCAACCGAGCCGAAACAGCGGCCATGATCGACTCGGCGATGCAGTTACAGATGACCCGGGGCACGCTCGACTACCTTGAAGCAAACACGCGGACGCTGGGTGTGCGCACCGACGCTGGGCCGCGGGACTTCACCCTGATGGCCGACACGGTCGTCTTTCGTAACACCAGTACGGTGCCGCTCGAGAACGTCGTCGTCGGCGACGCCGTGTACGTCGTGGCCGACCGATTCGGGTCACCGCAGTTCGTCAAGACAAACGGAGTGATTACGCAGCAAGACGTCGCCAGCAAAGTGACCGGCATCACGCGTGGACTCCTCAGCCCCAACGACTTGCGCTACATCATTCAAGGCGATTGGGCGGCGCTCGGTGACAGTCTAAAGAGCAACATCTACGATGAGCTGGTCGAGCGTGGGGTGACACCTGTTGAGGCAGGCGCGATCATGAGTCAGGACTGGGCATCGCTTCAAGTGTACGGCCGTGACCGCCTAGCTCAAGTCATCGCATCTCAACTGGGTGTGACAACCGACTTGGCCTTCGCGTTGCTCGAACAGGATTGGGAACAAGCTCGGGAGCTGGCACAGGCCGAAGCCGTTCAGCAGCTTCTGGGTCAATTCCTTCTCGAAGAGAATGTGTAACATCGGAGCCGAACCCGGGGCGCCCACGACGCGCCCCGGTCGGCCTATTATCGTCCGTCAAACCTGCGGTCGTTCACGTCATCGGCCGCTCCGCCCAAGTGAAGATTGAGACGCAGCGCTTCTTTGTCCCATTCGTACCGAAAGGCCGGGATCACTTCGTCTAATGCGTCAAGGGACGCGAAGAGACGTCCACCTCTCACCGTCCCCGCGATGGGAACACCCTGTACGTACGCCTTCCGTTCAGATTGATTCCAACCCAATGTGTAATCTAAGGCATCGGTGATCGGGCGCAGTGGGACATAGAGCTGGTCCCCGTGGATCAAGCCCTCACCAACGTTGCTCGAGTCAATCTCCACGTAAAGCGGTCGCAGCACGGCAGTCGCTTGTTGGGGGCGCCACGTGATCTGAACGCCTAGGTGCTCTGCGAGGCGATCGTAGGGCAGGTACGCTTTGGAACCGATCACTTCTGCGCCAAAGGCAACCGTCTCACCTAGCCGCACCCCGGCCAACCGAGCGTCCCACGTCGCTGTCACGCCGAACTGTTGGCTCAACTCCTGCACCGGAAGGAAGAGTCCCGAGCGCGTGAGATAGGGACGCAGGCCGAGGTCGCGCCCTTGGGCGTCGACGACGCGTACCCGCTCGAGATGGATCCCCTGAACTCCAGCTGTGAGGAGTGCCAACCCCAATGCGTCCGCCACCGTCTCGACCGAGACGTAGGGACGCTGGCCGATCCAAAAGATCCCGCTCACTTCGCGTCCAGACACCCAAAGGCGTGCCTGTTCTCCCTGGTTGGAGACGTACACTTCGTCTTGCGTCAGGGCTGCAACACTCTCCACTGAGACAAGGAGGCGACCGCCAAAGAAGATGGCGCCGGTGCGAGCCTGCTGGTCGTCGAGGAAGAGCGGGACTGAAGTAGGAACCGGGCGGGCCTCCCCCGCCGCCTCACCAAGTATGGCACCAAGGGCTTGCTCATCAACCGCCTCGCGCGACACGCCTACCTGTTCGAGGGCGTCGAGGGCGCGCGTGAGCGTATTGGTCCCTTGGCGATAGATATCCCGATGCACCCGTAGGAACGGCCGCCGCGTCACGGGGTCGAGCCACGTCTCAACGGTCTCATAGGTGAAGGTCACTTTCGTGCCGACACCGATGAGTTGCGCCAACGCTTCGACGTCCTCATTATTCATACGGATACAGCCGGCCGAAGCCGCCGTTCCGATCGAGTTGGGAGCGTTGGTCCCGTGGATGCCATACCCTTTGAATCCAAGGCCCAACCAGCGTGTTCCGACGGGGTTCTCCGGGCCGGGAGGGATCGGTTGCAATCCTTGGGAGTACCAATCCGGCGGGTAGTATGTCGGATACTCCACCTTATTGATCACTTCGGTGCTTCCCAGTTGCGACGGATTGACAACGCGTCCCACGCCGATTGGGTACGTGGCCGCCGGTAAGCCGTCTTGGTAAAGATGCAATGAGAATGCCGGTATGTTCACAATGATTTCGTGATACGGCTCCGTCGCCAGGGCCGCCGGTACAGCGGCTACAACCAGGAGCGTAACGACGAGCGTGAGCCGCACCCACCCCCGCACGTTGCGTCGCATGAAATCCCCCCCATTTAAACCACTGATTATACACATATGTACACCGCACCTCTTCTTGTAGACTCGAGGCTCTGATTGGGTATACCATGGGATTTAACAAAGAATGGCGGTTCGACTCGCATTTCGTCTATTGAAGAGCGCCTGTAATTATGGTATCATAACTTGTGCTTGAGCCACGCCGAAGTGGCGGAACTGGCAGACGCGCGCGACTCAAAATCGCGTGGGGCAGCCCCCCATGTGGGTTCGATTCCCACCTTCGGCACCAAGGAAACTGAAACCCCCTTCGTAGGGGGTTTCGACGTTTCTAAGCGAGTTGACCCTTCCTTTTCCTCCAGAGCCAAGAAACGACCCCCGAGAGATTTCGGGGGTCGTTTCTTTCCTATCCTTTATTGACCTGCTTCAACTTACGGCGTTGTTCCATCTCAATGGGCATCATCTCTTTCGGTTTATGCTGCAGCGCTTTGGAGACGTTGTGTACATCACGCACCAACCGACGCAGCCCGTCGGGTTCCAGAGAGGCCGCATGATCCGTCCCCTTCCACGTACGATCCAACGTGAAGTGTCGTTCAAGCCAATCGGCGCCCAACGTCATCGCCGCAATGTCCGCGGCAATGCCAAGATGGTGTCCCGAATAACCAATGCCGGCCACCTCACTCCCGAAGGTAGAGCGCAAACGCTCCACTTCGAGCAGCGCCAGGTTTTCAAAGGGGACTGGATATCCGGAGACACAGGCGTACAAGACGGTGTCGCGGGCCCTGCCTCTAAGGCGCATGAATTCGAGAATCGTCTCCTCCTCCCGCTGGGTCGTCATCCCCAGCGAAATATGAATCTGCCCTCCGTACTCGTCACACAGGTAGCCCAACATAGGAAAATGTGTATTACAGGCTGAAGGCACCTTGATCAATTGGGGTCGCAGGCTGGCGATCTCCCGAGCGCTCGTCATATCCCAAACGCTCGAGCTGTACACGACCCCCCACTCCTCGCACAGATCCTTGAGTCGCCGGTGCGCCTCGAGGTCGAGCTCCAGGGCTTCACGGTGCTCACCGTACGTGGCGCCGTACGCGTTTGCCGGGACGGGGTGGGGCGACGCGTACTGCTGGGGTGTGAGCGACTCTACAGGATGGCGCTTTTGAAACTTCACCACGTCCGCGCCGCAAATCTGAGCGGCGACCCGGACCATGTCAAACGCCGTCTCCAATTCACCTCGATGGTTGCATCCGATCTCTGCGACAACCTGAGCACGTCGCATTTAGACACCTCCTCCATTTGGAAGCAGCATCCTTGCCAGCTCCCGTATGCAGCCGTAACCGCCCGGTGTCTCGAGCACCACCTGGGCCGCCTCCTTTGCGCTTGGATACGCGTCCGCCGGCGCCACGCCGCAGCCCACGTAGAGCATGCACTCGCGATCCGGCACGTCGTTCCCAATATAGATCGTGCGTCTTGGGTGGATCCCCTGGTCCGCGAGCCAATCTTGCAGGGCGGGCAGCTTGCGGTCGGCCACGATGCACTCGACCGAGAGCTTCTCAGCCCGGCGTCGTACCGACGGATTCGACTCGTTTGTCAGCACCAGCAAACGAATGCCCATCTCTTTGAGTCGCTGCATCGCCCATCCGTCACCACGATGGCAGAGGACGCTCTCCTTGCCCTCTTGATCCACGCGCACCCGGTTGTCGGTGAGCACGCCATCGAAATCCATGACGACAGCCTCCAACGTGGATGGAAGGCGTGCGGCGCGCTCGGTCGCCAGGCGGCGGCGTAACAGCTCTTGTACCAGCATGAAATCGACCTCGTCGTCGATCTCAAGGCTCCGCTCGGCGGGGACTTCGACGATCGCCGTCCGCCCGAAGAAACGGCTTCTCGCTTCGAGGAATCTCTCAATCTTCATGGCGTACACTGCGCCGACCTCGAGAAACTGCTCCCCCAGGTCTTGTCGGCGGAGTCTGTGCGAACGGTCATGACCCACCGGACGTGCTCCCTCGGGCGTCTTACTCCAGGCGAAGCGGTGCCAACTCGTCGCTGTGAAGGCAGTATCCGCATGTTGCAGCGCATCGACCGCTCGGTCAATGTCAGCGCTCACCATGAGAGGCGCCGTACATTGAAGAAAGACGAGGATTCCACGAACCATTTCGATTTGCTCGAGCGCGTGCAACAGCGCCGATTCAGACGACGCCTGGTCGCCACTGAGCGCCGGCGGTCGCCATACCACCTCAGCCCCGTAGCGCCGACTCACCTGAGCGATCTCTGGATCGTCTGTCGAGACGATCACGCGGCCGACGCACGCGGAGTCTTGAGCCGCCTCAATGGTCCAGCCGATGAGTGGCTTGCCGCACATGGGCCGGACATTTTTGCGCGGGAGCCCCTTGGACCCACCGCGCGCCGGGATGATGGCCACTGCTTTCACGAGAAGCGGCGCCTCCTTGAATCCACATCTCTTTGGTTTGCTGACGAGTTTATTGTAGTCGGGCGAACGCGCGAGGGAACCGGAGTGAAGAGCTATTCTTTGGGTTAGCAACTCCAACCAAGCCGGCATACGTTGAACATGATCCAAAGGGAGACTCGGTACGAAAAGGGGATCGACATTGCGGTTTGGCTCCAACTCTACCAAGAAGGTTGCGATTATCGGGGGCGCCTCATCTCGGTCCAAAGCGCCCTACGACGACCTAACCTGGGAGACGTGGGCGTTCTCGAGTTTGCGTTTGACCACGCCCCGAATCACTCGATGGTTTGAAATGCACGCACTCGAAGACCTCAGGAGTCAGCTACGTCGAGATACCCCGCGTCGCCTGTCGTACGACTCCTACATGGACTTTCTCATGGGACTCGACGTACCGATTTACATGCAGCGCAAACACCCCGAGATCCCGCGCAGTGTCGAGTATCCGCTCGAGGATGCGCTAACAGCCTTTGGCCGATGTTTTACCAGCTCCGCGTCCTACTTGATCGCTCTCGCGATTATGGAAGAGTTTGAAACGATCGGGGTGTGGGGGATCCACTTGACCGCCCGTAGCGTCTACAGCAGGCAACGTCCGGGTGTTGAGTATCTGCTCGGCGTGGCGCGCGCCCGCGGCATCGACGTCTACCTCCCTCCCAATTCGCCACTGCGAATTCCGACGAAGCCAAAGCTGAGGCCGACGGAGATACTCTACGGTTACGACTGGCAGTCGCCCAAGGCGTGGTGGCGCAAAAAGGCGCGCCGGAGCTCGGCGCGGCGGCGCAAAGGGAAGCGCAAGTCCTAATCACAGGGCACATGGAGGGTGACTCATGAGCGTTCAACTACTGGAGAGTTTGGATGACGAATCTGTGAATGCGACTCCGACGACGACACGAAAAGTGGCGATTGTCGGCGGCGGTCCCTCGCGCCGCCGCGCACCGTACAAGGATGAGACGTGGGAGATCTGGGCGTTCTCGAGTAAGGCGTGGCGCTATCCGCGAATCACGCGCTGGTTTGAGATCCACGCCATGACCGACTTGCGCCAACAATTGGCCTCCAAAAAACGCGGACGCCGTCGTTTCGGTACCTATATGCGGTGGATGCGCAGGCTCGACTGCCCGGTCTACATGCAACGTGAGCATCCGCGCATCCCTAACAGCGTAGAGTTTCCCAAAGATGATTTAGTTGAAGAGTTTGGCCACTGCTTCACCAGTACGGCGGCGTTTCTCATCGCCCTTGCGATGTATGAAGGCTGCGACGAAATCGGCCTTTGGGGCATTGACCTGCGCGGCCGGAAGTACATTCGCCAGCGGCCGGCCATTCGGTACCTTCTCGGCGTCGCGCGCCAACGCGGAATCAAGGTCCACCTGCGACGTGGTACTCCCATTCGGATCCCCGATACACCGAAGCCCGTCAGGACACGCGTCCTCTACGCATACGGGTGGCGTTCACGCTACGCGTGGTGGCGGTACCGGCTACGGCGTCGCAAGAGCCGTCGGGGACGCTTAAAGCGCCGCCGCTAGTCAGCCGCGCCAAGAACCTAAAGACGCGGAGGCAAGTTGGTTTAAAGGGGATGTTAGCATGTCGTCATGTGTAGGGGTGCTGGTCGATCGAAGGACGTTGCTGCGGGCGCTGCGAAATCGCTCCACCTATGAGCGCATCGCCTTTTACCGCAGCATCGCAACGGAAGAGTTAGGGATCGATATCATCGTATTCTCCGTCGACGGAATTCGTGAACGCCGAAATAAAGTGACTGGGTGCGTCCCGACCTCCAACGGTTGGCGTAAGACGACGACCACCATCCCCAAAGTGATCCATAAGCGGGTGCTCTACCGCCAGAGCGCCCCCCTCAAAACCTTGCGGCGGCTCCAGCGTCGGCGCGGTACGCTCTTTGTCAATCCTCTACGAATCCAAAATAAAGCGGACATGAATAAAGCGCTCACCGGTGATCCCGCTGTCGCGGCGCATATCCCGCCTACCCAAGCGTTGCGGTGGCGGCCGCTCATCCAGGCCTTAGAGGCAGGAACGAGCATCATCATCAAGCCGCGCATCGGCTCTGTGGGGCAAGGTATCCTGCGTATTGAACCCACATCGGGCGGGCGATTCAAGGTGACAAGTAGAACGACGCGGGTGCACACACGGGCGGGCCTGCGCAAACGACTCCGAGCTCGCCTGGGCTCGGGGCGTTACATCATGCAGCATTACCTCATGCTCGCTCGCGTCGACGACAAGCCCTTCGACCTACGCGTCCCCGTTCAACGGGACGGAAGTGGCGCCTGGAGGCTTCCGGGGATGGTCGCCAAAGTGGCGGGCCCCCACCCGTTCCTCACCAACCTGGCAAAAGGCGGCCGCGCGATACCGGGCCGCCAAGCGCTCGAGAGCGCGTTCGCTCCTGCCGATGCAGGGCGCGTCGTAAAAAGTGTCAACAGACTGGCCCTCAACGTCGCCAAGGCCGTCGCCCAAAGTCACCCCCGGGCGGCCGATCTCGGGCTCGACATCGGCGTCGACCAAGAGGGCAAAGCGTGGCTCATTGAGGTGAACACCAGGGATCAACGGATTACGTTCTTTGAGGCGGGTCTACACGACGAGTTTCGTACCCTATATAAAAACCCGCTCGCCTACTGCGCCCACCTCGCAGGTGACGCCCCGACCGATTAAAGCAACCGGTAGAGCCCTTCAGCGTACTGACAGCGAGCCCCGGTCGCGTAGGCCGACGCCATGAGCATAAACGCCTCCCGATACTCGGAGCTCGAAAGGTAGACGAGTTGACTTTGGTGACAGGATACGGCTTTGAGTTTCGCTTCCATGGCCCGATCAAGGTTAACTAACACATTGGGTTGGCGCGTGCCGTAAAAGTAGACTCGAGCGCCGGAGTGGACATAACGCCGCGCCACATCCATCACCGTTCGCCCCAGCGCTTTATGGTCGCGATTGGCCATTCGCGCGACCAGCTCTTGAGGATCAAATGCCAGGACGACGTCGGGCCGGACGCTACGCCAAGCTTTGTCGACGATCACTTCGACCCGCGGGTCCTCCGGAAGGGTGAAATCCGGCAGACCGGCAAAGGTGATCGTGCGGAAGCCTTGCATGCGTCCTGCTTGGCGCTGTTCGTTACGCCGTACATCGCCCATATGCTCGTAACTGCCGTGCTTCTCGCCGTCACTCAACACCCATACGTGGACGTGACTGCCAGACTTGGCAAGGCGATGGAGGGTTCCCCCCGCAAAAAATTCCAGGTCGTCCGGATGCGCGGTGAACGCCAGGACACGGCGCCTCCGATTCATGAGCTCCTCCCCCGCCAATCGGGCCGCCTCGGGCGTGGCCGCTTTTAAGCCCATCCTCAGGAGCGACTGTACCGGCATCGATTTTCCCAAGGCAAGCAGCGACCTCATGTACCCCTGGCGCATCTGTAGCGAGCGATCGACCGTTGGTGTAGGGCGCTCGACCTCGACTAAACGATTCGAGCGAGCGACTCCGTGTACATCGCCGGCGTTCGACTCCGACTCATGCGACCCACGCTCCGCACGAACCATTGCGAGAGCGCGTCCGGACCTTTGAGCTGGCTCCTGTGACATTGGACGGCATTCACCTTCTCCTGAATCACTTCGGTGGTATCGACGAGGACATTTGGATGACGAGTCGCGTAAAAGTAGACGCGTGTATCCTGAAGGACTCCCCGGCGCGCCAAATCGTAGACGGCATGTCCGAGCGCCGCGTGATCGGGGTTTCCACCCGGCAGTGGGCCCTTAGGATCAAAGGCAAAGAGGACGTCAGGACGTACACGCCGCCAAATCCGCGCCAGCTTGTCGACCAAACGGGGATCCTCCGTGAGTGTGGAATCCGGCCAATCGTACTGCAGCAGCCTCGAGCCGAGGACGTGCGCCGACGCCTCTTGCTCCCGCTCTCGAATTCGACCCATGCTGCGCAAGTTGCCAGCGTTCTCGCCCCGAGAGAGGACGGCCATGGTCACGTTACTGTGGTTGTGCGCCAGCAAAAACAGGGTGCCACCGAGGAAGAACTCCAAATCCCCAGGGTGCGGTCCAATTGCCAGCACACGCCGGGGCTTGGAGAGCAACTCCATTCCGGCCTGAAGGGCGACATCAGGCAAGTAAGGCGCGTACAACCTGGCGCCAAGCGTCTGGATCCCGGCTCCGACTGCGGCAATCATTCCTCCACCGACGAGTGTGCGCACAACTGCGCGCGTCAGCGACATGCGAATTCCTCCCCGCGCTTTCTAGGAGTAGCGTGCCCAGCGCGGGGAGGTTCGCGCGTGTTAGAATTTGACGCGGAGGCGAACGTGCCACCCATCTCGCCAATCGGAGACCAGGCGAATATCCGGATCGTCGGTGGCGACATTGTTGTAACCCACGCCGATCCCCACATCTTGGGTGAGCATCCGCGTCAGTTCCCAGGCCATTCCCTGCCGTTCGGTTCCGAAGTTGTCGTTTAACCTTCGAGCGTAAACGTCGAGCGAGTGGAGATCGTTCAGTTGAACGTGGGCTCCGATCTGTTGCAATCCCACATTCACGCCGACCCCGGCCGAGGAGATCTCCTGCCACTGGGTGACCGAGCGCTTCAGCGCCACCTTGCCGCTCAGTGTCATCGCCTGCGTGAGGCGATAACCGGCCTCGACGGCGGCGACCGTTACGGTCGTCTCCTTTGCACTAAACCCGGTTGCTACGGAGCCCGCATACTCCCGTTGAACAATTTGAGCGGCTCCGTAGCCACGCCCGGTCACTGGCTCCCGGTACGTCAGTTGGCCCTGTACCTCCCGAGTGTACACCCGACCATCCGCCGTCGGTTCACCGTCTCCGTTCCATGAGAGTCGCAACTCGTACGCGAAACCATTCTCGGTGCGACCGTCGAGGCTTAGCCGGTTGGCGATGCTCTGCGCCGTCGCGGTGAGTCGGCGATCTTGTTGAACTGTGATGCGTAGAGGCTGGGCGACGATGTACTCAATCTGCCACGACGTCGCATTCTCGGCGTCTCCAGTGGTCGGGTCTGTCACCCGCTCGGCCGAAAGACCGGCGTACAGCCCCGGAACCAACTCCCAGCGATTCTGAAAGCCAAGAGTCGCCTCTCCACCCTCGGAGGTATCCCGGCTGGGCAGACGGTACCGACCGTAGAGTCGAGGTCCGTCCTTGGGCGTCGACTCCAGGGAGAGCATCCACGGGCTCCGGGTCTCGCCTGTGAGGTTCCCTTGGTACTGCACCGACGCGGAGACGGCTTGCGAGAGCTTATGCCGGTACGTGAGGCTCGGCGGTGCAATCCTCGTGTCGCCGGATTCGAGTTGGTACTCCTGGCGCAGGCTCAAACGACCGTGCTCGGATGTCGTCACCTCGCTGCTCACGCCGAAAGAGGCCCTGCGAGTGGCGCTCCACGGGGACGGCTCCGCCCCTGTCGATCGGAGCGTTAGGTCGGCTGAAAGCCACTCCGTCAGCGTGAGCGGGAGCTGTACTTGATCCGTGTAACTGGGCGCACCGACCTTGGGTCGGCTTTGGTTGTGCTCGTAGCGCAGCTTGAGAGCCGCGGAGAGTTGCCAGTCGACTTGCGTTTGGAGCGTCAAGCCTTCACTTTGCGCTTTCTCATCGCCCGGCCGGATGTACTCCCCATCTACGTGCAGAGTACGTACGTTGAGTCGCACTCCCTTGAAGGGTGACAATGAGAGCTGGAGTGCGGCGGCCCGTCCTGCTCTGCGATGAACCGTCGGCTGCTCGTAGGCGAGCTCGTAACCAAGAGCCGCCCCCGTCACGCCCAGTCGCATCCGGCCATCGATACCGAACGCCGGACGCTCGGCGTCCGAACCGCTCTCTGCGGCGTAACTCAGGGCCACCTCGCCCAAGGCCGTCTCGGGCAGAGCGTAACGCAGACCATAGGCGCCTCCGTCCCCAGTGGCGCTGGGAACCGAGTACGTCACCTCGATATAATTGCGTTGGAATGCCCCGTTGTAGGACGGGATCGGCTCACGGAACAAAAGCGTCCCGGAGCGGTAATCGATCTCGTAGTCAGCGCCCGGCTCCAACCGAATCCGTTCGACGGGCGTGAGAAAATCCTTATCCTCAGGCTCGTAGGCGGCGAGCCAAACCTCTTCGGTACCCGAAAGAATGTTTGCATCGGCCAGACGGTAGAGACCCGCAATTCCCTGGGCAGGGATCCGATCCTCGCGGGCTGCCCACCGATGAGTGAACCCATACCCCCTCAGCTCTCCCAACTCGGCGTCGAGGAGGCCCTCAAGGCCGGTCGCCCGCCCGGAACGCTGTGTGAAACGGTTGGTGCCGCCTGCAGACGGCGAGAAGTCCCCGTACAGCAGGTGACTCTTATACCGCTCCAACCGCACGTAGAATCGGTCGAGTGAGGGCGCCAAGTCGTCCGTGCTGCTCTCATCCCAGCGCAGACTCATCGGCGGCAGCGCAGTGGCGGGCTCGGCCGCCAACGGACTCCTGCGAGCGTCGTAGCGGGCACCCAAGCGCCAGCCGTCTTCGTACTCCTCTCTGAAGTAGAGAGAGCCTGCGCTGAGCGGTGCTTCTCCCCCTTCAAGCGAAAACTGCACATCGAGCGCTCCGGCGACGAAGCGCGGCTCCGGCAGGAAGCGGGTCTGGACCGGCAACTCCCACTCCTGCTCGGCCGTGGCGACAAAGAGGCGGAGCTCGCCTCGGTGATGACCGTCGACGCCGAGGAGCAGTTCAAGACTCCCATCCATTGTGCGCAATTGCACGTCGGGGTGTGTGGTGTTCACATCACGGCTGAGAATGCGGCCGCCCTCCGCCCGCACCGTGAGCGTGGTGCCGTCCTCCACAGGGAGGCCCAGCCCATCGGCGACGCTCAGGCGTACCGGCACGTGCCGCTCCTTGCGGTAGGCGACTGATTCTGGAACGTGCGCCACCGTCACGCTTGCCGGCGAGCCCACCAGGAGGACCGGGACGTCGTGCCGGTCGGCGCCGGAGAGAGCCGTAAGCGTATTCATTCCTTCCTCGAGGTTGACGCCGTAATAGGTAAGTGTCAACCTCTGCGTGCGCCCGTCCTCGACCCTTCGACCGACCTGTGTATCGGGCACCGGTTCCCCGTTGCTGAGGAGTTGTAGCGGTTCGCCCATGCGGCCTGCAATCGTCACCGTCGTCAGGCTCCGATACGATGTGGAGAACGGATCGGGTGAGGTGACCCGCGGCAGCGCCTCATCACCACGCACGTCCACGGGATGCGCCGTTCGGAGTTCGTCGACTCGACGCTCCAAGATCGCCGCTGCGGAGGAGGGTTGTGGCACGAGCGACTCGGATTTGGGCGATCCGGGTCCACTCGCCTCTGACGCGTCCAAGTCCTCTGAGACGGGTACCGCGAAATCGACCATGACGATACCGTTAGGGCGCACGTGAGCGAAGCTCGACCAACCGCCCAAGCGACCGGAGAGCCGCTCGTCGTCCAGGCTGCCGTCGGCTCGGGGCCCGATCCCGTAGGGCAAGGAAGTCGTCGTCAACTTGACGCTGCGGACGCCGGGCTCGATTTCGTCGAGCGTGTAAAAGCCGAGCTTATCCGTGACGGCGCGACGGCCGTCATCGAGCACGATATCGACACCGGGGACGCCATCCTCGTCGGATCCGGGTTGACCGTCGCCGTCACGGTCGACAAAGACGCGTCCAACGATACGGCCACGGAAGCCGAACAAACCTTCCAGCACTCGGACCCTGGCCTTGGCCGGACCCATTCGAAACGCGTGACCGCCGGCTGCCTCACCGAGAACGTAGGCGACGTTCATACCATCGGAGTCAGCGGCGTCGAGCGAGACAGCCGCGGCGTACGTAATAGTGTGGGAGGTCTGGGGCGCCATATCGCTAAGTGGCCATTCGAGTCTCCGCCCCGATTGAGCCGGGTTGGGCGCCGGCGCACCGTCCACAAGCGACGAGCCGGGCACGTACACAAACCCCTCCGGCAGTGTGTCTTCCAAAGCGATCGAGAAGCCGTCCGTGCTCTCCGACCGGTTCTCCACGACCACCTCGTACCGTACCACGTCGCCAATCGACGCCTCGCCTTGATCGGAACGTTTGTTTACGTGCATATCCGGCCAGTCGGCCACTTTCGTGTTGGCCATGGCGGTGACGAAACGGTGATCTCCTTGGAGTTGAGCCTTCGCCGTATTCGTGAGGGTGCTGCCGTCAGGTACAGCGCCCACGGTGACGTCGTAGCGGAGCATCACCGTCGAGTTGGGTGCGACGTTATTCAGGTTCCAGGTGAGCGTGTGCGCTCCGGCGTCGTAGACGCCACCGGCGTTCACTGATCCTGGCTCAAACGTGAGGTCTGCCGGAAGTTGATCCTCCACCGCGACTTGTGCAAACGCGGAGTCTGATGTGTTCTCTACATGAATGAGATAGGAAATTCGTTCGCCGACCCGACTGTACGGTCGCAGCGTCTCCTTTGTCAGCTTGATCTGCTCAGAACCAAGCGGTTCGACCATAAGCGTGAGCGCCACCTGGTCACCCTGCACCATCATGGGGTTGCTCTCGTACGGGCGGTACCCCGGCGCCTCAACGACAAGCTTGTAGTAACCGGGCTGCACAAAGAAGCGGTAGACACCGTCGCCATCCGTGCGGGTCGGGTTTGACTGAGATCCCGATTCCGCCGCCGGCAGGGCGACGAGTTGCCCTTCGATGGGCGGTCCGGCCCACCTCAAGTAGACAAGGGCGTTCGCCACGGGTTGCTTGGTTATTTTATCCAGCACGAATCCAAGGGGCTCGACCAACATGTTGAGGTTGACCACCATGTCTCCCGGTCGAACGTCTTGGACACTCTTTTCAGCGCCGCGTCCGTCCTGTGTACGGGCCCGCACGCGCCAGGTCGGACGGGAGTACGTCTCCATGAGCGAGACGCCCTGTGGCCTAAAGTGTGCCCCTGCACCGACGCCCGGGAGCCGGGCCGCCTGCAGGCCGGCACTTTGCGCGGCCATCTGCCGCTGCTCCTCCGTGATGACGAACGTGTAATCACCCTCGGCGTCGGTCGTCGTCGTCGCTAGCCGGACACCATTCTCATCGAACAAGTCGACGACCGCATGAGGCATCCCCTCGCCCGTAGCTCGATCGACGAGGCGACCGCGAATGGTAACTGGTGGGAATGTGACGGCGTCAAAGGCCTCTTCCACTTCGATGTTAGGCAAGTCAAAGGTGTCGGTGCCGCCCTCCGTATTGCGTACGACGACCAGTTTGTACGCACCCTCAGGCACCGGAAAGATGTAGTATCCGTTCTCGTCCGTGTACTTGACGGTCGGGGAACCGATGGGATTTCCCAGGTTGTCGACCCGAATGAGCCGCACTTCGACGCCCGCCTCGGGGTAACCCGTCTCCACGTTGATGAGGCGGCCGACGATCGCACCGGGAGAGAAGTACATGCTGAGCCGCTCTCGCACTTCCCCGGTATCCGGGTTCCATGCCGTCACCGTCACCGGCACCTGCGTGTACTCATTCGATTGAATGTTGGGCGAGACGAGCTCGGCCTCCGCGATGCCACCGTTGGCTAGGACAAGCAAGCACGAATCGCCGTTAGCCACGGCCGGCGGACAGACTTCCGTCCCGGATGTCAACGCCTTTAACGTCCCTAGCGGCGCACGGAACGTAATGACCGAACTATCCTCGACAGGGTTCCCCACCATGTCCGTCACGACGGCGGTGATACGGCTCACCGCTTTCCCGTCGGCTCGGATCACGTTGGGGTCAGCAAAGATGGAGATGAATGATGGAGCCCGCGTCGCCAACTGCGCGTCCTTGCGACTCTCGAGGATGAGGCTCCCCGAGTGCTGCAGACGGGCTTGCTGCACGACGACTTTCCCCGGACCGTGCCCCTCCTGAGCGAGTAAGGTGATTTGCAGCTCGTGATCGCTTTCGGCTCCGATTTGGCCGAGTGACCACGTTACGGTGTGGGTTCCGGGATGATAGACGCCTCCGTCTGTGGAGGAGACGTACGTTACATACGGTGAGAGCGGCGCTGTCACGGAGAGCGCCTGCACAGCTCGGGTTCCGGTGTTGCCGTAATGGATGGGCAGCACAAACTCGCGGCCCTCATACACAAACTCCTCCGCCTTTTCGACGGAGATATACGGGGCGGAATCAGCCACCTCAAGTTGATTCGCGGCGGCAGCCACCTTGGTGCTATCCCCAACGGAGATCGCACGAACACGCACCGTGTGCGTCATGAACGGTGCGTTGTCAGGGACGCGTGCGACAAACAGCAGGCGGCGTGAATCGCCCGGTGAGATGGGACCCGAGTCAACGTGCCCATCGCCGGAAGTATCCGAGATACGAATATCGCCACCGCTCCAGCGACCGTTCTCGTCGAGATCGTACCACCATTCACCCGTCATGCCTGCGGGAAGATCGTGCTCTAGGTTGAACGTGTCGGCGACGTTCCCTTTGTTGGTCAGCGTGTATATAAAGGAAGCGTTTCCTCCGGGCATCACCGCACGATCCCCACTCGGGGTGAGCACGCCGGCTCGGTAGGCCAGCACCTGCAGGTTAACCCGGTTGCTCATCACCTGGGTGATGATGTTGGCCGCATAGCGGTACGTGACCCGCACTTGGAAGTCGATGTTGCCGACCGTTTCGATTTCGGCGTCATCAGGAGACTGGGCAAGGGCGCCCGCAGGAACGAGCGCCATGCCCAGCATCAAGGCGAGGAGCAGGGAGATGATGAGACCGCTTGTGAGATGCGGGCTGCATGCGCTGTGTTGGTTGCAATTGCTGTGTTGGCCGCGATAGCTGTGTCTGCTGTGTCTGCTGTGTCTGCCGCGTTTACTGCCTTCATCGCGTTTGCGGACGGAGTGGCGCGTCGCGTGGTGCGATGATTGAGAAGCATGAGTGCGCGCAGTCCTCACCATCATCTCCCCCTTTCCCCTGAAATCAACTCGCTCAGGCGATGCCCCCACATCGCCCGAGCGAGTCCCCGTGACGCTGGGCGGACGGACCGCCCAGCGTCGTGATGCGTTGTGTTGTTACTTCACCTTGCCGGAGTAGGTGATGGTGAGGGTATCGCCGACCGGGAGTGTAATTGGTCCGATCGTGATTACCCCATTATCATCAGTGCATGCTTGAACCGCATCACCAATTTTGCATGAGACATCGCCTTGATACTCAATCGGCGCTGGGATTGTGTGAGTGACGTTTAGGTCCGTGGCGTCCTCACGACCTTCATTCGTAACTTCAGCCTTGATGTAGACAGTGTCCCCTGGAACAAGCTGATCCGCATCGTCCGTGTGCTCAGCATCCATCCAAACCGTCAATAGAGCCGTGATGTCAGGAGCGTGCACGTCGATCGTGATTTCGACGAGGTTTGAGAGTACGCCCACGTCTACCAGCGACTCTGCCTGAATCTCCACCACATCCGCGTTATCTTCATCCTCTGTGCCAGGACCAAATTCCACAGAAACCGTACACAGTTTTTGCTCTCCTGGATCTAAGTCACCTGTGGTAGCAACATTATCGTTACACTCAATACTCCACGGGAACTTGACTTCGGCACCGTCCATGACCTGAGTGACGACCCCGAGCGAATAGCCATCCACCACGTTCCCTTCATTACGAACCCACACCTCAAAGGTCTCACCATTGCCGGGTTTAGTGATTCGAGAAATTGGGACAGGATTGGCCGACGGATATGCCCCGTCGGAAGCCTCATATACTTTAACGAGTAAAAGCTCAAGCACTTCAATTTCCGGCACCGGATCGGGTGACGGATATCCTACGTCCCCAGGCACGAGACCGCCAACCACTGGCGCAGCCGGGATGTTCCATTCGGCCCCCGCCTTGTCAACGTAGTTGAGGTTCCCGGTGAACAGATACGTTGTATCACTCTCTTCGTTCGTCGGTTCTTCATACGCATCGACGGTGATGTCGAATGCTATCGGAAGATTACCGTTACTGGGGAATACATTGGAGCACGTGATTGTAATTGTGCGAGTGTTGGAATCGTACGACGCACTACACCCATACGGAGGATTCTGATGATCCTCACCTACTCCGAGTGTATCTTCATCTAAGGTCACACCTGGCGGCACGGCAAATGTTGCAGTAATGCTTATATCGTCATTGATGTCTACCTCGGCCCAACTTGGATTGTGAATCGTCCCAGTAAACGGTACCGTATCTCTTGGATACGCCTGGAACTCTTCCCGCTGGCGGTCACTTGTGTCGGAAAACTCGGATGACGCTTCACCAGGGGTAAGCAGGAATGTGAGCAGATTCCTGACAATCTTGACAACCATGATTGCAGACTGTTCCGTTCTTGCCTCCAGTTCAGGAAGGTTCGCCAGCCCTTCAATCTCCGGTTGTGTCTGCGGCGTTGTGACCACGAGGCGAACTTCAAGGAGTTCCTCGTCTTGCACGTCTTCCCCAGCGATCAGACGCACAGTTACTGCTTGATTATTGCCCGCCGGGATTGTAACGTCGGAATCGACGGTTCCATCCACTCGAATCTCCACGGACCAACCTTCTGGGAGGGCCGGATGTTCACCCACACCGGGAACGCCCCATTCGCCATCTACACGAGTTTCATACGAGAGTAAGAATTCGTCTTGATAGTTTCCAAGATTATAGATGGTAGCAGAAAAGTCCGTTGACGCATCCGGACGGCGATACATCTCTTGGTCACCGTCATCCGAGAGTTCCCAGGCTCGGACCTGTATAACAGTTACCTCATAGCTGTCCGAGACTTCCTGGTCTTCATCACTTCCATCGCTATACGTCACATTCACATCGAACGTAATCGTGCTCGGAGCAGTTTCGTTAGTCCACTCTGGGTCTTCAGCCAACGCCACCCCACTACCGCCAACAATCCCAGCGCAAAGAAGCAGCGCCGCTGCGAACAGCACTAAGGCGATTCTCCCCACACCGTGCTTCGCATGTACCATGCTGTGCAACCCCCTAGTCGTTTCTTCGATTTGCTGTCGTTACGGCAAATACGCTTCATACTCAAATGCATCTTGGCCAACGAGCGCCTCGATCTCCGGCACCACCCACCGGATGGCTACCACAGGCACCGGCGCGCCTTCGTCATCCAAATCGGTCTCACGCCAACCACCTCCCTCTTCATGTTGAAATGTCACTGCAGCAGCGCCATTGGAACTCTCGGCGCTTCCTGTCTCATATCGAACACTTGCGGGGACCCGACCGACGACCACGACATTCGTGGCGTGCGCATGACCCGCATTGGTAAGCTCAATCGTGACTCGAATCGTCTCCCCTGGGGCCACCTGATGCCCCGGCCACACATTTTGCGTGAGATGAATCACAGGTGCATGCACAATGGTCAGGAGCGGATCGCCGCTCGGCAGTGTCTTCTCATTCCAGTCGTCTTTGACGACGGCCGAGCCGAGAAGCTCGGCGCAGTCAGGAGTTGACTGGTCGACCTTGACATCGAACGTCAAGATTGCGGACTTACCATCCGCTACGTCATCCAATTCACAATGCATCGCACCCTCGATAGGTCCTGACAGGTTTGTGCACATTTCGGACTGAGCCGAGACATACGACGTTCCCTCTGGGATCTGCACTGTCAGGAGCGCGCCGCGAGTCGGCGTGTTCCCCGTGTTGACGATCTCGGCTGTGTAGGTAAGAATCGTTCCCCGCAACACTGGACTAGCGGGTGTCACGGAGTACGTCGACGTCTCAAGGTAAGAACCCCAAATGGTGAAATCAACACTTTCGGCGGACGTGATTTCCGGCGCCGACGCCTGCAGCCGCTTCACGCCGAATCGGTTCACGGCTAGATCTGTAAACGTAGCACTGCCATCAGGCGCCATCGTCAACGAGGTGGTCCCGAGCAGCTCGCCCTCATTCGCAGGAGTAATGGTCAGGCTAATGATTGTCTCTCCCGCGGGAGGCACGTGATTGCCATACACGTCTTGAATTTGGACCACCACAGGCTCCAGGGTTGCGTGCGTTTCAGCGTCCAGCGGCTGCTGCGTGAATGCGAGTTGCGCCGGAGGACCGGCGACGAGCGTGATCTCGTGATCTGCACTGCCGACACTCTCGCCGGAGATGCGCTCTGCCGTCAACACGGCGAGTCCGGCCTTGGTCTCTCGGTAATAAAATCGCACGGTGGAGTCACCCGCAGCGAAAGTGCGTGAGGTGATCGGTAGCGTCGCCTGAGTGTCCTCAAAAAAGGGTACGGTATTACCGACACCCGTACGCAGCTCTACCGTGGTGGGGGTCGTCACAACCGTCCTATCACCCTGTGCATTGCGCACCTCAATCGAGAGCGTCTCCAAGTCGCCCACATTGGCCTCGTCAGGGCCTAGCCAAACTATTTTCGCCGGAGTGCCATTCCAAGCGTAGGCTGAAAACGTGAGCGGTGACCCATTCAGGCCTTCAGCGGCCGCCGTGATCTGGTACAGACCCAACTCCGAACCAAGTTTAAACGAAGTTTGCGCGTACCCCTGATCGTCGGAGATTCCGCATGAAGCGCATAATGAATAACCGACAGCATCCACAGGAGCGGTCGCCACCGAGAAATCAATCGCGATTCCCGGGACTCCGTTACCGTTCGCGTCGACTACTCTCGTCCGCAGTGGATGCTCCAGTTCGCTCCCGGGGAAGCCGGTCTGTTGATGGCCCGATACGAGGATCAACGCTGCAGGATTCCCCACTGCGACGGTGGCAAACGATTCGTCAGAGAGCTCGGTTTCGTCAAAACCCGAGGTGATCGTCAGCGTCACACTCAGGGTCGTGCCAGGGTCAACGTTTTCACCCGGCGTGACTATGACGAAGAGGTCCGCCGTACCGTCCGGCGGCAACGTCACCTTGGTGAGCGCCTCACCGGGCATCCCGTCAACATTCTCATGTACGGACCACGACCATGCAGAGGGCGCTGTGTCTAACGCTAACTGAAACGTGTCGGTTCCGTTCCCCGTATTCCGAACCATCACTGGATACTTTACCGATTGGCCTACGATCGTCGTCCGCTCTGTGATCAGTGCATCACTCTGTACACCGGCAAACTGGATAAAGGAGAACAAAGACGTTTGCTCTGTGTTGGGATGGTAACCGTTAGCGAGCCCCGCAGCGTCTTTATGGATGTTATTTAACTGTGTGCTCGTGGCAAAGCCCGTACGCACGAGGCTAGTCGGCTCCACGGCCCCAGGACCCGTCCCCCCCGACTCAGACTGCGGTACCGAAAGCCAGGAGATAGGAACAAAAAACTCCAGATACCAGAGATCCTCATCGTCGTCCACCGCCGCCGCCCGCGTCATAAACCCGCAATCGTCGCATTCCGAGTTCTCATAGATGTAATGATAAGGGTCCGGTGAGGTGGGAGCCCGAAACCCGTCGGCCTTAGCAGCAAACTCGTCAGAAACATTCTCGAAATTGGACCCATCCCAATACGCTGTTCGCATCCCATTTTTATCAAGAACGATGGCAAAGTCGGCATGCGTATGGTCCTCTTCGTTTGGCTGAACCGCATTAATGTACACAATCCAGGCATCCGGACGAAGTTGATCGTCTTGACCCGAATGCAACGGCGACCCACGTAATACCAAGCGAAAAAAGAGGTAGTTTCCGTCAAATGTCCATGCAAAGGCATATCCGTCCGGACCATTTACGAAATCTAGATAACCTAACCCATTGCCTTGTCCGCCGGGAAAGTCCCCGGCAGGATCCCCTAACGGCCCACCGCTCTTCATTACGGGGTGCCACTGGTCCTCCTCTGGCCACTGCACCGAGCCGGCGGATGCCGGCGGAACACAAAATACCGAAATACCCAAGAGAATAAAGGCGAGCCAAGTGGCGATAGCACATGCACTACCTATGGAACTGACTCGAATAGAACCCTTCACTTGGCTCACCCCCCCCTTGCAATAGACCTTTATCGAGCCCTATCCGTTTGCACGCTGGGATAAATTTTGTTCAACCGAGCGTCCATGCTCGGGATTCCACGCGCAACTACCGCACAACCGCTTCGTACGAAAGCTCAACCACGCCGCCGACGGGGACCCGCCCGATCGCCCAAGCGATGCTGCCGCTCTCGGCGTCCCACTCGGCGTCGCCGCTATTGACACGCAAACTCTCCGCATCGATCGCCACTTGGCGCGGCACGGGCAGGTTGGTCGCAATCTCCGTGGCGGAGGCGGCGCCGACATTCCCCATGCGCAGCGTGTAGGTGAGCCGATCACCTGGACCCACGTTTTGGCGGTCCGTTCCGCTCAGCGTCACAATGCGACCTCTCGCCGGCTCCCCGGCCCCTGTCGATACAAGTGAGTCGCCGAGTTGCACAGCGGGAGTCGTTCCCCACAGATCCGTTAGCGCACCCACCAGCGTCGTCTCTCCCGCCTGCGCATCCAAGACCAATGTCGCTAACTCCCGTGCGGCCTCTCCTGCACCAACGACGACCGGATCACCCACCGCTAGCACGGCGTTGAGCCCTGAGCTCTCGGGCGCCACAGTGAGAGCCACCGCGCCGCGTATCGCTTCTCCACGTGCCGGCATCACCCCGGCCACATTGCCGTCATCAGCCAACAAGGCGCTCTCTACCAGCAGGCGGACCGGTACCTCTGAGTCGCCTCTACCCTCCACACTCACTCGCAATGCAACGAACTGCGAGGAAGCGTGGTCGACACTGGTCGTAAAGCTCTCCACTAAGACCGTGGTCCCTGCATCTTCACCGGACATCTCAGCACGCCATGCCCCGCGCTCGATCTCCCATTCGTCGGTCAAGCGCTCGGCGGCCACGTGCTCTAAAAGCGCCTCCAGCGCATCCGGCACCTCCGAGGACGGGCTCACTGGTTCAAACTGGGACCAGCCGTGATCCGCCGACTCGCCGGCAACTCCGCCGAGTACGAGGCCTCCGGGAAGGCGGGGCAACGTGCCGTAAACCTCTTCACTGATGACACCACCGGAGGGGGCGGCCGCCGAAGCAACGCTCACGCCCGCGCAAAGCAGGGCGATTGTGAAGGCCATACCCCAAGTGATCCAGCGTGACCAAGGGCTTCGCTTTGAAATACTCACATTCACACACTCCTTACCAATAAGACCACGTGGCGTGGGTGCGACTCCATTCTCCTACACGGATCTTCCACTTTTACTCCACATCCGCTAGCTCCCGGCTCCATCCGCTGGTATCGCGGCCTGGTCTTGCCTCTCGTCTCCGCCCGGACCAACTCCCGGGACTTACGTCCCATCCAAACTAGGACCCTCAATGCACACCTCGACACGGATGGAACCAAGGCGGTACCATAGAGTGAAAGAGAGTGAAAGGGAGGGGTGGTAAGGCGATCGAAAGCTACGTGCTAACTCATCTGCAAAAACAAAAAAACCGACTCACCACAAAGCAGTACGCTTCGGGTAGTCGGTTGCGCCACTCACTCCCGCCGGTCAAAGGCGCCCAACTTTATGACCGACGATCACAGTGACTCCCTCTGGTGGTAATTATATCCGGATTGGCCAGATTTGTCTATCAGTCCATCGACATTTTTCGACAAGAAATTTTCCTAGGTTCAACCCGCCGCCTCGGCGTACTGAGCCTTATACAACGTGGCGTAAAGACCGTCGCGCTCCAGGAGTTGCTCGTGGCTCCCCTCTTCCACCAGACGGCCGGAGTCGACGACTACTATCTTGTCACACGCCCGGATCGTTGACAGTCGATGCGCAATGATGATAGAGGTCCGGCCCTCGAGGAGTGTCAGGAGCGCCTCTTGCACCCGCGCCTCCGATTCGGAGTCGATGTGCGCCGTCGCTTCATCGAGGATAAGCACGTCAGGATTACACAGGAGCGCCCGAGCAAAGCTAATCAGTTGCCGCTGCCCCATGGAGAAGCGAACGCCGCGCTCATTCACCTGCGTCTCGTACCCTTGCGGAAGTTGCGAGATGTACTTGTCAATCCCAACGGCCTTGGCCGCGTGACGCATCTCCTCATCCGTGGCATCGTCCCGCCCAAAACGAATATTCTCAGCGACCGTTCCGGAGAACAAAAAACTCTCTTGCGGGACGATGGCAATCCGCCGGCGCCAGTCGGCAAGGCGCAACTCCCGCAAGTCGACGCCGTCAATCCGGACCGAGCCCTCCTGCGGATCGTAGAAGCGGCAGACCAAGTTGATGATCGACGTCTTACCGGCGCCCGTGGGCCCCACCAACGCCACACGACTGCCCACCGGAATGTCGAGATCAACCTGGTTCAAAACGGGAATCTCCGGATCGTAGCCAAAGGTGAGCCGGTCAAAGCGGATGCCTTCTCGCAAGCCCGTCACGGACTTGGGGTCGGCCGCGTCGACGACGGCAGGCGGTGTGTCGATGATCTCAAAGATCCGCTCCGACGCCGCCATCGCGCTTTGTACTTGGTTGTACACTTGTGAAAGCGCCCGGATCGGCTGCATGAAGCGCTCGACGTATGCGATAAACGCCGCCAAGGTCCCAATGGAGATGATGCCCAGGCCCACCCGGTAGCCGCCGAGCGCCAAGACGATTACAATGCCAAGGGATCCGATCACTTCCATCACCGGCATAAAGATCGCCCACACGTCGACGGAACGAACGCTCGCCTTCATTTGTTCTCGGTTCACCTGAGTGAAGCTTTGGAGCTTGGAGCCCTCTTGATTGTATGCCTGAATGTCGCGCACACCCGAGATCGACTCTTGGAGTGTGGCGTTCAACTCGCCCGTCTTTCGACGCACGACGCGAAAGGCGCCGAGGAGCCGTTCACGAAAGCGCTGCACTGAGAACCACATGATCGGAACGATACAGAGTACGGCCGCCGCCAACAGCGGATCCATGCTAAAGAGGATCGCCACAATCCCGATCAAGAGAACGGCGTCCGTCAAGACGAGGACGAATGCCGAACTGATGAGGTCCGCCATTGAGTTGATGTCGTTGACCAAACGGGACATCAACTCACCCGACTTGCGGCGGTCAAAGAAGCCCAGGGATTGGTTTTGCACGTGCTGGAAGAGTTGGGTCCGCAAATCGTAAAGGGCCCGTTGGCCCGCCCACGCCGTCCACTTGGCCTGAAAGTACCCTGCGCTCCAGACCACGAGATAGGTGAGTAAGTAGACCAAACTCGTGACGACCAAGCCGTCGATCTCTTTGGCAATGATGTGCCGATCGAGTATTTGCCGCAGAAGCAGCGGCTGCAGAAGGTTTGCCCCACTCACCAAGACCATGCCCAGAATCGCCCAAAAGATAGCCCGTCGGTAAGGGAGTGCATATCGAAAGAGTCGACGAACGAGCTTGGGATCGATCGGTTTTCGTTCGTCTTCGGCGCTAAATCCGCCGCCACCACGCCACATGCCCACGATTAGCTCGCCTGCCTCTCTTCCTCACGCAACTGCGCCTCCACAATGTTGCGGTAGGGTCCGTCCTCATTGAGGAGCTCCTCGTGTCTCCCGCGTTGCACCACGCGTCCCTCTTTCATGACGACCACCAAGTCGGCTGACTGCACGGTAGAGAGCCGGTGCGCAATGATAAACGAGGTCCGACCGGCCAGCACCTCACCGAGCGCCTCCTGAATCTTGGCTTCCGTTCGCGTATCGAGCGAGGAGAATGAGTCGTCGAGGATCAGGATCCTCGGGTCCGTCACGAGCGCCCGAGCGATCGCCAGGCGTTGACGCTGTCCCCCGGACAAACCGACGCCACGCTCGCCGACGATCGTCTCGTAACCGTGATCCAACGTCTGAATAAACTCGTGCAACTGGGCTCGCTGTGCGGCGCGCACCACCTCGTCGTCACTCACATCGTCGCGGCCAAAGGCGATGTTCTCCCGGATGCTGGTTGAAAAGATGAATGGCTCCTGCGGGATGATGCCCACCTGCCGCCGCAGGCTCTCGAGCGTCACCTTGCGTACGTCGTGATCGTCCACCAGGATGGCGCCATTGTGCGGGTCGTAAAAGCGAGGAATGAGATTCACCAGACTCGTCTTGCCCGAGCCCGCCTCCCCGACCACCGCCACAGTCATCCCGGGGGCGACGTCGAGATTGACGTCGTGCAGGACGGGCGTCTTACTATCGTAGGCAAAAGAGACGGACGAGAAGCGGACGCGCCCCTCGACATGCGTCAGTTCGACCGCGTCCGGAGCGTTACGGATCTCCGGCACCGTGTCGAGAATCTCAAAGATCCGTCCTCCCGCTGCGATCGCCTGCTCGGCGTTACCGACGAGGAAACCGAGCATTCGGATGGGTTGCAAGAGCATGCCCATGTACACGGTAAAGGCGACCAGCGTCCCGAGGCTCATGGCGTCGTTGATGACAAGGAGGCCCCCGTAGGCCAGGACCACCACCATGCCCAGGCCCCCAACAAAGTCGATGGCCGGTCCGTACAAGGCCCGTCGCTGAACCACATCGAGCTGGGCGTCGAGGAAGTTGCCGCTGGCCTCATTAAACAGCCCGATCTGCCGAGCCTCTTTTCCAAACGCTTTGACCACGCGAATGCCGCTCAGGTTCTCTTGTATCACGGTGTTCATCGTCGCAATCTCTTGCTGGACGCGCCGCATCGCCGGGCGGATTGCACGACTCAAGTGAATCGTCGCCCACACCAGTAACGGAATGGTGGCCATGGCAGCCGCCGCTAAATTCCATTGGAGTAAGAATGCGCTGGTCCCGATAAACAGGAGGGTGAAGACCTGTGTGATCATCCGAATAAAGCCCCAGCCTAGAAACTGCCGCATGCTGTCGACGTCGGCCGTCACGCGGGAGAGGAGCTGTCCGGTCTGCGCTTTATCAAAGAACGAGAACGGAAGGTACTGCATGTGGCTGTAGATATCGTTGCGGAGCTCAAAGAGGACGGCCTGGCCCACGCGACCGGCGAGCGCCGTCTGGGCGAACTGCAAAGCGCCCCGAAGGATCGATAACACCAAGATGGCGGTTGCGCTCCATGCGATCGTCGACCAAGCCTGTGACGTCAGCCCGCCCTCTGCGGGCAGCGCGTCGATGGCTCTTCCCGTTACGATGGGGATAAGCGACATGAGCGTCGTGCCGAGCACCATGGCGGCCAGGACGACCGTCACCCGCCACGCGTGCGGTCTGAGGCGACCGAGTAGACGAAGCAAGATACCCATGAGCCACACCTTCCCTTAAGAACTCAATCATTCGAGCGGGTGAGCCGTTGGCCTCTTTTTTCGTCGTTACAAAAAATCCCGTTGCGGAGATGTCTCAGGAGAGCGGAGCGTTCACTCACCGCGCCGCGGTTCGAGGTCACCGTAAATGTCCGGACGGCGGGCACACGGAAGGCGACGACGGACATCGTCGACCATCCCCGGCTCCACTTCGGCCGTGAGGACGCGCTCCCGCTCACCCTCTTCGCACTCTATGATTTCGCCCCACGGATCCACCACCATGGACTTGCCAAAGTACGCAAGCTTTCCACTCTCACCGACACGGTTGGCGGCAATCACCCACACTTGGTTTTCGATCGCACGGGCTCGCAAGAGCGTCTCCCAATGGGCGTCTCTGGGGTGTGGAAACTGGGCCGGCACAAAGAGGAAGGCCGCCCCTGCCAGTGTGAGGCGACGGGCCATCTCCGGGAATCGGATGTCGAAACAGATGAGCCCTCCGGCTCTTCCGAAGTCTGTCGTTACGGGCTCGCAGGTCGACCCCGCTACAAAGAACTCGCCCTCAGCCGTCGGGGTAAACAGATGCGCCTTACGATACCACGCCACCACCTCGCCGTTCGGTGAGACCCAATGCATGGCGTTGTACACGCCCGAGTCACTCGGCTCGGGGATGGTTCCCACTAGCCACGTCTTGGTCTCGCGGGCCGTCTCAATCAAAAAGGTAAGGGTCGGTCCGTAAGAACCGCGGGCAACGTCGGCTAAGTCCGGATAAGAGAAGCCCGTATTCCACATCTCTGGCAAAAGGACGACGCGAGAGCCACGCCGGGCCGCCTCCTGGATGTGCCGATACGCCGTCTCGACGTTTGTGCGCACTTCACGCGTGCGCACGTCCATTTGTACGGCCGAGACGATCATACGAGCACCTCTTCCAACGAGACGCATGGTAGATCGAGCGCCCGGGCAACCGCCTCATGCACGACCTGGCCATGCACCACATTAAACCCTTTCGCCAGCGCCTGGTTACGCCGAGCTGCCTCTTGGTAGCCGCGGTTGGCCATCTCCAAAATGTAGGGTAGCGTCGAATTGACGAGCGCCTGTGTCGACGTACGCGGCACTGCCCCAGGTATATTGGGGACCGCATAGTGTACCACTCCGTGCTTTTCGTACGTGGGGTTTGAGTGTGTCGTCACGCGATCGACCGTCTCGACACATCCGCCCTGATCGACGGCGACGTCGATTATGACCGAGCCCGGCTTCATCTTTTTCACCATCGCTTCGGTCACCAGTCGGGGCGCTCGCGCCCCCGGCACCAACACCGCGCCGATCAAAAGGTCGGCGTAGGCCGTCGCCCGCTCGATGTTGTACCGGTTGGACATCACCGTGATCACATTCCCTTGGAGGATATCCTCGAGGAACCGCAGGCGATCCGCGTTAAGATCGACGATGGTCACTTGGGCGCCCATGCCCAGCGCCACTTTGGCCGCCTGCGTGCCCACGGTGCCTCCACCGATGATTACGACATCCGATGGAGGAACGCCGGGGACACCCCCTAAAAGGACTCCCCGTCCCCCGTACATGCGCTCCAAATACTGGGCGCCGATCTGCACCGACATCCGTCCGGCCACTTCGCTCATCGGCGTCAAACACGGCAGCGCTCCATTGGGCATCTGAATCGTCTCGTACGCGACCGCCACCACGTTTCGCTCGATCAATGTGCGGGTGAGCTCTGGCAGAGGAGCTAAGTGAAGGTAGGTCATCAGGATCTGACCGGTTTGAATCAGGTGAAACTCCTCAGGGAGCGGCTCCTTCACCTTGACGATCATGTCCGACTGCTCAAAGACCTCCACGGGGGAGCCGAGGATGGTGGCGCCGGACTGGGTGTACTCCTCATCGAGGATCCCACTCCCCTCGCCCGCGCCCTTTTCGACCAACACAGCGTGTCCCGCCTTGACGAGCTCCTCGACGCCGGCGGGCGTCATCCCCACACGGTTCTCGTTATCCTTGATCTCGCGTGGAACCCCGATCTTCATGAACCCCGTCTCCCCTCAACATGCACATTACCCTAAGCTTGCGTAGGCCCGACGTTGATTCTCGCCGACCACATGAATTTGCAGCAAGTTGGTCGAACCGGGCGTGCCCGTTCGTACGCCCGCAGCGATGGCGACTCGATCGCCATCCTGCACCAATCCGCTCTTTTTGGCCGCCTCGACCGAAACGTCGATCATCGCGTCCATCTGCAGCGCACGGGGAACCAACAACGGTAGTACTCCCCAAACGAGACAGAGTTGGTGCACGACGTGCTGATTGGGCGTGACCGCCACGATCGGCGCTTGTGGCCGATACTTGGAGACCATCCGAGCCGTGCTGCCCGACTGCGTCGAACAGAGGATGGCCTTGAGGCTGAGGTCGGCCGCCGTCTCGCACGTCGCCCGAGCGATGGCATCGGCAACGCTTCGGCCCGTCCGATTGCGCCGCCGCTCGAGGAGCGAAGGGTAATCGAGCGCCGCCTCGCTGCTGCGTGCGATCCGATCCATCATCCGGACCGTCTCCACGGGGTACCGCCCCACCGCCGTCTCCCCCGAAAGCATCACTGCGTCGGTCCCTTGCACGATCGCGTTGGCCACGTCCGTCACCTCGGCCCGGGTAGGACGCGGGTTGCGCGCCATCGAGTCGAGCATTTGCGTCGCCGTGATCACCGGTTTGCCTGCCAGGTTCCCTTTTTCAATCAGCGCCCGTTGCACCAAAGGGACTTCCTCGGGCGGTAACTCAACGCCCATATCCCCGCGAGCTACCATGATGCCGTCGGCCCGCTCCAAAATGGCGTCGGCGTTGCGCACGCCTTCGCGACTCTCGATCTTGGCAATCACTTGCTGGTTGCCGCCCACAGCCAGGATGCAATCTTTGACCGCATCGACGTGTTCGGGGCGACGAACAAAAGAGGCCGCCACAAAGTCGACCCCCGCTTCCACCCCAAACTGGATATGGGCGATATCGTTCTCGTCGATCGCCGGAAGGTCGACGGCGACGTCCGGCAACGAGACGCCGTTGCGGGAGCGCAACTCTCCGCCGGTGACGACCTTCGCCGTGAGATGCGTCTCGTGGGTTTCGACCACCCGCAGCTCGACGAGGCCATCGTCCAAAAAGATCGTCTGTCCCTCGCCGACCTGAGTGAGCAAGGGGGCGTAGGGAATGTTGAGCGTCACATGGCTAGACGCATCCACTGTCGCTTCGGCGCCGCCGGGGCGAATGCTGATGGTGTCGCCATCGGTGATGCGCAATCGTCCGCCAGGCAGGTCACCCAGGCGGATTTTTGGACCTTGGATGTCTAGGAGAATAGCAATAGGACGGCCGACGCGCTTCTCGACCTCACGCAAGCGGTTAATGCGGTTTTGGTGCTCTTCGAGGGTTCCATGAGAAAAATTGAGACGAGCGACGTCCATGCCCGCGCGGACCAAGCGCTCAAGCATTTCAACGCTTTCCGTAGCCGGCCCAATCGTACACACAATCTTGGTCCGTCTCAAGGGAGCGCACTTCCTCTTTAAAAATGTAGTCTAACTCAAAGCGACGAGAGTATCTGCGCTAACTCGTAATACTTCTGATCCACCTGTTTGTTCTCTCGGACTGCTTCGTCGATATCAAACGCCTTAATTTGATTATGTACAATCCCGACCATTTTGGAACCGACGCCGCCCAGCGCGAGCTCTACCGCATGGTAAGCCAGGCGACTGGCAAGGATGCGATCTGAAGCCGTGGGTGTGCCGCCGCGCTGTAGGTGTCCAAGGACCGTGACGCGCACCTCGAAACCCGTGCGCTCTCGTATCACCCGTGCGACACGGAATCCAGCGCTCTCGTCTTGCTGGGTGTGAGGATCTCCGTCAAGCCCCTCTGCGACCATCACAATGCTGTGAGCCTTACCCAGGGCATGTCCCTGCACGATCCGATCGCACACTTCATCGAGGTCGTGAGGCACTTCGGGTATGAGGATCGACTCCGCCCCTCCCGCCAACCCACTCCACAGCGCAATAAAGCCGGAGCGGCGGCCCATCACTTCGATGACATAGGTGCGTTCGTGGCTCGTCGCCGTATCCCGGATCTTATTCATGGCGTCGACGACCGTGTTGACGGCGGTATCAAAGCCGATCGAGACGTCGGTGCAGGCGATATCGTTGTCAATGGTGGCCGGGACGCCGACTGCCGGAAAACCGAGGCGCGTCAACTCCGCCGCACCGCGAAACGAGCCGTCACCGCCGATCACGACGAGCGAGTCGATCCCCTCCCGCCTTAGGTTGGCAACGGCCTGATTCCGCCCCTCACTGGTCATGAACAAATGGGATCGAGCGCTCTTGAGAATGGTCCCGCCGCGCTGCACGATATCCGCGACCGAACGAGAGGTCATCTCCTGAAACTCCTGATGAATCAATCCGTGATACCCTCGTTGAATGCCTACGACTGAGCCACCGCGCGCGAGTACGGCCCGCACGACTGTCCGGATCGCGGCGTTCATACCGGGCGCGTCACCACCACTCGTCAACACACCGACTCGAGGTCTCTTTGTCACCTTGCTTGTCCACCCTTCACGACCGAATCGCTCCCATACGCCTACGAGACGACGCCGAGTTGACGGAACCTTTGTAGGCGATCTTCGACGAGTTGGTCAGGGGAGAGGCCTTCCAACTCCAGCAGATGACGCCCGACCGCTTCCTTGATGCGCGCGGCCGTTGTCTCCCGATCACGGTGCGCTCCGCCCAGCGGCTCCTCAATCACTTCGTCCACCACGTTCAACCGCATAAGGTCGGAGGCCGTCAGACAGAGGGATTCTGACGCTTCGGGGGCCCGCTTGGCATCCCGCCAGAGAATTTGCGCGCACATCTCCGGGGATATCACCGAGTACCAGGCGTGTTCGAGCATGAGGACGCGGTTGCCGACCCCAATGGCCAGAGCGCCACCGCTGCCGCCTTCGCCGGTTACCACACATACGATGGGAACGCGAAAAAAGGACATGCGCCGAATCGCCTCGGCGATCACAACACCCTGACCTCTCTCTTCGGCTTCGATGCCGGGATACGCTCCGACAACATCGATCAGGGAGACGACTGGCCGTCCAAACTTTTCGGCCTGCTCCATGAGGCGAATCGCTTTGCGGTACCCTTCCGGATGGGGCAAACCAAAATTGCGCCGAATGTTCTCCTTGGTGTCGCGCCCCTTTTGCGGACCAATTACGGTGACCGGGCGACCCTCAAAGAGCGCGATACCGCCGACGATCGCCTCGTCATCCCGGTACGTGCGGTCGCCGTGCATCTCGAAGAAATCGTCGAAGATCAACTCGATGTAGTCGAGCGTTGTCGGTCGCTTGGGGTGACGCGCCATCTGTACTCGCTGCCAGGGAGTGATCGCATCGTATATCTCACGGCGCAATTTATCCGCTTTGAGCTCGAGAGTCTTGATCTCGTCAGAGAAGTCGATGCCCTCTTCGTCCGTGAAGCGTCGCAACTCAGCGATCCGCTTCTCCAACTCAATGAGAGGGGTCTCCCATTCAAAGACTCCATTCACCATACGGGTGCCTCCTCGCTAATTGCCCGACTCGACCGGTCCGTGCTGGGTCCAAATCTGTGCCCGGCCGCGCACCTTGATGGCGGATGTGTGCTCGGTGAACTGAGCAATCATCACTTCGCCACGATCTAATTTTTCACTGTGATGAAAACGGGTATCCTTGCCGCGGGTGAGGCCGATGATGGTGACTCCATCTTGGAGCGCCTTGACCACGATGTATTCACCGGTGACGATTCCTTCGTCCAAATGACCGCACCTCCGTGACGACTATGGGTCCGCGAAGATTACGATGTTTTTCCATCGCGGACCCTACGCGATTATAGACCAGCCGATTTCGAGGCGTCAACCGAGGCCTCTTCGGGCGTCTCACGGGCAAACTGGTGCGCGAGACGCGCGGCGGCAGCAGCAGCCACACCCGCGACCAAGTCATCGAGGAACGTGTGCACCTGACCACCGTTGTGTTGGTTGATACGCCCAATTACACCGATCTTCCGTTTGTCAAGGTACCCGAAGCTGGTCAATCCTACGCTCCCGTAGATGTTGGTGATCGCAAGCGCCAAAATCTCGTCCACTCCATAAAGCGGCTCGTCACGCCGAATGATCTCGTCGAGTGGCGACGGCAACTCTCCCCGTTCGGCCATCATGTCGACAGCGATGCCGGTGAGGATGGCGTGTTGGGCTTCGCGCTTGGCCAACACGGCTTCGACGCTGGTCGCGCACTGCTCCATTGTCAACTCAGGCAGATACTTCTCTTGCAGTTCAAAGACAATTTCGGCTATATCGTCGATCTGCACGCCGCGCTCGGCGAGGAGTCTCATCACGCGTTCCTTCATCATTCGAACGCTCCCTCGTAACCATAATCCCGCTGCACCCAAAACCTTGGCGGCAAGACCAAGCGGGCCTTTACCCGATCGGTGCTGACACACAAAATAACAGGGCGGCCTCCTGGATGTCGCCGCAGGCTTCCATGCAACGCTTTTAACCGAGAAGCGCTCGCAACGTGAATCTCAAGAGGTTCACCTTCCAACATACGCACCTCGTCCGCCAAAAGTTTCGCGTTTCCCTCGTCCTCTTCGGCCCTGCCTTTGGCAACCAGCACGCTTCCAGGCCGGAGGCCATGAAGTGCGCTATACACTTGAGGAAACAGGACGACCTCGCAGATGCGCCCTTCGATGTCTTGCAACGTCACAAAGGCCATGGATCGTCCCGTTCGCGTGCGGGTCTCTTGAATCTGGACGACGACGCCTCCAGCTAGCGCCGGGCCCTGGTGCGAGTTCACGATATGCTCGGGCAAGCGGTACGAGAGCAACACTTCACGGTAGGGCGCTAATGGATCTGTCGAGACATAGGCGCCGAGGAGTTCAATCTCGTCCATAAGCATCTCGTCCGTTTGCAATTCCGAGCGCTCATCAACGACCCGAGTAGCCTGAGTCTGGCCACCTTCAAAGAGCGCAATCTGATCCTGGTGTGCCCCCAGGCGACCGCGGCTTTGTAGCGCCTGATCGAAGCGGTCGAGCCCCTCTTTGCGGGAGATGCCGGTCGAAGCAAACGCGCCGACACGAATCAGGCTCTCCAGCGCTTTTCGATGTAATAACGAACTTGGCACGCGGCTGCAAAACTCCTCTAGGGTTTGAAAGGCAGAGTTGGCACGAGCGTGCAGCACCTGCTCGGCGAGGGTCCGCCCGACGTGCTTCACCGCAGCTAATCCAAAGCGGATCGCGCCGTCCTGCACGGTGAAGTCGACGGCGCTCTCATTCACGTCCGGCCCTGCCACGGGGATGCCGATGCGACGACACTCCTGTAAATATCGACCGGCCCTGCCGGTCACACTCATCACACTACTGAGGAGAGCAGCCATAAATTCGTGTGGGAAGTGGGTCTTGAGGTAAGCGGTTTGATACGCGACCAACGCGTACGCCGCCGAGTGACTCTTGGGAAAGCCGTACTCCGCGAAGCGGGCGATGTCGGTGAAGACCGCTCGAGCGGTACGTTCGTCGAGGCCCCGCTCCACGGCAGCCCTCACAAAGCGCCCCTCTTCGACGTCCATCATCTCCGGAATCTTCTTCCCCATTGCACGCCGCAAGAGATCCGCTTGGCCCGGCGTATAACCCGCCAGGTCGGTTGCGATGCGCATCACCTGCTCCTGGTAGAGCATGATCCCGCTCGTTTCGGCGAGGACGGCCTCCATGGCCGGGTGTGGGTACTCAGGCGTAGCCTCACCCCTACGGTAGCGCAAGTAATCTCCAAGACGGGCCATGGGACCCGGCCGCCCCAACGCCAAGATGGCGATGAGATCTTCGAAACTCTGCGGAACAACGTCGCGCAGGAGCGACCGAAACATGCCCGTCTCGAGTTGAAAGACGCCTTCTGTCTCGCCGGTCGCAAGCGTCCGGTACACCTCGGGATCGTCCAGCGGGATGCGGCGGATCTCTAGGGGGGTTCCCTGACGCTCCGTAATGAGTGCGACCGCCTTGTCGATAACGGTCAGAGTACGCAGCCCCAGGAGATCCAGCTTGAGGAAGCCCAAGGCCTCCAGGTCTTCTCCGACGTACTGGGTGATCGTCGTGCCATCCGACGTCGTACACAGCGGAATCAACTCGACCAACGGCGCGGGCGACACGACGATGCCGGCGGCATGGACGGAGAGGTGACGCGGGCTCCCCTCCACCTTACGGCTCGTGTCGACAAGTTTAGTAAAGGATTCCGTTTCCCGGTATGCCGCCCTCAGCTCCGGCGCCTCGTCGAGCGCTTGATCCAACGTGACGCCCCCGCCGGCGGGAATCAGTTTGGCGATGCGGTCCACCTCGGAGTAGGGAAGACCCAAGACTCGCCCTACGTCCCGCACGGCCGCCCGTGCAGCTAAAGTGCCGAAGGTGCCAATTTGCGCGACGCGCTCGGCCCCGTATCGCTCGGCAACGTACTCGATCACCTCATGACGTCGCTCAAAGCAGAAGTCCATGTCGATATCGGGCATCGTCACGCGCTCGGGATTGAGGAAGCGTTCAAAGACGAGTCCATAGGCGAGGGGATCGACGTCGGTAATCTCGAGCGCATAGGCGACCACACTCGAGGCAGAGGAGCCCCGGCCCGGACCGACCGCGATCCCTTTCCCGCGCGCATGGCGAATCAAGTCCCAAACGATGAGAAAGTAATCCGTGAAACCAGTCTCCTCGATGACCGCGAGTTCGTGGCGAGCGCGCGCCTCGGCCGTCGCATACCCACTTGGGTACCGCCGCGCCAATCCCTCAAAGACGAGACGGCGCAGCAACTCCGGGCCGCTGCCTGCCTCGTTCACCGACGAGTACGAAGGGAGCTTGGCCTCTCCTTCCTCGATGCGAAACGAGCAGCGCTCTGCGATCGCCAACGTGTTCTGCAAAGCACGCGGGGCGCCTGAGAACGCGTGACGCATCTCTTGGGGAGACTTGAGGTAAAGCTGGTCGGACTCAAACGTGAGCCGATCCGGATCGTCCAACCGCTTCCCCGTCTGAATACAGGTCAGAATCTCTTGGGCGCTCGCGTCCTCGGGCTGGAGGTAGTGCGCGTCGTTGGTGGCGACCACCTCGAGGCCCAGCTCGTTGTGGAGTCGGAGGAGTCCCTGGTTTACCAGGCGCTGCTCGTCCAGACCGTGATCCATTAGCTCCAAAAAGTAAGCCTCTCGGCCAAACACGTCGCGAAACCACTCGGCGACGCTGCGCGCTTGTTCGTAGTGGCCCGCTGCCAATAGAGTGGGCACCTCACCGGCTAAACAGCCAGAGAGGACGATGAGGCCGGCCTTGTGCTCGGCCAACTGTTCCTTGGTGACACGCGGACGGTAGTAAAAGCCTTCGAGGTACCCTAAGGAGGAGAGGCGGATGAGATTCCGGTATCCGTCGGCATTGGCGGCCAACACCGTCAAGTGGTAGGCGGTGCCGCGGCTTCCGTTCCGCTCCGGCGACTGGCCGTCGGGGGCGACGTAAAGTTCACAACCGATGATCGGCTTTACGCCGTTGGCCTCTGCCGCCCGCGCAAATTGGACTGCCCCGTGCAAGGCGCCGTGATCGGTGAGCGCGACGGCCTGCATGCCTAGCGAGGCGGCCCGTTCGGGGATGGATCGCACCCGAGCGCAGCCGTCGAGAAGGCTGTACTCCGAGTGGACGTGCAGGTGAACGAATTCAGCCGCCAACGTCGCTTCCTCCCGAGTGAACGTACATCAGTCACACTTTCTCGAAAACGCGGCAGTGATCCTCGTCCCCCGCCTGTCGTTCTCACGGATCCACACGACACGTATACCTGAGGTAGCGTGAGAAGTGAGCGACATGGTGCGATACGAAGTGGACTTTCGAGGTGGATTGGTGCTGATGAATCTGCTGGAGAACGTGGGCCTCCCCTTCTTCACAGCGCTCGGAGTCGTCCTGGGTGGCTGCTTGGTCGGATCGCTCTCCGCCCTGTTCACATTCAACTCGCCATTTCATACGATGTTGATCATCGCCAAACCCATCAAACTCTGGGCCATTTTGACCGCCATGGGTGGATCGCTCTCAGCGATCCAGGCGATCGACACGAGCGTGTGGTCGGGTGAGGTGCGGCTCCTCCTTCACCAGCTTGTGGTCATCTTGAGCAGCTTCTTCGGAGCCTCGGTCGGATACTGGATCATCTTGACACTCGCAGGGAGCGAGTAGCGATGTGGTGGCGCGCCCTAGCCAGCGTGATCCTCGGAGTGTTGGTCGGCATGAGCCTTGCGACGCTGCGACTGGGAGAGCACGTCGACCGACTCACCTTGGACAATGCGGTGCTCATGGACGAGGTTGAACGTCTCTCTGCCACACTCGCCAGCCGGGAGCGAACTCTTACAGAGCAGCGCCGGGCACCGGTCCACTCAGTCGAAGTCGAAGTGGTGAACCTCACCCAAGAGCACGTGCGCCTTCACATCGAACAGCAGGCACACGAACTCCTCAAGCACCTCGTCGGCGAAGAGATCGACGCGCTCAACGCGTCCCTTGTAGAGAACGCGTTGAGTCGGACCGTTGAGATCGACATGGCCGACTACACCATGACGCCGACGCTCATCGTGCTCGGTCGCAAAGTGTATGTCCGCTTGGAGGCCCACCCTGGCAGGCCTCCCGCGGAGAGTTAATCTGCACGCCGCTAAAGCTTGACGTCAAGGGAGCGGTGGAACTCTGCTTCGTCCACCTCCGGCTCCACCGAGCCCTCTCGGTAGACGTCGGCGCCCAACGCCTGCAACTTTTCGTCCAAGTCTTCGTAGCCCCGATCGAGAATCTCGGCGCCATGAATCGCCGTCTCGCCATCCGCCCCCAGGGCCGCCACCACCATCGCAGCCCCCGCCCGCAAGTCGAAGGCCTCGACTGGAGCGCCCGTCAGGCGCTCAACACCACGGATAATCGCAGCGTCCTGCTCCACCTTGACGTCGGCGCCCATGCGGCGCAGCTCATCGACGTAACGGAAGCGGTCGGAGAAGACCGTCTCACGCACGATACTCGTCCCCTCGGCCGCAGACATCAAGGCGACGAACGGCTGTTGCAAGTCAGTCGGGAAACCCGGGTAAACAGCCGTCTCGACATCGACATGACGCGGACGCCGTAAGGCCCGTACGACGAGCTCCGTGTCGCCCTGCTCGATCTGTATGCCCGCCTCTTCCAACTTGGCGATGGGGGTACGCAGGTGTTCAGGAACGATGTTATGCAACGTCACATTGCCGCCGCTCGCGCCGACCGCGATCATGTAGGTCGCCGCCTCCACCCGGTCAGCAATAATTCCATACTCGACCGGGGAGAGGGAGTCCACCCCGTGAATACGGATCGACTCCGTGCCGGCACCGCGAATCTGGGCCCCCATCGCGTTGAGAAAGATGCACAGATCCACGATCTCCGGCTCCTTGGCGGCGTTCTCCAAGACGGTTGTACCGCGGGCGAACGTGGCGGCGAGTATGGCGTTGACGGTCGCACCGACGCTGGCGCGGTTGATATAAATCTTGGTTCCAACCATGCGCGTCGCCCGGGCCTTCATAAATCCGTGCTCGACCTTCACCTCAGCGCCAAGAGCCTCAAAGCCCCGCAAGTGGTAGTCCACCGGGCGCGAACCGATCGCGCACCCGCCGGGCAGAGGCACCTCGGCCTCGCCCAGTCGCGCCAAGAGCAAGCCGGCCACGTAAAAAGAGCCGCGTATCTTGCGGGCCAGCTCGTACGGGGGTTTGGTATGCGCCAGATTGGCGCCGTTGATGTGGAAACGCCCCTGTGCGTCTACGTGAACGTCGACTCCGAGCTCACGTAGAATACGGCACATGTTAAAGATGTCCGTGTGCTTGGGGATGTTCTCCAGGACACACTCGCCACGGGCCAGCGCGGCGGCTGCCAAAATGCCGAGCGCGCTGTTCTTTGAGCCACTGATTGTGACATCGCCGCGCAGCGGTTGCCCTCCTTGAACGAAGAGCGTTGCCATAGGTTGTCTATGCCTCCTACCAAAGTCCCCCCGATAACCGATTCGCTGGGCACAACTGGGGGCCCCCGGCAGCTCCCCGCGTGAAGTGGCTAATTACGCATTGTCCAAATAATAACGGACGACTTCCTCAAGCAGCTCGTCCTTTTCGATCTTGCGGATCCAAAGTCGGGCGTCACGATGGCTCGTGATATAGGCGGGATCGCCGGAGACTAGATACCCGACGATTTGATCCACGGGTCGGTAACCTTTCTCTTCGAGCGCGTCCCGCACGTGCGCGAGAACCTCCTTCGCGCTTGGCTTTGGCTCCAATTCACCGACACCGAACAGACGTGTCTCCTCGTGGAAAGCACGCATACGACATCTACCTCCTCGCCTGAGTGCCACAGTAACACCAGTTGGATCCTTCCTCGCGACCGGGGGCACTTCCTCCTGGAATCATCTCCTACATTAATGCACGGTGACGTTCCAGTTGCGTCCGTTATTGTTATCCCAATGATCGGAGCCATCGTGGAAACAGAATTCGAGGGTACCGGGCTCTTCGGCCGTTTGCACCTGTACGAACCATTCACCGGAATCCGCGTCCTTCTCCATCGGCACATCCCGCACGTTTCGCCAATCACCGGGTCCTTCGCCGCACCGTACATACACTTTCTCCGCTTGCGAAGCCAGCGGCCCCGAGTAGGCGATGCCTAACTCCGAACGCACCTCCGCAGGGATCGGCGAGAGCCGCACTGCGCTCTGAGGCCCCAAGTTGTACGTCTCAGCCGTCCCAACCGCTTGGCCCGCCGACTTTGAGGCGTAACCCGCGATCTCTTCTGCGGCTTCGGTATCCCCGCCTTTGCCCATCCACTTTCGAAAGAGTTGCAGAAGAGATTGGTTCATCGTCACCAACTCCTATTTTGTGATCATGGTACACATGTCACGGTTATCCTTCGCGCAATAGTGGAGGGCTAAACGATGCTCGGTGTGAGAGTTGGTGGAGAGAGTTGAAAGGCCGCTCTCTGGAGGAAGATTACGAGAGTCGGCCTTTCGTCGCAAGCGTACACGTTGAATGCTTGATATAGGACGTTACGGTTGGAATGAACGCAAATCCTTGTCGGCGGTGCGCTCTTTCAAGGCAGCCACCAACTCATTGTCGGAACGGTGTTCATCCGCAAGCTTGAGAAAGTCATCCGCTGAAATACCGGCTTCTGCCAGAAACCGCCTGTCGATGGGTCAAGGAAAGATATAGTCACCGATTGTCCCATCGGCTTTCGCCCGCGCTTTATCGGTGATGCGCGCCAACCAGGGAATATCGCCGATGATCACATCACGGCCGCGAGGTTGCCATTCACTCATCCTTGGATCCCTCCCTCTATGTACAGTGTATCCAACGTGAGCCATTCAGCGTCGAGTGCGCAACTCCTGTAGAATTTCCCATCTCAACCCTTTACGAATCAACTCCAGCCGCTCGTCACCGAATCGCTCCCTGCACCAAAGGCCGAGAGCATCATCGCTCGTTGACTTTCCACCCCGGGGAGCCTTTGCCGCCGCCTCGATGATCGGAAGGGTGAACGCGAAATCGTAAGCCGCCAAACGCAACGCTCCGGCCTCACCCCACCGGCTCGAGTACGCCGCGTAACTCCGCGGGGACAACAAGGTGCCCGGTCGCGGATGAGCACGGTGCACGTACCCTACGATGCGCCGCTCGCGGTCCACACGGCCCAGCGTGGCAAAGTCGATGAGGAAGACTCGGTCGTTAACGATCGCATTCTCCGGTTGTATGTCGAGGGAGCCTAGGCTTGGCGCAGGCACGTCATCCTCGAAGCCGGCGGCCAGTAGATGATCCCACGCAGCCGCCGCGTCGGGGGTGAGTGCCCGGCGGACCCGTGCGAACATCGAGGTGCGCTCCTCTGCCTGCGACTCGACGAGAAAAGGCTTCACCTCTGACGCGACCTGATCAAGGAGCGCCTCGATAATGTGAACAGCCTCGTCCAGATGGGCGACTACCTCCGATGCGCCGGAGTCGTGAACCTCTCGCAGTGTCGTCCCTTTTATGAACGACTGTACGAGAAAGCCGCGCTCCAAGTCCGCTGCAACCAACTTAGGGACGGGCGCACCCTCGGCAGCCAGGATGTCGAGCGCCACCAGCTCCGCCCACGGCTGCCCAGGTTGCCACGTGGGCAGCGACTGTCGTGGCACGCGCTTTACAATACACGTCAGGCCGTCACTTAACACCACTCGCCACACGTCGGCGCTCAATGCGATTTGCTTGACGACACCTCGCCCCAGCAGCTCTCTCATATCTGCTTACGACTGCCCGAGGTACGTGGTGATGGGTCCCTGAAGGCGCTGCACCTCTTTCCAAAGGCAGCGGTTCATCACGATCGCGAGCCCGCCGTCGGCTGCGATCTGGGCTGCTTCCTCGCTCTCAATCCCCTCCTGTAACCACAGAACCGGTCTGTTGGGCAGAGAGACGGCTTGTCGAGCAATCTCAGGAGCGTGCTTAGAAGAGCGAAAGACCAACACCACGTCGGCCGACTCGGGCACCTCCGTGAGAGACGGGTACGCACGCTCGTCAAGGACGCGCTCAACGAACGGGTTCACGGGTATGATCCGATACCCTTGGCGCTGGAGTTTACGAGTCACTCGGAAGCTGGGGCGACCGGGTTCATCCGAGAGACCCACGACTGCGACCACCTGCCGACGGCGAGTCGACACCCCCTGACCGACCCCGGAGCCGTCTTGCGTATGTTCCTCGGGAACCGTCGCCGCCCCCGCCACTCGTCGTATGACGCTCTCGCTGTTGGTGATCGTCGTCTTGGCGCTTCCCATCCCGGTGGCTGCGTATAACGATTCGTCAAGCTCCACGAGTAGGTCCTCCACCCCTTCGATCCCCACTGAGAGTCGGACGAGATCGGGAGAGACTCCGGCGGCCCGCTGCTCCTCTTCGCTAAGTTGTTGGTGGGTCGTGCTGGCCGGGTGAATGATCAGGCTCTTGGCGTCGCCGACGTTGGCCAAGTGGGACCATAGGACCGAGCGGTTGATTAACGCTGCTCCGGCTTCGACGCCGCCTCGAATGCCAAAGACCACGACCGCGCCGTAGCCGCCGCTCAAGTACTTTTGCGCAGCCGCATACGACGGATGCTCAGGAAGGCCTGGGTAGGAGACCCACTCCACCGCGGGGTGAGACTGCAGGTGCTGTGCCACCTTTAGCGCATTCTCGCAGTGCCGTTCCATCCGCAGACAGAGCGTCTCCAACCCAAGGAGGAGCAGGAAGGCGTTGAACGGGCTTAAGCACGCACCCATGTCGCGCAGATATCGGGCTCGCACACGCGTACTGAAGGCAAGTGTACCAAAGTCGTTGTAAAAGCTGAGTCCGTGATACGTCGGATCCGGCTCCGTAAACTGTGGAAAGCGACCGTTGCCGAAATCGAAGCGACCTCCGTCGACGATCACGCCGGCAATGGACGTGCCGTGACCGCCGATCCACTTGGTTGCCGAATGTACCACGATATCCGCGCCCCACTCGAGCGGCCGACAAAGGAACGGCGTGGCGAACGTGTTGTCGACGATGAGAGGGACCCCGGCCTCGTGCGCAATTTCGGCGACCCTTTCGATATCCACAACGTGAAGCCTAGGATTTCCGATCACTTCAGTGACGACGGCTTTGGTCTTGTCTGTGATTGCCGCTCGAAACGCGTCCGGATCGCTAGGGTCGACGAGTCGTACGTGAATCCCCATCTGGGGCAGGGTCGCCGTGAACAGCGTGTGGGTCCCCCCGTATAGATGGGAGGATGAGACAATCTCGTCGCCCGCGCTTGCCAGCGCGAGGATCGCTGCGGTCATCGCAGCCTGACCGCTCGCGGTCGCTACGGCCGCAACTCCCCCTTCGAGCTGGGCGATTCGCTTCTCAAACACATCGGTCGTGGGGTTGCCCAACCGAGTATAGATATGGCCGGCTTCATCGAGTGAGAAGAGTTGTTGTGCGTGGCCGACGTCCGCGAAGACGTAGGAGGTCGTCTGGTAGATAGGAACGGCCCGGCTGCCTGTCGTCGGATCAGGAGCTTGTCCTCCGTGCACAGCCAGGGTCTCCAGGGTGTACGGTCGTAGTGGCTTCACAGGTTATACCTCCAGGGGGTGTACGTTTAAGGCCCAGTCGCCAAATTATCTCAACTATACACATGCCGCCACGTCGGAGCAATATGCAAATGCGCCGGTCCATTGAGGTCGGGATGATCAGAGCCCACTTCCCTGCATACATTATCTCGAATAACTCAGGCCTCTGGCGGGGAGGTGGGTCCGAGAATGGGCGAAGTCCTGGTCACCGTCGCCAGCATCGTCCTCATCGACGTGATCCTTGGAGGAGACAACGCCGTTGTTATCGCAATGGCCAGTCGTTCTCTGCCACCCGGCGACCGACAAAAAGCCGTCTACTGGGGCACCGCCGGAGCTGTCGGCCTCCGCTTTGTGTTCGCGTCAATCGCAACCCTGCTCTTGCGCGTCCCCTACTTAATGATTGCAGGGGCGCTCCTCTTGTTGTGGATCGCCTTTAAATTGCTCGTAGAAGAGTCACGTCAAGACGTCGCCGCCGCGCTTTCGGTAAGCGCCGCCGTCCGCACGATCATCGTGGCGGATGCCGTGATGAGCCTGGATAACGCTCTGGCCGTGGCCGGGGTGGCAAAGGGCCACCTCGGGTGGCTTGCCTTTGGCATCGCGCTCAGTGTCCCCATCATCATCTTTGGGAGTCAGTTTATCGCCGCCGTCATGAACCGCTTTCCGGTGATTGTTTACGTCGGTGCCGGCATCCTCGCTTGGACCGCGGGCCATCTCTTCGCCGAAGATCCGTTGATCCTCGCCACCTTAGGAGAAGGCGCGACCGCTCCGGCGGGCCTCATCTGTGTCGCAGCGGTGCTCGGTGTCGGCTACATCGTTCAACGACGGCGAGCGTCACAAAACGGGATCACACCTCATTAGCGACAGCTCCTTCTCGTGGTACGGATCACACGCAACAGGTGCATCGGGAGCAACACCGCCGTCTGCGCGGCCGACAACAGCGTCGGTAGATGCTGATTGAGTCGGCGCGGACTGAACGCAGCGCGCGGACGTTGGATGCGAGCAGGCATTGGATGCGGTCGTTCGCCGTGGAGTTGCAAGCCTTCACGTAGTGATCGATGGCCCTATCAACGTTGCGTATGGCCAATTTCAAATGGCTGCAGAATCGACTCCGTTGCGAACGGCAGTGCCTCCTGTGGGAACGACACCGTCTGCGGCGGCGTTTCCGGCGATGCCTACAACAGCCCCTCATGAGCCTCCCCCTCTTGGCTGCGAGAACGTCAGCCTGCTAACCAGTATAAGCAGAGAGACTCCAATAAGCTCCGGGAACCGATTCCCGTTGACCCGCCACTATGCGACGTGACGAGTAAGCGACCGCCTTGACCTACGACGACACCGTCAATCATGACGAGCCGACCGTGTGCCAAACTCATGACGGCTCTGTCTTGTTCGAGATCCAACACCGTAATGTCGGCGTCCGTTCCGACACTTAAGTCCGTTTTATTGCCCAGCCCAAAGATCGTGGCCGGTCCCCAACTCGTCTTGAGCACAAAATCGTCCAGTGAGAGGGCGCCGTAGCGGACCATCGCAAGCCCTTGCTCGACCGTCGTATTGCGCGGCATTGAACCACCGTCTGTACTTAGAGCGGTGACGAGGAATCGATCGCCCTCTTTGGCCGCTGCAAGCGCGAACGTCGCCTCGGGAGCATTGACGTAGAAACTCACTGCGACGCTCGTCCCCTTCTCTTTCCATACCGTCACACCCTCAGAGCCGCCCTGTAGAGTGATCACTCCGCCGCGCTCCACATGAACCTGGGCATCACCCGCATGGATCGCCGCTTCCAACCCCGACTCCGTCGCTGGATACCCCTTTTGCTTGAGGCACGTCTTGGTGACGTTAGAGATCGGGACGCCCTCAGAACACTGAGCCCCTGTACCATTGATCCTGGCAAGGTAGGATTCAGAGAGCACGTTGTCGGCGCCGCGCAGGGCGGCGAGAGCCCGCTCGACCTCAACGAGCGGAGATTGAATCACGCCACGGCAGTAACTGTTGACGTGCGCCAGGTGGAATCGGCGCCCCGCGGCCAACCGAACCGCCTCCTCGAGTCCGTCGATGTTGCTGCCGGTCTCGGTGGTACCCGCGTGAATAGCAATGTGGCACCCTCGGGAGTCGGCCAGGCGAATCGCCGCGGCTGTCGCCTTCGGCGTCAACGGGTAGTGTCCACCCAGGATTTTAACGCCCAGAGCGCCTTGGTCGAGGCTATGTTGAATGCTGCGCTCGATCTCTGTGTCGTCCGGGTCCGCTCCGCTCAGCGACACTCCCGGGATCAACGGCGCAACGTACCCCAGCGTAAGTCCACAGCCGCTCTCGGTGAGCGCAGCGGCAATCCCCTCAATCTCTCCTGCCAGATCGATACCCGTCGTCACGCCAACCTGGGCCATCATGCGACAGCCGTATGCCGTGCCGAACCGCCCTGACACGTGTACATGCGGGTCGATGATTCCAGGAATCAGAGTGCGACCTGTCAGATCGATCACACTGCGTGCAGATGCGGGATCGAGCTGCGGCGCCACGGCCGCAATCCGCTCTCCCGTGATGCCAACGTCACCTTGCATCGAGATCCCATTGCGTGGGTCGACGATGAATCCGTTTTGTAGGAGTAAATCAAACACGCGGCACTCTCCTTGAAGGCGAATCTAACAATTATCAAAGAAGCCCCGAGACTCGTCACCGGGGAACGTAACGCCTTCAATCCTTAGAGGTCTGACTCGTCGGCCCCTTCCTCATTTGCCGCCGTATTCAAACTAAGACCAACCGCCTCCCTCACCTTGGCCTCGATCTCCGCCAACACATCGACGCTCTCAGCTAGAAACTCCTTGGCCTTATCCCGACCTTGGCCAAGGCGCATCTCTCCGTAGGAGTACCACGAGCCACTCTTGGAGACCACGTTTTGGTCGACGGCGAGATCAAGGACGTCGCCCTCCCTAGAGATCCCTCGACCATAGAGAATGTCGAACTCAGCCTCACGAAACGGTGGAGCCACCTTATTCTTGATCACCTTGGCTCTCGTCCGATTGCCGACGCTTTCGGTCCCGACTTTGAGCGTCTCGATACGACGGACATCGATGCGAACCGACGCATAAAACTTTAAGGCCCGGCCACCCGGTTGCGTCTCCGGCGATCCAAACATGACGCCGACTTTCTCGCGGATCTGATTGATAAAGATCACAATCGCACGACTGCGACTGATCGCCCCTGTGAGTTTACGCAGCGCCTGAGACATGAGACGCGCCTGCAGTCCGACGTGTGCGTCGCCCATCTCACCCTCGATCTCAGCGCGAGGGACGAGCGCGGCCACGGAGTCGACGACGATCACATCCACTGCGTTACTACGCACCAACGCTTCGGCGATGTCGAGAGCTGCCTCACCGCTGTCGGGTTGTGAGACCAACAGATTCTCGATATCGATGCCCAAGTTGCCGGCGTACACTGGGTCAAGGGCGTGCTCAACATCGATCATCGCGGCAATCCCACCGTTACGTTGGGCCTGCGCAATAACGTGCAGCGCGAGCGTCGTCTTCCCCGACGATTCTGGACCGTAAATCTCAACAACCCGACCCCGTGGCAGGCCGCCGACGCCAAGCGCCAAGTCGAGAGATAACGCCCCTGTGGAGATACTCTCCACGTGCAACTTCCCGGCCGCCTCGCCGAGCCGCATAATCGCTCCGTCACCGTGTTGCTTTCGAATCCCTAGAAGCGTTAAGTCTAACGCCTCACTACGTCCATCTTTTACAGCAGCAGTTTGGGCCACTCTGGACAATCCCCCTAGATCGAACTGGTGTTCGTTCATAGTATTCCCCAAGCACAGAAAGGATTCCTTCGAATGTCGTTCGGACTTCCACGATCCTTGGTTAATCGACGACCAACTAAGCGGACCGACCTCAAAGAAACCCGCGAAAAAATACTCGCGGCGCATTGACTTAACACCCATAGGAATGGCATACTATCTACCGAAGGGGAGTAGCACCCTGTTTCGTGGCGTCATTCCGGCGATACCGCCCGCTGCGAGCCCAGACCGAAAGCTCTGGATGCGAGACCTTCACTGCAGCCCAACGCGTGAAGGTCTTTTTGTGTTTTCTGCATCCTAAAGCATCCTGAAAGCGGACTGGGGAGGCGGTTTTGCCAACATATTTCCTCACTTCCAAGCGCCCACTTCATTATAATCGGGCACCCCAACGACATCCAAAATCTTTAACATCATGCCGGCCTACAAGCGCCCGACGTTAGGTTGTGCCGCCCCAATCGAGGGCTGGGCACGCATCGGTCGAGTCGTGTTATTAAACACACGGCGATCACATCTAGGGAGGAACATTGATGGATTTAGCAATCGTACTCGAGTACGCGTGGGTTCTCGTGGTCTTGATCGGTTTGGAGGGCTTGCTCGCCGCAGACAATGCACTCGTCATCGCGGTGATGGTGAAACATTTGCCCGAGGCGCAACGCAAGAAAGCACTCTTTTACGGGTTAGCCGGCGCGTTCGCCTTTCGGACCGGGTCGCTATTCGTCATCTCCTTTTTGGTGGACGTCTGGCAGCTGCAAGCAATCGGCGCTTTATATCTGATGTTTATTGCCGGAAACCATTTGGTCAGGAAGTACGTGCTTCATCGCGAGGACAAGCACGAGGAGATCGAGACGACACAAAAGAACGGTTCCGGATTTTGGACGACGGTCCTCAAAGTTGAGCTTGCCGACATCGCCTTCGCCGTCGATTCGATCCTGGCGGCCGTCGCGCTCGCAGTCACCTTGCCGGCAACCGACTTCCCCCATATCGGCGGTCTTGACGGAGCACAGTTCGGAGTCGTCTTGACAGGCGGTTTGATCGGGGTCGTCATCATGCGTTTCGCCGCTATGTGGTTCGTCAAGCTACTTAAGCAAAAGCCCGGTTTGGAGACCGCCGCTTTTCTCATCGTTGGCTGGGTCGGTGTGAAACTGGTCGTCTTTACCCTCGCTCATCCAGAGATTGCAGTTCTCGATGAGCACTTTCCCAAACTGCCCGCTTGGAAGCTCACCTTTTGGGTGGTCCTGGTTGGAATTGCGCTCGGGGGTTGGTTTCTCTCCAAGGAGGACGAAACCGAGGGGCTTGAATCGACCAAGGGAGATGTCGCCGAGAGTTTGGAGAAATAACAGGAGACCCGTAATTGGCGAACCCATGTTGTACCGTCCAAGAGAGGCGTCGCTTTTGTAGCGGCGCCTCTTTTTGAGCCTACTTGAGATCAGAGAATAACGACGCCCCGACCAAGACAGGTTAATGGCGTAGTAAGGAAATGGAGGCGCGCCGCATGAAACACATCCCTGCGATACTCATAAAATGGCTGCTCGTGCTTGCCATCACAAGCGTTACATTATTGCCGGTGACTGAGGCGACGCTCACCGATGTACTCGTGTTGAGCGCTGCTCTTACGCTCACGTTGTACCTTGCGGGAGACATGATGATCTTACCTGCGTGGGGGAACGCCGCAGCGGTCAGCGCCGATGTCGGCGTCGCGTTTATATTCGCCTGGTTCGCACCCTTTTCGGGTATAACCTTGACGCGAGCGCTCATCGTCGCTCTTGCCATCGGCGTTGCCGAACACTTCTATCATCAATGGCTGCAGCGCTCCGTATTTCCCGGTTCGCCGGCCGACGAAATCGAAAACCGAGCGCCCTAGGCTCACCGACTCTTCTGCATTTTTAATTTGGTCGAGGCCAACGTGGGATTACAAGTCGATACGGCGACCCGTACGACTGGACTCATACACTGCGTCGATCACTCTCGCCACCTGCAGGGCATCCTGACCACTGGCCGGAGGTTGGCCGTCACCCATGGAGGGACGCGAGGAAACGCCGCATGAACTGCAATCCATAGGTACCTGCGTACGCCGGAGATGGAGCCAGCTCATACTCGAACCGCCGGATCGGAGCTGCGGCCCAGTTATCGTTGGTGCTCTCCACATGCAACGCAGGTGGCTGTTCGCGGCTCCAATTCAGCTGCCCGGCGGTACCTCGAAACGCCAAATACGTATCGTAATTCGGCCCTCCCTTATCACTTAGCGCAAGTTGATATCCCGCAGTGAGTGTCCCAAGTGTACCTCTCCGAAATCGCAGAGCGAGTACAGCTACGTCCTCCACATCTATGGCTTCGCCGCTTGCCGTATCCGAAAACGCGACAACCGACGCCACCTCGTCGTCCAAGACAAACCGGAGTAGGTCAACGTAGTGGCAACCGAGCCACGCAAGGATGCCCCCACCCGCCTTGGCCTTGTCGAAGAGCCAGCCCTTGGGATTTCGAAATCTCACCTGAGACGTGACCATTCTGGCTTCGCAACTCGTCACGCGTCCAATGATGCCCTCCTGAGTGAGCCGACGGGCCTCCAGACTCACCGGATTGTATCGGTTCTGATAGCAGACGCCCAACTGGACTCCGGCCCGCTCGGCGGCTTTTACCACACCCGCTGTCTCCTGCGCGTCGAGCCCGATCGGTTTCTCACTCATCACATGCACGCCTGCCTCGACCAGTCGAGTGCACATCTCGGCGCTCTTATCGTTGCGCACGGCAGCGATGGCGAAGTGCACCTTCTCGTTCGCAAGGAGTTCGTCTCGGTCTGTGTATACAGCGGTCACTTTCATCCCGCGTTCAGAGTGCACACGGCGTAGGGCATCCCGGTCCTCATCCCAGAGGAGAATCTCGCTCACCTCATCCATCACTTGAAGTGTCTTGAGATGTGCTCCCGCGTGTTTATCCCGTACGCCAAAAAGTGCCGCTCGAATACCGCTCACGCGCTCGCGCTCCTTTCACCCACATCCGTAATTGGAGCCTCTATAAATCGTCCGAGGAGTTCTTTACGGATAATCGAGCTTCCACCAATATACGGAGTTATATGGGTTCGTCTATCCAAGCCACAACGGCTCAGATGTTCGGGTGTACCGACGCTTGTTCGCGGACCGATGAAAAGGGCCCGGTCCGGAGGTGACGATAATGTGGGATGCAACAGATTCATAGTAAGCGCGAAAATGCACTGTGGACTTGAGCCGGACGACGTTGTACTCGTTTACGGAAATTCCATGCAGCCGAAACGGCTCCTCATCGTAAATCTGGCGTGGTTTGGAGCTTACCACCACATCGATTCCCGCAACTTCCAGCAGGGCGCTCGGTCCCATGGAGACGCGCTGGCCGGTCTGTTTCGGCCCCGAAAGCACGTACTCACCATCGGTGAGCGCTTTCACCATCGGTGAGCGCTTTCACCAGCGCCTCGGACACAATCGGCGGACTGTGCGCGTCGGGACTCTTCCCTCCAATACGGGCAGCTAATGTTGCTCCAACACCGGCCCGCCGCGCCGCCAACACAGTTTCGGGATCTGTAATGGAGGCGAAGGCCGCCGGAACGATCTCTGATGCGCGCTCAAGCATTGCCTGTAGTAGGCTCGTGGCGTCTCCCGCCGAACCCCCACCCGGGTTGTCCGAACTCTCCGCAATCACGACCGGGGATCCAGTGTGCGCAACGGCTTGCATGACTGCCGTCTCTGGATCCGGAGGTACGGCGGCGAACGCTTCGCGCGACTGCCATATGGCGTCGGCAACCTCTTGCGCAGATCGCTCCGCCAGTTCAACTGAACCATTGGCAATTGTTAGAATGTGGGTACCCAGAAACGGTACATCCGCATCCGGGTAACCATAGTAAACCGTGCAGTCGATGAGGTTTGGCTCCCTTTCCAGACGTCGACAATGCTCTAGCACACTTCGGGCCGGATCAGCACCCGTGTACTGACGCGTCGATTGGGCCAACATGGGAAGGTAGCGATGCGCCGTGACCGGTCGAATATCACCGTCAACCACGCGGGCGAGGAAAGTGATCGACTCCCGGCCTCGGTCGTACGAGTCCACCTCAGGGTAGACGTTGCTGCCAAAGAGACCCGTAGCATTTGCAACCATGTCGTTTGAGAGATTGGTATGAATGTCCAAGGTGGCGGCGATCGGTAACGCTTGTCCGTACAAGGCCCTCAAATCCCGGAGCAAAACCCCTTCGGGGTCGAGTTCGCCTTCCGAACACGCCGCGCCATGAAGCGCGAGGCAGATCGCATCGACCGGCCCCAAGGCCCTAAACGCCTCCGAAAAATCCTTCCGAATATCCCGGAAAGCCTCCTCCGCGATGAGGGGTCCGGGCGAATCGCGAACAGAGATCACGGGAACGAGTTCAACGCCCTCTGCACGTGCTGCGTCAATCATACCGCCCACATAGGTCTGCAGCCCCTCATGGCAGGCGAGGACCTGTTGACCAAAGACGTATTCGGTCTCTCGAAACGAGTCGATTGAGGTTCTTAGCCGAGTAAACATGTTGCTTTCGTGAAAAAACTGGGCTAACGCTATGCGCACGCTTTGCACCTCCGAACGATTTCGCGAAAGGTACGACAGAGAGTTCCGCGATGATTGCAACATAGTTTCTTCAGAGATCACGTGATTCCTCAGAGGCGCATTCCCCGTGACTCAAGCGGCTTGCTACTTCATCAATGCCTCCACGACCGTCGTACATATGCCTGGCGACCACCGGAGGTAGAATTTCGCGATCCGAAGAGACGGGCGAGCGTTCTCGATAGGAATCAATGGGAACGGCAAACCCTAGCGAAGCAAACTCCCCTGTATCGAAGTGCCAAAAACGTCGGGCGGCACGCCACCAGCCATACTTACGATGAACGCCTCACGGGAAGGTCCGTCACTCCCGCCGATGTGCAGTTCCACTTCGATTTCACTTTGCGACGCGTTAAATTCTTCAACGAGCGCCTCCATCCGCCAAGTTATTGAAAATCGCTCAATACAACTGACGACAAGCGCGCCAAAAACCGCCAAAGCAAGTTTGGGCGTTGGTTTCAAAGATGAAAAATGGTGTGGTCGCAAGAGGAATAAAGTGATCCCAAAACGCAGAAAGCCCGCTCTCTAGAGAGCGGGCTTTCTCATATGGTACCCCCAAGGGGATTCGAACCCCTGTCCCATGGCTGAGAACCATGTATCCTAGGCCGCTAGACGATGGGGGCCTGGGCGAGGAACCGAAGTTAATTATAACACCGCACTGCAAACCTGTAAAGCATTTATCGAAAGAAAATCTCTTAGGGTGGTTCGCTAACCCTCCACGCCCTTTGCGCTGGTCTCGACCTTTCGGCCGGATCGGACTTCGATAGCCGCCGTCACAATCCTAAACCCGCCAAAGGCTACGCACCACCCCACCGCCATCGCCGTCCAAAAGGCGCCGTCCCAATCGGGCCACCAGCGAGCGGCGCTCCCCGCCATGGCGACGACTAAAAAGCCGATCCCGATCACACCGTTTCCCAAACAAAAGCGCCAGTCCTGACGTGTGACGATAGCTTTGACCGCCGAGTAAAGGGCAGTCCCACTCACCGCGATGGTACCAAAGAGGTTCAACACGATCACGAACGGTAGCCACGGGCCGGGCTGCAACACGCCTCGACCGGAGTCTCCGCTGAGCGCGGCTAAAGCCTCGACGTCTATGTCAGCTGTAAAAATCAGAAGTGTGCCGATCGCTCCAAGAATGTGCACACACCACAAGAGTGTCCGCGCCACCGAGAACGGCAACACGAGGAAGAGACTACCCATCCCCATGTACGGAGCGACCAGTAGCGCCCCGAACACGTAGTATAACCGGAACGCCCACGCCGTTCCGCTTTGGGAAGCTGCGAGATAACCCATAGATGCAATGGCCGACATCACGAGCGCTGTAGCCCAGACGGACTGATGCAGCCGTTGACGCTTCGTGTAATCGGTCGCCACCTGCAAAGCAAAGAGTAGACTGAGAAACGCCACCAAGAGAGGGTATCCCACGACCGGCACCTTCCCATTTACCGCCACTAATTTTGCCACCATATAGAAAAGAGCGCCCACCTGAATGGGCGCCCTTGGCTGGGGAAGAAGGATTCGAACCTTCGCTAACTGGTCCAGAGCCAGTCGGGCTACCGTTACCCCATTCCCCAACACAACACTGCAATGCATCAGCCATTATATCATAGGATGTTCAACCGAGCAACCGATTATGCGTCACATCACTGCCGGATGTTGGTGTGGCAGGACTGCCACCCCTCACTTGGCCAGCGCCAGTGCGCCCTTCAGCCGCTCACACGTCTTAGCCTTTCCCAACAGGGCCAGCGTTTCATACATGCCCGGACTCATCGTGTTGCCTGTCACCGCGACTCGCACCGGCTGCATGATGTTTCCCTTACTCAGCTCGAACGATTCGCCAACTCGATCGAAAACCTCCTCGATCGGGACTTCCCCGAACGCGTCTAGACCGCTGAGCTCATCAAGGAGACGTGTAAAGAGCTCGGGGACATACTCACGTTTTAACCACTTTCGTACAGCCTTCTCGTCGTAATCGACGCTCTCGCTAAAGAAGTACCGCGTCGCGTCCACGATCTCATTAAGCGTCTTAATACGTACTTGTACGGCCGCTACAATCTCCGTGAAGCGCTTCATGACATCGTCTGATACCTCGGTCGGGATCAGGCCGGCCTGCTGCATCACAGGCAACGCCCGTGCCGCCAAATCGGCAGGGTCGAGCTCCCGAATGTGAACGCCGTTCATCCACTCAAACTTCTGGTGATCAAAGATTGCCGGATTCTTAGCGATCTTCTCCAGCGTGAATTTCTGGATCAACTCGCCTGGAATCTCGAAAATCTCTTGGGAATCGTCGTATGCCCAGCCCAATAGGGCCAGGTAGTTAGTGACTGCCTCGGGAAGGTAACCGGCTGCTGCGAACTCCATCACGGACTGAGCGCCATGGCGTTTACTCAACTTCGTCCGATCCGGACCATGGATCATCGGGAGGTGTGCGAACTGTGGGACGCGCAGCCCCAAGGCCTCGTACACCTGCACCTGCCTCGGCGTATTTGAAATGTGGTCGTCACCCCGAATTACGTGGGTGATCTGCATGAGATGATCGTCGACGACCACCGCAAAGTTGTACGTCGGAAGACCATCCGAACGCACGATGACGAAATCGTCGAGAAGCTGATTGCCAAAGCGGGAGACCCCGTGAATCAAGTCTCGCACCACTGTCTCGCCGTCGTCAGGCGAATGGAAGCGCAACACACTACTGCGCCCCTCAGACTCCAACTGCCGCCGCTGGGCGTCGGTCAAATGGAGACACTTACGGTCGTACTTGGGATCGAGCCCGGCCTCCCGCATCGCCTCCCGCCGGGCAGCCAACTCTTGAGGCGTACAGTAGCAACGGTAGGCCATCCCCGCCTCCAACAGGCGGTCCGCATACTCTCGGTACAGGTCCAGACGTTCGCTCTGGAAGTACGGGCCAAAGGCACCACTGCATCCGGGTCCCTCGTCCCAGTCAAGCCCGAGCCATTGCAAACCTTCGAAAATCGTGTCGGTCGAAGCGTCGGTTGAACGAGCGGCATCGGTATCTTCGATACGCAGAACAAAGACGCCGTCATGATGTCGGGCAAAGAGCCAGTTAAACAGCGCGGTGCGCGCCGAACCTACGTGTAATGCGCCGGTGGGGCTCGGCGCGAATCGGACCCGTACTGTACCATCCATTCTCCTTGTGCCACTCCTCTGGAAAAGTTGCTGCGCTTCAACGGCCCACATGCGACCCCGCAAGTGTTTCGCTCGTCTCCACCGGTCCCCGCGACCAATCGACGCTGCGATCGTATGGTTATGATGCTTTAGCCTGAGCGCTGGCGCGGCCCCGCTGGTGAGCGTCACACGTCGAAAATCCACACGGCGTGCAACCAGGAGACGGGGCCGCTCCGTGGCTTCAAAAGTTTAAGGCGTCACATCACAATCGAATAATAAGCGTCGACTTCATCCTCGGGAGCCGATTCAAGATGGGTGCGCAATGCGCCAATCACCGACTCGTCCACGGTCTCGATCCCGCTGTCCAAGGCTCGGCGGCACACCGCCAAACTCGCATACGAGTTGGGATGCTCCGAAATAAAGTCTACGATGCTCTCCACGGACTGAGCGCGATCCCGAGCGGGACGTTGTGTCGGATCTACAAAATCCATCGATGGGCACCTCCTCACTAAGGTTGGGCCACGCAACCTTAGCGGTGTGCCAAAACCAATAAGCCTATGCGACGGTCCGCCTCTTCAGCGTCGCTTTACGCTCTCAAATCTAAATAAATTTCCGGGTCCAGGACGCCAATCGAGATCAGCGGATGCGCCGTACACCGTGTATTGTACATATCCAAAGAGGAAAGGCGCTTCTTGACGCAAGTGGCGTTGGACGATGCGGTAATGCTCGAGCCTCTCTTGGGGGGTGTACGTCGACTCCGCCAGCGCCAGAAGATTGTCGAGTGCATCGCTCGAATAACCACTGTAATTCTTCTCACCTTCACTGTGGAGCTTCTCCCACACTACGCCCTTAGGATCAAAGCCGGCTCCGTCCCAGTCGTTCAACCAAGCGTGCCGACGCCCCAACTCAATCTCTCGGTAGAGGGCGGACCAACGTTCCCACTCCCGCACGACGACTCGTATCCCGACGTCGGCCAACATCTCCCGATACACCTCTGCGACTCGGCGGCGGGAAGGTGTCACGTCGAGTTCAATCTCAAATCCGTTCGGATACCCTGCTTCTGCAAGCAATGCCCGTGCCCTGAGGGGGTCGTAGCTAAACGGAACGACACTAGGTTCATACCCTAGGTGCGCAGGTGAGAGGATGGTAGCGATGGGAATCGCTTGGTCCTGCATCACCCGGCGAATCATTTCGCTCACGTCCACCGCGAGGTTAAGCGCTCGCCGGACACGCACATCGTTAAAGGGAGGGCGCTTCACGTTGAGCTCCATGAAGTGCACCCGTGTCTCGGGCGTCACGACGGGAACCACCCCTTGAGAGAGCCGGAGTCGCCAGTAGCCGTTCGGAGGCAGCGCAAATGCGATGTCGACCTCGCCCGCCAACAATCGCCGCAGTCGCTCGTCGGCGGATGGGACTACTTCAAACCAAATCCGATCGAATCCCCCTGGAGGTGTCTCATTCACTCGTCTGAGCACGACCCGGTTGCCGTGATCGCGGCGCTCGAGCACATACGCGCCCGTCGGCTGCAACGAGCCGGTGCGGCTGACGCTCCCCGCCGGTTCTCCTACCAGGGCGCTTGGCAATCCCGCCCACGGCCGAGACAGGTGGAGTAGCACTTTGCTGCCCATCGCCGTGGCATTTGCAACGTGATCAAGCCGCTGATGGGCCGGTGCGGGGAAGCCTTCGATCCCGCCCGAGGTGACTCGAGCAAAGTGGCGCGCCAATCGCTGGGCCTCGGCCGAGTCGGTCACTTCCAACTCCCACGTCAGCTCGTCGAGGGCCCGGAAGGAGCGCACAACCCCTGGGCTGTACGATGCCGTTTGGGCGTCATACTCCAACATGGGACGGTAGAGAAGGCTTTGCACGGCCTCAGTCACCGTATGCCGAGAGATGCGGGCCGGATCGAGCGAGATCACATCCGCGGGAATGGCAATCTTTAACGTGGATCGACGCTCATCGTAGTTGGACTCCTGCGCTGCGAGGGTTCCCGAAAGGCAAAACAGGGAAAGTAGGAGTGAGAGACTCGCTATCACGCTCCGCCGCCACAGCTCCACGGTTGCATCTCCCCCCTACCCCGGCACGTTCACCGGTCCGAATCTCTGCGAAATGCTCTCGCCCTGATTCGGACCGGTCTACTTTTCGGCTAACTACGACATTCCGTGAGTTATTCGATGTCGCCGCTCACGCGGCCTTCTCCCTGTTCGAGCCCTTGGCGTAGAGCCTCCCACGAGAGGACCGCACACTTGATGCGGACTGGAAATTTGGCGACCCCCTGAAGCGCTTCGAGATCGCCCAGATCGGCTTCATCCGCCGTAATTTCGCTTCGCATCATCCCCTTGAAGCGGTTGATGAGGTCGACCGCTTCAGCAGCGGATTTCCCCATAACCGCCTCGGTCATCATCGACGCGGATGACTGGCTGATCGAACACCCTCGTCCGTCGAAGCGCACGTCTTTGACGACGTCTCCCTCGAGGGCCAGGTAGAGCGTGATCTCGTCACCGCACAGGGGATTGTTTAACTCGACGACAATACCCGCGTCCTCAAGTTGGCCTCGATTCCGCGGCGAGCGGTAGTGGTCGAGGATCACTTCACGATAAAGATCTTCAAGGGACATTCGCAAAGAACTCCTTCGTTTTCACCAACGCGCGCGCCAACACGTCGATCTCCTCTTTAGTATTGTAGAGGTAGAAGCTGGCGCGGGCCGTCGCCGGCACGTCGAGACGGCGCATCAATGGCTGCGCGCAGTGGTGCCCGGCACGGATCGCCACCCCCTCTTGATCGAGGACAGTCGACAAATCGTGAGGGTGAACCTCCGCAAAATTGAACGCAATGAGTCCGGCGCGCTCCTCTTTGGGCCCGTAAATCACCATGCCGTCAAGATCGCTCAGCACTTCGTACGCATACGTCACCAATTCCTGCTCGTAGGCGTGAACTGCTTCCATGCCAATATGCTCAAGATAGTCGATGGCCGCGCCAAACCCGATCGCTCCGGCTATGTTGGGCGTTCCCGCCTCAAACTTCCAGGGAATCTCGTGCCACTCTGCCTTCTCATACGACACGGTGCTGATCATTTCCCCGCCAAACAAGAAGGGATCCATCGCGTTAAGGATCTCCTCTTTACCGTAAAGGACACCAATCCCCGTTGGACCACACATCTTGTGTGCAGAGAACGCAAAGAAGTCGCAGTCGATCTCGGAGACGTCCACCGGCATGTGCGGGGCACTTTGCGCGCCGTCCACCAAGACAATACTTCCCCGCTGGTGCGCCGCTTGAGTGATCTCACGCACCGGATTGATTGTCCCGAGCACGTTGGAAGCCTGCGTCAGGGCGACGATCTTGGTGCGCTCCGTTAGCACTTCGTCTAGTGTAGAGCGGTCGATCTCACCGTCAGACGTCATGTCGAAGTACCTCAAGGTGGCGCCTTGCGCCCGTGCAAGCTCCTGCCAGGGAATCAGGTTACTGTGGTGCTCCATCGGCGTGATGAGAATCTCATCCCCAGGACCGACATTCGCCCGCCCCCAAGCGTACGCCACCAAGTTAATGGCCTCGCTGGTGTTTTTTACCCAGACGATATTACGCTCACTCGGCGCGTGGATAAAGCGGGCCACCTTGACCCGCGCCTCTTCGTACGCGGAGGTGGCACGCTCTCCGAGCGCGTGAATCGCCCGGTGGACATTTGCGTTGTACGACTCATAGTACTCCTGAATCGCTCGAATGACGGATACAGGTTTGTGTGACGTCGCCGCATTGTCGAGGTAGACCAGCGGCTTGCCGTTGACGTGTTGGTGCAGAATAGGAAAATCCTGACGCACCTCAGCCACGTTCATGCGCTCATCTTCCTATCGATAAGGAGGCGAATCTCGTCTCGTACTCCTTCGACGGGAATCCTCTGCAGTACTGGGTCGAAGAACCCGTCGACGATCAGGCGAATCGCGTCCGTTTTGGTAAGCCCGCGTGACATCAAGTAAAAGAGGTACACCTTGTCGATTTGACCGACCGTCGCGGCGTGACCAGCTTGGACTTCGGATTCGTCAATCTCGAGTCCGGGAATCGCATCAGAGCGGGCATCCTTACTCAGGAGCATCGTGTTTTCACGTTGAAAGCCCGACGTGAAGCGAGCGCCGCCCTCGATGTCAGTCAAGCCCCGATAGACGACGCGTGCCCGGTCATCCAGGACACCCTTTGTCAACATGTCGCTCGACGTGTGATCCCCAACGTGCAGCATCGTGATACCGACGTCCAGGTGTTGGCTCTCGGTCCCAAAAAAGACCGAAAGGTTGGTCGACTCAGACCCTGTCCCCTCCAGGACGCTGCGGGCGTGAGAGCGTGAGAGGCGGCTGCCAAAGTCACCACCCATCCACTCGACGTTTGCGTCGCGGCTGACAAAGGCTCTGCGCGTCGTAAAGTTGACTGTCTTCTCCCCCCAGTCCTGGACAAAGCCAAACCGGATACGGGCTCCGTCCTTGGGGCACAACTCCACCACTTCACCCACGATGCGCTCCACGCCGCCATCGATCGAGTTGACACTTTCGACGATCGTCACCTCTGCGCCTTGGTCCGCCACGATGAGCAGATGCGGAAAGAGCGCCAGCCCCGGTCTCTCGGAGAAGTGGCGGAGCTCGATCGGAAGGTCGACGACCGTGTTCTTGGGTACATAAACGAAGAAGCCAGATGCGGTGGCCGCGTAGTGTAATGCGGTCGGCTTGTCCTCGTCAAACGGGACGGCGCTCATGAAGTTTGCCTTGATGAGCTCCTCGTGCTCCCTTAGCGCCGTCTTGAAGTCGCAGACGATAACGCCCTGCTCTCGCAGGCGATTGGGGATCCTCGCCCACGTCCTTGTGGAGTCGACCTGAATGAGAAGGGCGCTCTCGTCAGAGCGCTGCCCGACGACGGCGCGGAGCGCCTCCGGCATCGAGTCCAAGGAGAGTTCGCCCTCTTCGGCGCCCTGGATCACCAAGTCGTCAAAAGTGACTCCGGTTAAATCGGTCCGATCCCACCGGGGCATCGGCAAATCCTGATACGCCCGCCAAGCCGCCAGGCGCTTTTCACGCATCCATGCCGGCTCGTCCAAACGGCGCGAGATTTCAGCAATTCCTTGTTCGTTAAGACTGATCCCTGTCGATACACTCATGACCTTCTGTCGTCCCCCTTGCCCTGAAATCTAATCCATCGACATCGCGGGCGACTTACGCCGTTCCCACCTGTTCGCGAATCCAGTCGTAACCCTTCTCTTCCAGGGTCTCGGCGAGCTCTTTCCCGCCCGACTGCACGATGCGACCGTCGAGCATGATATGGACGACATCAGGTTCCAAGTAACGTAGGATGCGTTGGTAGTGCGTGATGCACAATACACCCATCTCCGGACCACGCAGCGCATTTACCCCTTCGGAGACGATCTTGAGCGCGTCGATGTCGAGACCGGAGTCGGTCTCGTCAAGGATGGCGATGGAGGGACGCAACAACGCCATCTGCAGGATCTCGCTTCGCTTCTTCTCGCCTCCGGAGAAACCTTCGTTGAGGTAGCGACTGGCGAAGTTAGGATCCATCTCGAGCTTCTCCATTTGTGCACGGAGAAGCTTGCCGAACTCCATCAAGGAGATCTCGTCGCCCTTCTCTCGACGGGAGTTGATGGCCGTGCGCAAGAAGTTGGCCATGCTCACACCCGAGATTTCACTGGGATATTGAAACGCCAAGAAGAGACCGGCGCGTGCCCGCTCGTCAACTTCGAGCTCAAAGAGGTCCTCTCCGTTGAGCGTAGCTCGTCCACCTGTCACTTCGTAGCGGGGGTGACCGGCCAGTGCGTACGAGAGCGTACTCTTGCCCGATCCGTTCGGACCCATCAAGGCGTGCACCTCTCCGCCCTTCACCTCGAGCGAAAGGCCCTTGAGGATCTCTGTGCCTTCAACTTCAACATGAAGGTCTTCGACCTTCAGATAAACGTCAGACATCTATCGTACCTCGCTTTGATAGTGTTCTTTGTCGTATCCTAAGCCCGTCTTTGAGTGTATCACACTTGTGCTTGTGGGCAAAGATTCCCATGGAAAACTCCGCGGATCGTATGTTCGCCCTCCACGCCAGTCCTACATCGCCCTCATGAAGCATATCATTTATTAACCCAACCCTTGGCATGCGCAGCATTTGTTCAATATTAAGGAGATGATCCCATGCGTTCGAAGAGGCTGCCCGGCTTGCCGGTGATCTGTATCACGACGGGTGATCAACTCGGTCGGGTGAAGCGAGCGATTATAGACCCGCAAGCGAAGCGAGTCGCAGGCTTGGCGGTGGCAGGCTCAACGTTTGGCGGACGCAGAGTCCTTCCGATAAATGCCGTCCACGCATTGGGAAGCCACGCCGTCACCGTCGCGCAGGCCGAGGATTTGCGCCATCCCAAGGATGAAGGCGCTGCCGAGCTCGTGGCTCGCGACCGCGTCAAGGTGGTTGGCGCCCCCGTGATCACAGCTCGCGGCGTCTTAGTCGGGACCGTTGTAGATTATGAGATCGGGGAACGCGGAAGTATCGATCAACTTTACGTCTCGCAGAATCTGTGGAAGGCGATCGCCGGTGGCGATCTCAGCGTGCCTGGCGAGATGTTGATCGCTTTAGGGAGAGACGCGGCGATCGTGGCCGACGAACTCCTCGAACACGTTAAACCGGCCCGGGAGAGTAAACCCAGGAGGACGAAAGCCGAGGCGAGCCCCCCCTCGGCAGACGAGTCACACTTGGAGGACGCGAACAAGGACGGACGCGCAAACGTGTCCGCCGCTGCCGAGAGGGTGCGAGGCTTTGTGCGGCAGACGTTGACGCGGTAAGTGAATTACGCCAGCGAGCGTATCGTCTGGATCAACGGGTCACGCCCTTCGCCACTGGTAGCCGAGAACGGCAATGGTTCGACGCCGAGCGCCTCACGCATCTCCCTCAGGCGTTTGGCGCGCTCACTCTTCTTGACCTTATCCCACTTCGTAGCGACTGCGAGCAGCTCGGGGCCATTGCCCCGAGCCCATTCCCACAGCGTCAAATCATCCGACGTTGGCCCATGGCGGGCGTCGACCAGAGCGATGAGGAGTCGCAACTGGTCGCGCCCGCGCAGGTACCCTTCGATCATTGGTCCCCACGACTCCCTCAGCTTTCGGGGAACCTTTGCGTATCCGTATCCCGGCAGGTCGACCAGACAAAGGCGCTCATCGAGGGCATAGAAATTGATCGTCTGCGTCCTGCCGGGTTGCTTACTCACGTAGGCCAAGCGCTTCAGTGGCACAATCGCGTTCACCAGCGAAGACTTCCCGACGTTCGATCGACCCGCGAGCGCGATTTCAACCCGATCGTGACTGGGATACTCCTCCGGCTTCACCGCGCTCACCAAGAAACGCGCTGCGTGAAAGCTCATCGTTGTACTCGCCTCCCTGCGAATTGACAGCCTCAAACAAGGGCTCGTCTCGAAACGCGTCGATCGCCGCCCCCAGCACCTCGTCCATGTGCTCTACAAACCGAATGTGCATCCGCTTACGGACACTCGCGGGGATCTCTTCGACATCCGGCATATTCGCTCGAGGCAGTAGAATCGTCTCGATGCCGACGCGGTGCGCGGCGAGCACTTTCTCCTTGATTCCACCGACGGGCAGCACCCTTCCCCGCAGCGTAATCTCCCCGGTCATTGCTACGTCGGCCCGCACCGGTTGCCCGCTGAGGGCGGACACCAGCGCCAAAGTGATCGTAATCCCGGCTGAGGGCCCCTCTTTGGGAACGGCGCCTTCAGGCACGTGGATGTGGATATCCTTCGTCTCGTGAAAGTTGGGGTCAATCCCAAGCGCGGTTGCACGTGAACGCACGTAACTGTATCCGGCCTGGGCCGACTCCTTCATCACATCCCCCAACTTCCCGGTAAGGGTAAGACTCCCTTTCCCTTCCGCCACCGAAACTTCTACCTGGATGACACATCCACCGGTTTCGGTGTACGCCATGCCGTGAACCACGCCCACGCGATCCTCTTTGGACGCCTCATCTCGGCGGTAGGGAGGCGCACCAAGGTAACGTTCGAGTGTGCGCTTCGTCACATGCACGCGCTCTTTCCCGCCTAAAATCTCGCGGGCCGCCTTGCGACACAGTGACGCCACGCTGCGCTCAAGCTGACGCACGCCGGATTCCCGCGTGTACCCTTCGACAAGGTCCACTAACGCGTTCTCTGAGATGCTGAACTGCTCGGCGCTCAGCCCGTGCTCTTCGATTTGCCGCGGCACGAGGTGATCCTGGGCGATGTGGCGTTTCTCCTCATGGGTGTATCCCGACAGTTCGATCACTTCCATGCGGTCACGCAGCGGACGCGGGATCGCCATCAACACGTTAGCAGTGGTGACGAACATCACTTGCGACAAGTCAAACGGCACCTCGAGGAAATGATCACCAAACGCGTGATTCTGCTCGGGATCAAGCACTTCCAGTAGGCTGGCGGCCGGATCGCCGCGGAAATCGGCGGCCATCTTGTCGACCTCATCGAGTAAGATGACGGGATTCTTACTCCCTGCCTGTCGCATCGCCTGGATGATTCGCCCCGGCATGGCGCCGACGTAGGTACGACGATGCCCGCGAATCTCCGCCTCATCCCGTACACCACCGAGCGAGAAACGAACAAACTTACGCCCGAGCGCTCGAGCGACGGAGCGGCCGAGCGAGGTCTTACCGACACCCGGAGGCCCGACCAAGCAGAGCACGGGAGCCTTGAGGCGGCGCGAGAGCTGGCGAACTGCCAAAAATTCACAAATTCTCTCTTTGACGCGCTCAAGGCCGTAGTGGTCTTCGTTCAGCACTGATTCGGCCCGATCGATACTGGGTGTCTCTTCATCGACCTCAGACCACGGCAATGCGAGTAACCAATCCAGATAATTGCGCACGACGACGGCCTCTGCGGCCGCCGGCGGCATCTTCTCGAGACGCCCCAGCTCGTGAAGTGCCTTCTCAGCCACCTCTTCTGGCAGCTCCGTCTCTTCGATGCGGCGGCGCAATTCGTCAACCTCTTCGGTCTTGGGGTCGCGCTCGCCCAGCTCGCGCTGGATCGCCTTCATCTGCTCGCGCAGGTAATACTCCCGCTGAGAACGCTCCATCTGTTTGCGCACCCGACTCTGAATACGGCGGTCAAGCTCTTGCAGTTCAATCTCCTTCGCCAGGAGAAGGTTCAACGCTTCAAGACGTTTGATGGGGTCGGCAATCTCAAGGAGACGCTGCTTTTGCTCAAGATCCACCTCGATGTGCGTGGCGATGTAGTCCGCCAAATACGAAGGATCTGTCACGTCTCCAAGCTGCTCGGTCCACTGCCCTCCACGTCGCTTGTGCTTCTCATACTCGCCAAAGTAACGCTTGGCGGCCTGCACGTGCGCCTGGGCCGTCGGGCCCCCGGCCGCGGGGACCTCGATGATACTGGCCTGCACCCGATAAAACGGCGACTCCTGTTCAAACGCGTCAATGTGGCAGCGCGTCACCCCTTCGACCAACACCTTGATCTGGCCTTCGGGCATGTGCAAGAGCTGCTTCACTTGGGCGATGACCCCGTGCTGATAAATATCGTTGATTTGTGGCTCCGCAATGCGCGCGTCCCGCTGGGCCGCAAGGAGAATCTTGCTCTCGTGAAGCATCGCCTCTTCCAAAGCGGCAATTGAACGCTCGCGTCCCACCTCTAAGGGGGTGACCATGCCTGGGAACACAATCATCCCGCGAAGGGGCAATAACGGAAACACCGAGCGGCTGGTGCCGTCCTCGATCATAGAGCGGCTCACCCCTGATTTCCTGATGTATGGTGAACGGCGCCATATGGAGACTCCCTGTCAGCGCCGTGTATCGTGCCGAGTCTACTTCGACAATCCCCGCACGCCATACCTTTAGGAAACCGTAACCGGTGAGACCGCTTGGGCCCGGTGGTGTCAAATACTGGGGCGGTGAACCCCGTTGGTAGCAAGCACACCCTCACCGGCGAGCACTCGACTCTCGGCCGGCGAGTCGAGGTTGAGCGCCTGGCGCAACGCCTCATCCTCAGGGAGCTGCACTAACGCGTGGATAATCACTTCTTCAATGCGAGTCGCCGACCGTACCTCGACGCCCTCCAACTGGTCGAAGACTTTCTGCCAATTCTCGTTGGGAATGATCGCCGTCCGGGCTCCGGCAAGCCGAGCGGCTTCCAGCTTAGCAACGACGCCGCCGACCGGCCGCACCCGGCCGCGGATTGAGACCTCACCCGTCATGACGGTCTTGGGATCGACAGCGATCCCGGTGATCGCCGAGTAAATCGCCGTCACCATCGTCACTCCGGCAGAGGGTCCGTCGATGGGCACGCTCCCTGGGAAGTTGACGTGGATGTCGTAATCTTGGGGACGCAGGCCCAGGCTCCGTTGAAGCACCGTGAGAACATTGTCCACACTCGAACGAGCCATGCTTTTGCGCCGCATTGTAACGCCAACGCCGCCCATCTCCTCTTCTTCCATCACTCCGGTGATGATCAGCTTTCCGCGCCCTGCCTCAGTGGGTATCGCAGTCGCTTCAACCTCAATGACGATACCCATGTTCGGACCGTACACAGCGAGACCGTTCACTGATCCGACCTGAGGCGTCTCTCCCACGCTCATATCGGGGCGCGGCGCGTACTGACCGCTGTTCACCACCCATTCGATGTCCGAACGCTCAATCGATTGGCGTTGCTCACCGAGGGCGATGCCTCCCGCAATTTGCACAATGTTGACAGCGTCTCTCCCATTGTTGGCGTACCGTTTCAGTACCGCAAGCGCGTCGTCACGGATCGCAAAGTTCACTTTCTCCGCCGCATTCTTCGCGATGACCCCCGTTTGATCCGGAGTCAATCCCTTAAAAAAGACTTCGAGACAGCGGGAACGGATGGCCGGTGGGATTTCGTGGGGCATGCGAGTCGTTGCACCGACGAGGCGGAAGTCTGCCGGCAAACCGTTCTGGAACATTTGGTGGATGTGCAGCGGGATGTTCTTGTCTTCGGCGCTGTAGTAGGCACTCTCCAGAAAGACCTTGCGATCTTCCAACACCTTGAGCAACTTGTTCATCTGGATGGGATGCAACTCGCCGATTTCATCAATAAAGAGCATCCCGCCGTGAGCCTTGGTGACCGCTCCGGGCTTGGGCTGAGGAATGCCAGCCACTCCCATGGGTCCTGCACCCTGGTAGATCGGATCGTGCACAGAGCCCAAGAGAGGATCGGCGATCCCCCGGTCGTCAAAGCGAGCCGTGGTCGCGTCGACCTCGACAAACTTTGCGTCCTTTCCAAAGGGCGAGAGCGGGTTCTTTTTGGCCTCTTCCAAGACAAGGCGAGCGGCAGCAGTCTTGCCCACTCCCGGGGGTCCGTAAACGAGTACGTGCTGAGGATTCGAGCCGCAGAGCGCGGCCCGCAGAGCTTTGAGCCCATCCTCCTGGCCGATAATCTCGTCGAACGAGACGGGACGAGTCCGTTCGGAGAGGGGTTCGGTGAGCGCAATCTGCTTCATCTTGTTCAACTTGTCCATCTCTTTGCGCGACTCGCGGTCTACCGCGGATTTGTTGGTCTGCTGTTGTCGAAGTAGGTTCCAAAAGTAGAGTCCGATCACGATACCAAAGAAGACATTGATGATAGTGAGCAAACCAATCATGTCCACGGAAGCGATCACCTTTCTGTCACCCGAGATGTTCTAGTGATAGTGTGTCCGTGTCCCGTGCACAGAATGTGAGCTTTTGGCTGGGTTTAAGGACGCAAAAAAGCCGTCCGGAGATGCAAACCTCCGAACGGCCCTATTTGCGCTGTTATCCGGCGAGGAAACGGATTTAAGCCGTCTCCTCTTTTTTATCCTTACGGTCGACTTTAATGAGGCGCGGCTTCTCTTTGCCGAGGACCACCTCTTTGGTGATGACGCAGCGCTTCACATCGCTCTCAGACGGTAGGTCGTACATCGTATCAAGGAGGATATCCTCAATGATAGAGCGGAGACCGCGAGCGCCTGTCTTGCGTGCCATCGCCATTTGGGCCACTTCACGCAGAGCGTCTTCGCCAAACTCGAGCTCCACGCCGTCGAGCTCAAAGAACTTCTTGAACTGCCGAACAAGGGCGTTCTTGGGCTCGATCAAAATGCGGACCAGAGCCTCTTCGTCCAGCGCGTCCAAAGCGACGACGATGGGCAGACGTCCCACGAACTCGGGGATGAGACCGAACTTTAGCAAGTCCTCCGGCATGATCTGGCGGAATAACTCGCCAATCTGCTTCTCTTGGCGTGCCTTTACTTCAGCGCCGAAACCGATCGTCTTTTCACCTGTGCGCTGCTCGATGAGCTTCTCAAGCCCGTCAAACGCTCCACCGCAGATGAACAGGATGTTGGTCGTATCGATCTGGATGAACTCTTGATGGGGGTGTTTCCGTCCGCCCTGTGGCGGGACCGAAGCGACCGTCCCCTCCAAGATCTTCAGGAGCGCTTGCTGTACTCCCTCGCCCGAGACGTCACGCGTAATTGAGGGATTCTCTGACTTTCGGGCGATCTTGTCGACCTCGTCAATGTAGACAATCCCCTTCTCGGCCCGCTCGACGTCGTAATCAGCGGCTTGGATCAACTTGAGGAGGATATTCTCAACGTCCTCTCCGACGTAGCCAGCCTCAGTGAGCGAGGTGGCGTCGGCAATCGCGAACGGGACGTTGAGGATCCGCGCCAGTGTTTGAGCCAGCAAGGTCTTACCACAACCGGTGGGCCCGAGCATCATGATGTTGCTCTTTTGCAGCTCGACATCGTCGACCCGCATTCCGGAGTTAACCCGCTTGTAGTGGTTGTAAACGGCGACTGCGAGGTTCTTTTTGGCTTGGTCCTGTCCAATGACGTATTGGTCCAGGATCTCCCGGATCTCCTTGGGACGGGGAATGCTGCCAAGTTCGACATCAACTTCTTCGTTGAGCTCTTCCTCGATGATCTCGTTGCAAAGCTCAATGCATTCGTCACAGATGTAGACGCCAGGTCCGGCAATCAGCTTTTTAACCTGCTCCTGCACCTTGCCGCAGAACGAACACTTGAGCTGGCCTTTTTCGTCGCCAAACTTGAACATGTCTCTCACCTCTAACCAGACAGGTTACGACTCCCGCTCCTTGGTACTGCGCAAGATGCCGTCGATCAGGGCGTAATCTTTGGCTTCCTCCGCCGACATATAGTAATTTCGGTCGGTATCCCGCTCCACCTGCTCAATTGGCTTACCGGTGTGACGGGAGAGTATCTCGTTACCGATGCGCTTGAGCCTCAAAATCTCCCGCGCCTCGATCTCTACTTCACTCGCCTGACCCCGGGCTCCACCCAAGGGTTGGTGGATCATGATGCGTGAGTATCGCAGAGCGAAACGTTTGCCCGGTGCGCCCGCCGCCAGGAGGATCGCCCCCATGCTGGCAGCGAGCCCTAAACAATATGTAGCGACGTCAGGCTTGATGTACTGCATGGTGTCGTAGATCGCAAGCCCGGAGTAGACTAACCCTCCAGGACTGTTGATGTACAACGTAATGTCCTTCTCGGGATCCTCGGACTCCAAGAAGAGGAGCTGTGCGATCACAAGGTTGGCTACATCGTCGTCGATCGGCCCCCCGAGAAAGATGATGCGCTCCTTGAGCAGGCGTGAGTAGATGTCAAAGGCCCGTTCGCCCCGGTTAGTCTGTTCGACGACCATCGGCACGAGAGTGCTCATAGTGTGTCATCCTTCCATACAGTCTATGCGCCTTGGTTGTCCTTGTCTGCCGCAGGCTCGCTCTCGTCTTGATCGCCGTGATCGTCTTGATCCTCATGATCGTGGTCGTCATGATCGTGGTTGTGGCCGTGGCCGCGGGAGGGGATCTCCTTCTCCTCGATCTCAGCATGCTCCAAAAGAAGCTCGACGGCCTTTTCAATCTCGAGGCTGCGCTCCAGTGAAGCCCTGCGATCCGGGTCCTCGAGCATCTTTCGGGTCGAATCGGGGTCGTTGCTCTCAGAGACCACCCGCTCGACGTGGGCCTCTAGTTCTTCTGTATCAACGGCGATTCCTTCATTCTTTACGATCGTACTCAAGACGATGTTCGCTTTGACACGGCTTTCAGCCTCGCTCTGAAACTGCTCCCGTAAATCGTCGAGAGTGCGCTCTGTCTGCTCCAGGTACTGCTGGGGATCAATCCCCCGATAAGTTAGACCGCGGAAGAATTCATTTAAGGTGTGGTCCACCTCTCGGTTGACCAACACTTCGGGCACATCGACTGTAGACGCGTCACTGGCCATCTTGACCAGTTCATCTCGGAGCTCCTGATCAGCGCGAGCGGCGGCGCTCTCTGCTAATTCTTCCCGAATCTGCTGCCGCAACTCCTCTAAGCTCTCAGCTTCGCTCACGTCGACCGCGAACTCGTCGTCCAGTTCGGGGAGGACCCGCACTTGAGCCGAGTGGATATGTACTTTGAATAGTGCGTCTTTCCCCGCCAACTCTTCGCTTTGGTACTCCTCGGGAAAGGTGACGTGCACGTCGACGTCTGATCCGATCTCTTTGCCGACAAGCTGCTCCTCGAAGCCTTCGATAAACCGACCTGAGCCCAATTCGAGGGTGTACCCTTTTGCTGCGCCGCCTTGGAACGGCTCTCCGTCTATGTATCCTTCAAAGTCGATCAGAACGAAGTCACCCTCCTCGACGCTCTCGCGTTCGACGGGGACAAGCTCTGCGTTCTCGTCACGCAAATGCTCAAGCATGTGGTCGATATCGGACTCTTCGACTCGCTCGATGGACTTGACGGCCTTGAGTCCCTTGTACTCACCCAAGGTCGCCTCAGGCATCACGTCGACTTCTACACGGAAGCGCAGTGGACTACCCGCTTCGATCTCCACGTTGGAGACGTCGGGTTGATCGATCACGTCAAGCTTCGCCTCGGTTACTGCTTCCTCGTAAGCGCTCGGAATGAGCTCTTCCAGAGCGTCCTCGTAAAGAACCTCGACTCCAAAGCGAGCTTCAATGATCCGACGCGGCACTTTCCCCTTGCGAAAGCCGGGCACGCTCACCTCGCGCACCACTTTTTGGTAGGCGCGTTGGAGAGCCTCCTCTACCCTGTCCGCGTCCACTTCGATTTGTATCGCTATCCGGCTCTCGGAAACCTTCTCACTCTGGGCTATCACCAATTCGTCATCCTCCCAAAAAGCGGCCTTACACTCCAAGCATGTCCATAAAGAACGGGAGCTTACACCCCACGGCGAAGCCCCCTTAGACTTAATGGTGGTGCGGGCGGAGAGACTCGAACTCTCACGGGTGAGACCCACTAGATCCTAAGTCTAGCGCGTATACCAATTCCGCCACGCCCGCAGGTGCTTAGAATTCTGGTTTGGCCTATTGTACCACAACAACCGATACAACAAAAAGTGGCAGGGCTCCTAGCCGCCCTGCCACCGCAAATGGGGTGAGTGACCGGGATCGAACCGGCGACCTCCAGGGCCACAACCTGGCGCTCTAACCAACTGAGCTACACCCACCACGTACGAAAGAGCACTCACGCTTAAGCTCTGCGGCCCCTCTCGCTGTGGTGCGCCTGGGAGGACTTGAACCCCCGACACAGAGCTTAGAAGGCTCCTGCTCTATCCCCTGAGCTACAGGCGCAAGAGTGGAGCGGGTGAGGGGAATCGAACCCCCGCAACTGGCTTGGAAGGCCAGGGCTCTACCACTGAGCTACACCCGCACCGCAAACTTCATTATACCCGATTGACCATGATACTGCTAGTACACTTGCGAAAAAACCACCAGAAAATCTGGCCAGAGCAGGTGTTGGTCGGGGCGGAGAGATTTGAACTCTCGGCCTCCTGCTCCCAAAGCAGGCGCGCTACCAAGCTGCGCCACGCCCCGGAACGACGCGACTCTTGCGAGTCGAATACCCAGTTATAATAAACCACTTGCACGCGTATGTCAAGAGGTGCGGGGAGCCTGTCTCGTGAGTTACTAACCCCGTTTCGTCTCTTTTGCGAGTATCCTCAGCATTTTTGTCAGCGCCCGCGCTCGATGGCTGATGCGCTTCTTCTCATCGAGCCCCATCTGGGCGAACGTACGCTCCTCCGCCTCCGGCACGAAAAGCGGATCGTAACCAAACCCGTTCACACCGCGAGGCTCATGGGTGATGTACCCGACACAGGTACCCTCGGCGGTCCACGTGCGCCCGTGGGGACTCACCAAGACCATCACACAGCGAAACTGAGCGCCGCGCTCCTCTCGAGGCACGTTGGCCAATGCTTGTAAGAGTTTCTCGTTGTTCTCCTCGTCCGTCGCGTCATCTCCCGCAAAGCGGGCAGAGTAGACACCGGGCGCACCGTCCAAGGCGTCCACTTCGAGCCCCGAGTCCTCAGCCAACGCCCACAGCCCACTCCCCTTGGCGGCGCTCAGCGCTTTAAGCCGGGCGTTCTCCTCAAAGGTTGCGCCAGTCTCATCGGCCTGAGAGAAGGCCATCTCCGCAAGTCCGACCACCTCGAGTCCAAGCGACGAGAGACTCTCTGCCATCTCGCGCACTTTGCCGCTATTTTGCGTTGCTAAGACCAGACGCACTCCTTACTCCCCCTTGGCAATTGGCGCCCCCAGCTCGGTCGCCAAGACATCCGCGAGGGCGCCGCGCACGGCTGCCACGAGCTGTTCAATCCCCTGCTCGGCCAAGTTCATCAAAGTGTACATCTCGTCCTTGATAAAGGGCCAGCCCTCGGCCGTGCCTTGCACTTCGATGATACTCCCGCGTTGTGTCATAACCAGGTTCATATCGACTTGTGCATTGGAGTCCTCTGCGTAGCACAAATCCAGGAGGGCTCGTCCCTCCACAATACCGACACTGGTGGCCGCCACGATGTCCGATACCGGCAGTCGACTCCACTTGGTACTTGGGGCCAAGTGGCAAAGTGCGTCGATGAGCGCAACGTATGCGCCCGTAATCCCCGTCGTCCGAGTGCCTCCATCCGCCTGGATCACGTCGCAATCAATCCAAATCGTGCGCTCACCCAGCGCCGTCAGATCGACCACTGCCCTCAACGCGCGGCCGATGAGTCGCTGAATTTCATGAGTCCTCCCGCCTACCTTTCCCCGCGAGGACTCCCGCACCGTCCTCTCTTGAGTTGCCCGTGGGAGCATCGCATATTCGGCGGTGATCCACCCCTGTCCACTACCACGCAGCCAAGGCGGCACCCGCTCCTCAATCGAAGCGGCACACACGACCCGCGTCCCGCCCATCTCGATGAGGACTGAGCCCTCGGCGTGCGCTAAATAATTTCGTTCGATTCGAAGCGGGCGAAGCTCGTCCGCTCGACGTCCGTCAACTCGATCCAAATGTTTGCACCTCGTCTTCAGTCAGGAGTGTTGGTTCGTATGGATCACTGATAGCCTCAGCGTTCGTTGCCGAGAGCGGAGGTGTGTGGCGACTCTTGCTCCGTAGCCGAGTGGACAGCTTTACGGAATCTCTCGCCTCGGACTTCAAAGTTGGGAAACATGTCGTAACTGGCGCATCCTGGCGATAATAGCACCACCTCACCAGGTCGTGCCGTTCGACTCGCCAGACGCACCGCCTCCTCGAGTGTCTCGCAGTGAACGATTTGGGGACCTTCCCCGCGACGCTCCTTGGCCGCCTCCACCGCAGATTGAATGGCCCCAGCCGTCTCGCCGATCAACAGGAGCGTACGGCAACGCTCACTGACAACCTCGGCGAACTCATCGAAGGGGAGTTGTTTATCGTAGCCGCCTGCAATGAGATGAACTGGGTGATCAAAGGCCATAAGCCCGGCCATCGCCCGACTTGGCGCCGTTGCAATCGAGTCGTTGTAGTACGCGACGCCCTTCGCCTCTCTCACCAACTCTAGTCGATGGGCCACACCGGTAAACGACGTGATCACTTCTCGCATTGTACCCGCGGTGGCGCCGAGGAACGACGCGATGCTGCAACTCGCCAGGACATTCTCCAGATTGTGCGCCCCAAGGAGTGGAATATCTGCGACACTGCACACGTCGGTGAGCGTCCGCCCTGAACTGCCGTCCTTGGCCAGAACAACGCGGCCTTCACTGATAAAGGCGCCGTTACTCACCTCGCGTGTGCGAGAGAACCACGTCACTCGTGCCTGCGCCGCTCTTGCCATCTCCCGGGTGATGGGATTATCCCCGTTGAGGACCAACAAATCATCGGAGCTTTGGTAGCGAAAAATCTGCCGTTTGGCCTCGATGTACGCTTCCATACTGCCGTGCACATCGAGGTGGTTTGGAGAGACGTTGGTGACGACCGCGATCCGAGGGGATCTCGTGATAAGCTCGAGCTGAAAGCTGGACAATTCCAAGACCACCAGGGCGCTCTCCGAAAAATCCTCGACACGTTCGATTAACGGAGTGCCGATGTTGCCGCCGACGTACACTTTATGACCGGCCGCCTCTAAGAGCTCTCCAGTCAAGGTGGTCGTCGTTGTCTTGCCGTTTGAACCGGTGATGCCGATGATCGGCGCGCGGCACAACTGCATGAGGAGATCGATCTCACTAGTGATCTGAACCCCTTTTTGACGCGCCGCCTGGATTTGCGGAAAATCCTTTTTCATCCCAGGGGTTAAAAAAACAGCGTCGGCTCGGTCCAGGTGATCCAAATACCGCTCACCGAGAACGAGCTGGACGCCGAGCGCCTCCAGCTCAACAAAGGAACGGCCTAACTCCTTTGCACTCTTTTGATCGCGCGCCGTAACGATCGCGCCTTTGCGAATCAGGTACCGAGTCAGCGCTAAGTTACTCTTTCCCAGGCCAACGACTGAGACCTCTTTACCCGCCCAATGCATTCGGTTCACCCTTCTACCAGACACCAATAGGCATTGATTACCCTTCTGCAGGAGGCATCATACGTTGGGGCCGGTTTGGGCTGTGCCTGTCCCCCTCCAGTTAGAGGCGGACGATCACTTCGTCACTGCGAACCAATGGCGATGAGAGGTCCATATGCCCTACTAAACTCTCAACGACCTGCCCCTCGATGAGCCACATCACCTCTGACACCCCGGGGAGCTCGGTGAGCGTATTGACCACGGCATAGACGGTTGCGATCTCTCCGGCCGATCCGCCGGGATGCTCACGAACAACTGAACGGTCGAAGTTGACCGTGACGCGCTCCCCGTTTTGCTCGACACCCAAAATCTTCGCTGTAGGCGTCAGAACTGGGGCTAGCCGCTTATCTCGAGGCCCGCGGGTGAGTTCTTCGACCAATCGCCTAGCGGTGATCTCCCCACTCGGTATCCACCGGACTTCGGGCGCAATGCCAAGCGCGTCAGGAGCACCGTAATAGAGGATGACCGGTTTGGCGGAATCATACCACTCGCGAGGTTGTTGCGAGCGGTCATCAAGAGCTGATGCGATCCACAGGGCACACAAAAGGACGGCCACTGTCGCCCTGCGCCACGCCTTCATGAGTAAACGTCCCCTTCCCATCGAGCGATTCTATAAGGCGGCGGAGTGGGCGCCTAAAGGCGTCCACTTAGCCTTGGTCGCCGCAGAATCAACTGCACGATCTGTACCCGACTCTTCAGGCGACGGGTGGAAATACTTTAAAATGCCGTTAAAGATCCCCTCAGCCGCCCGCTGTCGGAACCACTCTTGCTCCAAGAGTTCCTCATCCTCAGCATTGGTTACAAAAGCGACTTCTACTAAGATCGCCGGCATCTTCGCCCGATTGAGAACAATATACCCCGGATTAGGCCGAACGCCTCGATCGCGGGTGCCGACAGCAGAGATAAGACTTTGGTGCACGGCCTGGCCGAGGCGAAACGAATCCGCTTCTCCGACTTGAACATACGTCTCAGTCCCGCTCGCGGTGGGTCCTTCAGCATGAGACGCGTTGTGATGAACGCTAACAAAGATGTCCGCAGGAAACTCGTTCGCCAGGTCAGCGCGCCCCCACAAATCCACATACCTGTCGTCGGCCCGAGTCATGCGCACGGTACCGTCCGCTCCCTCTACCAACTGCTGTACACGCCGGGCGACGTCCATATTGAGCACACTCTCGGTCATCGACAACGTCTGAGAAATGGCACCCGGATCATGACCGCCGTGCCCTGCATCGATGGCAACCCGGCTGCCCCCCAACGTCGGCTGCTGCAACGCCACGACCGTCCGATCCCCGTCGCGATAGATGCGGTGTTGGACGTAGTAACGCAGGTCGGCGACAATGCGCACGGTCTCTTTGTCAAACTGGGATGTGCGGAGGCGGTAAACCGGGCCGGCTTCGATAAACGCTTCGGGAACGGGCGCTTCCAACACCGTGTCCGGAATGTCAATGGCTATCCGGTCCGGGCCCGTGAGTTGCTTCACGGAGAGTGTACGCTCCGGGTCTACGAGGAGTCCGATCTGCAACTCACGCTCATTAATCTTGCGATACGCAAGGAGCGAGTCGGGCTCTCCGTAATCTAAAACCAACTGCGAGCTTCCCTCCCGCGCGTTGAGTGGCGTCGCTTCACGTAAATCGAGAACTACACGCGTCACGTCGGGATTGAACTGAGCCGCTCGCACCGTCGAGACCGGCCCTTGCGGGACGCCGATCTGTATGGCGCCGCCGATGAGCGTCGTACTTGGAAGGTCAATTACGACCCGCTCAGGATCGTGCAGGTGCATGACGTCGTGCGGAGTCCGGCCGTCGACATCAAAGATGATCTGACCACCGCGTTCGTTGGCGTCAACGAGAATCTCGCTCAACGGCCGCTGCAAGAGAAGCGTCACTTGATCTGCACTCGTCTGCTCCACGCGATGGCCGACTCCGACCCGTAAGTCAAAGACCATCCTAAGGTGATCCCCTTCCGGACGCGCACGAATCTGTTCGACGAGATCGGTCTCTACCGCCAGGGGTTTATACTCGCGTCCTTGGACACCGTAGAAGTCTACCAACAACCGGTACGGCTCCACGATCAAAGCGCTTTCAACCTGCAACGTGCCTTTTGTCGCCTTAAAGGTGTAACGCTCTACACCCGCCTGTTGTCTATACGTGACGCGAATGCCTGTGTCCGCAAACACCTCACGCCACATTCCAACTTGCGTCTCTTGAGGAAACCGCGGAGCGGCGAACGGGAGTGGCACGGGAACGACGCTATTGGCGCCTAAGGGCACGAGGTACGCCTCGCCCGCTGATTGAACCAGTCCGGCCAGCGTCGCCATTGGACCGCCCACTTCAGACGCGGATTCCGTCGGCTCAACTTGAGAAGGAGGTAACTCGGCGGGAGTACTCGCTGCTGATCCCATGACCTCAGTCGCGGGCCCTGTCGGCCCCATTCCTAGACCGGTCAATGAGCTCAGCGTCGACCACTCACTCAAGGTGAGGACTCTGCGGCTCGCGTCCCAACTCACGCGGAGCCTCATGATGTCAGCGAGGAATCGGAGTGGAATATACAACTCGCCCTCAAGGGAGACGGGGGCAATCGCCAGCTCTTTGACCGCTGCCGCCGTCTCTACCTTGTTGACACCGGAGCGGACCCACGCTTCCTTGCCTAGGTATCGGATCACATGACGTTCGCCCACTTCACTCACTTCGGCGCCAAGTTCAGCAGCTAGCTGAATAGGCACTGCGAATCCACCTTCTGCCAAAATAGGGGTGTAACGGTGCGAGAGTGAGACACCGCCCGCAATCAATTCGATGCCTGACGCATGTGCAAGACGGACGGGAGCCAAGCAACCCATGAGGAGAATGAGCATAACTATGTAACGAACGCCCCGTCTTGCCATAATCCGCCTCCTTGCGGGTAAGAGAAGAGTTGCATGTGCTCATGCTCATTCTCGAAAACGTCGCATTTTCCCGCTTGACGGAGGGATTTTTTCGAAGAAATCCTACACGAGAGTGCTCAGGAGAGAACCTTGGAGGAATGAGGCCCCATGTACAACGCGACACCCCGGAGACGTACTGGGTTGACCGCAGCGCTTATCGTGGGCCTCATCGTCACGGCTATTCTCAATCTCCTCGCTCATTTCGTCCGCGAAGATGGGAGTTCTGCAACGGCGCAAGACGCCCGCCTCATGGCAACGACGATCGAAGCGGCGCGCCTCCCGGCGCCTCCCCGCGGTAACGTAAGCGGAACCGTACACGACATCTTTGGCGATCCCATTCCCCATGCGCAGGTACAATTCGGGGAACGGATTACTCGAGCGGATGAACGAGGCTCTTACCGCCTCGATGGGTTGCCGGTCGGCAGCCACGATGTACGTGTCGCGGCCGATCAGCATCAACCGCGCGCATTTCGCTACTCCGTTTATGAGGGGGAGAGTTCACCACGGATCAAGTACGATTCCGGACTCTGGCCAGAATCCTTCGCCATCGACTTTCACATCTTTCATCCGCCGAGTCGCCCCGACCCGCTGTACGGACTCATTGGTCTCGCCAATCCCGAGAATGGACCGATATACGTCACCTCTATGAAGGTGGTGACTCGGGATGGCAGTGTCGTTCAAGATTTCATGGAAGACGTTGAGGGCATTCAGCGCTTTGTCTTCACGTATGGTTCGACTCGACTCTCTCTCGAACCCAGCCCCGCCATTGTGATCCCCGCCCGCGGCGCCGTAACCCATATTGAAATGCAGCCCTTTCCTCCCGACAGCGATCAGTACTCCCTTGTGGTCACGTACTCCACTCGGAGCGAATATAGGGCGCAAAACGAGAAGCGGGCCGAAAAAGTCGCCGCCCCGAGCGTCGAGGAAGACTACAACCCTCACTCGCCCTAAGCGCCCGACTCTTTCGACCCGCTTCCGTCACCGCCTTATCGACGGTTCACTTACGTCACTCGTCGCCCGAACTGCTGTCTTTGCGCCGCTTCGACCGCCGCCAGCCAAAGATGATCGCTCCGACACCCAGCGGGATAAGCGAGATGCCAAAGAGCGAACCGCCGGGCTGCTCCAACGCCCGCACGGACCTGGTACTTCCTGCAAGCACGTTGCCGTTGGCGTCAACAAAGCGCAGCTCGTAATCGGCATCGTCCTGCATTACAACGCGGTACCCTTCAAAGGTGGGTGCACGCCCTTCATGGGTAGGATCGTTCTCGGGATCGAAACGTACAATCTCGTACCCCAGTGCGTATCCCGTCGATTGTTTGACGTAATAAGGCTGTTGCCTGATCTCCTGAACCACTTGGCCGTCCTTTAACACCTGCAGTGTCGCATCTGCGACGGGATCAAATTGCACCCAAGTCCAGGCGCTGCGTGTACCGGCGCCTTCGAGTGGTTTGTGCAGGTTGGTCATCTTGGCGTACTTGAACAGGTTAAACTCCTGGGCGTTGTACGGCAAGATGTAAAAGACGCGCGTGCCATCGAGATAGAAGACGTCGCTCGCATCGTTGGATTGGAAGCGGCGCGTCCACTTGTGCTCGGGGATCACCCCAAGGCCCACCCCGGTGCGGCGTGGTTTAAACACCTCGAGCGTACGCTCGCTATCAGGCACGACGTTGCCGTCCTCGCCAATCACTTTCACCGTGTACCGACCAGCGGGTAGATTCACAGCGAAAGCCTGGCGCGGCTGGTACGCAAAGTCCTGCGGAGGCTGGGGCTGCGTCGGTGGCTGCGGGATCTCATCGGGATCTTTAGGCTGCCCGGTGTCACGCACCTCACGCAAGATCCGGTCCATCGTTTGCTGCCACTGGCGCTGATCATCGTAGTAGCGCGTCAGCGAGTCGTAATACGCGTCGATGCGGCTTTGATAATCATCGTACGCCCGCACGGCCTCCTCACCGAGATTGAGCAACTGGGGACCACCGTACCCTTGCGGATAGTAGTAACCGTAGTCAACCCGCTCTAGTGTCTCGATCACCTGACCGTTCTGCTCGATTTGGAGTCTACCGGGCACCTCTTCGCGCATTTCGAACCAGTTGGCCATGTACTCACTCGTGATCGGCCAGTAGTACACTTCGGTCCGTTGCGCATTCACGATGGAGTGTGAGCCTTCCATCAAGAAAATCGTGTCGACGTTCTTAGGGGCGAACGTTCCGCCAAAGGCACTCCCAGTCCAGGGTGACAAAGAGTAGACGAACATCTCCTCCCGCACCGGCGTCCCTTGGCTTAACTGCTCTTCGCTCGCCTGAGTCGCCGCTTGGGCCGGGTCGGGCACCGCCTCGATAGCCTGACGCGCAGCTCCGGCGGCCTCTTCGACGGACCGACGCACCTCTTCGCGTTGGGCGTCTTCGTCGGTCGTCTCCCCGCTCTCCTGCGCCGCTGCGCCAAGTGATAGTACGAGCGTTAACAGCGTCACAACAATCGCAGCCACACTGCGATCAAACGGCAGTCTGAAAAGACGCATTAGCGCCGTACCCCCTTTTTCTTAAAGATCGCCACGCTGAGCGAGAACAGAATTCCCGTGTACACCACCGATGAAAAGAGGCTCAACGCGTATTGGCCGAAGTCTTTCATAAAGACGGCCGTCATCCCTCGGCTAAAGTACGAGAGTGGAGAGATCCATTGCATGACGGAGTTCATGTTGTCGATGATCACCCGCACGTACACCAACAATGGTGTCATGCTCTCTCCCGGCAGGCTCATCACGATGGTGTGAGCGACCGAGAAACCCAGAAAGAATAAGACCAGAGCCAAAAAGGCAATGACTGAGGCCATCATCCGGCGCGTGATCACCGATAAGAAGATGCCGAAGCTCACCATACACGAGGTGAGAAAGAGCGATAACACCAAGAAACCGACGAAATCGGCTGTAAAACCTAAGTTGGTGATGAGCGAAATCACGTAGAAATTGACGATGGCAAAAGCGAGCACCACGACAAAGGCCAAAAGTTGATGAAAAAATTTGGCCATCAAATAGGAGATCGTATCGACAGGCCCATAAAAGAGCACCTCGAGCGTCCCCTGGTCGCGGTCCCGTGAGACCGAGAGCGCTGAACAGAGTCCCAAATAGGTGGCCGCAAGGCCTACCGAGAAAAAGAAAGGCTCGGTAATGGGATTTTGCAGTGCCAGCACGCCCGCATCCAATGCGCTACGGATTGAGCTGTTGACAAAGAAGTATCCCGATGCCAAGAAGATGACAGCCAGCGCAGCGTACAACCCCACGCCATACAAGGTCGAGCGGAGTTCGCGCTTTGCCGCCACTCTTACTGCATGGGCGCGAAATGAGATGCTCATGCTGCAGGCCCCTCCTTCGTCAGAAGCGACAGGTTCTTCTCCGTGATGGTCACAAAGGCTTCCTCGAGGCTCATCTCGTGACGCCTAAGGTCGATCACTACACCGCCAGCCTGCGTGATCGCCGACGACAACTGTCCGCGGTAATCCTTGTCGGCCGCCGTCTTGAGCATGAGTTGGTTGTGGGTCACATCGAGAGAGACGACGAACGGCAACGACTTAAGCGACTTGAGGATGGTGTCAGTAGCCTCTTCGAGCTCAACAAAGAGCTGGACTTCATCCATCAAACGCCGCTTCAATTCGGACATCGAGTCCTCCGCGAGGAGCTGACCGCGGTTCATGATGCCGACCCTGTGACACGTGCGTTCGATCTCAGAAAGGATGTGCGAGGAGATAAACATCGTCTTACCCTTGCGATTCTCCTCCATCAATATGTCACGAACTTCTTTAATCCCGTACGGATCGAGCGACGAGACAGGCTCGTCCAGGATCAAAACGTCAGGATCGTGTAGGAGCGCCCGAGCGAGTCCGAGCTTCTGCTTCATCCCTTTGGAGTAACCCTTGAGAAGCTCGTTCTTCCGCTTGGCGAGATTCACCAATCCCATAACTTCGTCGATGCGACGCTCCACATTCTCAACTTTGTACAACTCGCCAAAGAACTTGAGGTACTCCTTGGCGGTCAAGTCTTCGTAGAAGTACTGGTTCTCCGAGAGCACGCCAATGCGGCGCTTGATGTTGAAGTAATCATTATCAAGGCTCTCTCCAAACAACTGAACGCTGCCTTCGGTAGGTTTGAGAATGCCGAGCAACATCATGATGGTCGTCGTCTTACCCGCCCCGTTGGGTCCAAGGAAGCCGTATATTTCTCCCTTTTCGACCCGGAGACTGAGGTTAGATACTGCGGTGAAGTCGCCGTACCGCTTTGTCAGGTCTTTTGTCTCGATCATCTGGACACTCCACGCCTCCTTACTTCGACAGTGAAACTCTTAACGAGTAATGATTCACAACATTTCCGGAGTTCCCTGCTGGAAATCGGCCACTCCCTTTCCAGGTCCCTATTGGAAAACCAAAGATATTACCGAAAACAAAAAAAGAGACCTTGCCTGCGCTAGGTCCCTTTCGCCGCCTAAACAAGTTGCCCCTTTAAATGGTGGAGGCGCAGGGGAGTCGCACCCCTGGTCCAAGAAGGATCACACGACGGTTTCTACGAGCGTATCCTGTTGATTAATTTCGCGAATCCCCACTGTCAACAGGCAAGCTGTGACGGATCGCTATCCCGGATTAGGTCTCTCGCGCCGCCTCCGGGAGGAACGGCGAGATAGCTCACTTTTTATGACACCAAAACCGAGGCGGTGAGCGCGTCTCGATCAGGCGTGCGACGTACTATTTAAGCAGCCGCAGGGAGTGCAGAATTGTTGTCTGCGTTTACTTTAGTCCACCGTTTGACGAGCTGGTGGGACCTCGACTCGCTTATCCATCGCACTCACTCTTCCTGTCGAGCCTAACTCGCCCCCGAGCAGTGCGTTCAAGATGATTATAACACATCGATCCGGTAGAGCGCCAGGTGAATCCGTGGCACTTTCGTCAACCCCTGGCGCGCTCCTTGATGGCCCGCTCCGCCTCACGGGAGGCTTCACGCTTCGCAATGTCACGCCGCTTATCCCACAGCTTTTTACCTCGAGCGACCGCGAGTTCAACCTTTGCGAACCCGCGTACAGTGAAGTACACCTTGAGCGGAACAAGCGTCAGCCCCTGTTGTTGCACTGTACCAATCAGGCGCCTAATCTCCCGTTTCGTTAGTAGCAGCTTGCGCGTGCGTGTCGGTTCGTGATTCCACCGGTTCCCGTGCGAATAAGGGCTGATGTGCACGTTGTGTAGGTATACCTCGCCATCCTCGATCCGGGCAAAGCTGTCCCGCAGGTTGACGCGACCCTCTCGTAACGCTTTCACTTCAGTGCCGGTAAGGACGATACCGGCTTCATACGTCTCTTCGATGTGAAAGTCGTGGCGCGCCTTGCGGTTGGTCGCAACGATTTTCGATTCGGCCACGTGTCTCACCTCCAAACAGGCAGAGTAGCAAGGCGCCCGAGCCGACTAAGCGACTCGGGCGCACAACAGACTCCAGGGCACCACTAGCGCCGTAGGTGGCGCGTCGTACCCCAAATTCCTTGATCTCTTGAAAGGGTGACTAACCCAACCAACCAGAGCCGAAGATCGGGGCGAAGACCAACGAGACGATGGCCATAAGCTTGATCAGGATGTTAAGGGCAGGTCCTGACGTGTCCTTGAACGGATCACCGACCGTATCCCCGACGACTGACGCCGCGTGTGCATCGGTCCCTTTCCCTCCGTGGTGACCGGACTCGATGTACTTTTTGGCGTTATCCCACGCGCCCCCGGCATTGGACATCATGATCGCCAGGAGAACTCCGCTCACTGTTGCGCCGGCGAGCAGACCGCCAAGCGCCGTCTTCCCAAGGACAAGCCCGACAAGGATCGGCATTGCCACGGCCATGGCGCCGGGAATCACCATCTCCTTAAGTGCGGCCCCAGTGCTGATCTCCACGCAGCGTGCGTAGTCGGGGCGGCTTTTGCCCTCCATGATCCCCGGAATCTCTTTGAACTGCCGGCGCACTTCAGCGATCATTTGGAACGCAGCGCGTCCCACGGCCTGCATGGTAAGGGCGCCGAACAAGAACGGCAGCATGCCACCAACGATCAGCCCGACGATCACCATCGGATCCAAGAGGTCGATTGCCGTGATGCCCGCTGCGGCCGAGTATGCTGAGAAGAGTGCGAGGGCTGTGAGAGCGGCCGAACCGATCGCGAAACCTTTGGCCACGGCTGCCGTCGTGTTCCCGACCGAGTCGAGAGCGTCGGTTACTTGGCGCACTTTGGGATCGAGTTCTGCCATCTCTGCAATACCGCCCGCATTGTCTGCAACCGGGCCGTATGCGTCGACCGCTACCGTAATCCCGGCTGTAGCCAACATTCCGACGGCCGAAAGAGCGATGCCGTAGAGGCCTGCCGTCGAATACCCGATCAGAATGCCGGCCCCGATCAAGACGATCGGCCACGCAGTGGAGAGCATTCCAACAGAGATACCGGAAATAATGTTCGTAGCCGTTCCTGTTACAGACGATTCGGCAATCCCTTTGACAGGTCCGTAGTCGGCCGACGTGTAGTACTCGGTCAAAGCCCCGATCGCGAGTCCCACTGCGAGCCCTGCAGCGACCGCAAAGAAGACGCCGAGGCCCCCTTCGGGCAGGAGCGTGTTTGTGTAATAAAAGATACCGACAAGCGCTACGCCGGCGGCGCCGAACGTGCCAAACTTCAACGCAGAATGGGGGTTTTTGTTTGCGCCAGCCTTTACGAAAAAGGTGGCAATCACCGAAGCCACGATCCCGACCGAAGCGATGACGAGCGGAAGACCGATGTATGGGAGGAAGTTCGCGCCGCTCGTCGCGGCCAGTGTCCCTCCAATAGCCATCGCAGCAATGATCGAGCCTACGTACGACTCAAAGAGGTCGGCGCCCATGCCGGCGACATCACCCACGTTGTCACCGACATTGTCCGCAATGACGGCGGGGTTTCTGGGGTCGTCCTCCGGAATGCCCGCCTCCACCTTACCGACAAGGTCCGCACCCACGTCGGCTGCTTTGGTGTAAATGCCTCCGCCAACCCTGGCAAAGAGGGCGATCGAACTGGCGCCAAGACCGAACCCGGTAATAATATTAAAACTGTTGGTGTCACGAGCGTCCGCAAAGAGGTAAACAATAAGGCCAAGGCCGAGCAAGCCCAAGCCGACAACCGAAAGCCCCATGACGGCGCCCCCGGAGAACGCGGTGGATAGCGCCGGTGCGCTTCCCTGTTTGGCCGCATTCGCGGTCCGCACGTTGGCCATTGTGGCCGACTGCATCCCAAAGAAACCAGCCAAGGTCGAGGCGATCGCCCCCACCAAGAATGCAAGCGCCGTCTGAGGTTGCATCGTTGATGAATCCGTGAGTGCACCAACGATCAAAATGATCGCGGCGAGCGCAATGACAAAGATCGAGAGGGTCCGGTACTCTCTTTTGAGAAAGGCCATTGCCCCTTCGTGAATCGCGTCAGCCAGTTCCACCATGCGCTTTGTACCCGCATCGGCGCTTTTTAGCCGCGCGAATATGTACGCAGCAAAGAGCAAAGCGACGATCCCTGCGCCCATCGCCGCTTGAGCTGCGGTAGCGGTAATATCCATTCAAGGTTCCCCCTCGAGCAACTGTAAGAGTCTTTAAACAACGACCGTTAGTGCAACCGAAAGAAGCATGAAAAGAACGGCGAAAACAGTCGTGGCCTGCTCGAGTGTGCGATCGATCCCGCGCGCCTTATCGAAGAACATTTGCTGTCCTCCGCCGATCGAGCCCATACCCTCGCCCTTGCTCCGTTGCAGCAACACTACGGCAATGAGTCCAAGTGACACAAGCAACTGTAAGATCAGGAGAAACGTCACCAAGCAGCCTCACCTCCCCCTATTTCCGTGCAAACACATCGGTATTTTAACACAGGCGCGAAATGGTGACAACATAAAAGAATCGCACAAAATGAGGCGCCCACTATAAAACGAAGACGCCTCGCAATCTATCCGCATTCAATTGTTCAACCGACGTACAAAACCTGTTGGGGTTTTATGGTTTTCAACGCGAGCTCAGGTTGTAAAAGGCAGCCAGGCCCGGATATTTGGCGACGTCTGCCAACTCCTCCTCGATGCGCAGAAGTTGGTTGTACTTGGCCACACGATCGCTGCGAGACGGCGCTCCAGTCTTGATCTGGCCAGCATTGGTAGCCACCGCGATATCCGCGATGGTGACATCTTCGGTCTCACCGGAACGGTGGGAGATGATCGCGGTGTACCCCGCTTGTCTGGCCATCTCGACCGCGTCGAGCGTTTGGGTCAACGTGCCGATCTGATTCACCTTGACCAGGATGGCATTGCCGACGCCGGAACGAATCCCGCGCTCAAGTCTTTCGGTGTTGGTGACGAAAAGATCGTCCCCAACCAACTGCACCGAGTCGCCCAACGCCCGAGTCAGCTCGGCCCAATCTTCCCACTCGTCTTCGCTAAGAGGATCCTCGATCGAAATGATCGGATACTTAGAGACGAGCTCCCGGTAGAACTCAATCATTTCCGCTCCGGTGCGAGTCACTCCCTCGCCGCTAAAGTGGTACTTACCGTCGCGGAAGAGCTCTGTTGACGCGACATCCAATGCGAGTTTCACGTCCGTGCCTGCATTGTACCCGGCTCGTCCAATCGCCTCAATGATCACATCGAGCGCCTCAGTGTTCGAACCCAGGTCCGGAGCGAAGCCCCCTTCGTCACCGACGCCGGTGCTCCGGCCCTTCTCGCTCAGCACCTTCTTGAGATTGTGGAAGATTTCGGCGCCCATACGCAAAGCATCTGTAAAACTTTTGGCCCCGACGGGCATCACCATAAACTCTTGGATGTCCACGTTGTTATCCGCATGCTCGCCGCCGTTGAGGATGTTCATCATCGGGACTGGAAGAGCCTTGGCGTTCACGCCACCGATGTACTGATAGAGCGAGAGTCCGAGCGAGTTAGCGGCAGCCTTAGCCACGGCCATGGAGACGCCCAGGATGGCGTTGGCCCCTAATTTTCCTTTGTTCGGAGTCCCGTCGAGCTCGATCATCAGATTGTCGATCCCGGGTTGATCAAGCGCCGAAAGTCCGACGAGTTCGGGCCCCAAGACGTCGTTGACGTTCATGACCGCCTTGTGTACGCTCTTGCCAAGGTACTGGGCCTCGTCACCGTCACGCAACTCAACCGCTTCGAAGGCACCGGTCGACGCACCGGACGGGACCGCAGCCCGCCCCTCGGCTCCATCCTCCAATATCACGTCCACCTCCACAGTGGGATTGCCGCGCGAGTCGAGCACTTGCCGTGCAGATACATGCTCTATGTACATGCTTTTCGCCTCTTTCTAGGATCAAGGTATCAGGATTATCCAGTCCTACCCGTTCCGTCGTATCAAAGATCGGCCATCCATCTCCTTGGGTTTCGCCACTCCGAGCAGTTCCAGCAGTGTCGGAGCCAAGTCCGCCAGCCGTCCGTCAGACAACTGCAACGTCTTGTCGGCAGAGATGAGAATACATGGCACGGGATGGAGGGTGTGGAACGTATGGGGCCCTCCCGTCGCCTCGTCAATCATTTGATCGGCATTACCGTGGTCAGCGGTGACCAGCGCCGATCCGCCCCGAGCGTGCACAGCGTCGACGACCCGCTTCACACACGTGTCGACCGTCTCTACCGCCCTAACTGCTGCGTCAAAATCTCCGGTGTGGCCCACCATGTCACAGTTGGCAAAATTGACTACCAAGAATTGAAACTCGTCCTCGGCCAATCCATCCAAGGCTGCCTGTGCCACTTCGTCCGCGCTCATCTCCGGCTGAAGATCGTACGTCGCCACCTTGGGTGAAGGGATCAGACGCCTTACTTCACCGGGGAACGGCTCCTCGAGCCCACCATTAAAGAAGAATGTGACATGGGCATACTTTTCTGTCTCGGCAACGCGCAGCTGTTTCCAGCCCTGGGCCGCGACCACCTCACCCAGGATGTTGCGCATATCTTGCGCAGCAAAGGCGAACGGTACGTCAAGAGTCGGATCGTATTGGGTCATACTCGTCACGTGCACTTTAGGGGTGTCACTCCCGCGGTCGAACTCCTCAAATGAATCCTCAATGAGGGCTCGCACGATCTGACGAGCGCGATCCGCCCGGAAATTGGCGAAAAGAATTGTCGCGCCGTCCTTCAGGGGCGCCACAGGACGGCCACTTTCGTCCACGATCACGGTAGGGCTAACGAACTCATCGGACTCGCCGCGATCGTACGCGTCAGCCATGGCTGCAGCTGCGCTCGGTGCATGCTCTCCAATCGCACGCACTATCGCTCGGTACGCTCTTTGCGTGCGGTCCCAGCGGCGATCCCGATCCATGGCAAAGTAACGTCCGCTCACCGTGGCCACCTTCGCTTGGGGAGGCAAGGAGTGCTCGAACGCACTTAATTGCTCGAGCCCGCTCTTGGGTGGCACATCCCGACCGTCTGTGAACGCGTGGATGTAAACCTGCTCAATTCCCCGATCGATCGCCAACTTGATCAGCGCCTCAACGATGCGCATGTGGCCGTGCACACCTCCAGGTGAAAGCAGCCCCATGATGTGCACCGGGGTGCCCCGCTCTTTGGCGCCGTCGACTGCATCAATCAGCGCCTTATTCTCAAAGAACGAGCCGTCGTCGATCGAATCAAGGATCCTCAAGACATACTGCTTCACGACGCGCCCTGCGCCAATGTTCAGATGGCCGACGTTTGAGTCGCCCATCTGGCCCTCCATCAGTCCAACATCTCGCCCCCCGGCGCCGAGCCGACTCCACGGATACGTCTCCATGTAGGTGTCCAAGTTGGGCGTGCGGGCCGCCTTGACGGCGTTTCCTTTATCGGACGGGTTGAGCGCCAGGCCGTCCATAATGATCAGCGCCACAGGCGCTGGTGTGGATGCCATCATCGTGACCTCCTCTCCCAAGTCGTTCGTCACCACACAAGTTGCTCAAACTTCACGATCTGAGCAAACGACGACGCGTCGAGACTGGCGCCGCCGACCAAGGCCCCGTCAATGCCGTCCTCACGCATGAATCCGGCAATATTATCAGGCTTCACGCTCCCGCCGTATTGAATGCGTACCCCGTCGCCGACAGAGTCGCCCAGACAGGCGCACACTTCGTCGCGGATGACGGCGATCACGCGCTTCGCCTCAGCGCTGGTCGCTGTCTCTCCCGTGCCAATCGCCCAGATCGGTTCGTAGGCGATCACCAGGCGGGCTGGATCGTCAAGCTCGAGCCCGTCGCAAATGGCTCGGGTCTCGGCACGAACGACAGCTTCTGTCTTTTCGTCGCGCCGCTGGTCTAAGCTCTCACCGACGCAAGCGATGACGCTCATCCCTTTGCCCAAGAGTGCATCCACTTTGCGGCGAACGTCCTCGTCACTCTCTCCGAAGTGCTCCCGCCGTTCGGAATGACCGACGATCGCATACGCACAGGAGAGGTCTTTGAGCATCCCGGGCGATACTTCCCCAGTGAACGCCCCTTCGTCGGCCCAGTGTACGTCTTGAGCGCCGAGGTGGATCCCGGAGCCTTTAAGCACTTCACCAACGGCCTGCAGCGCCGTAAACGGCGGGCAGACCACCACTTCGACACTGCGAACGTCATCGGAGACCAACACTTTAAGTTGTTTGGCCAACCGCACCGCTTCCGCCGTCGTCTTGTTCATCTTCCAGTTCCCTGCCATGATCGGCTTGCGCACGCCCAGGTCCCCCTTACTCTTTATCCAATAGCGCTGAGACTCCGGGAAGCTCTTTCCCTTCCAAAAACTCTAAGCTGGCGCCGCCGCCCGTCGATATATGCGTCATCTGATCGGCGAGTCCAAATTGTGTCACTGCGGCAGCAGAGTCCCCTCCGCCAATGATGGTGCGTCCCTCAGAGGCTGCCATCGCCTCCGCCACCGCCCGAGTGCCTGCAGCAAACGGGGGCATCTCAAAGACGCCCATCGGTCCGTTCCAAAGGATCGTGCGAGCCCTTGCAATCAGAGCCGCGATCCGCACTCGTGACTGCGGCCCGATGTCCACCCCTTCCCAATCGGAAGGAATTGCGTCAGCAGCGACGCACTGCGTGTTCGCCTCCGGGCTGAAATCATCGGCAACGACGACGTCCGTAGGCAGCACGATCTTCCCGGAGCCTCGATCCTCTTTAAGAAGAGAGCCTGCAAACGAAATACGCTCTTTGTCGAGGAGCGAGCGACCGATCTCGTAACCCTGGCTCTTGAGGAATGTGTAGGACATGCCCCCGCCAATGACCAGGGTGTCAACCTTTGAAAGCAGGTTGTCGATCACTCTGATTTTGTCCGCAACCTTGGCGCCACCCAGAATCGCCACGAATGGGCGCTCCGGCGATTCGAGCACCCCACTAAGCACTTCCAACTCCCTGTCCAGCAAAAGACCGGCGACCGCGGGCAGATAGCGGGCGACACCCTCTGTGCTCGCATGGGCTCGGTGAGCGGCCCCGAATGCGTCATTTACGAAGACGTCAGCCAGCCCTGCGAGCGCCCTCGCAAACTCCGGATCGTTTGCCTCCTCTTCGGCATGAAAACGGAGGTTCTCCAAGAGAAGGATTTCACCGGGCTGGAGTGCCTCAGCCGCTTGGAGAGCGACATCTCCGACGCATTCGTCTACTTTGGTGACGCGGCGACCGATCAGCTCCTCCAGGCGGGCGGCGACCGGATCCAAGCGCAGCTCTTCCACAATCTTCCCCTTGGGGCGCCCCAAGTGAGAGGCGAGGATGATGGCTGCGCCTTGGTCCAGGAGGTAGCGCAGGGTGTCGAGGGAGGCTCGAACTCGGGTGTCGTCAGTGATCACTCGCCCGTCGAGCGGCACGTTGTAATCGACCCTCACCAGGACGCGCTTGTGGCGCACCTCAATGTCGCGTACACTCTGCTTGCGCATCGACTAGGCGCCCCGCTCCGCGATGTAGCGAATGAGGTCTCCGACTCGATTTGAATATCCCCACTCATTGTCGTACCACGAAATCACTTTGGCGAAGTTGCCGTCCATCACCGTCGTCATCGAACCATCGACAATCGAAGACGCGGGATCATCGAGGAAGTCCATGGAGACCAACGGTAGATCGGTGTAGTCCAGGAATCCCTTGAGTGGGCCTGTGGCCGCAGCCTTAAACGCTGCGTTCAGGTCTTCGGCGGAGGCGTCTTTTTCGAGTTCGACGACCAGATCGACCATGGAGACGTCGGGAGTGGGGACACGCATCGCATACCCGTCGAGCTTCCCTTTAAGCTCGGGTAAGACGAGTCCGACAGCGACCGCCGCTCCGGTGGTCGTAGGAATGATGTTCATGGCTGCGGCCCGGGCCCGGCGCAGGTCCTTGTGCGGTAGGTCGAGGATTTTTTGGTCGTTGGTGTAGGAGTGGACTGTTGTCATGAGGCCGCGTACGATTCCAAAGCTCTCGTTGAGCACCTTGGCGACGGGGGCCAGGCAGTTCGTCGTACAGCTGGCGTTGGAAAGGATGTGGTGTGCCGCCGGATCGTACGACTCATGGTTGACGCCCATAACGATCGTAATGTCTTCGTTCTTGGCCGGAGCGCTGATGATCACCTTTTTCGCGCCGGCCTGCAAGTGCAAAGCCGCTTTCTCCCTTTCAGTGAAGAAACCGGTGGATTCGACAACGTAGTCGACGCCCAAATCACCCCAAGGCAACTCGGCCGGGTTTCTCTCGGCCAACACCTTGATGCGTGTACCGTCAATTACGATGGCGCCCTCTTCGGCCCTCACCTCATGAGGGAAGCGACCGTGGACCGAGTCGTACTTCAGCAAGTGCGCGAGGGTCTGGGCGTCAGTCAAGTCGTTGATGGCGACGAATTCCAGGTCACCTGCGGCAAATGCAGCCCGCAATACGTTTCGGCCAATCCGTCCAAACCCGTTAATCCCCACTCGAAGTCCCATTCTATTACTCCTCCTTTATTGTCGATCGACACGTGGACCGTCCGTTTCGGCGTCGGTTGACTCCAAACGCCGCAACATCTCACGCGCCGCCCCTTCATCCGTGATGTACACATCTTGGTGCTGGGTCGATAAGACCGCCAGCGCCGCTTCAGCTTTCGAACCTCCACCGCCGACTGCGACGACGAGTTCCACTCGTTCCAGATCTTCAAAGCGCATCCCAACACTGCTCGACGTAAATACGATGCGGCTTTTGCGATCAAAATAGTATCCAAATGCTTCGCCGACAGCCTCTCGTTCGGCCAGGAGGGCGACGTACTCGGGCGCCAAGCCGCGGCGACGGGCCATCTCCTCTGCCGTGCCGATCCCATGTAAGACGACCCGAGCTGAGCGGATCAACTCAATCAGCTCTTTAATCTTTGGCTCGGCGGAGAGGCTCTCAATCACCTCTTGGCTCAAGTCGTCCGGCACGTGCAGCAGTCGGTGCGACCCACCCATGCGCAGGGCAAACGCGGCCGCAACCGTATTCGCTTGGAGCTCCACGTCTTCACCCAGACCCCCGCGGGCCGGGACGACGAGAACGTCTCGTGTCAGATGAGCGATCGGGAGACTGTGTGCTACTTGAGCCAGGGTTGTCCCTCCGGTCACCGCCAGTACGTCTCCGTTTTCGAGCACCGAGTCGAGGAATTCGGCCGTCGCGAGCGCCACCTCTTTCTTGACCGTCTCGTCAGAGTCGGCGTCGCCAGGAACAACAATCACCCGCCGCAAATTCAACCGCTTTGCCAACTCTTCCTCGAGGAATGAGAGGCCGTGCAATTCGCGGATGATCTCCTTTAAATCGTCGAGCACCTGCTCGCCCGCCTGCGACACCATCATGCCGGCCGCATCGGAACCGAGGAGTCCGGCATCCCGCAGGAAGTCGATCTCTTTGCGCACCATGCGTTCCGGCCAACCAAGGCGCGCCGCCAGAGCCCGGCGCCCAATCGGTTGCGTAAATACCACGCTCTGCAAGACTGTGTGACGACGCTCGACCAGATCGCTAATCTCTGGTGCAATCTTTCGCAAAACGGCTAACTGCTTCATACTGATGAGTCATTGCCTCCTGCACCGTGAAACGGGACAAAACCCATCCCAGCCATTCCGATTACGTCCCTGACGGGACAAAAAAGAGAGCCGGCCCGTAAGAGCGAGGAGGCCCGCACACTATTGCAAGTTTCCCCCACCACATCGGCAAATCCTTCTAGGATTCTACCTGCCCTTTTTGCGCCCGTCGCAACGAATCCGCCAGACGCATAAGGCGGCGCATGCGATAACTTACGCTAGACTTACTCACTTTGGGATTCATCGACTCTCCCAATTCGCGCAGCGATGCGTAGGGAAACTCCTGCCTTGCTCTAGCCAGCGTTCCAAGAGGCGGCGGCAAGGTGGACAGGCCTTGCGTCTCATCGATAAGACGAATTGCATCGAGTTGGCTGAGGGCGGCGTTCACCGTCTTGTCGACATTGGCCGTCTCACAGTTGACCAAGCGGTTGACACGATTGCGCATGCCCTTAACGATGCGAACGTTCTCCAACTCCAATAGTGCCTGGTGTGCGCCCATCAGGCTCAACACGTCGACGATGCTCTCACTCTCCTTAAGATAAACGAGGTAAGCACCCTTGCGTCGGCTTACTCGGCCCTCTTGTCCTAGACTCTCCAAACAGGCGGTCAACGACTCGGCTGCAGCAAGGTCGTCCACCGCGATTTCAAAGTGATAATCCCTGGACGGCGCCGAGACGGAGCCTCGCCCTAAGAAGGCCCCACGCAGAAAGGCGCGCCGACAGCAGCGGCGTTGCGGCGCCAAGGTTCCCCGCCGGTCGATTGCGACCGGCGCACGCAATGCAGTGGCGAGCTCATCTTTTGCGGCCGCCACTTCGACAACGAAGGCGCGCCGACGCGGCGTAGCATCGTTCTTGTGGATGAGTACCTTAGCACGAGGAAGGAGTCGTTTGACAAGATTGTACACCTTGCGGGCGAGCGCCGGATGTCCGAGGTTCACCCGAAAGAGATCATCTGAAGCCGGCTCGCGACCTGACACAGGGACGCCGAGGACCATCAGGAGTGACGCCAGCTCTGCTGCGGCGCAGCACTCCCTCGACGGCACCAGGCGAGCCAACTCCAATCGGGTCTCGGTGGAGAAGGTCATGACGACACCCCGCTTTCGCGCACCGTGGACGGCGGCGATTGCCATCGAAGGTTAGGGTGGGTCTGACTCATGATTTCAATGATCACTTGTGCAAGGCGCGCTGGATCGTGGCGCGCCAAGTCTGCGTCGTCGATGAGCTCCTCGATAACGGGGAGAATGCCGCAGGCCGCGACCCGCTCACTATCACACGCCACTGGAAAGGCTCCTTCCTCTTTGTAACGCTCTGCCGTCTCCTGCGGCAACTGGGCGTTGTTGAGCACTGCGTAATCAATCATGCCGTCCCCAATATGTTTTAAAAGCGCGTGTACGTGATCGTACGCCGAGAATCCTTCCGTCTCTCCCGGCTGTGTCATCACGTTGCAAACATAGATCTTGGTCGCCTCAGACGCCCGCACCGCGTCGGCAATCTCCCCGATTAGCAGGTTGGGAATGATGCTCGTAAAGAGGCTTCCTGGTCCCAGCACAATGCCGTCGGCCCGTCGAATCGCCTCGATCGCTTCGTCGAGCGGGCGGGGATCAGGAGGAATGAGGGAGACTTTACGAATCCGTTTACGGTGAGCTCCGATCGCGCTCTCGCCCCGAAGGGTCGTGCCGTCCTCGTAGTCGGCGTGGAGTACGATCGAGTCAAGGGTGCTCGGTAGTACGCGGCCGCGAATGGCCAGCACTTTGCTCGACTCCCGGACCGCCGCTTCGAAATCACCGGTCACTTCTGTGAGCGCGGCAATGAAGAGGTTGCCGAAGCTGTGTCCGGCAAGACCGTCGCCCCCCTGAAATCGAAACTGAAACAAGCGCTCCATTAAAGGCTCTGTGTCGGCCAAGGCGACCAGGGTGTTGCGGATGTCGCCTGGGGGTGGAATCCCCAGCTCGTAGCGGAGCCTACCTGAGCTCCCCCCGTCGTCGGCCGTCGTAACGATGGCCGTAATGTTGCTCGTATGTACCTTTAAACCGCGAAGCAGTGTCGATAACCCTGTGCCCCCGCCGATCACCACCATGCGGGGACCTCGCTTCAACTGTCTGCGCTCAAAGACCAGATCCGGCAACCGCTCCGGCCCTTCGGGCATCACGACGGCAATGAGGGAGCGGATCGTCTGACGATACCCTGTCGCGATGAGGAGAATACCGATCACGATGACCCCCAGCCCCAGTGCTAAGGAGGCCACCTGAGGCAGCGCGCCCATCGCGCTTGCGATCGGCCTGACAAGCTTTTGCTGCAAGATGCCAAAGAGCTCAACGCCAACGGTGAGGCTCGTACCCACTCCGATGCAGATCACTCCGGCTGCCATCAGGAGGAGCCAACGCTTCACCCGCATGCCGGGATAGAGCCACTTTAATCTTGAGTGCATGCAACCGGCCTCCTAAGTCCATTGCCCCCGGACGGCTTCATGCGATCGACGATGGTTCGTCAGAACTGCGGTGGATATCGCGGTGGTCCACCCCCACTCGATATCCCAACGTTCGCAGGTACGCACCCACACGTTCGGCGATGGCCACCGACCGATGCCGTCCACCGGTGCACCCGATGGCCAACAGGAGGTGGGCTTTCCCTTCTTTGACAAACTGCGGCATCAAGAACCCCAGCATGTCGTTTACCTTTTCGACAAATTGAGTAGCCAGCGGCCACTTAAAGACGTACTCCGCCACTTGAGGATCCATACCCGAAAACGGTTTGAGCGAGGCTACGTAGTGGGGGTTGGGTAGGAACCGGACGTCAAAGAGCATGTCGGCGTCGATCGGAACGCCGTGTTTAAAGCCGAACGAGATGACCGTGACGGCCATCTTGGGCCCTCCCTCCACGCTCGCAAAGGCGGCTTCGATCTCCTGGTGGAGTTGGCGCGGCCCCATTGTGGCTGTATTCATGATGCGATGGGCCCGACCGCGAATCCCTTCCAACTTGCGCCGCTCCTGCGCGATGGCGTCGACGATTGCTCCGTCCGTCGCCAGCGGGTGACGCCGACGTGTCTCCTTGAAGCGGCGCACCAGTGTCGCGTCGTCCGCTTCGAGGTATAAGATCTCGTAACCAAAACCCATCCGCTCAAGATCGGCGAGCGCATCTTCGAGCGAGTCAAAGAATTTACCCCCACGCACATCAGAGACGAGAGCAATCTTGTTGACACGTCCCTCAGACTGTAGGCAGAGTTCGGCAAATTTGGGAATGAGCGCCGGGGGGAGATTATCAACACAAAAGAAGCCAAGATCTTCGAAGCAATGGACGGCTTCTGACTTGCCGGCTCCAGAGAGGCCGGTGATGATGACAAACTGCACATTGCTCACAACCCTCGCGCCCCCTTACCTCGGAATCGGCGATTACACGTTCGTCGAAAGACGACCCTCGCGCGCCTGCACATTGAGAATCTCGTCGCTTGCCAAGCCTGCGTCGCGCGCCAGCGCGGCAGCCCTACCCAAATCCCCGACTCGCTCGGCCGAGTGAGCGTCACTCCCTAAGACGAAGCGTGCCCCCGCCGCTTTGGCAATGCGAATGTAATCGACCGTCGTGTGTGTGTGACCGGCATTGATCTCGAGCGCGCACCCGGCGCGGGCGCACGCCTTGGCCAAAGCTTCTGTATCGATCGACAATCGGTACCCCGGATGCGTCACCACGTGTACCCGGTTGCGCAACACGGCGTTTACGATCGCCGTTGTGTTTAACCAGCGCGCCTCCTGAGCCCATTTGGGCGCTCGATTGCTGAGGAGATTGCGAGCGAGAAGGCCGAGGCCGTCCTCCCACGGGCGCCACCGCACCAGTGGATGAAGACCCACGAGCACGATGTCGAACTGATCTTGCATTTTGAGGGGAATGTCGAGTCGACCATCGATCGAGATCACATTAGCTTCGACACCCATTAACACCTTCATTTCAGGATACATCTCGCGAGCCTCGATCACCTCCCGACGGATTGCGTCAAAGACACCAAGGTTTTCCACTCCGATACCGAAGAGGTTAGCGGGCCCGTGATCAGAGATGGCGACTGCCTTCAATCCTCGCTCACGGGCCGCTCGCACATTTTCGAGTACCGTGCTCCTGCCGTGACTAAACCGCGTGTGCGTGTGATAATCAGCGACGATATCGTACGCTCCCAAACGCATCGCTTGTACCACCCCACTTTTTTAGGTTGAGCGGGTCGTCGCGTCCCACGCGTCGGCCAACCGGGCCTTCGCTTCGAGGGCATCCACCGCTTCAACGTACTTCAAGACGGCTGAGACAAAGGTGCTGTGTGACCATGTGAGAGGGGCCACCGAGAGCGGTTCACCGGTGGTGGGATGCAACTGTTCGGACAAGACACCGGTCTCGTAGGCCCGGTCCACGACCCACTCCAACAACGCTTTCGCCTCGGCCAATTCGTGCATCTCCCGCGCCCTGCCGATCATCCATTCGCAGAGCCACAACGTGCATATGATCCACGGATTCCCGGGTACGCCCGGCAACCCGCGGCTAAAGTAATAGTCGCCCTCGTAACGGGCGAGACCTCCGACGCTTCCCGGAACCCACAGCCCGGCGCGTATCGCCTCGAACGTGCGCACGAGGCGGGGATCGTCAGCCGGCAGAACGCCAAAACCGTACAATCCGTACATGCTGCTCTCCAGCGTCAGGTCAGGCACGACGCCACCGTCGACGAGGGAGACACCCCGGACGAATCGCTCTTCCGCCGTATCGTATAAGTGATTGAGGATCCCTGCGCGCACCTCGACGGCAACCTTCTCGTACTTGCGCGCCCGCCGATCGTCACCAAAGAGCCGCGCAAACCGGGCGGCGGCCACCAGTCCCGCCCAAACGGCCGACGCTGTGAAGGTAAACACCCCGCGCCGCTCCTCCCACAAGTCGTAACTCTCCAACGGGAGGCCGGTGACAGGGTCGCGGTATCCGCACATGAAGTCGCCCGCGGGCTTAATCAGCTGCCCGTACATCGCTTCCGCGAACTCCAGACTGCGCGTGAGTGAATAGTGATGCCAAAGCGCCCAGATAACCAGAGCTGTCTCATCCTCTTGGATCGGCAACTGGGGGGACTGATCGCACACCCAGGGATGCCAGCTCGATCCGACGGAACCGTCGGGATGGTATTTATGCCATAAGTACCCCCCACGCGAGACCCCCCGGCGACAAAATTCGAAGAACTCTCGAGTGAGCTCCGTGTACCCTGCCTTGTCCAAAGCGTACGCGACGAGCGCTCCGTCCCGCGGCCACATATAACTGTAATGGTCGCGATTAAAGCGCAGAATGTCCGTATCATTGGCGGCCAGGATCGCCCCATCTTGGTCGATTTGCGTCCGGATGATCAGCAAACTGCGTTTAAACAGCTGGACGACGGGTTCGTCCAAATCCTTAAAATCCCAAGGGCTCTTATCCAACCACGCGCGCCAGTAGATGCGCGTCTCCTCCATGAGTTTGATGACACCTTCTCGCCGCACCAACCGGTGCAGGCGCCTCGCCTCCTCAAAATCTTTGCCGCATGCGATCCAGTAGTCCAGCGACGCCGCCTCACCACCGTCAAGGTAGAGGCGGAAGCTGATCGTCGAATCGACGGAGCCTTGCGCAATGGGGTTGCCTTCGAGCCATCCGTCTTCGGCGTCACGCCACGTCCCTTCGTTGCCTCCAAAGCGCTTGGTGCCGGTGGCGTACTGAAAGATGCCCTCTTCGGGACCGAGACCGCTGATAAGGAAGCAGACATTACGCTTGTAGTGCATGATGGAATCGGTGGCTAAATCGTAGAGGCTGGTGTCGCCGATATCACTCTCGTCAATGCAAAAGTCATGCGTAAAGAAGAGGCGCACTTCACGGTCGGCGTCGTGAAGGTTAGTCACGTTGATACGTTTGAGAAAGAGGTTTTCACGGTGGTGCACCGTGTCGGTGATTTCGAGACGGACGCCCATCCCTGCGTGAAGCGCGCTCACGTTGGAGACGAGCGTCTCATCCTCATAGGCCAAGGAACGTACCCACGAATCCGAGTGTACCCAGTCGAATTCGCCGTCGACCCACACACCTATGGCGTTCCGATGTCCGAGAATGTGGTTGGCCTCACCGACGCGCGGAAAGTATAAGTCCCGCATGTTGAGTTCGGCATCGAAGTTCACCAGCATCGTGCCGTTGCCTAGAGCGAGGTGTCGGGGCAAGATAAGCCCTCCCAGGATCAGGTCTGGCAGTGTGCGGCAACATGAGTGACGCCGCGCCGTGCTAAGTATCGCCTATTGCTCCCTCGAATACTCCCCCGAAACCTAGGAAAGGCTACTCTCCACTGCCGCCTTTCCTAGGGACGACAAAGGAGTTTATCGTGGGATGCACAACCAACCTGGAGTTCAGCCTTTAAGCGATGCAGCTGACGCCTCGCGCTACCTTGTAGCCGGCGCTCGCCAAACCGAGCCGCCCTTACCGTCTGCGTACGCAAAGAACCAAGTGACACTCCTCGTGCGCGATCCACATTGGATCTACGCGTTTTGGGAGTGCCACGCCGCGGACGGTCGGCTCGACCTTTACCGCACCGACCCGTCAAGCACGGTGCGTGACCTTGTTGCAACATTCCCGGTGACGGGCACCGGCAGCCGGTACCTCCACGTCCCCCATGCTGCCGGGCACTACATTGCGGGATTGACGGCATCCGGTCTACCTACCCTCATGAGCGCGCTGGTGCAAACTCCACCCGATGCGCCCTCGGACCTCTACGACGAAGCCTGGATGAGCATCGACGCACTGCAATACTGGCTGCGACAGCGGACACTCGCTTCGTCACCCGGAATCACGCCTCTTGTACTTCCCGAACACCACTAGGAGATGATGACGTTGACGAATGTGACCGCGCCTCAAGGTTATCTCGCACTCGTGCTGCACGCGCACCTTCCCTTTGTGCGCCATCCCGAGAACGCCTATCACTTAGAAGAGCTATGGCTCTTTGAGGCGATCACCGACACGTACATCCCTATCGTCGACGTGATGAACGGGTGGGTGCGTGACGGTGTCCCGTTTGCGTTGACCATGTCGGTCACACCAACGCTCTCATCCATGCTGGCCGACCCGCTCTTACAGGCTCGATATATCGACCACTTAGATCGCAGCGTCGCCCTGGCACACCAGGAGGTGCGCAGCAACCGCGCTCGTCCCGAGGTCGCCAGATTGGCATCGTGGTACAAAGAACGCTTTGAGTGGACGCGCCACCAGTTCGTCCACACCTATCGTCGAGATCTCCTGGGCGCGCTCACCAACCTCGTACCGCACGGGCTGGAGTTGATGGCCTCAGCGGCAACCCATGGTTTCCTGCCGCTTATGGAGCCGGTTTCCGGTGCAGCACGGGCCCAAATTTCTGCCGGAGTCCAACACCACGTCGCTACCTTTGGGCACAGGCCCCAAGGTTTCTGGTTGCCCGAGTGCGCATACCACCCCGAACACGACCGGCATCTCGTCGCTGAGGGGATCGGTTATACCATCACCGATACGCACGGGGTGGCCCACGCAGTTCCGCGCCCCCGCTACGCCGTGTACGCCCCAGTCTACTCTGGGCACGGGTTGGCCGTCTTTGCACGGGATCCGGAGAGTTCCAAACAAGTGTGGAGCGCGGACGAAGGATATCCCGGCGACTTCGAGTACCGAGAGTTTTATCGAGACGCGGGCCACGACCTGCCTTGGGAGGAGCTTGCTCCGTTCCTGCCGTGGGGTGTGCGAGCCGATACGGGATTAAAGTACTATCGAATTACGGGAAAAGGGGTTCACAAAGAGTTGTACGACCCCGAGCGCGCTCGTGAGCGCGCCCGAGTGCACGCCGCCAACTTTCACTTTAACCGTGAGCATCAGGTGCGCCACCTAAGGGCCCACATGGACCGCCCGCCGATTGTGACGGCGCCTTACGATGCCGAGCTCTTTGGCCACTGGTGGTACGAGGGTCCCGAGTTCATCGACCATCTCATGCGTCGGCTGGCTGATGATCGTCGCGTCGTCGCGGCGACGACACCCCGGGCCTACTTGGCCGAGTATCCGATCAACCAGGTGGTGCAGCTCTCTCACTCGACGTGGGGATACAAAGGGTACTCTGAAGTGTGGTTGAATGAATCCAACGACTGGATCTATCGGCACCTGCACCACGCGGCAGAGCGGATGACCGAATTGGCCCGATCTGCACAAGACCGGGCCACAGACGATCTGATACGCCGGGCGCTCAACCAGGCGGCGCGGGAACTCTTTCTCGCGCAGAGCTCCGATTGGGCGTTCATTATGAAGTCGGGAACCGTGGTGGAGTACGCGATTCGCCGGACCCATCGACACTTACACAACTTCATGCGATTGGACCGGGAGATTACGGCAGGTCAAATCGACGAACCCAACCTGCGAGTGCTTGAGTCGCGGCACAATCTCCTACCCCAACTTGACTACCGCATCTTCCTGGAGACCGCGGTCGTCACGCCGCCGCCGACGCCGAGTCTAGCTCGATGACCTAACGTTGCACCTGGCGTAAGGCTCGCTCGCTCCTCTAATACGGCATGTCGCCCGATCGCCGCCCCGCTGACTCTGGCGCCGGGACCGATGTAACTCTCCTCCCAAACGACCGAGTGTTCGACCACGGCGCCCGGCATCACGCGACACTTCGGTCCGAGCACGGCGCACGGTCCGACACGGGCGCCCTCTTCTACGATGGCGCCTGCTCCGATCACCACAGGAGCGACGAGGTGCGCTCCTGGATAGATACGGGCCTTCGGGTCTACGTTGATTGCATTCTCCGACAGGTCCTCGAGGGAAGGGAGCCTCACCTTGCCTGTTAAGACGTCGCTTTGGGCCTGAATATATTGGTCGCAGCTCCCGATGTCTGACCAATACCCTTCGCCCTTATAGGCGTACAAAGGACGCCCTCCATTTAGCAGTCGCGGGAACAGATCCCGGCTGAAATCGAAGGCGACCCCTTCGGGCACCGCTCGTAACGCCCCAGGCTCCAACACATAGATGCCCGTGTTCACCGTGTTGCTGAACACTTCGTTTGGCTGGGGCTTCTCTAGGAATCGCTCGATACGCCCTTCTTCCGTTCGGGCGACAATCCCGTAGGCCGTTGGATCTTCAACCTCCGTAACAATCAACGTAGCGTCGGCGTTCTTTTCTTTATGCCATCGCACCGCCCCGACGAGATCAAAGTCGGTCAAACAATCCCCGCTGATAACAAGGAACGTATCGTCCAAAGCATCCGTCAACATACGCACACCACCAGCGGTGCCCAGCGGCTCTGCCTCGTAGCTGTAACCCAAACTGACCCCATAACGACTTCCGTCTCCGAACACTTGCCGAAACTGCCCAGGTAGGTAACACGTCGTCAGGATGATCTCCTCAAAACCGTTCGCTTTGAGCAAGTGGATGATGTGCTCTAACACGGGACGGTTGGCGACGGGGACCATGGGTTTGGGGCAGTCCTCCGTAAACGGTCTCAGGCGCGTCCCCTTACCGCCGGCCATCACAACTGCCTTCAACACGCATGCACTCCTTTACCGAGAAGTAGTTATCTCGAGGGGGCTGCGGTCCGTCAAGATTCCTGCGGCCTCCGCAACTTCTTGGTACACCTCCGCCGTCGTGGCCGCGATGCGCCTCCAATCGTAACGGGAGCGAATCGCCTCGCGAGCGCGCCGAGCGAGGGATCGGCCAAAGTCGAGATCGCCCAAGACGCGGCGCAACTGGCCGGCAAGCGCGTCGACATCTCCCGGAGCAAAGTGCAGCCCGGTCGACTGATCGTCGACGACCTCAGCCAGCCCTCCGGTACGAGCAACGATGACCGGAGCACCATACGCCATGGCTTCGAGGGCCACGATGCCGAAGGGTTCATACCGACTGGGAACGACGGCGGCGTGCGCCGTTCGATAGAATCTATTGCGCTCCTCGTCGCTGATATGCCCCAGAAAGCGCACATTGGCCGACACGCCCAAGTGCTGTGCCAATTGCTGAAGGGAGCGCTCCTCAGGACCCCTGCCGGCGATGACCAACTCCGCGCTGGGGTAGGCGCTTTGGACGCGCTGAAACGCCTGGAGTAATACGTCGACCCCCTTCTCGTACACGAGCCGACCTATAAAAAAGATACGACGCCTCTCATCGGCACGCTTGGGCAGCGACTCCACGGTGTCGATGTCGGCGGGCGCGTCAATCCCATTGGGAATCACTCGGATCTTGTCACTAGGCACTTGAAAAATCCGCTGCAACTCATCGTGCATGGCACGACTGCAACAGATCACTCGCCACGATTCAAAGGCGAGCCACCACTCCACGTCACTGATGTGGCGCTGTTGGTCGTCAAAGAGGCCGCCGTTCCTCCCCCACTCAGTGGCGTGAATGGTACTGATAAGAGGAAGGTCAAGCGCTCGTTTCACCGCGCGGGCCGCATACGCCGTCAACCAGTCATGCGCGTGGACTACATCAAAGCGCATCCCTGCATGAGTCGCCGCCAGCGCTCCTTGTAAGAGTGACGAGTTGGTCTGTGCGACGTACTCCGGGAAACTGAGTGCCGGTGGAAAGTGCTCTCTCACTCGAATAACCTGTAGCCCGTCGCCCTCTTCCCACTCCGCCCCTTCGTTGGCGCTCGCCACGACGTAAACCTCAACCTCTTGCGATGTAAGCGCTTGGCTCAACGCGCTCACGTGCCGCCCTAACCCACCAATCACTTTAGGTGGATACTCCCAACTCAGCATTAACACTCGCAACGTCACGTCAACCTCCTGTCGTCGTCAGCCGAGAGCTTCTCTTCTGGTAGGCTCACCGAGAGACTGGAGGCTTATACCAACGGAGTGGAAAAGAGCGAACCACTTGGAAAGGTTGGGAATTTAGAGCGATCTCAAAACCGGGGAGCAGACTCATACATTGGAAATGCCCAAAGAGGGGTAATTCACGGTAGGAGATGGAGGTGAACCGGACGTGGCGGCTCCGCCTGATCAATTTCAACGCCGAACGTTTGTCCGTCTACCCTACGCCGATCGTTATCTTGCGCACGAGGCAGACACGTCCATCTCAGAGGAGTTGAGCCGAGCCCTATCGCGCCCATGGTTGACCGTGCGAATCTCTGAGAGTGTCGTCAAGTCGGTCCACCCGAGCGATCAAACCGGCTCTTGGAGCTCCATACGATCGCCAAAGCCCCAAGCGCAACCACCGCCGCGAGTCCGATCAACACGCGGGAGAGCGGATAGCGGAACAGATCAACCCCTCCCACCGGACGAATCGTAGGCCCGTCGTGGGCCTTCGCGGCCAGCTGACGCTCCTGTCGTCGCGGCCCCCAACCAGGCGCAAGCAAGTCGACAACCCTAGGCGATTCGTCCGCTTGCTCACTTCCCAGGAGCCACTCCGACTCTGCGCCGCCCACGCCGCGGTAACCGTCGGCGCCGAAACCGTCAAAGCTTCCCACGAGCACATAGTAGCGCCACGACGCGGCGGCCGTCGGCAAAAGGTGCGAGGAGAGCTCGACCCGAATGCTCCCACGTGCGACATCGGAGCTCACTGACACGCCACGCTGGCGCCCGGGACTCTGAGGCGCATCCTCCCAGGTGAAAAGGGCACTCCCCCCAAAGGGGGCCACCCGCAACCACACGTGCCAGGGATGCCGAGGAGAAAACTTCACACCGGGACCTGGACGTAACGGCTCCAACCGTCCACCGGAGTCTCCTGTGTGTATATAAAGATCGATTCGGGGATGAAAAAAACCTTCAGGAGCGCCCCAGGGGTTTGCGAGGCGACCCATTTGAAACTCGAATACGAGAGTGCCCTCGCCTTGATTCACTGAGAAGGCCACCAAGTCGAGCAGCTCACTATAGGGGTGAAAAGCTTCATTGCGAGGGTAAGAGAGGCTCCCGGCGCCCCAATCGTCAGCGACCGGATCACGCATAAAAAGGAGAGGGTCGCCCGTCGCTTGGGATGCGAAAGCGACGGTTCCACCCACCAACAACAACGTTATCAAGGCTAAGGCAACTGCGTGTGCCGCCCGACGCCGGACTCGACATCCCATCCACCTAACGCCTCCATCACCAAGGACCGGACCAACAGCCCGGTGTATACCTATGTGGCGGAGGAGTCGCTAATCACCTTTTGTACGACTGGGTCGCTCTGCAGACGTCGGTACGCCTCGTTGGCCAATGTGTCAGGGTTGTCACCGCGCACCACGACCTCGGCCTGCTCCACTCCGTCCGGCCGCGTGACTCGGGCCTCCAGGAGCCAGTCCGACTCGTCAGGCCGACAGTAGATGCCTACCGGCGCGTGGCACCCCCCTCGCAACAAACCAAGAAGGCGCCGCTCTGCCGCGGTTGCACGGTGGGACTCATCGTGGTCGATCGACTGCAAGAGTTGGATCACCTCACGGTCATCCTCCCGACACTGCAGGGCTAAAGCGCCCTGTCCAGCCGCCGGCAACAGCTCTTCTACGCTGATCGGCACGGCCCGCGCCCATATTTTGGACCGAAGAAGGCCCGCCATCGCCAAGACGGTGGCGTCAAACTCGTTGTCCATCACCTTCTGCCACCTCGTCTCGACGTTGCCCCGGATCGGAGAGAACCGCAGATCCGGTCGCCGTCGCGCGAGCTGCGCCTGTCGTCGCAACGATCCCGTCCCGACCGATGCTCCCTGACCCAATTGGTCGAGTGGCACCCCTTGTGGTGTCACCAACGCGTCCCGGACGTCCTCCCGCACCGGAACCGACGCGACAACGAGACCTTCTGCTCCTTGAGTCGGTAGATCTTTTAAGCTGTGAACGGCAAAGTGTACTTCTTTGGCGCGCAGCGCACGCTCGACCTCCGTGACAAACACCCCGCGTCCACCCATTTGGGGAAGCGGTGTGGAGCGGTCAATGTCCCCTTCGGTGCGCAACGGTACGATCTGAAAATCCGTCCGTGGCGATACTTCTCGTAGCCGCTCGATCACCCAGCGGGTTTGCGCCAAGGCGAGCGCGCTGCGGCGTGTGCCGACACGTACCTCAAATTGCACAGGCTCTCCTCCGTCAACATCTTGATCAAAAGCGATGAATCCCTTGCCACAAAAAACTGATCCCCAAGTAGTTCAGGATGATCGCGCCGAAGCCCACAATCGTCAGAAGCGCGTTGCGACGCCCCCTCCACCCCCAAACCCAGCGTCCCACCAAAAAGCCGGTATAAAACACCCAGGTGAGAACTGCCCAAATCATCTTGGGATCCGGGAGAACGTACGCACCCCAAACGGTGCGCGACCAGTGGGCACCGAAGAGTATCCCGAGGGTGAGCGCTGGATACCCCCACCCAATGAGAAGTGACGAGAGGCGTTCGAGCGTCGCCAGCGCAGGCAGGCGGAAATGCATAAATGTGAGCCGCTTTGACTTAAGCTCCTTCTCCTGAAGCAGATAGAGAAGTCCTGTTAGGCCGGCCAAGGCGAAGGCACAATACGCAAAGAAGACAAGCCCGACGTGCCAGATCACCCACGGGCTCTGTAGGATCGGTACCAGAGCACGCGCCGGAACGGGTCGCAAGGACGCGTACGCGACCCCGACCGTGATGACCGGTAGCAGGAAGGCGCCGGCCGCCCGCAACTGATAGCGATGTTCGAGAATGAAGTAACCACTGGCCAGCAACCAGAGTAGGAACAGGAGACCATCGGAGAACGATCCCAGTGGTATTTGTCCGGACAGCGCGCCGCGCACGATTCCACCCAACGTGAGCGCCGCCCACCCGAGGAGGGCAAAGAGCGAGGCCCAAAAACCGGTATCGTTGCGGTGATGGCGCAGGTACAAAAGGTGGAGAAGCGTCGCGCAACCAAACAACAGTACCGAGCCCCCCAAGAGGAGGAAGAGCACGGTCGCCACTACACAGTTCCCTCGTGCGGCCCCGTACGCGATCGTTTCGAGGAATAGTCGTAGAGGTCGAGACCGAAAAGATCACTGACACTTTCAAAGACGGCCGAGTGGCGCCCCTCCTCCACCGACGACTTCAGCCGCACCGTTGGTCGGTGCAGGAGTTTCCCGGCAATTGAGTGCGCCAAGGCGCGCACCTCGTCCTTTTCGCGCTCAGAAAGGTGGTCCAGACGCCGAAGCACCCGGTCGACCTCGGCCTGTGTCGTCGCCGCGACCTTCTCACGCAGCGCCTTGATCACGGGAACAGCCACGCGCTCCTTCATCCAGAGCGCAAAGCGATCGGCCTCGTGGTCGACGATCCTCTCGGCTTCGGCCACCCAGGCATGACGCTCGGCCATATTTGCATCCACAACTGCTCTCAGGTCGTCGATGTTGTACAAAAAGACGCCGTCTACCGTGTGCACCTGGGGATCGACATCCCGAGGCACCGCTATATCGATGATGAACAACGGCTCACCTTTGCGCCGACGCATAGCGCGCGTGACGTCATCCGCGCCGATGATAGGGGCACGGGCTCCGGTCGAGGTGATCACTATGTCGACTTCGGGCAGAAGGCGCTGTACCTCTGTGAGGGAGACAGCCGTACCTCCTACGGCATCAGCCAACGCGGCAGAGTGCGCCGGAGTCCGATTGGCTACGTAAATGACGGGAACGCCCTGGTCGGCCAGGTTTTTGGCCGCCAGCTCGGCCATCTTGCCTGCGCCGACGATGAGCACTCGCTTCTCCTGAAGGCTCTCAAAGATCTTGCGAGCCAGCTCAACGGCGGCGTAACTGATCGAGGCCGCCCCTTCTGAGATGCCGGTCTCGGAGCGGACTCGCTTCCCGACACGTATTCCCCAATGAAAGAGCCCAGAGAGGACCGGACCGGCGCTTTGAAAGTTAAGAGCCTGCTCGTACGCTTTGCGTACCTGACCAAGGACTTGTGACTCACCCACGACGAGGGAGTCCAACCCGGCCGCCACCGAAAAGAGGTGGCGCGCCACCTCCGTGTCGCGGCGATGGTACAAGGCGCTCTCTAACCGAGTGTTCGCGTCTGTCGCAATCCCCGGCCCATCAGAAGCCCCCAGGGTGGAGAAGATCTCACGGGCGGCAGACGCGGCTGACTCGGGCGTCTCCGAGACGGCAAACACTTCCGTGCGGTTGCACGTGGACAGCAGGGCCACCTCATGAGCGCCGCGCTCTTTCACACCTTGAAGGACGCGTCCGACCCTCTCCTCGTCGACCGAGAACGCTTCACGGAGCGCGACGGGAGCAGTCTTATGGTTTAACCCTGTCAGCGCAAGGTACATGGCTGGTGTGCTCTCCTACCTTTCAGCCCGTGCAAAGCTTGTCTACACCCTTACATTCTATGTGTGCCGACCGCGCCTGTCAAACACTGCCGCCTCCAAACTCAAGAGCCATACACCTGACACGGATTGGCACCTTTTCCACACCATACCAGTGGTGGTGTCAGATTTGTTTACATGCGTTTGACAAAAAACCTCGACCTATGTATGATGGGGATATAAGAAACTCTCCTGGAGGGTGACTTGGATGAGCAGTGTTGATCGCGCGGTCGCGGTGTATCCGATCGGTGTCGTACAAAAGCTCACCGGACTCAGTGGGCGACAAATTCGCTATTACGAGAGTGTGGGCCTTTTCGAACCGTACCGCACCAAAGGGAATCAACGCCTCTACTCTCCCAACGATGTCGATCTCTTATTGGAGATCAAACGCCTCCTCGCCGAAGGACTCAACATTGAGGGTGTCAAGGCTCATCTCCAACGCGCAAGCAGTGAACCTACGGATGAGCCCGTTGACGACACGACGACCCCCTCGCCCATCGACCACGACTATATCGTCGCACAGATGCGGGCCGGCAACAAGCTGACCTCTCTCTACCCCGTCAACAACCAGGCACAGTTGGCCCGGTTTCTGCAACAACGCAACGATTTGCGTCGCGGTGAGAACGGCGATTAAACGCCGGTGTAAAGACGCGGGACACGGGCAGAGACCATGCATACTATCTCGTAGTTAATGGTCCCTAAGGCGGCCGCCCACTCGTCGGGCAGTATGTACTCATCGCCGGCACGTCCAAACAGGACGACCGTGTCCCCAGGCGTCACCGCCGCGCCGCCCACATCAATCACCGCTTGATCCATACAGATCGATCCGACCACCGGAAAGCGCCGGCCTCGTATGTCGACGAAGATCTTGCCACTAAGCAGTCGACTCATCCCATCTGCGTATCCCACCGGAATGGTCGCCAGCTTGGTCATCGCCCTCGTACGATAGCGCCGGCCGTAACTGACGAATGTCCCCGCCGGCACCTCCTTAACCGCGTTTACCTGGGTACGAAACGTCATCGCCGGCAGTAATCCGACTCCCTCCTGCAAGTGGTCGGAGGGAGCGAGGCCGTACAGAGCTAAGCCGACGCGGGCCATGTTCGTCGCCCCTGGATCATGCTGCAACAATCCGCCCGTATTTAGAATGTGGCGCCATCTGGGCTGGATCCCCGCCTCGCTGAGTCGTTGTAATACCCCTGTGAAAGCCCGCAACTGCTCCTTCGTGTAGGTGAGATCAGGTTCGTCGGCCGTCGCTAAGTGCGAGAAGACACCCTCGAGTAGCAGCCCCTCCGCGGAACGCACTCGCCCTGCTAATGCAAGGGCGTGGGCCGGCAACACCCCGAGGCGCCCCATTCCCGTGTCCACCTTAATGTGAACGACCAAGCGCCCGCCCATCCCTTGTGCCTCCCTCGCCAACGCATCGGCCTGGGCCACATCGCTGAGCGTCACGCCAAGCTCATGTTCAGCGTACGCGTGCGCCGTGCCTGGGATATACGCCCCCATCACTAAGATAGGCGCCCGAATGCCTGCGCGGCGGAGCGCAATCCCCTCCTCGACCAGCGCGACGGCCAGCATGGCTGCCCCTTCCGACAGGGCCTCCTGAGCAACCCGAATCGCGCCATGGCCGTATCCGTCGGCCTTGACGACTGCTACCCAGTCGACCTCCTTCTTTTTGGCCAGCTCATGAATACGATGGGCATTCCGACGGATTGCTCCGAGGTCGATCTCGGCCCATGTTGGCCGCAAGAGATCCCGCGAGGACTCACGCTTCACGCTTCCACTTCCCGAAAGGCGGCCGGCAGCGCGTTGACGACGTCCGACGCAACCGTCGCATACCGGCTCTTCGCTGCGCCCGCAAGCTCACCGGCCCGACCGTGGAGGAAGGCTGCCAACGCTGCCGCGTCCCACGGGCCGTGCCCCCCGGCCATCAACGCGGCCACGACCCCCGTGAGCACGTCGCCTGTCCCCCCGGTGGCCAAGCTGACGTCTCCGGAGCTATTGATGCCCAACCGTCCCGCCTCATCGTGAATCAGCGTCGGACTCCCTTTGAGGAGCACAGTCGCTCCCCACTGTTCGGCCAACCGTTGGACCGAGCCGAGGCGGTCCCCCTGTACGTCCACGCTCTCACAACCGAGCAGACGAGCAGCCTCCTTGGGGTGTGGTGTAAAAACCCTTGGACGATCGCTCGTGAGCGCCTTACGCTCCTCAGCGGCGAGAGTCGCTAGAGCATTGAGCGCGTCTGCGTCAACGACGGCGGGCACGTCGAGCTGCGCCAGGAGGTGACAGACCGCCTCTTTCACATCCTCACCCCGTCCGATGCCCGGACCAAGGGCGATCACATCTCCTGCACGGAGCTCACCGAGGACTCGTCCGATCCCTTCCGTACACAGTTTGTCGGGATCCCCCGGAAGTGGGATCGCTGTCGCTTCGGGTACGGCACGCTGAACCGTATCGAGGAGCGCCCGCGGGCCCGCCCATGTAACGAGTCCGGCCCCGGCGCGCAACGCCCCTCGCAGCACCAGGCTTGCGGCCCCCGCCATCCCTAACGATCCCGCCACTGCAATCACCCGGCCAAACGTGCCTTTGTGGCCGCGATCGGGTCGGGGTCGAAGCATGCGCCTGGCCTCTTCGGCTCTAATCCAGGTCCGTTGGATCTGTACGTCGACGAGCAGGGGCTGCGGGAAACCCACCTCGGCCACCTCGATCGTTCCGGCGTACTCTCTCCCGGGATCGACCAGGAGTCCGAGTTTCGGTAACCCAAACGTGACGGTGCGCGCGGCGCGTACTGCGTCGCCCATCGTAGCGCCGGTGTTCGCGTCCACTCCAGTGGGCAGATCGACTGCGATCACGGGGCGCTCCGATGCGTTTACCGCCGCCACGGCCTTGGCGTACAGCGGGCGGAGCGTCTCTCGAGAGCCGATACCCAACATGGCATCGACGATCACGTCCGCTGTGCGCAATGAGTAGGCGAGCTTCTTAAGCTCTCGCTCGTTTATCGGATGAATCGGAATTCCCATGCGCTCTACGGAACGAGCAAAGACGGCGGCTCCCGCTCCTAGAGCCTGCCGATCCCCGAGTATAAAGACACGCACGCGGGCGCCCCAATTGGCCAGAGTGCGAGCGGCTACCATGCCGTCGCCCCCGTTGTTGCCTTTCCCACATAGGATATGTATCCGGGCGCCGGCACAGCTGAGCGCCGGTTCTAACAGGCGCACGACCGACCGGGCTACTTCCACCCCGGCTCTCTCCATTAATGACGCCGTCGGAATCCCATACTCTTGGATTGCCGCCTTGTCGAGCGACAGCATCTCTTCGCCGGTCACGATCCGCATCAAGGACCGCCTCCTTGGTTGGTCCACGGTGTCGATCATTCGCGCATCCGCGGGCTAAGCGTCGATCTCTTACGCGCCCAGTTCGCGCTCGATCACATCAGCGACACTCGCTACCGCGCGCGTCACAACGTCGTGCTCGGGGCCCTCGCCCATCACCCGAATCACCGGCTCTGTGCCCGAGGCGCGCACAAAGATGCGTCCGTGCGCCCCAAGCGCCTCTTCCCCTTGACGAATAGCCGCCGCAATGGCAGCGTTCTCCTGCCATCCCTGCTTACTCTTCACCCGAACGTTCGTTAGGATTTGCGGCAGAGGCGTCATTTGCTCGCGCAGACAGGAGAGGGGCGCACCCTCTTCGACGGCCGTTTGGAGAAGGGCCAGCCCCGTCAACAGGCCGTCCCCAGTCGTGTTGTGTTCAAGGAGTATCACATGTCCCGACTGTTCTCCGCCGAGAAGGAGACCTTGAGCGCGCATGGCCTCCAGGACGTAACGATCGCCGGCAGCCGTCTCAACTAAGCGCCCACCGTGCTTCTCGAGCGCAATCCGCAGTCCGCCGTTGCTGTACTTTGTCGCCGCGACGGCATTGCCGGACAGCGCCTGCTTGTTAAGCATCGAAATGCCGAGGGCTGCGAGTATGTGGTCGCCATCGATCAACGTCCCGCGCTCATCCACAGCCAGGACTCGGTCAGCATCCCCGTCAAAGGTGAGGCCTCCGTCCGCCCCATACTCCAGCACGGCCTCTTGAAGTACTTCCGGATGGGTAGATCCGCACCCGACGTTGATGTTCAACCCATCGGGGTGGGCATTAAGCGGGATCACATGAGCGCCAAGTCGACCCAGCACCGTCTCTGCCAGCTGAGACGACGCACCGTTGCCACAGTCAATCACCAACGTGTGACCTGAGAGATCCACCGGGAAAGAGTGCACGAGGTAGTCCGCATATTGATCGATTAAGTCAGGCTCTTCACGCTGAGTGCCCACGCCGGCGCCCACAGGTCGCGCCAGCGAGTCCTCGCCCTTTTGGAGTCGCCTCACTTGTGCTTCGATCGCGTCCTCCTGAGCATCCGTCAGTTTGAAACCGTTGCTCGAGAAGAACTTGATCCCGTTGTCCTCGACGGGATTGTGCGATGCCGAGATCATCACCCCAGCGTCAAACCCGCCCGTCCGGGTGAGGTGAGCGACTCCAGGAGTAGGAATCACGCCGGCCACAACACAGTCGATCCCCACAGAGTTCGCCCCTGCGATGAGAGCCGACTGCAGCATCGGACCCGAACGCCGTGTATCGCAACCCACCAAGAGGCGCGGCCGCTCCTGACGTTCTCCTTCTGTCAAGAGTGTGCCGGCCGCCCTTCCCAGGTACAGGCAGAGCTCCGGCGTCAACTCAGTATTGGCCACACCGCGTACACCGTCGGTGCCAAACAATCGTGTCATGCGGTTCACCTCTCAATTGTGACGTCGATCACCCTGGGAGAGACGGCCACACCGTGGACCGGCGCCCCCGATTCATCCACGGGGATCACTTCGGCCTGAGTATGTTCCGAACTGTAGGAGACCTGTGCGACCAGGGAGCGCACACTAGCCACCGCCGAGGAAGCCCCGAACACTTCAGCGGACTGGGGCGAGACCGCCCCCACCTGAACCGCAGCCCCCGGAGGGACCGAGTGTACGGAGACCGACACCGGAATCCGGCGGCGCACTCGCGGCTCGAGCAAGACCCTCACTTCTTGCGGCTGTACCTGCTTTAAGGTGATCCCTGTCGGAAGTTCAACCTGAACCGGCACCGTATGCCAGCCGGAGCCTAGTCCCGCCAGATCAATGCTGGCCACGGCCTCGTTTACTTGAAATGGCAGCACCAACCGCGGGCCTTCAAGCGTCACGTCGGCTGTCTCAGGCGCCTGAGCGATCTCGATTCCGTCGCCCAAATTGTCGGTAGTGATCTCCACCGTCACGCGGCGCTCATCGAGGCCTAAACTCCGCTGCGGTCTCTCAGTAGCAACAAACCAGAGCACCACTGCGAGAAAGAGGGCTAAAAGCCGAAGTGAAAAATCGACACCTCGTAAGTCTTTCTTCCAAGAGGCCACCGTTATAAGCCCTCCCGCCGGCCGAAGCCAAACGATGGCGGCGTTCGTAACTCCGACTGCATGCGCTCTCTCAAACTGTTCTCGTCGAAGCCCCGCTCGAGGCGACCACCCTTGGCTACCGAGATTGTTCCGGTCTCCTCCGAAAGGATGATAACGAGTGCGTCGGACTGCTCCGAGATGCCAAGACCGGCGCGGTGACGCGTCCCGAGCTTGGTACTGAGGTAAGGATTATCCGTCAATGGAAGGAAACACGCCGCGGCAACCACCCGCGAGCCGCGGATGATCACGGCGCCATCGTGCAACGGTGTGTTCGGAGTGAAGATGTTTAGCAAGAGCTCGGTGCTGAGCTCTGCTTCCAAATGGACGCCGCTCTCGACGTACTCTTCCAAGCCAACGTCGCGCTCGAGTACGATCAACGCGCCCGTCTTGCTCTCGGAGAGTAAGCGCGCCGAACGCACCACCACGTCGATCAGGTCGCCCATATCCTCACCGCCCAGACTGGCAATCCGAGCGAACAACTGCCCGCGCCCCAGGTGCTCGAGGGCGCGCCGCAGCTCGGGGTAGAAGACGATCGGAAGCGCAATCAAGATCACCGTCGTCCCCTGCTCGAGGATCCAGTTGACTGTCCTCAAACCGACGAAGCCACTTGCTACATTGGCGACGAACAGGACCGCCAGCCCCTTAATAATCGCCGTCGCCCGCGTGCCGCGGATCAGCATCATCAGCTTAAAGATGAAAAAGGCCACAATGAGAATATCCAGGGCGTCGATCGGCGTAAAGGAGGGCATCGGTTAAATGACGTCACCTCTGGCACCTGCATTGGGATTGTGAAGACTCCGAACTTAAGCTCGCGTCAGCCGGACTGTCGAACCGGCTCAACCACGTTGTTGGGAGCGACGTTGATACGCATCAATCCGTACTCGATACTATCGACGAGAGCTCGCCAACTCGCCTCGATCAGGTTGGCCGAGACGCCGATGGTCCCCCACGTATTCCCCTGTTCCGACGAGGTGATCAGAACGCGCACTTTGGCCGCCGTGCCCGAGCGCCCATTGAGAACTCGCACCTTGTAATCCGCCAATTGAATGCGTTCCACTTCAGGGTAAACGCTCTGCAACGCTTTTCGCAGAGCTGTGTCGAGTGCGTTCACCGGCCCGTTCCCATCTGCAGCGGTGTGTAAAATGCGATCACCCACACGTACCTTGATGGTCGCTTCGGCGACGGGCTCGTCTCTTGGATCCCGTTTGTCGATCGTCACGCGCAACCCGACCAACTCAAAAAACGGTTGGTAAATCCCGAGCTCCTTTTTAAGGATCAGCTCAAAACTGCCTTCGGCGCCTTCGAAATGGTACCCTTCGTGCTCGAGCTCCTTAATAGCGGTGATCACCCGTTTGAGGGCGGGTGAATCCTTGCCGAGATCAACATTGTACTCCTTGGCCTTGTACATTATATTGCTGGCACCGGCCAGCTCGGAGACCAACACTCGGCGGCGGTTGCCCACCCGCTCCGGTGGAATGTGCTCGTAGGTCTCGGGGTGGCGCAACAAAGCGGAGACGTGCATGCCCCCTTTGTGGGCAAAGACGCTCTTGCCGACGAAAGGCTGGCGGCTGTCTGGGGGCATGTTGGCGAGCTCACTGACAAACCGAGAGAGCTCCGTCAGTTTGGAGAGGCTCTCTTCGGGGACGCACGTATAACCCATCTTAATCTGCAGGTTTGCCAGCGTCTGTATGAGGTCGCAATTACCGCAACGCTCACCGTACCCGTTGATCGTCCCCTGCACTTGGTCGGCCCCCGCCGCCACGGCAGCTAACGCATTGGCGACCCCCAATCCGGAGTCGTTGTGGGAGTGAATGCCGACGGGGCAGGCCAGCTCTTCGGCCACACGCAGCACGCCTTCGCGGATCTCGTGAGGCAAACGTCCACCGTTGGTGTCACACAGGACGACCCGCTCAGCGCCGCCCCTTACGGCTGCTCGCAGCGTCTCAAGCGCGAACTCGGGGTTGGCAAAATACCCGTCAAAGAAGTGCTCTGCGTCGTAGATCACTTCGAGCCCTTTAAAGCGCAGGTACGCGACGCTCTCCTCGATCATCTTCAAATTCTCTTCGGGTGTGGTCCGCAGCGCGTTGGTGACGTGAAAGTCCCACGATTTGCCGACGATCGTGACCACACTCACCCCGGACTCGACGAGAGCGCGCATCGTCTCATCCTCTTCCACGGCGACATTCGCCCGGCGCGTCATTCCGAATGCCGTGATGCGTGCCCGTTTCAACTCGAGCTCCTGAGCCCGTCGAAAGAACTCAGCGTCCTTGGGATTCGACGCAGGATACCCGCCCTCGATGTAATCGAATCCAAACTGATCCAGGCGCTCGCAAATCTTCAGTTTGTCCTCGACCGAGAACGAGACGCCTTCAGCCTGTGTGCCATCGCGCAGCGTCGTGTCGTAGAGTTGAACGGTTCGAGTCAAGTCAGACACACCCTTTCGCGGTACTCTCCTTACAGGGACGCCAACCGGTTCGCCGTGCGCTCCGGTCCCTCGGCGCCACTCAGTTGGCGATCGTGAAGCAGACGGTTAACCGCCTGCAGATACGCCCTGGCACTCGCTTCAATCACATCGGTGCTCGTGCCTCGACCAATGTACTGTCGGCCGTTGTCACGGATCCGAACGACCACTTCACCGAGCGCGTCCTTTCCGCCAGTCACGCCCTGCAACGAGTAGCTCTCAAGATTGATCTCCATTTTGGTGACGCGATCGATGGCACGGTAAGCTGCATCGACGGGACCGTCACCGGTAGCCGCTTCGACAAAGAGGTCGTCGCCCCGAGCGATCCGCACCGTTGCAGTCGAGACGGCCGTATTCCCCGTGCTTACATGCAAATAGTCGAGGTTATACAACTCGGGAACCTGCACGATCTCCTCTTCGATGATCGCTTGAATATCGCGATCCGTCACGCTCTTCTTTTTGTCGGCCAGCACAATAAAGCGTTGGTAGGCGTTGTCGGCCTCGTCCGTCGTCAGGTCGTACCCCAACTCCTTGAGACGCTCGCGAAACGCGTGGCGGCCAGAGTGTTTCCCTAGGACTAGGCGATTCTTGGGCAAACCGATCGACTGTGGTGTCATGATCTCGTAGGTGCTGCGCTCTTTAAGGACCCCGTCTTGATGGATCCCCGATTCGTGTGCAAATGCATTCTCTCCCACGATCGCCTTGTTTGGCTGAACGGAGACCCCGGTAAGAGTGCTCACCAAGCGGCTCGTACGGTAGATCTGTTCGGTCTGCACCTGGGTGTCGGTCTGATACTGGTCGTGTCTGGTCCGCAGCGCCATCACAATCTCTTCGAGCGCCGCATTCCCGGCGCGCTCGCCCAGTCCGTTGATGGTGCACTCGATCTGCCGCGCCCCAGCGCCGACGGCTGCCAGTGAGTTTGCCACCGCCATGCCAAGGTCGTCGTGGCAGTGCACGCTGATCACGGCTCGCTCGATCCCTTCCGTATGCTCACGGACGTAGCGGATGAGCCGAGCGAACTCCTCCGGTGTGGTGTATCCGACCGTATCTGGGATGTTGATGGTCGTCGCGCCCGCCTCGATCGCAACTGCGAAGATGCGACAGAGGAAATCCCAATCGCTGCGCGTCGCGTCTTCTGCAGAGAATTCGACATCGTCGACATACCTACGGGCCAGTCGACACGCCTCACCCGCCAATTGGAGCACTTCATCGGGTGACTTGCGCAACTTGTGCTTCATATGAATCTCCGAGGTGGCGATAAACGTGTGAATGCGCGGCTTCTCGGCCGGCTCGACTGCTTCAGCCGCTCGCTCGATGTCTCGCGGCGTCACGCGCGCCAGACCGGCAACAATAGGTCCGCGCACCTCTTTGGCAATGGTGCGCACGGCTTCGAAATCACCGGGCGACGCGATCGGAAAGCCCGCCTCAATGATGTCGACGTTTAGTTGTGCAAGGTAGCGCGCAATCTCAAGTTTCTCATCCGTGTTGAGATTGATGCCTGGTGACTGCTCGCCATCCCGGAGCGTCGTATCAAAGATTCGTATGAGACTCATGGCTCTTCCTCCTAAAAAGGCCGACCGCACGCTTGTGAACGTGAACCCTTAAAACTCTACGAGACGAACCTCTTTGAGGTCGTCTTGGGCCCGCAACTCCTCGAGGATGCGCTCCTCGAGTGGATCGTCGATTCCCAGCACCATGACGGCGTAGGAGCCGACGACCTTCCGTCCCACCTGCATGTACGCGATGTTGACACCGAAACCGCCCAAGAGCGTCCCCACGCGACCAATGATTCCCGGCCTGTCGACGTTATACGCTAAAAGGACTCTGCCCTTCGCCTCGACGTTGACCGAGTATCCGTCGATCTCGGTGAGGATCGCGCCGCGCCCGTTCGTCACGCCGGTGACGGAACGAGTCCGCCCACCGCCCGTTCCTATAACGGTGATCGAGCCTCCGTCGGAGTCACCGACGTCCTCTTTCGTCACCGCCAACCGCACGTCGCGCTCGTCTGCCAGTACCCGGGCGTTCACGTAGTTCACCCGTTCGTGGAGGAACGGCTCCAACATCCCCTTGAGCAGCCCGGCAGTAAGCGCTGCTTCGTCAAACGTTGCAGCTTTTCCGCGGTACACAAGCTCAATTCTTCCAAAGTTGCCGCCGAATGCACCCGTAATGAAATGCCCGATCCGCTCGGCGAGATCAACGTACGCTGCAAGACCCTCGACCCCTTCGCCTCGAAGCGCTGGAGCGTTCACCGCGTACTTGACCGGAATTCCACGCAGCGCTTTGACGACGGATTCGGCCACGTCGATCGCTACGTTTACCTGTGCTTCATGCGTTGACGCGCCCAGGTGCGGCGTTGCAATGACGTTCTCCAGCGAGAGGAGCGGGTTCTCCCCGGGTGGCTCCTCGATAAAGACGTCAAGCGCGGCTCCGGCGACTCGTCCTGCGCATATTGCATTGTATAGGGCCTTTTCGTCGATAATGCCGCCACGCGCGCAGTTAATCACCCGAACTCCCGGCTTCATAAGTTGAAACTGAGGCTCTGAAACGAGCCCTTCCGTCTGTTTGGTCAGCGGGGTGTGAACAGTGATAAAATCAGCTTTTGAGCAGATCTCGTCGACCGTTCCAAGCTGAACCCCGAGTCTACGGGCTCTCTCTTCGTTGATGAATGGATCGTACCCCATCACCCGCATATCCATGGCGGCAGCTCGGCGCGCCACTTCACTGCCGACTCGGCCCAGACCCAAGACGCCCAAGACTTTCCCTGCGAGCTGCACGCCCGTAAACCGCCGGCGATCCCACACACCGTCCCGCACCAAAGCGGCGTAAGCCTGCGGGATCGAACGTGCTAATCCAGCGATCATGGCGATGGTGTGCTCCGCGGTGGAGACCGTGTTCCCCTCGGGGGAGTTGATCACCACTACGCCGCGCTTGGTCGCAGCCTTCAGGTCGATATTGTCGACACCCACTCCTGCACGGCCAACAACATGCATCGACTCAGCCGCCTCGAGCAACTCCGCGTCCACCTGGGTCGCACTGCGCACGATCAGCCCGTGAAACTCTCCAATCCGTTCGAGTAACTCGGACCGACTCCACGAAGTGCCGTCGACCACGTCCAACGCCTCAGCGCTCGTCAGCCGTTCCAAGCCTTCGGGAGCAACCGCATCGCTCACCAAGACTCTTAATCGCTCCACGTGCGCCACACCTCCATTGCAGCTCGCCCACCGGCTGCCACCGGTGGCTCATAGCCGAGGCGCGCCATCCCGACTTCAATGGCAGCGAGAGTCGCTACCATATCCATCGGTGTCGCCGCCCCCATGTGCCCGACGCGAAACGTGGAGCCTTTCAAAGAGCCCTGCCCGCCGGAGAGGACCACGCCCGTCTCTTGTTGCACTGTTTTGCGCAAGGCCTCAACGTCCACTTCGGAGTGCTGCGCCGCCGTAACGGTGAGGGAAGCGTGGTCAGCCTCCACCAGCAGCGTGCACCCCAGCGCCTCTAAGCCGGAGCGAACCATATCGCGCATCAAACGATGGCGGGCGAAGCGTGCCGTCTTCCCCTCTTCCGCCAGGATAGCGAGGGACTCGTCGAGTCCAAAGAGAAGCGAGAGCGCCGGTGTATACGGCGTCTGCGCCCCGACAAGTGAATCGTGATACCGCTGCCAATCCGCGTAGTAGCGCGCTCCCCCGCCTCGCTCTTCGGCCAGCCCCTTGGCTCTGGGACCCACGGCGACAAAAGCGAGGCCCGGCGGTAACATCAAACATTTCTGAGAGCCTGAAACCACGACATCTACGCCCCAGGCGTCCATCGGAAGAGGGGCACCGCCTAAAGAGCTCACCGCGTCAACGACCAAGAGTCTCTCTCGAGCGCGCACTTCCCGGGCGATGGCTTCCACGTCGTGCTGTACGGCGGTGGACGACTCGTTTTGCGTCATAAAGACAACCCTTGCCTCAGGTGTCGCCTCCATCGCTTCAACAACCGCCTGCGGTGATATGGCGGAGCCGTAAGGGGCTTCCACGATGACGGGGCGAACCGAAAAAGCTTGGCACAACTCGATCCAGCGTTCGCCGAACTTACCTGCCGTAGCTACGATACAGGTATCGCCGGGTGCGAGCAGGTTGGCCACCGCCGACTCCATCGCCAACGTGCCCGAACCGGTCAACACGTACACATCGTGTTTCGTCTCAAAGAGTTCACGCAGCCCGGAAAGAAGCCCTGTTAAGAGATCTTGGAAGCGCGAGCTGCGATGTCCCACCATGGGGTGAGACATCGCCCGCACAATGCGTTCGGGCACGGGACTTGGTCCGGGCAACCTCAGAGAGCGGTCACCCGCGAAGGTGACCGCGATGTCGCCCTTACCTTTCTCGCTATGCGTGCGCAAGGCGTGTCATCCTCACTTGGATGCCTTGGAGCCCTTAATCCAGGGCATCATGCTTCGCAGTTCCGCGCCGACCTTCTCAATGAGATGATCTTGTTCACGTCCGCGCATGGCCTTAAAGGTGGCTTGGTTGGCTTGATTCTCCAAGATCCACTCCTTGGCGAATCGGCCCGACTGAATGTCGCTGAGCACACGCTTCATTTCAGCGCGCACTTCATCGGTGATGATGCGCTTGCCGACCGTCAAGTCTCCGTACTCGGCTGTGTTGGAGATCGAATAGCGCATGTAGTTAATGCCGCCCTCATAGATCAGATCGACAATCAACTTCAGCTCGTGGAGGCACTCAAAGTATGCAGCCTCCGGCTGATAACCCGCCTCAACCAGCGTGTCGAAGCCGGCTCTCACCAGCTCGGAGACGCCGCCGCACAAAACGACCTGCTCTCCGAAGAGGTCGGTCTCCGTCTCCTCGGAGAAGGTGGTCTCGATGACGCCGGCTCGGGTACAACCGATCCCCTTTGCGTAGGCGAGCCCCACTTCCTTAGCTCGTCCACTCGCATCCTGGTGCACCGCGATGAGCCCGGGGACGCCTTGACCCTCTTGGTACATCCGCCGAACGATGTGGCCCGGACTCTTGGGCGCCACCATAAAGACGTCGATACCCTCGGGCGGTACAATTTGGTGAAAGTGAATGTTGAAACCGTGCGAGAAGACGAGTGTCTTCCCCTCTTTAAGCTCCGGAGCAATATCCGCGTTATACACTTGCGCCTGCACTTCATCCGGAAGGAGAATGACGATCACGTCGGCCGCAGCAGCCGCCTCACGCGCCGAGACCGGCTCAAAGCCGTCAGCCACAGCTTGCCGGTAGTTGGCACTCCCCGGACGGTTGGCTACAATCACATCCACTCCGGAGTCCCGCAGGTTTTGTGCGTGCGCGTGCCCTTGACTGCCATAGCCTAGAATCGCCACCCGCTTACCTTCCAACAAGCCCAAGTCTGCATCGCTATCGTAGTACATCGTCGCCACGTCAATCGCTCCTTAGTGTGTGCAAAGTATGTATGCCTGTCCATTTCAACAAGTGACCCCTCCGATTCCTCGAAGGGGCCGCCTCGACATGGAACGCTTTTTACTGCGCAGGGTGTATTCGGTTGCGACGGCCATTTAACGTCGCGACTCCTAAGAGTTAGCCCCGTTTGTTAAAAGTCACCCTGTGTTAAGCCGACGCCGACACGCCGCGAGGAACAGAGTCAGAGCGGACGCCTCGGGCCATTGCCACTTTGCCCGTTCGCACAAGCTCTTTGATCCCATGGGGCCGCAACATACCTACCATAGCGTCCACTTTGCCCTCGTCTCCGGTCACCTCAACGATAACCGAACGCTCACTCACGTCGACAATCTTGGCCCGGAAAATATCTACAATGTGCAGGATCTCCGAGCGATTGCCGGCATCTGCTGTCACCTTGATCAACGCGAGCTCCCGGTCGACCATCTTCTCTTCAGTCAGATCGGAGACTTTGATCACTTCGATCAGCTTGTGGACGTTTTTGGTGATTTGCTCGACGTCTCGCTTGTCGCCGTCAACCACGATGGTCATACGCGAGACGGACGGATCCTCCGTCTCACCGACGGCAATGCTCTCAATGTTATATCCCCGTCGCATGAAGAGACCTGCCACACGTGCTAGGACACCGGGTTGGTTCTCGACGAGGATTGCCAGTGTGTGCTTCACGTGCCGAGCCTCCCTTTCTTGCCAATCATGTCGGCCACACTCTTACCCGCGGGGATCATCGGGAAGACGTTGGCCTCTTTGCTGACGTGAATGTCGAGGAGGACGGGACCGTCAATGCGGTGCGCCTCTTCGAGAGTGGCACGCAGCTCCTCCGGTTTACTGCAGCGCAACGCCGGTACATCGTAAGCCTGGGCCAATTTGATGAAGTCCGGGTTGTCGTGTAGATCCGACGAGGAGTAGCGACGCTCAAACATCAACTCCTGCCATTGGCGGACCATACCGAGGTAGAAGTTGTTGAGGATCGCAATTTTAACAGGAATGTTGTAGTTTTTGGCCGTCGAAAGCTCCTGGGCCGTCATCTGAAAACCGCCGTCCCCGGTGATCGACCATACCGGCAGATCCGGCCGAGCCAGCGCCGCGCCCAGTGCCGACGGGAACCCGTACCCCATCGTCCCTAGACCGCCCGAGGAGATGTGACGCCTGGGCTCCTGGAACTTGTAGTACTGTGCGAGCCACATCTGATGCTGTCCCACATCAGCTGTACAGATCGCCCGGCCCTCGGTGACATGGTAAATCTCCTCGATCACCCGCTGCGGACTGATGACACCCTCCTGCTCCTCGTACACGAGAGGGTACTCGCGCTTCCACGCCGCCACCTGCTCCAGCCACTCATCCTCGCGCTTCTCCCGCACTTTCTCAACAAGCGCCTGAAGAACAGACTTACAATCGCCTACGATAGGTATATCGACCGGCTTGTTCTTGCCGATTTCTGCGGGATCGATGTCGATGTGAATGATCGTAGCGTTGGGCGCAAACTTACTCAGATCTCCCGTCACTCGGTCGTCGAAACGGGCGCCTACGGCGATCAGGAGGTCGGCATCGTTTACCGCGTAGTTTGCGTACACTGTGCCGTGCATACCGAGCATATCCAAAGAGAGCGGATGATTGCCCGGGAGAGCGCCCAGTCCCATCAGCGTCATCGTCGTCGGAATGTTGGCCTTCTCCGCGAGCGCCCGCAACTCCATGTGCGCGCCGCTTGAGATCACACCGCCGCCAACGTAAAGGACCGGCCTCTTTGCCGTGGCGATCGCCCGGGCCGCTTCGAGAATCTGGCGGATGTGGCCCTTGACCGTGGGACGGTATCCCGGCAACGAGACGGTGTTGGGATACTCGAAGTCGATCTCCTCTAAGGTGATGTCTTTGGGCAGATCGACCAGCACGGGACCCGGTCGCCCCGTCGAAGCGATGTGAAAGGCCTCGCGCACCACACGCGGCAAGTCTTGCGAGTTTCGCACCAAGAAGCTGTGCTTGGTGACCGGCAGTGTGATACCGGTGATGTCTGCCTCCTGAAATGCATCCGTCCCAATCGCAGCCCGGGGCACATTACCCGTGAAGGCTACCATCGGGATCGAGTCCATCCATGCCGTCGCCAACCCCGTCACGAGGTTGGTCGCACCCGGACCGGAAGTCGCCAAACACACCCCCGGCCGCCCTGTCGCTCGGGCGTAACCGTCCGCCATATGCGTGGCGCCTTGCTCGTGACGGACAAGCACGTGTTTGAGTCCGGCATCATACAATGCATCGTAGATCGGCAGGACGGCCCCACCCGGGTAGCCGAAGATCACCTCGACCCCCTCAGCTTTGAGGCTCTCAACAAAGGCGTTGGCTGCCTTCATGCGCCGCGGGGCTACCTTCTTTGTCTGTTCTGATTCGCGCGCCCACTCGATCGCCGCCATTGCTGCAATCCCTCCATCTGTCCCCGTATTTCAAAGGAGCCTGCGCCTTCAAAAAAGTCGCCTGCTATAATAAAAAAACCTCGCCCCCGGACAATGAGCAGCTATTGCCAGGGACGAGAGGCAAAGTTCGCCCGCCGCGGTACCAGCCTACTTGCCGACCGGCGCCGATCTCGGCATTGACCGCCCAATCGGCTTGTTATACTGTTTAAAGGATATCCAAGGGGACAAGCCCTTGTCAAGTCTATTTTCCCCGCACCAACGCTTGTAAACGCCGCCCAAACTGGAGCGCATCCTCACGGGTGCGAACGTCGGCAAAGTCCTGAACCATCGCGCCTTGCCGCTCCATCGCCCCCATCAATCGCTTAAGCGCTTTACCCGCTCCAACGATGCCAGGGACGACAAATGCACCGGCAGGCTTCCCTTCCATCCGACTGCAACGATTTAGAGTCGCTTCGACCGGAGCGTTCAACTTACCACTGAAGGGACCCGTTGTCGCGGATCCCGCGCAAATGAGTGAGTAACTTGCGACGGGGATCACACCATCGGGGCGCTCCGAGGCCGCGAGGAGCTCGACCGTGAGCGCACCCTCGCGCAGGCCTTCGGCGATACCTTCTGCCAATTGGGAGACGCGTTTCGTCGGATCGTAGATCACAAGTGCACGCATACTGCGGCGGGCCCCCAAACCTCAAGCGGTGTCGTACGTCAAAAACCGAAATTCCCCTGTCCATTCGGCTCCTCGAACAGAGTGCTCACGGAGCCGCCCGAGTGGATGCGCGAGATCGCCTCCGCAAAGATCCCAGCAACGGAGAGCACTTTGATGATCGGGTGGCGTTTGCCATAGGCAATGGGCAGGCTGTTGGTGACCGCAAGCTCCTGTAAGCCCGAGTCGGCCAGCGTCGTCGTGGCATTCCCCGAGAGGACCGCGTGGGTGACGGCTGCGTACACTTCCCGAGCGCCGTTATCCAACAGGGATGTGACTCCAGCAGCCAGGGAGCGCCCGGAGCTCACTTCATCGTCGACGATCAGGGCGCGTTGCCCGACGACATCGCCGATCAGGTGATCGACCATCGCTTTCTCGTCATTGCCCATGCGCCGCTTGTCGATAATCGCCATCGGCGCGTGCAACCAGTCCGCATAAAGGCGAGCCATCTTGGCCCGCCCGGCATCAGGCGCAACGACGACGAGATCGTCCCACCCTTTCTTACGAAAGTGCTCGGCTAAAATTGGAATTGCGGTCAAGTGATCGACGGGGATATGAAAGAATCCCTGGATCTGCGCAGCGTGCAGGTCCATCGTCAAGATGCGATCAGCGCCGGCCCCCTCCAACATATCGGCGATGAGGCGAGCGGTGATTGAAATGCGCGGTTGATCCTTTTTGTCGGATCGCCCGTACGGGAAGTAGGGTAACACCGCAGTGATGCGCCGGACCGAGGCCCGTTTGAGGGCGTCGATCATAATCATGAGCTCCATGAAGCCGTCGTTTACCGGATAGCACGACGGTTGCACGACGAAGACGTCGTCTTCGCGCACACTCTCGTTGATCTTGACAAACGAATTGTCGTTGCTGAACTTAAAGATGTCCGCGTCGCCGATCTGCACCCCCAGATGAGTGCAGACTTCCCGCGTAAAGTCGGGATGGGCGCGACCTGAGAAGACCTTGAGATTGTACAAGGTGTGACGGCCCCCTGCTTGGAGAGATCATGACGGGTACCGTCAACCTGTTCTACCTCTTTAGAGTCATTTCCTCTTGCAATACGCTATGAGCCGGGTGTGGAGCCGCCGGCGCGGCTTCGTCGGTATGCACTCCTAAAGTCGACTCGCTAAGAAGCGACCCAGTCGTTGGATCCCCTCTAAAATATCATCATCCGAGGCTTGGCTGTAGGCGAGGCGAATGGTGTTGGCGCCGGTTCCGTCCCGGAAGCACGCGCCTCCACTCACATACGCGACCCGCTCCTCACGCACCGCGTCGGGTAGAAGCTTCTTGGCATCCATTCCTTCCGGCAACGTCACCCAGACAAAGAAGCCGCCCTCTGGATATGTCCAGTGAATCTCCTTCGGAAAACACTCTCCCAAGGCTTCTAACATCAAGTCGCGCTTTGCACGGTACACGTCAATCGCTCGGCCGAGGTTCACCTCAAGGAGTCCTCGCCGTGCGCACTCCAGGATGACGCGCTGGCCAAACGAGTTTGTACACAAGTCAGCACCCTGTTTCGCAATGGCAAGCTTTTGAATCGCGGGCAGAGGACCGACCACGTACCCCAGACGGAATCCCGGCAAGAACACCTTCGAAAAGGAGCCCAAGTACAACACCCTACCTAATGAATCATACGTCTTGATATGCGCTTTGGGTGTCCCTTCAAAGCGGAGCTCCCCATACGGATTATCCTCGACGATGCAAAACTCTTCAGTCTCTGCGAGGCGAACCAACGCTTCACGCCGCTCCTCGCTCAGGGTCACCCCCGAGGGATTTTGAAAGTTGGGCACCGTATAGCACAACTTCACCCGTCCGCCTGCTTCGGACGCCTGTCGTGCGCGCAAGCGCTCAGTCAGCAGCTCGACGCGCATCCCGTCGTCGTCCATCGGCACGCCGACGAAGTCGACTTCGTAATGATCAAAGGCCGACAGGCCGCCGATGTATGCCGGCTGCTCCACCACAACGCCGTCACCTGGATTCGCAAACACTTTCCCGATCAGATCGAGGGCCTGCTGTGACCCGTTGGTTATAAGCGTCTCCTCCGGCGTACATGCAATCCCTTGAGCGCACAGCCGCGCCGCGATCATCTCGCGCAAAGCGTACAGCCCTTCGGTCGGACCGTACTGCAGTCCGGAGGCCGCCTCCGCTCGTGCAACGTAGGCGGCCACATCAGCCACCTCTTGCGACGGAAATGTCTCAGGCGACGGGAATCCCCCCGCGAAGGAGATTATATCGCCCCGTTCCGCCAGCTTAAACGCTTCGCGGATATCTGACGCCTTCACTCGTTCAGCTCGACGTGCAAAGAGTTCTTGCCAAAATTCCATCACACACACCCTCGCAATTAAAAAACTCCCGGCCTCTGGAAAACAGAGACGGGAGTTCCCGCGGTACCACTCTGATTACCGATGGAAGCTCCGTGGCGCCCATCGATCACTCATTATAATCCGGCCGTTATCGGCGGCCTACCGGCTTGGTTCGGAAAGCCTTCCCAAGCGGCTCATAAGGTGGCCGGCCACGACGATTGCACCCGCTTCCTAGGGAGACCCTTTCAGCCCAGAGGTCCCTCTCTGTCAATCTGCGGAGCTTCGCCTGCCTCGTCCTCGTCATCGCCTTTTGCGCTTTTGGTGGTCGTGTAACGCCTGCGCATCGATCCGAATCGATGCTGTGAATAAAAAAGCTCGCCCCACGTATGGGGCGAGCAAGAACTCGCGGTACCACCCACATTCGCCCGATTAGTCTCACTCGCCGGGCCTTTGGTCACGCCTTATGCGCGCTGGTAAACGCACGTCTAAAGCGCTGGGAGATAACGGCTCCCTGATCCCGGATCCATCAGATCCAAGACACACCGGTTGCGGTTACGTGCGACGCTCGCTATTGGACGACCAAACGGTCGATCGAACGTACACTTCCCGCACGGCATCAGAGGGGGCATTCACGTCGGCGCCCGACCGCCCTTGCACTATCGGCGGTTCGCTTTTTGGTCCCGTGGCGTCTCGTCGCTACTCGTCCTCGTCATTGCCTTTAACCTATTGGGTATTGATTGCTATGTATCATAGCACTGCCATTTTCCGCCTGTCAAGCAGGAGAGTGGCGTGGAACCTTTAAAGATTGAATTCCTTCGTTCGCGGCCTTCAAGCGCTCGCTCACACGCTGTGGCGCCGTGCCTCCAACTGCCGCTCTCGCCGCCAACATCCCCTGTAGACTCAAAGCTTCGCCGACATCGTGACCCACGTCAATGCCCAACTCTCGAAACTCTTGGGGACTCAACGCTTCGAGACCAACACCCTTGCCGGCGGCGTACTGCACGGCGTGTCCGACGAGCTCGTGCGCCCGTCGAAAGGGGACTCCTTGGCGCACGATGTAGTCGGCCAAATCCGTGGCGTTGAGGTACCCGCCTTGCAGGGCCTCGGACATACGGGCTCGGTTGACACGCAGCGTCTCTACCGACGGAGCCAGGACCTCCAGACACCTCTTTATGGTGTCGACCGAATCAAAGAGGGCCTCTTTGTCCTCTTGCATATCCTTATTGTAAGCAAGCGGCAACCCCTTCATCACTGTTAGAAGCGTCACGAGAGAGCCGACCACTCTACCCGACTTCCCTCGGACCAACTCCGCTACGTCCGGGTTTTTCTTTTGCGGCATCATACTGCTGCCGGTACTGTACGCGTCGTCGAGTTCGACGAAGGCAAACTCACTCGATGCCCACAGCACAATCTCCTCGCACAGGCGGCTCATATGAATGGCAATGATCGCTGCAGCGCTCATGAACTCGAGTGCAAAATCGCGGTCGGAGACAGCGTCGAGGCTATTGAGACAGACTGAGTCAAAGCCCAGCTCCTGGCGGACGAACTCCCGATCAATGGGGTAGGTGACTCCGGCAAGAGCCCCGGCGCCGAGCGGACAGATGTTTACACGCTTGTAGCAATCAGCAAGCCGCTCGCGATCTCGTTCAAACATCTCGACGTACGCCAACAGGTGATGAGCGAACAATACGGGTTGCGCCCGTTGGAGATGCGTGTAACCAGGTAGGGCAGCGTCATCCGCCTGCCTGGCCAAATCGATCAGGGCCCGTTCCAAGCCAACCAGGCGCTCCTCCACCTCGGCGAGCTCATCGCGCAGGTAGAGGCGCGTATCGAGAGCAACTTGATCATTGCGGCTTCGGGCTGTGTGCAGCTTGCGAGCAACGTCGCCGATACGCTCAGTGAGCAGATACTCCACGTTCATGTGGATATCTTCGTGCTGGGTCGACAGCTCCGCCTGCCCCGAACGAAGGTCGGATTCCACGTCGTCCAAGCCCCGGCAAATCGCCTCGGCCTCATCCCCGCGGATGACACCCACCCGCGCAAGCATGCGGGCGTGCGCCTTGCTCCCCGCTACGTCGTAGGGGAGCAGGCGCCAGTCGAACCCGATGGATGAGTGGAAGTCGTCGACTCTTTTGTCGGTCGATTTGGCAAACCGTCCGCCCCAGAGCTTCACGAGCGTGCGCCTTCTCTCGACGATACCTTCGCCTGCACGCGCACAGGCAGCCCGAACAGGTTGATGAATCCGGCAGCGTCGCGCTGGTTGTACACATCGTCCTTATCGAAAGTAGCCAGCTCCGGATCGTAGAGCGATCGCTCGCACGTCCGGCCGACGACCTCTGCGCGCCCCTTGTACAGTTTCACCTTGGCCCAGCCCGTCACGTTGGCCTGTGTCGTCTCGACGAACGCATCGAGCGCAGCTCTCAGGGGTACGAACCATTGGCCGTTGTAGACCAGCTCGGCGTAGCGTGTTGCAATCATCTCTTTAAAGTGGAGCGTCTCGCGCTCGAGCGCCAGCTCTTCGAGAGCCTGGTGCGCCGCGAACAACACCGTTCCTCCTGGCGTCTCGTACACCCCGCGCGACTTCATCCCGACCAGGCGGTTCTCGACGATGTCCACTCTCCCGACGCCATGGCGGGCGGCCCGGGCGTTCAGGCTCTCAATCAGTGCGACGGAATCGACCGGCTGGTTGTCGAGCGCAACAGGACGTCCGGCCTCAAAGTGTACGGTGACGAACTCTGGCTCGTCCGGCGCATCGGCAGGCGACGTCGTCCAGCGGAACATATCGTCGGGAGCCTGCGCTGTCGGATCCTCCAAGATCCCGCCCTCATAACTGATATGCCACAGGTTGCGATCCATGCTGTACGGCTTCTCTTTGGTGACCGGCACTGGGATGCCGCGCGCCTCAGCGTAATCGATCGCATCGGAGCGCGAGGCGATCTCCCACTCTCGCCAAGGAGCGATCACCGGTAGATCGGGAGCCAACGCCATAAACGTCAACTCAAAGCGGACTTGATCGTTCCCTTTGCCGGTACAACCGTGTGCGAGTGCGTCGGCGCCTTCGGCGCGGGCTACCTCAACCTGGCGCTTTGCAATCACCGGACGCGCCATCGACGTACCCAGGAGGTACTTGCGTTCATAGATCGCTCCGGCACGGAGTGTCGGGAAGACGTACTCCTCTACAAACTCCTGGCGCAGGTCCTCAATGTACACCTTCGAGGCGCCACTGGCCAACGCTTTCTCCCGCACTCCTTCGAGCTCGTCCCCTTGACCGACATCAGCTGCCATCGCAATCACTTCGCAGCCGTAGTTCTCTTTGAGCCAAGGAATGATGATGGAGGTGTCCAATCCTCCTGAATACGCCAGGACCACTCTGTTAAACTTCGCCATTGATTCGCTCCCCCAAATATTGTCCGCAATCACCTTTAAACCGGCATTGGGCGTTCGTTTCCCACTCGAGCGACCGTTCCCAGATACTCGTTGAGCGAGCGTACCGTGAGAGCCTCCACCGTACGTCCAGTCTGTAACACGGAGAGAAGCGCTTTCGCAGTGTCAAGCGACGTTAGACACGGTACCCGAAACTCAACGGCCGCACGCCGCATCTGAAACCCATTCCGCTTGGGAATCTTACCCCGCGTCGGGGTGTTGAGCAACAGGTCCACCTCACCACCGCGGATGACGTCGATCACGTTGGGCCGCCCCTCCGCAATCTTGTGGACGCGGCGCACAGGTATGCCCAACTCGTCGAGGAGATCGGCCGTCCCCTCCGTAGCAGCAAATCGGAATCCCAGCTCATGAAAGGCTCTCAGGATCTCCTGGCCCTCTTCCTTGTCCTTGTCGGCCAAGGTTGCCAGAATGCAGCCTCGCTCAGGAATCACTGCACCCGAGGCGAGAATCGCCTTATACAACGCCTGGGGGTACTCCGTGTCAAGGCCAAGCACTTCGCCTGTCGACTTCATCTCAGGGCCGAGGAAGACGTCGACCGCGCCCAGCTTTTCAAAGGAGAAGACTGGGGCCTTCACCGTCACGTAGTTTGGCGCCGCGACGAGCCCGTCCGGGTACCCCTCGGCGGCAAGCTTGTACCCGAGCATCGCCCGAGTCGCCAAATCGACCATTGCGATCCCAGTCACTTTAGAGAGGATCGGCACTGTCCGACTCGCTCGGGGGTTCACTTCGAGGACGTACACGCGTCCGTCGTGCACGACGTACTGAATATTCACCAACCCGACGACTCCAAGCTCCGTGGCAATACGCCGGGTGTAGTCGATGATCACCTGCTCCTCTTCGGCGTTAAGGCTTTGCGGCGGAAAGACGGCCGTCGAATCGCCCGAATGAACGCCGGCCCGCTCCACGTGCTCCATGATCCCGGGGATGAGGACCGTCTCACCGTCACAGACGGCGTCGACTTCCACCTCTTTACCCGCGAGGTAACGGTCGACCAGGACAGGATGCTTCGAGTTGACAGCGACTGCAAACTTCATGTACTCAAAGAGTTCGCTCTCATTGTGCACAATCTCCATCGCCCGACCACCGAGGACGTACGACGGTCGGACGACCACAGGAAAGCCGATCTTGAGAGCTACCCCCATCGCCTCCTCAATAGAGGTGACGGCTTTCCCCTCGGTCTGTGGAATCCCGAGCCGGTCCAAAAACCTCTCGAACTTGTCACGATCCTCAGCCAGGTCAATCGCCTCGACCGGCGTCCCCAGGATAGGCACACCCGCCTCTTGCAGAGTGCCCGCCAAATTGATGGCAGTCTGCCCGCCGAACTGGAGGACGACTCCCTCGGGCTCTTCGCTGTCTATGATGTTGAGGACATCCTCGGTCGTGAGCGGCTCAAAGTAGAGTCGATCCGAGGTGTCGAAGTCCGTCGAGACAGTCTCTGGGTTGTTGTTGACGATGATGGACTCGATACCCGCGTCGCGCAAGGCCCAAACTGAGTGCACACTGCAGTAGTCGAATTCGACTCCTTGACCGATGCGGATGGGGCCTGAGCCCAACACCAGGACACGGCGGCGCTTTGAGGGCTCCACTTCGTCTTCGTCTCCAAAGGTGGAGTAAAAGTACGGCGTCGCCGCTTCAAATTCGGCCGCACACGTATCCACCGTCTTGTAGACAGGCTTGATGCCGGCATCGAGTCGAGCCCGCCGCACTTCCAGAGGCTCCATTCCCAGCAACTCTCCGATGTGCGCATCTGCGAAGCCCATCTCTTTGGCGCGCCGCACCACGTCGACAGTCTGGCTCTCCCACGCCTTTCCGGCCCACTCGCCGAGCTCCCGTTCGAGTTGGACGATACCTCGAATCTTATCAAGGAACCACACGTCGATCGCGGTCGCCTCATGAATCTCTTGAACGGAAATCCCGCGGCGCATTGCCTCCGCGACCGCGAAGAGGCGCTCATCGTCGGAGATGCGCATCCTCCGCTGGGTCTCGTCAACGCTCCACTCAGAGGCCCCCTTCGCCTGAAAGGAGGTGAGTCCGATTTCAAGGGAGCGTACGGCCTTGAGCAAAGCGCCCTCAAAGCTGCGGTCGATCGCCATCACTTCGCCCGTCGCCTTCATTTGAGTACCGAGGACACGATCGGCGGTGACAAACTTGTCGAAGGGCCAGCGCGGAAACTTGACAACACAGTAGTCAAGGGTCGGCTCAAAACAAGCGGTCGTCTTCTGCGTCACCGCATTCTCGATCTCGTCGAGATGCAGTCCGATTGCGATTTTGGCCGCAACCCGGGCGATCGGATAACCGGTCGCCTTGGAAGCGAGCGCCGACGACCGGCTCACCCGCGGATTCACCTCGATCACCACGTACTCCATACTCTCAGGGTTGAGTGCGAACTGAACGTTACAGCCACCTTCAATCCCCAGGTAGCGAATGATCTTTAGCGCCGAGGTGCGCAACATTTGATACTCTTTATCGGCGAGCGTCTGACTGGGAGCTACGACAATGGAGTCCCCAGTGTGAATGCCGATCGGGTCGACATTCTCCATGTTACAGACGGTGATGCAGTTGTCGGCTCCATCCCGCATCACCTCGTACTCTATCTCTTTCCAGCCGGCGACGCTTCGGTCGAGGAGGACCTGGCTGACGGGACTGTTTTTGAGGCCGCGCGCTACGATCTCTTCGAGCTTTTCATCGTCCTCCACAAAGCCGCCGCCGGTGCCCCCGAGAGTGTATGCCGGCCGAGCGATGAGCGGGAAGCCCACCTCCTGGGCGAAGAGTCTCGCCTCTTCGAGAGACCGGACGATCGTACTCTGCGGGACAGCTTCACCGATCGTCTCCATGGCGTCCTTAAAGAGCTGGCGATCCTCTGCTTTCTGTATCGCTTCCAGCGGAGTCCCCAGCAACGTCACACCGTACTTGTCGAGGACGCCCGCCTCTGAGAGCTGCACGGCCAGGTTAAGCCCAGTCTGCCCACCCAAGGTGGGCAGGAGGCCGTCCGGCCGTTCTGTCTCAATGACCTTGGTGGCAAACTCTAAAGTGAGCGGCTCGAGGTAGACTCTGTCTGCCACGTGGGTGTCGGTCATGATGGTGGCGGGATTAGAGTTGACGAGGACGACTTCGAGCCCCTCTTCACGCAAGGCGGTACAGGCCTGTGTCCCGGCATAATCAAACTCAGCCGCCTGACCGATGACGATGGGGCCGGAGCCAATCACCATCACACGCTTTAACCCACGATGTTTCGGCACGCCTACGCACTCTCCTTAAACACTTGGTCTAGTACACTGAGCGCCTCGTCAATCTCATCGTCGCTCACCGTCAACGGCGGTAACAGCCGCAGGACACGCTCGGCGATCACGTTCACCAAGAGTCCCCGCTCCATACAGCGACTGAGCATCTCCGTCCCGCCGGCTCGTAACTCGACGCCGAGCATCAGCCCCTTGCCGCGCACTTCAGCGCCGACGGCCGGGTACCGCCGAATCAGCTCTTCAAGTCCTGCGCGCAGTCGCTCGCCAGCCCGAGCGCCCGCTGCGAGAAGGCCGTCCTCCTCAAGCGCATCCATAACAGCGAGTCCGGCACGCGCCGCCAAGTAGTTGCCGCCAAACGTCGAGGCGTGGCTTCCGGGCTCGAACCCCGTCGCCGCCTCCTCAGTGGCAAGCGTAGCTCCAATCGGGACGCCGCTGCCCAGCGCTTTGGCCAGGGTTGTGATGTCCGCCCGGACATTGAAGTGTTCGGCGGCTAAAAAGCGGCCCGTCCGCCCCACTCCTGTCTGCACCTCGTCAAAGATGAGGAGGATTCCCTCCTTGTCACACAAGGAGCGCACCTCGGCAAGGTACTCCGGCGTACACGGATTGATCCCGCCTTCGCCTTGGATCGGCTCCAGCATGATCGCAGCCGTCGTCTCATTTACCGTCGCCTTTAACGCGTCCAAATCGTTTAACGAAACGTAGCGAAACCCCTCAGGCAGGGGCTCAAAGCCGGCGTGGTACTTGGGTTGGCCCGTAGCGGTCACCGTTGCGAGCGTGCGGCCGTGAAACGAGTTGTGCGCCGTAATGATCTCGCGCCGCCTGGAGTCTGGGTTCCGCTTGTAGTGGTAGCGCCGCGCCAATTTTATAGCGGCTTCGTTGGCTTCGGCGCCACTGTTGGAAAAGAAGACCCGGTCGTATCCAGTCCGAGCCGCCAAGCGAGCCGCCAACTCCGCCTGCACTGGGATGTAGTAGAGGTTCGACGTGTGGATCAACGTGTCGGCCGCCTCTTTGATTGCCGCTTTGACACGGGGATGGCCGTGCCCCAGCGAATTGACCGCCAGCCCCGTCACAAAGTCGAGGTACTCGCGGCCCGTCACGTCCCAGAGTCGGGTCCCATCACCTTTGACAAAGGCAATGGGGAGTCGACCATACGTGTGCATGACGTGCTGATCGTTAAGCGCAAATATCTCCTGTGCTTGCTCCGATCTTTGTAACACTTGCAATCAACCTCCTAGGGTCCGCGTTTGGCGCTTCGCTCATTCGCCCTTAAGAGACCACCATCGTCCCGATACCACGGTCTGTGAACACCTCGAGGAGGAGCGAATGCATTTTGCGTCCGTCGATGATGTGCGTGCGCGCCACACCTGACTCGAGCGCTTTCACGCACGCCTCGACCTTGGGAATCATACCGCCGTCGATCTGCCCCTCCTCAATCATCTTGTGGGCTCGGTCGATCTGCAGCGCCGAAACCAGGGTGTTGGGATCACCCGGATCCTCAAAGATCCCCTCAACATCGGTGAGCATGATCAGCTTGTCGGCTTTGAGTGCAGCGGCGAGGTGCCCCGCGACCGCATCGGCGTTAATGTTGTAGCTCTCCCCGTCCAACCCGACACCGATCGAAGAGACGACGGGTATGTACCCTTGTCCCGCCAAAAGTTTGATCACTTCCGTATTGACGGCTTCAACGTCACCAACAAAGCCGATGTCAACCTCTTTACGCCCTGCCGTGAGGTCGACGCCTTTGCGCTTCTTGGCGATAATCAAGTTGCCGTCTTTCCCCGACAAACCGATCGATTTCCCGCCGTACTTGTTGAGGAGCGAGACAATCTCCTGATTGACCGAGCCGACCAGGACCATCTGGACGATCTCCATCGTCTCCTTGTCGGTCACCCGCAGACCGGAGAGGAACTTAGGCTCCTTGCCTAGCCGTGCCATCATCCGGTCGATCTCGGGTCCGCCTCCGTGGACGAGCACGGGGTTGAGCCCGACGTACTTGAGAAGGATAACGTCGAGAATAACCGCCTTTTTCAGTTCCGGATCGCTCATCGCGCTTCCACCGTACTTAATGACAAACGTCTTGCCAAAGAAGTTACGGATATAGGGAAGCGCCTCGATGAGTACGTTCGCCCTTTCGACTAACTCATTCACAGATTACGGGCCCTCCTAGTTGGAAAAGTCGCTACACCGTGGCACCCTTAGCAAATCACGTGCGGTAACTTGCGTTAATCTTGATATAGTCGTAGGTAAGGTCACACGTCCACCCAGTCGCCGAAGCTTCCCCTAGCCCTAGGTCGACAGTGATACGAACCTCCTCGGCCTTTAAGATCTCCTTGGCCTCGGCCTCGTCGAACGGGAGACCGCGCCCTTGCGAGAAGACCAACAGGTCGCCCAGACGGACGTCCACACGCTCAGGATCGAGCTCTGCGCCCGAGTAACCGGCGGCGCACAAGATGCGTCCCCAGTTGGCGTCCTCTCCGTATATCGCCGTCTTTACAAGCGGCGAGGCACTGATACTGCGTACGACGAGCCGAGCGTCAGCGGCGCTGAGCGCTCCATGGGCACACACCTCGACGAGCTTGGTGGCGCCTTCTCCGTCGCGTGCGATCATACGGGCGAGCCGAGTGCACAACTGTGTGAGCGCCTTTTGAAAGAGTTCGCCCGCCTCGCCGCCGGCCTGAATCTCGCTCCCTTGGGCGCTGCCGTTGGCCAGTACGACCACCATGTCGTTGGTGCTGGTATCCCCATCGACGGAGATCATATTAAACGAATCGTTCACCGCTTCGCTTAGGGCCTGTTGCAAAAAGGCCGCCTCCACCGGTGCGTCGGTCGTGATAAACGCGAGCATCGTCGCCATATTGGGATGAATCATCCCCGACCCCTTGGCCATTCCGCCAATTTGAAACGATTGCTCACCGACACTGCAGCGCAAGGCTGCCTCCTTGGGGCAGGTGTCCGTCGTCATGATTCCTGCCGCCGCGTCGGCTCCGCCGTTGGTATCCAAGCGCTTGGTAACCGCCTCGATACCGGTCTTGATCTTGTCCATGGGCAGCGGTACACCGATCACACCCGTCGATGCAACGAGCACCTCGCTTGCCTCGATTTGCAGGGAACGGGCAGTGGTCGCCGCCATCTCCTGCGCGTCTACAAGCCCTTGGGGTCCGTTGCATGCGTTGGCGTTACCGCTGTTGACCACGACTGCACGCACGGATCCGTTGCGCAAGTGATCCCTTGTCACGTGCAGTGGCGCCGCTTGGACGCGATTTTGCGTAAACGTCGCAGCCGCCCGACATGGGGTGGGCGAATAGATTAGGCTGAGATCCTTACCTTGGCGCTTTACGCCGGCATGATACCCTGCCGCCAGGAACCCCTCGGCCGCGCAAACACCGCCGGTTACCTCTTCAATACGCACGTTCGTGGTCAACGCCCCCTGCCTGTACGATCTCTGTAGATGCCGTCAACACGGCTCACGTCGTTATAGACACCCTTACGATTATAAGGGACCCGTCCACATGCCATCAAGGAGCAAATGCGGATGACCATAACCCCGAACGCTCATCGAGGCCAAAGCGGACGTTCATATTTTGAATCCCCTGACCCGCCGCGCCCTTCACCAGGTTGTCGACGACGCTCGATACAAGGACGCGACCCGTGCGCTTGTCGAAGCGAGCGGCCACGTCACAAAAATTGCTACCGGCGACGTGCTTGGTCTGCGGGAGGCGATCGCCAAGCACACGCACAAAAGGCGAGTCACGGTAGAACTCTTTGTACACGTCATACAGCCTATCATCGCTCAGTGAGGCTGTCGCATCGACGTTGACGTGCGACATTATCCCTCGGCTCATCGGCACAAGGTGCGGCACAAAAGAGATGGCAGGCATCGTCTCCCCCAACAGTCGAGACAGACCTTCCTCAATTTCAGGTGTGTGCCTGTGTGCCGGCATTCCGTAGGCTTGTACATTCTCGACGCAGTCTGGAAAGTGATACATGGGCTTGGGCGTTACTCCGGCGCCTGAGACGCCTGACATCGAGCAAATGACGACTCGATTCAGATCGACGAGGCGCTCCTTGGCCAGCGGCGCCAGCGCTAAAAGCGCCGAGGTGGGGTAGCACCCCGGGTTTGCAATCACGCGCGCTCCTTTGACCTGGTCCCGAAAGAGTTCGACAAGCCCGTACACCGCTTCTTGCAGCAAGTCGGGAGCTGTGTGTGTCAGCGCGTACCACGACTCGTACAACGCCGGGTCCGGCAAGCGAAAGTCGGCCCCGATGTCAATCAGCACAGCCCCGCCCTCAACGAGGTCTCGGGCCATCTCCATCGCAACGCCGTGCGGTGTCGCCGTGAAGACGACATCACACCGTGAGGCCATCGCCTTTGGATCAGCCGGCTCAAAGGTCAAGTCGACAATACCGGTGAGGGCCGGCAACACCTCATCGACTCGCTGACCAACTTTGCTCGTCGAAGCGACGTATTCAACCTGGGCTTCAGGGTGCGACTGCAAGAGTCGCAGTAGTTCGGCCCCGGCATAACCCGACGTTCCAACGATCCCTACCTTCATGTTCCTCAAGCCCCCAGTGAATGCATGCAGAAATTATACTATTGCATGCATAAAAATGCAACCAGATTCCTGGCGAGTTGGTTCGCGTTCTCCTTACGCCGTGGGCCGTGGCGATCCCTGCACCGCCATCGGCAACCTGGCCGACTGGAGGATTATGCGGTTTATGGGCGAGTCGGCGCTCTGGGCACCGGAAAGACGGCCCCGATATCGACATGCCCCGCTAGGGTACCTTCACCTCTCCCTTCCACCAAGAGAATCACCTCTTGCACCTGGGCAAACTGTCCAACGGTCCGAACCAAACTGTTTATCAAGAGCTCCTCACTGCGACTGCCGCCCCAAAAGCGCGTCCGCACCTCTCGACTAAGGTCGATGATCGCCTGCCCCTTTGTCACGTCGACCTTTAACAGCTTTGTCTCACGGGGCAGGGTGGGCAGCAGACTGCTCCCTTGGTTGGGGCCTGCGATGAGTGACCTAAGGACGTGAGAGATGCGCTGTTCGATCGGAGCGTCGACGAGCTCTCGCGGGTACGTGGCGGCCACCGCCGCCAACGCGGCGCTCGTCTCTTGGGCCGAACCAAAATAGAGGAGGAATTCATCAGCAGCCGTCTCAGGGGTCAAGAGCGTCTTCTCGACCGGCTCGACCGACACGGCTCTCGCTTCCCTTTGCGCGGACGCTGGGGAGTGTGCCAGGAAATCGACGATCCCTCGGTAGATCGCGTCGGCCAGCTTGCGTTGGTGGTCCGGGGTTGCGAGCAGCTCCTCCTCTTGCGGGTTGGAGAGGAATCCGATTTCGACCACGACGGCGGGCATCTCAGTCTCACGGAGCACGAAGTACTCGCCGGGCCTCGCTGTCCTCCGATTCTCCGGAAACGCCTCTACGAGACGGCGCTGAATCGATTCCGCCAAGCGCCTCCCCTCTTCTTTGCCGGGATAGTAGAACGTTTGCGCTCCGGACCACCGAGGACTCGGGAAGCTGTTGGCGTGGAGTGAAATGTAAAGGTCGGCGTCGACTTCGTTCGCTTGCGTGACCCGCTCTCTCAAATCAGCCGTCTTGCGCGAACCCGACGGGTTCCTCGCGTTCTGCGCCAGGTCGTAATCCCCGTCGCGCACTTTGCGCGTGTATACGGCGACTCGGTTAAGAAGAGGCTCCAACGAATTGGCCACCCAGAGCACGACGTCCTTTTCAAGTAAACCGCTTTGACCAACGGCCCCGGGATCGGCACCGCCGTGTCCGGGGTCGATCACCACCAGGCTTCCCGAGACACTCTGGGTCATCTGCGAGACCGGAACAATGAGGTGAGGCGTCGCCCACCACCAAGCGAAGATGAGGAAGGGAACGGCAAAACACAAGAAGAGAACCCGCACGTGCAACGCGGCAAAGTACGGTGGGCGCAATGTGGTTGACACTCCTGTCTAACGCGGCGAGAATCGTCCACCGCGCTTTAACAGAAGCATATGAAATGAGTATCGGCTCCCATGCCGCAGCTGTGGCGTGAGTTAGGCCGACCCTCGGACAGCGACGAGCACCCGATAGCCGCCCTCTTTGGCTACCTCTTGCACCGAGCCGAAACGGGATTCGATGTGGCGAGCCAGACTCTTGATTCCCTGCTTGGTCTGGCCCACGACTGCCAACAGACCACTCGGCTCCAATCGCTCGTACGCAGCGTCTACCATGCCGTACACCACTTGTTTCCCCGCGCGATACGGCGGATTGGTGTAGATGCCGGTGAAGTGCATCCCATCGTCGAGTGTTGCGAATCCATCTCCGGCTGCGACTTTCACGTTTTCGAGTCGGTTGAGCTCGGCATTGCGCCGGGCCAGTTCGACGGCACGGTGGTTTACATCGACCATCACTACGCGCAACTGAGGTCTCAGACGGGCGAACGTCAAGCCGACAGGTCCATAACCGCAGCCCAAATCGAGGAGGGTGCCCGCAGAGGGCAAGGGAGCGCTCTCAATGAGGAGGCGAGTCCCGCGGTCGATCCGACCTTTTGAGAAAACGCCTGCGTCGGTCATCAACGTGAGCGTTTGACCGCGCAACACGGTCTTAAGTCTCCGCTCGTCCGACTTGGAGCTGGGCGCGTCTGAGTAGTAGTGATCTGAGTTCATCCGACGTTCTCACTCTCCGAGAAGGGACTCGACTCGCAATGCGCCGAGGCCGCGAGCGCCTCAAAGGTCGCGTCAGTCAGCGTGGCAAGTGCAACCAGATCCAATGCATTGTGCCACAGAATGGGTTCGACAAACTCCTCTGCCCCGTCCCGGACGAACTGATAGTACAGGTCCGGCACGTCGCGGCCCGGAACATCGTCCTCACGCTCCATTCCAAAGAGGTGGCGAGCCACAGTGCCGAGACGACAATTTGGCAGCGCATCGCCGTAGGAGCGACGGCAGGCGTGCAAGAGATCCACGTGTAAGTCAAAGCGGACCGGCGGCAAGCCGTGGAGTCCGAGCCGGGCACGGACGAAAGGCTCATCAAACGCCTTGCCGTTGTAGGTGACGCAGACACTCTGCTCCGCCAGCTCCTCGCTTACCGCAGCTAGGACGGCAGCCTCCTCTTCAAACCCGCGGGCGAAAAACTGTCGTATCTCCCAACCGTCCGGGCGACGGCGAGCGTATCCGATCAAAAAGACAGGTAACACTTGCCAAAGCCCTACCGTCTCGATGTCGACAATTGCGGCCTCCCATTGGTCAAAGAGCGCCAGCAGTTCGACATCTTTCGCTCCGGCTTCGCTCAATGTGGGAATCTCCCGTTTCGCCAGAGCAGTCCAGACCCGCAGTGCGTCCTTTCCGTAACGTTCGTGACGCACTAATTCGGCCAGATTGTTGTACCCTTCCGAACGCAATCGCCCTTCCTTGTACGGGCCCACGCCGCGAACCAGGGAGATACGGCGCTCAAGGGGAGTCGCGTCCGGAATGAAGGCTTGCGCGAGCGGCGCGGCGAGGGGCTCTTGTACGGCATGAGAGAGAATAATGAGACCGCTGCCGTAAGAGTTGGTAAACTCGCGTCGCTCCACTTCACGGATGGACAATTGTATCAGGCTCCTTTGTAACGCTTGGGCCGCGGGCAACTCACGCGCCCGACACTCACGCGCCCGTGCCCGACCGCCAGGCGCCGTCCTCTGTGACGACCCACTCAACCGCCACATCATGCGGCTCATGGGGCACGGCTGGAAGGAAGAGTTCACCGTACGTGACGCCGACACTCACTGCTCCCTGACGCAATTGCGGTAGAAAACGGTCGTAGTAGCCGGCGCCGTATCCGATCCGGTACCCAGAGCGATCAAAGATGAGCCCTGGGACGATGACGGCGTCCAGCTCTGGGGCTGCGATCATCGGCGCCTCGGGTCCGGGCTCGAGAATCCCCCAGGTGCCCGGGAGGAGCTCGTCACGCCGTGTGATCGCTCGCGGCTCAATCTCCTTTGTGCTCGGGAGACAGACGGGGTACGCGACTGTTACACCTTCGGCCAAACGAGCCTCGACCCACGGCCATAGATCGATCTCTGCACGCATCGCGGCAAAGACCATCACAGCACGTACACCTTCCAGGGCCGAAAGCGCGGACAATTGTGTGCAGATACTAACCGCCTTCGCTGTCCGGTCCGGTATCGCGCTGCGGCGAGCGAGCGCCCATTCGCGCAGGCGAGGCTTTGGGGCTTCCTTTAGCTTGTCCACCGGGAATGAATCCTCCCTATCGCAACGTGCCAACAACGCTCCGGTACGCCGCCGTCCTCGACGTGGGCCACTTCCTTAGTCGAGCTCATACTCGTCGGGAAAGAGGAACGGCGCCAATGCACACGCCAGGCAACCTTCAAAGAAGCGCCGACGCGTCAGGAGTCCCCTGGTAAAGTACCCCACCGCTCCCTCCTTATGGTTGATGTTGGCTTCACCTGTACGTGCCGTCATCAAATCGCCCAGGACGGCGCCATTTTGGATCTCCCGCCCCAACCTGGGCGGCAGACGCAAGCGCTCCGACGGGGCCGCGCTCACCTTGCCGTCGTAGCGACAGATGGCCACCCAGTTGTATAAATACGCATCGCCGTCCTCGAAGTCGACGCCGCCCTCCGCGCCGACCGAGAACGATACGCCTGGACCCATTACTCTCCGAGCTCTATAGAGAGCCCCGGCCTTTACTTGAGGGCCAATCGGCATGGATCCGATGGAGGCGGGCATGTTGACGGGCACCCCGCTCACGACGGCTTCGGGCCAAATTTGCATAAAGAGACTCCGTACCGCCGCAAGCTTGGCCTCGTTGGTCGATGCAACCAGGACCTTCATCGCCTAGTTCTCTCGCGGCGCCATGAACTTCTCGAGCTGCTCCGCTTGGAGGTCGTAACTCTCACTGAAGTACTCGACGCCCCTTTCGTCAAAGAGAATCCAGTATAATCTCTTCCCTTTATAGGGTCGATCAGTGTCATAGAAACGATCGATAAACGTGTAGTAGAGTTCGTGTTCCTGGGGTCCACCAAGGCGACGACCTGCGTGGCGAGTCTCATACGCTACCTTGTACTGCGCCAACACACTCAACAGTGCTGAGCGATCCCACTGATGATTGGCGCGCAATCGTTGGTATACGTCGGCTAGGATGGGAAAGGGTTCAGGTACGAACTGGTCGGCGACAGGGCCGCGTTGGTAGGGCCCTACTGCGAAGCAGGCTGTCAGGCGGCCCTCCTTGTCCAAGCGGTCCAATCGTTCAGAGAAGTAGACCAACCCCAACTTACGCCACTGGTACATCCGCCAACGCAGTTCACCCAAATCGTACCCTGTCGCAGTCGGCTCACCCGCTACCGCGAAATGACGTTTGATCTCAGCGACGGAGAACTCTCGCATAGCGTGGACATGTCCGCCCGCCTGGCTCCGGCGAGACGGGCTGCTGTTTGCCTGCCCTCATGGACGCTCGCCGGGTTGTCGGCGTCCTCACGTTTAGTCACGCACTAAATAAGGCGGCGGCAGTCCCTTCACCTACCTTTTTTAGGTCGTGTTACCCGCATTCTATGCGAATAGGATTCCGACGTATAAGAGTTACAAGAGGATCGAGACTTCGTCGCGATCCATCTTATCGATGCAACGCGTCATCTTGGCCGCAATGAACTCATCTTGTCTGGCCGCTTGGCGCACCTGCCGGATCACATCAATCGCTCGCCGGAAAGCAAAGACGAGGTCGCCCTCGTCGGCGCCCGTCATTTTGAGGACCTCGAGGAACCCGGAGCCTTCGCTCCAGAGCCTGGCCGGCTGCGCCAAATTATCATAGAACTCCAACGTCGCGGCGCCAACGTACGTCTTTTCGAGCTCCTGAATCAACCCGACCGATCGCAAGACCGGCCCCACGTCAAAGGCGCTGTGGCGCTGGCGCTCCTCGCCGCGGCGGGGCTCATAGCCGATGCAGGCAGCGAGCGCATTGAGCGAGTCCTCATCCCAATCGTGAAAGGCTCCGCGAAAGAAGAGCTCCGTGATGAGCAACTCACTCCCATTGATCTCCGAGGCAAAGAGCCCGCGAGCCGTCAACTCTCCGTCTCGAATGTAATCCATGGCTTCGAGTAGCATTCGTTTGTCGTCAAACTCGTTCATGAACGACTCAGGCGTCGGCAGCTCGTGAAGCGCCTCATCGAGGAGAGCGAGGCGGTGGGCAACTCGCCGGTACTCTCCCAGCATCTCCTTGTGCCGTGCGACGACATCAGCGCGCACGCCATCGCGCTCAAGGCGCGACGTGCGCTTGCGCAGGCTTTTCGCCTTACGCCGCAACTCTTTAAGTCCGTGATACTCGCGCGAGCGCTCCTGCTGCCGGATCCGTTCGTACAGTCGGTCTAGCGCCCTTTTCTGCTCTTGGTACTCTAGCAAGCTGTTGGCCGTCTTTACGGGCATGCCCTCAAGGAGTCGCTCTCTAGTCTCCTGCAACTCCTTCATCTCGCGACGGTAGCGTGTGCGAGCCTCGTCTGCCTGATATCGAGCGAAGTTGCGGCTAAGGACCGATTTGATCCCCGCTTGATCGTAACTCTTCACGAGGTTGAGCACTGTGTTGTACGAGAGCGCAAAACGACTCCGTAGCGGCTCGACATCCTCTTCCTTCATTGAGGGAAACTCATCGGGCCGATAAAAATTGAAGTCAATTGCCGTATAGACGTACCCATGTTCGTCGATGCCGCGCCGGCCGGCTCGGCCGGCCATTTGGAAGTACTCTCGGTTGGAAAGCGCGCGAAACGCCTGCCCGTCCCACTTGGTGATTGCGTCAAAACAGACCGTGCGACACGGGAAGTTGAGGCCGACCGCGAAGGTCTCAGTACAGTAGAGGACCCGAATGAGCCGCTTCTCAAAGAGCTCCTCAACGACGTCTTTAACGATAGGCAATAGTCCTGCGTGGTGGTAGGCGATTCCCCGGAGCAAGAGCGGTTCGATCTCTTTCACGCTGCGCTGGCCGGCACCGTCGTAGCGCGCGAGCGCTTCGCTCATCACTGCTTCGACACCCAGGCGCTCTGCATGGGTCAAGTAGTTAACGTGCTCTGCGAGCTCCTTGGCATTCACTTCGCACTTGCGCCGCGAAAAGGTGAAGTACAAGCAGGGCAACAGGTCACTGCCCAAGTGACGCACAAGGTCGATGTGGCGGGTCGGCCCAAACTTGGCGACAATGGTGCCGGACTGCGTCCGGCCAAAGCGCGAGACGTAGCGCTGGTACCTCTTTTCGAGCTGCTTGCGAGTGCATTCGCCCAGGCTCTTCTCAAAGAGGTGATGTTCCAAGGGTACGGCGCGCTCGGAATGGTAAATGACGCGCACGTCTGAGCCCTGTATGTGAGAGATCCACCGCGCCAACTCGTCTACGTTAGGAATCGTTGCCGATAGGCCGAGGAAGCGCATCTGCGGTGGCATAAAAATCAGGCTCTCTTCCCAAACGCTGCCACGCACGGGGTCATCGATATAATGGATCTCATCAAAAATGACGTAGCGAGTGTGAGCCAACCGCTCGGGATCGGTCAACAGGAGGTTCCGGAAGATCTCGGTCGTCATGATCAGGACAGAGCCGCCGGGATTCTTGACAACATCTCCTGTCAAGATCCCGACGTGCTCCTCGCCAAGGAGTGCTTTGAACTCCTTAAACTTCTGGTTGCTCAACGCCTTGATGGGCGCTGTGTAGACGACCTGCCCTTTTTGGCGATGAATCTCGTCAACGAGGTAGTCAGCTACCAACGTCTTGCCGGTTCCCGTTGGGGCCGAGACGAGCAGCGACTCCCCTCGATTGAGAGTCTCGATTGCCTCTTGCTGGAACGGATCGAGCGTTAATCCGCGATAGGTGGTCAGTACAGCCTGTGCCAAAGGCCTCTCCTCCCAGTGCGAGGCGGCTCTATGCAGTCTAGGCGCCGTTGTTGTGAGCGATCCGGGCGCACGTCGCAGCAACAAGTGCTGCGATCAGGTCGTCGAGGAACGTGTTCACGCGCCCCTGACCTCTTAATCGCGCGAGACATCCAGGTCGCTCTTCTCCAAGGTACCCAAAATTGGACAATCCAATCGACCCATAGATGTTGACGATTGCGAGGGCCAACACCTCGTCCATGGCAAAGAGGCGGTGGTCCTCCCTCACAATGCTGCCTAGCGGCTCGTCGAGGTCGCCGCGCTCGGCCATGCGATCGAGGGTCACACCCGTAATCACCGCATATTGCACTTCACGCTTGCGCAAGACGGCTTCGAGGGCGCCGCGACAGGACTCCAGTGAGAGGCCTGGGTTATACGGCCTCTGCAACTCAAAGACCAACGAAGCCATCTCCTCTAGGTCGACACCTCGATCCAGCAACATCTCTAAGGCCATATTCTGCAAGAGACGGTTCAACCACCTTTAACCATCGGTCGCCTTGGGCGTCCAACGCTGAGAATCACGGGCACGGTATTTCTGCATCACCTTGACGAAGGCGTCCTCCAGGTCGATCTCAAGGGAGTTGGCGAACGCGGTGATCACAAACAGAATGTCCGCCATCTCCAAGGCCAAGTCGCCTTCACATTCCTCCGGCTTCTTGGGTTTTTGGCCGTACCGGTGGTTCACCTCACGGGCCAGTTCGCCAACTTCTTCGCTCAGTCGAGCGAGCATGGCCAAGGGCTCCCAGTACCCCTCGTCAAACTGAGAGATCCATCCGTCCACTTCGGCCTGCATCTCTCTTAACTTCATTTTAGGGATAGATCCCACGAATGGTGATCGCGCTCGTCACTCGCTCGATAGCAATTACGTGCGCCGCTGTACGCATATCGATCCCTCGACTCTTTGTTTCGTTCCAGACCGCGTCAAAGGCATCGACCATCACTTTCTGGAGCCGGGAGTTCACTTCGTCTTCACTCCAGAACAGTTGCTGAAGTCCTTGTACCCATTCGAAGTACGAGACGGTAACGCCTCCCGCATTGGCGAGGATGTCCGGGATGACAGTGATTCCGCGGTCGTGAAGAATATCGTCAGCCTCGGGCGTCGTCGGACCGTTGGCGCCTTCGGCAACGATTCGTGCCTGAACACGTGCGGCGTTCGAACGAGTCAGGACGTTTTCGAGGCCGGCGGGGACCAAAACCTCACACGGCAACTCGAGCAACTCCTCGTTCGTCACGTCTTCAGCCTTTGCGAAACCTGCCACACTGCCCGTACTGCGCTTGTGGGCCAAGACTTCCTCAGGATCGAGGCCGTTCGCGTTATAGATTCCCCCGCGACTGTCACTCACAGCGACGATTTGACATCCATTTTCGTGTAAGATGCGCGCACAGTGGTAACCGACGTTCCCATACCCTTGCACGGCGACTTTGGCGCCCTTGAGTGAGAGTCCGATCTCCTGAGCCGCGCGTTCGATGGTGAAGACACACCCCAACGATGTCGCGTAATTGCGCCCGAGCGAGCCACCGGCCTCGAGGGGCTTGCCCGTGACGACCGCGGGCACCGTATAACCAAAGCGTGATGAGTACGTGTCCATCAGCCACGCCATCACCTGCTCATCGGTGTAAACGTCGGGCGCGGGAATGTCGCGTTGCGGACCGATGACGTCGCTGATCTCCAGGGTGAATCGCCGCGTGATGCGCTCTACCTCCGCGCGACTGAGCTCCTTAGGGTTGCAGACGACCCCGCCTTTGGCGCCCCCATAAGGAATGTTAACTACAGCGCACTTCCATGTCATCCACATGGCCAACGCATTCACTTCTTCAAGGGTGACGTCGGGATGATATCGGATTCCGCCCTTGGCCGGTCCCCGGGCCATGCTGTGTTGCACGCGATACCCGGTGAAGACGTCAATGCTCCCATCATCCCGGCGAATCGGAACTTGGGCCGTGACGATTCGTTTGGGCGTGCGCAACACCTTGCGCATCCCTTCCTCCAGGTCAAGTGCATCCGCCGCTCGTTCAAACTGACCTAATGCGACTTTTAGCGGATTCTCACTGGTCAGTTCCGCTTCGTTTAATACCAATTCTACCACCTCGTCCAATAAGGTGCGGCTGCCTCCCTCGCCCCACCTGCTATAATGTTGATCAATAGGAGGCTTCCGCAAGTGCTGGAACACGCTCTAAAAACGTACGCTCATTCGATCGGAATTGCGCACCTGGGTATCGGCGCCCCCGATCGCTTTGACACCGTCGAAAACCTACTCGAGGCCGGGCGACGTCAAGGCACGTACCCTCCGTTCACTGAGAGCGACATTCCCTCTCGTACGCGCCCGGCCAATTTATTGCCGGGGGCAAAGAGCATTCTGTCCGTTGCGATCTCGTACTTGACCGACGACGCTCATCATCCCCTGGCTGGGGACACTCCGAGAGGCCTCGTCTCACGCTACGCTTGGGGAGACGATTACCACCCAATCCTCAAAGAGAAACTCGAAGCGATCGTCTCTTTTCTCCAAAGAGAAGTTGATTTCCCTTTGGAATATTGCTCTTACGTTGACACAGGCCCCCTGGTCGACCGTGCAGTGGCAGCCCGGTCGGGAATTGGTTGGTTTGGCAAGAACGCATGTATCTACGTACCGGGAAGCGGCTCATGGGTCTTTCTCGGAGAGATTCTCACAAATGTGCCCCTTGAGCCGGACCCACCCATCTCCAAATCGTGCGGCACGTGTGACAAATGCATACGCGCCTGCCCGACAGGAGCGATCGAAAGGCCCTTCTGGGTGAATCCGTCAAAGTGCCTCTCCTACATTACCCAGATGCCAGGTTGGATTCCCATGGAGTACCGTAAACCGATGGGACGCCACCTCTGGGGCTGCGACATTTGTCAAGTTGTCTGCCCATGGAACTGGGAGGCCGAGCCCTCCGCCGATGATGCATTCCGCCCAAACGCACACCTGGGCGCGCGTCCGGAACTGATACCTCTGCTTACGATGACCAAGTCACAGTTTCGGTCCTGGTTTGGGGACACGGCGATGGCTTGGCGAGGAAAGAAGACCATACAGCGAAACGCCTGCATTTGCCTGGGAAACATCAAGGACCCCGTTGCCGTACCGGCGCTCGCCGATCGTCTCATTCACGATGTCAAACCTGTCATTCGCGGCAGCGCCGCGTGGGCACTAGGCCAAATCGGCGGTGCTCAAGCCGGACGGGCCCTCGAGTCAGCTTTGGAGACTGAGACGGATACCCGCGTCAAGTTTGAGATCACAGAAGCTCTCAACGAGATGTCAACATGACATATATATGACGCGGACTCTCAAAGACCTGCAAAAGGTTCGAGAACAAAGAGAATCGAAAACCGACCGAGAAAGTCGTAGTGTTGGACGGCACGCCGAATCCGTTGAGCATCGGCGTCTCCGATGACCACGGCTGTGCTGGGTAATCCCACCGCCTCCTGAGCGTCCACGATGAGCGGCAGACGCAGTGGGTAAATCTCGCTCACCTCAAGCCTGGGGTGGGCGATGGCCTCCGCCAGTTCGGTTGCGTAGGCAACGATGCCCCGGGAGTACATCTGCTCATCACCGGCCTCGACGCCGGCAAAGACGAGGCGACCGCTCTCATCATAGATGCGAGGATTCATGCCACGAACAAGGCCGGTTCCCTTGGCGTTCACGACTAAGCCTGTGAACACGTCGGCTTCAGACGCGAGCAACTCCTCCCATCCGGCAGCCAGGCGAGCCTCGAGGGTATCCGCTTCGTAAAGGGCGACATCGTCCCAGACCAGTTCCCCGGTGCCACTCAGGACCACCTGGCGCCACCCATCGTCTTGAGGCGCAACGAAGCGAAACTCGATCTTAGACCATCCGTCCTCGGGTTGCACGCCGCGGAAGACTCGGGGATGTCCCCCATCCCAGCGGACCCCGATCACCGCGACCGCCTGGGGGCTCGTCGCCCGCACCCACGCTGAGACCGTGTACCGGCGCCCCGGGACTAACCTGGGGCCAACGGTCTGTATCACCTGGGCGTCGTACTCTCGCTCCGAGGCGACTCGCACTCCGCCACCACCGCCGCGCCCTGCAGATGTAGTGACGCCAGAGGCACCCCGCAAAATCCAGTACGATTCGTCATCAAAAGTCGAGTTACGCAAGTGATTCGCTTCGATCGAGGAGGGGAACTCCTGGGCGGCTGCTCCCCCTGTCGAAAGCGACAAGAGGAGCAGGAGGAGGAGGCACCAGGCGCCGACTGGGCGGCGTCTCACTGCAGATACACCGCCCGTTTCTGCTGAGCCGACTCGTAAATCGCGCGAACGACCTTGACGGCACGCGCCCCCTCGCGCCCGTCGATAGCAGGAGAGCGATCCTCCATAATCGCGCGCGCGAAATCCTGAAGTTGCATCCGGTGCTTATCAAACGACATCGCCATCGGATCCGCGAAGGTGCCTGACGTCGCGTCGGCAGCGTACTCTGCCCGAATCTTCTCCGCTCGCTCAGGGCTGTCGATCTCGTGCCACTCGACCACAGCGTCATCGACGATGACGGCACCGCCCTTGTCGCCGTGCACTTCTACCCGCTTGGGGTACCCCGGTTGAATCGACGTGGTCGCTTCGATGACTCCCATCGCACCGTTGGTGAAACGAAGCACCGCTGCTACCGTATCCTCGACCTCGATCCGCTCGTGCGCCAGGCACTCCGCGTGGGCAAAAACGCTCTCGACGTCTCCCATCAACCACAGGAGGACGTCGACGGTATGAATCGCTTGATTCATCAGGGCGCCACCACCATCGAGCTCCCACGTGCCCCGCCATTCACCACTGTCGTAGTACGACTGGGCCCGGTACCACTTCACAAAGGCGTCGCCCATCACCAGACGGCCAAAGCGCCCTTCCTGCACCGCTCGGTACAACTCTTGATTGGACGGCGTGAACCGACTTTGAAAGATACCGCCCAACTTTACCCCTTTGCGCTCCGCAGCCTCAATGATTTGATTGCAACGCTCAACCGTCACCTCAAGCGGCTTCTCAATAATGACGTGCTTACCGGCGTTGATGGCGGCCAGCGCTGGCTCCAGGTGAAAGCCCGACGGCGTGCAGATGGTGACAGCGTCGATGTCGTCTCGTTTTACGAGCTCTTCAAAGGAGGCCTCGGCTTCACACCCTTGCTCCTCGGCAACCTTCTTGGCGTTCTCATGCCGACGGCTCCAGACCGCGACCAGTTCGGTCTCGTCGAGATGCTGGAGGCTATCCATGTGCGCGGCGGCGATCGCGCCCGAACCGATCAACCCAAAACGTACCACCAAACATCGCTCCTTCTTGTCAAAGCCCGAGGGGAGTTGCCCCAGGGGTGTTAAATGCTGGACCTCCCCTCTATTTCCGCGAGCGCCTCCTCAAGCCCTGTTCGCAGTTGCTCCGGATTCTTGCGGCCAACAAAACGAGCGACTTCTGTCCCTTTCGAGTAGAGAATTAGGGTGGGGATGCTGGATACCTCACATGCTTCGGGCAGCTCAGCATTCTCGTCCGTGTCTACCTTAAGCCAGCGCAACCGCCCCTTAAAGCCCTCAAGGACCTCTCCGAGGATCGGAGCAAACTTGCGGCACGGACCGCACCACGCTGCCCAGAACTCAACCAGGACCGGTTCCTGGGCCTTAAGGACACGAGCTTCAAACTCTCCGTCACGCAGATCGTTGAGACTACTCATCGTTCCCGATCACCACCCTTCATCGTATCCCGATCACCGAGGGGACTCCCGGACGACACGTCGACACCACGCCCACCCGTACAGGAGCGAAAAAGCGGCTTCCCATCTGGGAAACCGCTCTCATGGACCCGAGCCACCCAGCTGTTGGGCGGCTCGCCTTGCTCGCACATTGGATCCCCGTGTTAAACGGCTTGAACCCCAGTAACGTCGGGAACCTTTCGCTTCACCAGTCGCTCGATCCCAGCTTGAAGCGTCACCATCGACATCGGGCAACCGCCGCAGGCGCCGACCATCCGCACTTGCACAATACCGTCGTCGGTTATATCAACCAGCTCGACGTCGCCTCCGTCCATTTGAATCGCCGGACGGATCTCGTCGAGTGCCTCTTGAACCCGCTGCATCTGCTCAACAAGCGTAGCCATCTCTACTCCCTCGCTTTACGTCCTTAGGGCTTATCCCCCGATTTGGACCATATTCCTCTCACCACGCCACTCACCGAGGGCTTCGTGATGCTCCGGTTTAAACTGGGACGCCACGCCCAGGAGATCAAGGAGCTCCTGATCAGTCTTGCCACCGCGCAACGCCCCCATTACGTCGGTCTCAATCTCCGTGAGGAGGCAGGGGCGAATCTTGCCGTCCGCTGTCAATCGCAGGCGATTACAGCCGGCGCAAAAGTGCTCAGTCATGGGAGTAATCAACCCAATGGTACCCTTTGCGCCGGGAAGTTTGTAATCCCGAGCCGCCGCTGTCCCGTGCCACTCCAACTGCTGGAGCCCACCGAAGCGACGCTCCAATCGCTGCCGCACCTCGTCGGCGGGCACAAAGCGACTCTCGTAGAGTTCGCGGTCGCCGCCGATGGGCATGTACTCGATGAAACGGACGTTCCAGTCTTCGTCCATCGTGAGGGCGGCAAGCTCTTCGACTTGATCGTCGTTAAAGCCACGCGTCACGACCGAATTCACTTTGATCGGCGTGAGTCCGGCCGCTTTGGCAGCGCGAATGCCGTCCAGAACGCTCTCAAGCTTGCCGCCCCCTGTCATGAGGCCGAACATTTCCGGATCGAGCGTGTCCACACTCACGTTTACCCTGTGCAAACCCTTTCGGGCCAACTCCTCACTGTGCTTTGCCAACAACGTGCCGTTCGTCGATAAGGCCAAATCGCGAATTTGTGGGATCTTAGCGATCTCGCCGATGAAATCAACAACCCCGCGTCGCACCAGGGGCTCCCCCCCGGTGATGCGCACTTTCTTTAAGCCGACCGTCGCCAACACCTTAACGACCCGCAACATCTCCTCGAAGTCGAGGAACTGATCGCGGCGCTCTTCGTAGTCGAGATCGGAGGGGCGGCAGTATACACACCGCAGATTACACCGGTTGGTCACCGAGATCCGGAGGTACTCGATTTTGCGACCAAAAGACGAGGGTAGGACTTCCATAGTTGTCTGGATGCCTCCTCGGTCAATTATCACCACGTGAACACGTGCGTACCAGGTCTATAGGTCATGGCGCCACCATTCGACGTTTCCAGAGAAACGATCGAGCGCGGCGTCGCGTCGCTCTTCTTTAGCCTTGATTCCATACTCAACCTCTTTTACCTGTTCCGGGAGGAGCGCATGGCTCATCAGCTCGGAGGCCACATCGATCACTTCACGCGCCCCCCCGCTGGCAGTCGCCGCGTCGGTGAACACCTCCACCAAGACGGTGACCAACTTCTCAGTATCAACTTGGGCCAGCACCCGCATGGCGGCAACCTGTACGGAAGGAACGCGGTCTTCCATCGCGACGCGTCGGACCTGAGCCGTCACCTGCAGGGGCTCCCGAAGGAACGGCACCAACCGGAGTGCCACTTCACGCACTGCCGGAGTCTCGTCGCGCATCAAGGCTGCCAGCGACGCGTGTAGCGCCTCCTGCTTCGCAGAGCGGATCAGCGTCTGAGCGGCCTTGACACTCTCGTCTCCGGGCACGAAGCGGAGTGCACCCTGGCTCTCAAAATGCAGGAGCGCCTGCGCGGCTTTGCCTCGAGTGCGTGCGTCGATGAGGACCAGCCCAGTGATGTCACCAACGGCGCCTGTTAGACACTGCTCCTCGGCTACCTGCAGGGCCACCTCTCGCACGCGTGCGCTTCGATCCTTAAGCCATTTTACGACTTGAGACTCCTGGGCGTTCTTGGTCCCCTCCAAGAGCGCGTCCAAGGCCTTGCGCTCAAGCCGGTCGACCTTCTCCCCTACCGGCTTCCGGTAAAACTGCGCCAAGGCGTCGAGGAGTTTGGGATCCCCTGATTTGCCCACGAGGTAGATGGCCAGGCACTGCAACAGGTACTCACGCGAGTTAAGCGCTTCGGTGATCGGTTGATACAACTCGTCCCCAGGCGCCTGCAAGACAATGCGAATCAACTCGCCGGCCAGCCACCCCTCCTCAGTGAACGAGATCACACGCAAAAGCGCGCTAATGACGTCCGCCTGTGTGAGTCGGGCCAACATCGCCTTTGCGTGCTCGCGATCTTCGTAGTACATGTGGCGAATATGCCGCTCTAAATCACTCGTGTCATGTTCAGAGCGGACGCGCGCCATCACTCGACGGTAAAAGAGCTCCTGGAGTGCATCATCAGGGTGCGTCGAGACCGCTTTGAGGAAGTATCGGACCTTTCGCGGCGTGGCTGCCATCTGCTCCAGTTCGGCCATAACTCGCTTGTCGTAATCGCCGGTCTCCTCGTCCTTGACGGTCCCGAGAAGATTCTCTGCCTTGAGCCGAAAAGTCTCATTATCCATACGCATGGCCGACAACCTCACTTAACAATAGTCGACTGTCTAAAAAGTGATGAAGATGCCCCAATTTACGGGCATCCCTGGGCGCACCTTGACCAAAGGCGGAAAACGGGTCGATCAGGATTGGGACTAAAACTGGTGGACTAACGCGCAACCGACAAAAACGTAAACTCTTGTTGCTATTATATCAGACAATACTCCTACAGGAAAGGTGAACCCCCCGGTTGCTCCAAGAAGGTTCACGGAAGTACGTAGTCACTGTATACGACCTCTAACGTTGCCCCGTGCGGACTGATCCGAGCCGCCTGTCGCTTTAGCAAGACGTGCCCCCCGATTGATTGGTACTCCTGTTCCACCGTGAGTATTCCCCAAGGGTAGACCGCCTCTGCCTTACGAACCACGCCTTGGCCAACATCAATCCAGAATTCACCCTCCTTGGCCCCTTTTCCGGTAAAGTCGGGGCGCGGACCCTGGAGGTGGAGTTCATCCGTCTCCTGATTAAAAGAGACCACGTTTAGGTCAAATAGCGAGAGGGTACGACCTAAGAGCGCCAGTTCGCTTGGCAGCGTCTTGGGCACGAAACGCGGGGCACCGTGAGTCGACGCGCTCAACCCATCCGTGTGATACTCGAGCTCACTCTCAAAAGACCAGCGCAACAAGAAGGCCCTGAGCGTTACATGTTGGGTAAATCGCAACCCCTCAGGCAGACTCGTGCTATTAAGAACGCTTTGAACAGCAGCCTCCACACGCGCCGCCTCGCTCGCGGAATTCGGCACCGCCCGCACCTGCCACATTCCGAATAATGCGACCAGAACGGCCAAGAGCGACATATGCCACCTCTGTCGAACTCGGCCTTGTCGATGGTATCCGTTCACTGCCAAGTTCACCCTCCTACCTGCCTGGGTGGCGGCGACCACAATCCCTAATAGTACTCTCACGAATTGCATCCGGTTTAAAAAGGGTTCCTCTTGACGAGCGCCCCCTCCTGCTATAGCGTTTTCGGTGACGAGATCAATTACATTTACGTGACATTCTTGGCGGAGGGCGAGACCATGAAGGAAGAGATCGTTCGTTTAGAAAGCGAAGACGCTGCCGTCGACCGTGCGTGCGGTGAGTGCGGCATTCCTTTATCGGTCGGGGATGAGGTTGTCGTCTGCCCCCGGTGTAAGCAGGAGCACCACTTGGAATGCTGGGTCAAGCGCGGCGGGTGCGCTCGCCACGGCTGCCGACAAGTGATGAGCCCGTCACTGCGCCCGCCTAAAGACGAGCAGCCGATTACGGTGAAACGAACACCCACGTGGGTGATTATTGCCGCCATCGCGGCCATCGTAGCCGTGAGCGTCGGCCTATACGTAAACGGCCGTCGCGCCGCGACGCTGCGTGAGAGCTCTGCCTACGTTCTAATTCCCTCGCTGGAGGACCAAGCCTTTTGGGAGCGGACCGTCGAGGAGTACAACGAAACACCTACCGGCGCCGTCCATCCCGCCACTCTCATCATCACACCCTACGGGCCGGGCGGAACCTACTTTGAGCAGAAGCTCTTCGTCATGATCGCGGCCAAAGATAGCCCTGAGTTCGTCGTCCTCGAAGAGGAGAGGCTTCGCCGCTACGCCGAGGAGGGCGCCCTCGAGCCGTTGAACCTAATTCTTCAGGATCTCGAGAGCGCTGGGATCCCCCTGGACGCGGAGAGCGTTCAGAGTGCGACACTAGACGGAAGCGTGTACGGCATACCCCACCCTTCACGAGAGGCTTATTTCGTCGTAGGCCGTAATCCGCGCAATCCGGAGGCCGCACGCGCCATTTTCCCCTACATGGTCGACGCCCTCTACGAGGACGCCCAGTCCACTTTGTAGTGGAGCTTCGTTACTGCAGGCGGTTGTAGCCGCCTTGGAAAAAGAGGAGCGGTCGGCCTCCTGTCACCTGGAGCTGCTCAACCTCGCCTACAAAGATACTGTGGTCGCCACCGTCATACGTCTGCCACAGCTTGCAGTCAATCCACGCAAGCACATCGGCGAACACAGGCGACTTGGCGCGCTCCCGATCGACCAACTCGTATGGGATGGCAAGGTCGCGGTCCCCCGCAAAGTATCGGGAGACCTCCTCTTGATCCTCGGAGAGGATGTTGACTGCGAAGCGGCCCACGGTAGGCAACAGAGCGTGAGTCCGATTGCGCCTGTCAACACAGACTAGGAGAAGGGGTGGGTCCAGCGAGACCGAAGTGAAGGAATTGGCCGTCATTCCGTGCACTTCATCGCCGTCAAAAGCAGTCACCACGGTGATACCCGTGGCGAATTGACCCATCGCTGTACGAAACACTTTAGGATCTAAACTCATCGTCTTTACGCTCCTTTGGAGTAAATGCAAAATCCAAGGCCGAGGTGAGCACATGATTCAGATTCGGTCCCTATCTGTGGGTCCCATAGCCACCAACTGTTACATTGTGAACGACGATCTCGGCAACGCGTTTGTGGTCGACGTCGGATACGAAGTAGAGCCGATCTTGGAGGCCGTGGAGGGGCTCGCCGTCTCGCACATCCTCCTTACGCACGCCCATTTTGATCACATCGGAGGCGTCGCGCAGCTCAAAGAAGTGACAGGCGCCAAAGTATGCATCCACGCGTTGGAAGCCGAATGGCTACTCGAACCAGAGCTCAACATGTCCAGCCAGCGTTCGGAGTTTACGCCATGGCCCATCACCGGTCCAAAAGCAGACCGACTCCTCCAGGACGGCGAGCGTCTCAGCCTACTCGACGAAAGAGTCGAAGTGCGTCATACGCCCGGACACTCCCCCGGCCACGTATCGTTCGTCATGGGCGACGTCGTCTTCGGCGGGGACGCCTTGTTTCACGGGTCCGTCGGCAGGACCGACCTCCCTTGGGCTGATCACAAGCAACTTCTTGACAGCATACATTCCAAACTTCTCACGCTCGACGGCGCGACGACGGTGCTCCCCGGACACGGTCCGCCAACCGCCATTGCCGACGAGGCTGAGCACAACCCGTACTTGGTGCCCTTTAAAGACTCTTCCCGCTGAATCGGAAGAGCTCCTGCCTGGTCAAAAGCGGCATTGACTTGCTGTGTGAGTTTGGACTATAATGTTGCCAATTATAATGCGAAATTCGGGAGGTGCACACGGTGCCCAAGCGCATAAGCCAATCCTCTTTACGTCATGCCTACGCTTTTGGGTACTGGTATGTGTTTACGCACCGTGTGCCCTTAAGCGCCGCTTGATACTTCACTAGGAGGCAGCCAGGGTACACGGGAGCACACGCCGCGTGGACCCTCGGATCTGCTTTGCACGTAACGTGCACAACTCGCTCTTTGCGGGCCGTGGGTCGACATCGTCACCCACGGCCCTTTTTTGTGCTTAAAGGCTGTCGCGAAGTGCAGTCACGGTGCGCCGATTAACGCTGGAGAGAATCAGGAGGATCAATCATGTCAGAGATTCGCCCAATCACCGTCACCTGCAGTCAAACTCCAATCGGCCCCGACGGCTTCGCCCTCATCGCTGGGCCTTGCGCCGTCGAGACCCTCGAGACCACCCTGGCCTGCGCCCAGGCCGTGCGCGCCGCAGGCGCCCACCTCTTCCGAGCGGGCGCCTACAAACCTCGCACAAGTCCAAGCTCGTTTCAGGGGCTCGGTCAAGACGGGCTCCAGATCCTCGCGCAAGTGAAGCGAGAGACTGGGCTCGGAATCGTCACCGAAGTGATGGAGCCCGGCGCCGTCGACGCGGTGGCCGAGGTGGCCGACGTGTTGCAGATCGGCGCTCGCAACATGAGCAATAGCCCCCTGCTCAAAGCTGTCGGAAAGACCGACCGCCCGGTCCTGCTAAAGCGAGGCCTAGCGGCAACCCTCGACGAGCTATTGCGAGCCGCCGACTACATCCTCGCCGAGGGGAACGAGCGCGTCATCCTATGCGAACGGGGAATACGCACATTCGAGCCGTACACCCGTAACACATTGGACTTGAGCGCCGTACCCGCTCTTAAAGAGATCTCCTGCCTGCCCGTCCTCGTCGACCCCAGTCATGGTACCGGCCGACGCTCTCTCGTCGCGCCGATGGCGAAAGCCGCATTGGCCTGCGGCGCCGACGGACTCCTTCTTGAAGTACACCCCGACCCAAACAACTCATGGACAAGCGATGGGGCTCAAAGCCTCGATCTGCCCAGCTTCGCACACTTAGCAGACGAGATCCGGAGGCTGATGCCCCATTTCGGACGAACCGTTCACCCGCTTCATCAGGTCGTTTAGCACGGGTCTTGCAGCGATCACTACCCCACGATCTCTAAGAGATGGTTGCGATCCAACCGGTTGCACACTTCGACGAGTAGTCTAGCGGCGTTCTCTACGTCATCCAAATGGAGAACGCCCGCGTGACTGTGGATGTAGCGGACGGGTATCGTGATGGCGAGTGACGGTACGCCACGTCCGTACAGATGGATCCTGCCGGCGTCGGTCCCACCTCCGGCGAGTGCGTCAAATTGAATCGGAATGGCTGCATCTTGCGCCGTCTCCACCACAAAGTCGCGCAGGCGCAGATGCCCCACCATACTCGCATCGTAAAGCAGGATTGTCGGACCTTTTCCCAGCTTCGCCTGGGCCTCCTCCGCCTTCATACCCGGCGTGTCGCCGGCGATGCCGGTGTCGATGGAGAAACCGATGTCCGGCTCAATATGAAAGGTGCTCGTGGCTGCGCCGCGCAGGCCGACCTCCTCCTGTACCGTCGCCACACCGTATACCGTATTGGGGTGGGCGCTGCCGTGGAGTCGCCGAATCACCTCGACGACGAGCGCGCAGCCCACTCGATTGTCGAGAGCTTTAGCCATGACGTACTTTGGATTCGCCAAGTTTTCAAAGGTGCACACCGGCACGATCGGATCGCCCGGACGCACGCCGGCGCGTTCCGCTTCCTCTTTGCCCGAGACCCCAATGTCAATAAACATGTCCCGCTTCTCGACCGGTTTCTTGCGCTCTTCGGGTGGGAGGACGTGCGGCGGCTTGGAACCAATCACGCCGGTCACCTCGCCGTTGCGTGTCAGCACGCGGACTCGTTGCGCCAACATCACCTGCTCCCACCAACCACCGAGCGGCTGAAACTTCAAAAACCCCTCATCGGTGATCATCGTGACCATAAAGCCGACCTCGTCCATGTGGCCGGCAATCATCACTTTGGGGCTTTCGTCGGTACCGCTTCGCTTGGCGATGACGCTTCCCAAGCGGTCACGCTCCAGCACAGCGTACTCGGAGAGCTCCCCTTCCATCGCCTTAGCCACCGCAACCTCTTGCCCCGGCACTCCGTGTGCGTCAGTCAATCGCTTCAACAGATCACTCATACTGGACAATCCACTCAGCTCCTACACGCCCGAGAGTGTTCCCCACTCCCAGGGAAATCTTTTCCATGAAGGATTATCCCCAACCAAAGCTCAACCCTTTCATGATAGTCGCTCGGACTTTTAAGACGAGGGGATGAAGGTGTGTCAAAGGTAGGACGACTCTTTTACGTGATTGTCGTCGTGGTAGGTCTCATCTTTGCATTTTGGCGCCTTGCCGAGCAAGAGGTGCCTGCTTGGGACGTCATCTCTACGGGGCTCCTTTTCCTCCTCAGCCTCGCCCTCCTCTTTGGCTTGCTCTTAGGCGCGGGTAAGCTGTTGGGAAGACTCTTTAACGGGAATGAGAATGAAGATCAATGAACGCGAGGGCGTTGGCGCCCGCGACGAGCGCAAAGCCGATCGCCGCGGGCACGCGGGAATAAGGCTCCATGAAGTCGGTCCAAAGGTTGAATCCTAGAAGAGGGAGGAGTACAAACGAACCGAGCACAAAATGGAAGGCCGTGAGAGTCGCCCAGCGAACGGATCTGGATCGGCCCCAAAACCGCCCGGCGCAGGCGTATCCCACCAGTCCGCTCACTCCGAGGCAGACCGATACCGTCCCGGCGAAGGCGACCCATCTGGCCAGGGGCCCCAACTGCCGGACGAAGAGGTCAAAGAAGTGGAGCGGAATGCTCTCGAAAAGACGCAGAATGAAGAGTTCCGGCACGAACGGCGTCGCTACGAGCACGCGGGCCAGTCCACCGACTAGCAGGCCCGCGGCGCCTCCCAGCACTCCTCGGTGAAACGGCCCCAACGCACTCGGCGCCCCGAGTCTGCACACGCCCTCACTCCGCCTCCTGTTGTTCCCCTCGTTCCTGTGAGCCCATAAACACCATCAACCACACAGCAAAGGTCGTCAAGAGTGTGACGGCCGCGATCTTTGCCCCGAGTGGCATCATCGACATCAAAAAGGCGGCGATCATCAAGATTGTGACCACGGCCAGGCCGATCGAGAGTAAGGGATCGACCACGTTCACCACACGCTTCGGCGCCTTGATAAAACCGAATATCCGGATCGGCGCATCCGCCGGGATCGCGCGACTAAAGTCATAATAGTCGCCTCGACACCCGTTTTGGCATGTGTATCGTCGCACATCCCGATACATGACTCGCCCCTTGCCGGTCTCCGAGTAATGCTGGCCGATCTGCATCTTCATCTCGTCGCCACACACTTTACACTTGCGTGCCATCGTTTAACGCGCACCTCCATAAGACCGATGCGAGCGGCGCCAAAGGCGTCCGACACCCGGCCTACCACCCAATTGCCACACCGTCTCCCCGCGGATCAGCGCCTCCAAAGTAGACACCCCGCTCGATCCGTATGCCTTGAGCGTTTCCCACTCGTTTGTCGAAGTGATCGATGCGGCGCACCGTGTGCCCTTTTTGCGAGAGCGCATCGAAGACCCGACTGTCAAAGCGTCCCTCAAGGAGGAGCTCGTTTTGTGGAGCGACCGGATCCGCAGTATCGTGGGCCCAACGTGGCGCTTCGATCGCCTCTTGCATGTCCATTCCGTAGTCAAAAAGGTTGGAGAAGACCTGCAAATGCGTCTGAGGTTGCCCACACCCACCCATTGTACCAAAAACGAGCGTCGGATCGTCCCCCTTAAATGCCATGGAGGCGATCAAGGTGTGAAACGGCCGCTTGCGCGGTTGCAGATAGTTGGGATGCTCCGGACGCAGGGAGAAGTGTCCACCACGATTGTGCAATGCGACGCCGGTGCCCGCAGGGACGAGCAACGACCCGTAACCCTTATACAGACTTTGGACACACGAGACGAGATTCCCCCACGGGTCGGCGATGGCAAAGTACGTCGTACCATTTAACCTCAGCGGGGTGTCGTGAATTCCGTGCGCCCGGCCCGGGTCGATCCCGGCGCGGATCTCGGCCGCCATTTGCGGTGAGAGGAGTCGCTCGAGCGGCGCCCGATAAAACGCGGGGTCGGCCACGTGTGCGTCGCGCTCGACGTAGATGCGCTTCTTTGCCTCGACCATGTGGTGCACTCGGTCGGGATCGCTCCACTCCCATGCCTTCTCGTTCCAACCGGCTAAGACGTTCAATCCCATGAGGGCTGCAAAGCCTTGAGTGTTGGGAGGCGTCTCGTAAACCGTGTACTCTTTGTACTCACTCGAGATGGGCTCTCCCCAATCAGAGGTGTGACCGTGGAAATCCTCCCGGGTGAACCAGCCGCCCAACTCGTCGGAGAGCTCCAACACGGCGTCAACGAAGGGGCCGTCGTAGAAACCGGAGCGCCCCTCGTTGCCGATCCGCTCCAATGTCGTTGCCAACTCCGGTTGTCTGAAGATATCTCCAGGTTTTGGGGCATGGCCATTTGGCGCGAACACGTCCACCCATGACTGATGCGGCGCGAGCGAGAGCGTACTCTCGATCGCCTCGACCATGTAATGGCTGATCGGATACCCCTCGCGTGCAAGCCTCACCGCAGGGCGCAAGAGTTCGTCGAGAGGAGCCGTCCCGTACGCCTCGTTGAGGGTGCACCAGCCGTCAACGCAGCCGGGCACTGTAACGGACCGGATCCCCCGTTGCGGCAGGTGCTTCGCTCCTTCGTTCACCAGCTGTTCCGGATCAGCGCTCGCCGGGCTGCGCCCGCTGGCGTTAAGAAAGCGGACCCGCCCCTCGCGCTTGATGTACACGAGCGCAAACAAATCGCCACCGATCCCGCACTGACCGGATTGGGTCACGTTGAGCGCGGCGTTCACGGCAATGGCTGCATCGATTGCATTGCCGCCGCTACGCAGCACATCGATGCCAATCATCGAAGCCATGCTATGGGCTGAAGAGACCATGGCGCTAGCGCCCATGGCCAGTGGCCGGTGACGTCGTACACGCTGTGTTGGACTTGTCACGTCGCTCGCTCCTACCGCTGTTGATATGAGGAAGGTGTTAACTTAAGGTAATCAGTCCCATACACTCAAGGCACTCTGTTCGACAGAGGAATCAGTAGCTCCTTTGCTCCAAAACCCAGCACCGCTTCTAAGGTGTCAGCCGGCGGGAGTCTCTTCCAGCAGAAGGGGGTGCGCCTCTGAATCTCGAACATATTAGGTTGCACCGCGACGTGCGGGCTCGAAGCCGTTTGCGTCCGCTCACGGCGCGCTACAGACTTGGAGAAGGGGTTCGGGATGCCAAACATGCGCTTCCATTTAACAGCGATTGTCGCTGAGACCAACATGATCGGTCCCCTGGAGCGAGCGGTCGCCGCACTCCGGGAAGAGGGGCTCAGGGTCGAGATGACAACGGCCCACACCACCGAACTGACTGTCAACGGGTCGATATGGAGCGCCCTCGAGAGTACCGACGCTGCGATCATCAGCATGATTAACACCGATCAAGAGGCCCGCCTTCTCCTGGAGCGCCTCAGGGCCAATCGCCCCTGGGTCACGCTTGTATACAACTGCCAACCTGAATTGATGACCCTCAGTCGTTGCGGCGAGTTCGACGCAGACCGCCTCAACGATCAGGGGTACGTGCAAACGCTCGCGCGCGCCCTTCAGCGGCTCGGCTCACCGCTCCCCCCTGTAGCCCACGTCATTATGGCCGCCAGCGTCCGTGCAGCCGATCGAATTCCAGACAATCACCCAGACCTTCAAGGCCTCAAGACGTATGGGACTTCGGCGCAGTATTGGGCAAACCCGTCGCCCCAGAACTTACGGCGGATGCTCCAATTCGTTGCAGGTCGTGTGGCATCGGCCCGGAGGGATGATGGCGGCTCCGGGCTCCCACCGGTCGAGCCGCCGATTCGTTATCCCCAAGTGGGACTCTGGCATCCCGAGCTCGACCGGCCCATCACGCACCTCGACGAGTACTTAGCGTGGTACCGCAGCACGGGGCGCTCATTGGACCGAGGTACGGTAGGCGTTCTTCTCTTCCGGCAATTTGTCCTGAGCGAGAACTCCGAACACTATCGTGCGGCCATTTCGGCACTAGAGGCCCGCGGCCTGGGAGTGATCGCCGGCTTTGCATCGCTGGACAATACGCCGCTCGTTGAGGATTATTTCAATAAGGTGGGAATCGACCTCCTCCTCAATCTGACCGGCTTTAACCTCGTCGGCTCAATGGGCCGCCCCAATCCGGAGGCTGCCGTCACACTCTTAGACCAGACCGACGTTCCCTACATCGTCGCGGCGCCCCTCCTCTTTCAATCCCAGAGCGAATGGCACGCGAACCCAACCGGACTCCATCCTGCGCAAGTGGCCATCCAAGTGGTGACGCCTGAACTCGAGGGTGGGATTGAGCCTCGCATTTACGGCGGCCCGGCCGAGAGTACGGTGTTTAGCCCAGTGAATGAGCACGTGGAGAGATTGGCAAAGCGGGCGGCTCGGTGGGTGAGTCTCCGACGCAAGCCCATCTCGAGCCGTCGAGTGGCCATCACGATCTTTAGCTTCCCCCCGGATAAAGGCTCCGTCGGCACAGCCGCGTACCTCGACGTCTTTCAGAGCCTCTTTAACACGCTTCAGGCGCTCAAAGCGGAGGGTTACGACGTCTCCGTACCCAACGACGCAGAGGAGCTGCGGCGGATGCTCACGGGCGAGGCCGGCAGCCCGCACGAGCGGGAGAGACTCCCCCTCGCTGCTCGTCTCGGGACCGATGAGTACTGCCGCCTCGTCCCGGAGCACACGCGCGTCGCCCGCCTCTTTGGTCCGGCTCCGGGTCGACTCGATGCGGATGAGGAGGGGCTCGCCATTCGGGGCGTACACCTTGGCAACGTCTTTGTTGGCATTCAACCCAGCTTCGGCTATGAGGGAGATCCGATGCGCCTGCTCCTCGATCCCGGCGCATCCCCATCCCACAGCTTCTGCGCCTATTACGCGTGGCTCCAACACTCTTTTGCGGCCGACCTGCTCATTCACTTCGGAACCCACGGCGCACTTGAGTTTATGCCGGGGAAGCAGGTGGGGCTGACGCCGTCTTGTTACCCAGACGCGCTTGTCGGGGATCTGCCGCATCTTTACGTCTACTCGGCAAACAACCCTTCCGAAGCCACCATCGCAAAGCGGCGCAGTGGCGCCGTCATCGTGAGCCACTTGAGCCCACCCTTATCCCAATCCGGTCTCTACAAGGAGCTCGCGGCACTACGCGATGGAATCCACGAATGGGAAGAGCGCCGCGAGAGCGGTCGAGGGGCTGCCGCCGCATGGGCGACTCTGGTCGCGTTGGCTGAGCGCGCGGCTTTTGCGCAATCGGACTGGCCCTCGCACAATGCGGAAGCGGTAGTCTCATGGCTCAAAGAGCGGTTGCTCGAAGTCGAAGAGCGGCTCATTCCTATCGGTTTACACGTCATCGGCCGCCCTCTCGATCCCGAAAACCTCGCCTGCTACCTCTCGGCAGAGGCCCACTCCGGGCGGGAGCGACTCGGGATCACCGACTTAGACGGGTGGATCGAGACGCTCCGAGAGCCTTGTGAGGACGACGAAGAGCTCAACAATAAAGGTTCCACCGATCAGGCGCCAAACGTCCATCCCCAAGCCGATACCGTAATTGCCGCGCTTGCTGGAGGTGGACCCACAGCGGCGCGAGAAGCGCTGGCCAGACTAGGCGTCGGTGAAGCCGTCCAAGCGAGCGCCGAGGACTTCCAACGTTGGCTGGGCCACCTCGAGCGGCACCGTTCGCTCCTCACAGCGGACGGCGAAGTGAAAGGCTTGCTGCGGGCCGCGTCCGGCCGCTACCTGCCGCCCAGCCCGGGAGGGGATCCGGTCCGACGGCCCGACTCCCTTCCCACCGGCCGCAACATTCACGCGCTCGATCCATATAAGATACCCTCCCCAGTCGCCCAAGCGGTGGCCCAGGAGAGCATTGATCTATTTTTGAACGAGTATGTCGCCCTCCACGGGGCGTATCCCGAGTCAGTCGCCCTCGTCCTTTGGGGCACCGACAACATTAAAAACCAAGGAGAATCCGTTGCTCAAGCGCTTTACCTCCTAGGCGTACGGCCTGTCGAGGACTCTCTTGGACGCATGAGCCGGCTCTCACTGATCCCCTTGCAGGAGTTGGGACGGCCCCGAATTGACGTCGTCATGAGCGTCTCAGGGATCTTTCGTGACATCTTTGGGGTGACGGCCGACCTCCTCCAGCAAGCCGTCGACTTAGCGGCCGCTGCCGACGAGCCCGACGAGCTCAATTACGTTCGCCGCAACGTCAGCTCCGCGGCCCACCGACTGCGTGTCGATGAGGCTCAGGCCGCTTTGCGCGTCTTCTCCAACAGCGCCGGCGCATACGGCACCGGAGTGAATCACGTGATCGACGAGTCCGACTGGGAGGATCAAGGCGAGCTCGCCCACCTATTCATTCACAGGAAGGCGTACGCCCTGGGACGCGGCGACGGCCAAAACGCCGAAACGATCTTTGCCGAAGCGCTTGCCGGTGTCGAAGCCACACTGCAAAACGTCGACTCGAGCGAGATCGGTCTGACGGACGTCGATCATTACTACGAGTACTTGGGCGGACTCAACGCCGCTGTGAAGCACGTCGGTGGTCGAGCGGCGGCCGCCTACATTACCGACACGCTCGGCGAGACGCCCAAGGTGCGTACACTCACCGACGAGGTGGCCCTGGAGGTCCGCACGAAGTTGCTCAATCCCAAATGGCACAACGCGCTCCTCCGACACGGTTACCAAGGCGTCCACGAGATTGCCAACCGCCTCGATCACACGTTTGGCTGGTCGGCGACGAGCGACGCCGTACCCGCCTGGGTATACGAGGCCGCAACAGACACGTTCGCCGGTGACGCTCGTATGAGCGAGCGGCTGAGAGAGCTCAATGCCCGCTCGTTTAAGCGCATGGTCGGACGGCTCCTCGAAGCGGACGCACGCGGATACTGGCGCCCCGACCCCGATCGCCGCGCCCTTCTCTCCCATCTCTTTGACGACTTAGAAGCAGCAGAAGAGGAGCTTGCTTAAGATGCACGGATACCCGTTTACGGCCATCGTCGGCCAAAAAGCGATGAAGCGCGCCCTTGTACTCCATGCGGTGGACCCTCGCTTGGGCGGTCTGCTTATCCTTGGGGAACGGGGTACTGGAAAGTCGACCGCGGTGCGCGCGCTCGCGGAGCTGCTTCCGCCGATCAATATGATACCGGGTTGTCCCTTCCACTGCGATCCCGAGCGTCCCGACTCGCACTGCGAGCGCTGCTCTGAGCTGAGTGAAACTGAGCGCCGCGTCGAGTCGACTGACACACCCGTCGTCGACTTGCCCTTAGGCGCCACGGAAGACCGTGTCCTAGGCTCTCTCGATCTCGACGCGGCCCTGGGACGAGGGGAGCGTCGTTTTCAACCAGGACTCCTCGCACACGCCCACCGCGGCTTCCTCTACATCGACGAAGTGAACCTCTTGAGCGACCATCTCGTCGACCTCCTCCTAGACGTCGCCGCAAGCGGCGAGAACATCGTGGAGCGCGAAGGGTTCAGCCTCAAGCATCCGGCTGAGTTCGTCTTGGTCGGATCCGGAAATCCCGAGGAGGGCGAAGTCCGCCCCCAACTCCTCGATCGGTTCGCTCTTTCCGTCTCGGTTACAACGCTCACGGACGTCGAGAGCCGGACAGAAGTGCTCCGGCGTCGCCTCGAGCACTCGGACGACCCCGCCGCCTTTGCCGAGCATTGGCAGCCCCAACAGGATCGCCTGCGCACACAGATTCGAGGGGCGCGTCGGCGCCTCCAAAGCGTGAGAATCACCGACTCGATTTTGGAGCTTGTCGCGCACATCGGCCGTGTTGGGAAGGTCGACGGCCACCGGGCCGAACTCGCCCTCATTCGAGCAGCGCGAGCCCACGCTTCGCTCGAGGGCCGGCCTTGCGTAACCGACGAAGATATTCGCCAAACCGCCCTACTTGCGCTGGCGCATCGGCGGCCCGAGCACGCACCGGAGTTGGAGCGCCAAATCGACGAGGCGGTGAACGCATGGTCGGCGCGAGTGTAAAGGAGCTTCAGATTGCGCTGCGCCTTTTGCACGCTGCACCGCAACTTTCGGGGCTTGTGATAAACGAAGAGGGAGGCGCGGACTTCGCACAGGTACGGCAGGCCGTGACCAGGCTATGGGGACCAGGTCAAACGTTCGTCCTCCCCCACAGCGCCGATCGAATCGGAGTCCCTGCCGAACCGGGGGAACGGCGTTGTGTTCTACTGCCGAATGCGCACCTCCACGATAGCGCGTTGCTGCAGTCCTTACTCGCCGTACAATCACACGCTGGGCCAAGGAGTACCCTCACGTTTGTCGCTGTTTACTACGCCGCCGAAGGGAGACCCCTCGCACTCCTCGAGGATCGAGCGGCGATTCATCTCCCTGCTCCGACCGTGGACACCGACGACCCGCGCTGTGTCATCCGTGCGCATGAGGCGCTCGACACCTTTGCGGCCGTCGCTCACAATCTCGGCGTCACGGGACATCGTGGTGAGTATTACGCTACGCTGTACCACCGCGCCTGGGAAGAACAATCCCACGAGCTCGGCCCTCCCGAGATCCTTCCGATCATCCGCCAGACTCTTGCATGGCGAGCGCTCGCGCAGCGCGCATCCGATCCCGCCAGATGTGCAGTCGAGACCGATGCACCTCCACCAAGCGGACAAACGGCAACGCTCCCCGAACAATCACAACCGCCATCCGGCGCTGAAGGAGCAAGTAGCCACGGTCGCACCGCTAACGGGGACAATGGAGTCGGCGGCGTTCGTGACGCATCGGGGAGCATACGGGAGGCGGCGAGCGCTTCGGGTTTTGCGACTCCCAACCCTCAAGGGCTTCAAGGAGGAGCAGAGCGCCCGAATCGACGCCACGTTGAACCTGAAGACGTAATCCTCCCGCCAGGATGGCTCCATGTGGCGCGCAGGAGCTCGGACGGACGCCTCGACCCACGTCGGTCAGTGTCAACATTGGAGAAGCCTATCTCGGGCCCTCTTCAGCGACTCAGGCAAGAGTCGGGAAACCCGGCGCACCTACCTGGAAGCCAGGAGCGGACACTCCGCAGCCGGCCGACCCCAAACGCCCGTATCGACTGGCACGCGACGCTGCTGGAAGCGCTTAAGTGGCAAAGACTGCGGAACGCGCCCGGCCGCAGACTTGTCGTACGCCGGGACGACCTGCGATACAAGGTGACGCCCAACAACAGCGCGCCCCTCTACGTCATTCTTCTTGACTCATCAGCATCGATGGTGAAGCATCGGATTGAAAAGGCGAAGGGTCTGGTGGCAGCCCTACTCGACGCGAGTAGCAGCGAAAGCCGGTACGCACTGATTGCATGCGGGGGTGAGCGCGCCCGCGTCGTCGTTCAGCCTACTCCATCAACGAGACGCGTGCGCCGAGCTGTCCGGGATCTGGCGATCGGAGGGGGCACTCCGCTCGCCGACGCCTTGCGCCGGGCCGCCCACCTCGTCCGCCGCTACGTAGCATCGAGCGACGCGCCAGTCGACGTTCTCATCTTCACCGACGGCGGCACTGGACGCGACAACGACGAAGAGCTCGTACGGGCGAGCGCGCCAATGCAAGCACTCTCGGCCCGCCTGCTCTTCGTCGATACTCGCCCTCGCTTTGCGGCAGGGGGGCGTGTCCGCCCCATCGCCGACGCGCTCGGCGCAGACTACGCCTCGCTTGCGCGCCTGGCCGAGCCCTTGCCCCGTGACCGGACGCCCCGACTATAAAAGACTAAGGTAGGCGTTAGTACAGCGGGGTGTTACTATCGTACGACTCCAGGCGGTTCTTGACACTTCTAAGAAAGCGCCCGCACACTGCGCCGTCCAAAACGCGGTGATCCAGACTCATGCACAGGTTCATCATACTGCGAATGGCGATACCGTCACCGACGACGACCGGGCGCTTGTTGATCGTCTCCATGCTCAATATCGCCGCCTGGGGATAGTTAATTATCGGCGCTGACAGGACCGAACCGAAGGCGCCAGTGTTGTTCACCGTAAAGGTGCCGCCGGTGACGTCATCGGGCGTCAGGCTCCCTGAGCGTGCCCGCGTCGCCAGGTCGGAGATCGCCCACGCGAGACCGACGATACTCTTTTGGTCGGCGTTGCGGATCACCGGTACAATGAGTCCGTCGTCGAGGTCGACCGCGATCCCGATGTGTATCTGCCGCTTAATGACGATCCGGTCCTCTTCCCAGGTCGAGTTGAGAATAGGATACTCGCGTAAGGCCTCGACGGCTGCCTTCACCACAAATGGCAGGTATGTGAGGTTGATCCCTTCGCGGCGGCGGAACTCGTCCTTGATCGACTCACGCCACTTCACTAAGGAGTCGACATCGACCTCGACCGTCGTCCATGCATGTGGCACCGTCTGCTTACTGTGCACCATCCGTTCGGCAATCGTACGTCGAAGGCGAGTGATGGGGAGCACTTCGTCGCCCTCCGCCGTCACCTCCGGAGTATGAGCCGTCTTGGCCGCGGAACGAGCGGCCGCCGGGGCGCTTCTTTGGGGCGATTCGCTTGCGCCGCTTCGCTCCCGACTCTCTCGCTCTGCAATGGCTCGTTCCATATCCTGCTTGGTGACTCGCCCACCGGCCCCTGTGCCGGTGACGCTCTCCGGGTCCACGCCGCTCTCACCGGCGAGTCGACGGACCGACGGAGTGTATATATGTGGTGACCGCACCGCATAGGGGGCGCCCGGCGCGCCCTGCTCCTTCTCCGAGGCTTCGAGAGGGGCAGATGCGTCCGCCGCCTTGTCATTGGGCGCTTCTATGGGGCGCTCCTCACGCTCACCCTCCGTATCGTCCGCAGCCCCCTCTCCTTCCTCCCGGATGACGGCGATCACCGCCCCGACTGGGACCGTCTCACCCTCGGCGGCAACGATCTTCTCCAAAACCCCTACATACGGACTGGGCACCTCCGCGTTCACCTTATCGGTGTCCACCTCGACAAGGGCCTCATCCATCGCAATCGTGTCTCCGACTTGCTTTAACCAGCGCCCGATGACGCCTTCAACAACGCTCTCGCCCAGCTTGGGCATGATGATTTCCCTAGGCATCCCTTGCATCGCTCCATCAAAGTGAGTCGAGAAGATTAAAAGCGGGCCAACTCACGCATACCGATCAAAATTTGCTCCTGGGTGGGGATCATGGCTCGCTCGAGTATTGGATTATACGGTGTCGATGGAATGTCGGGCGCCGCCACCCGCTTGATGGGCGCATCGAGGTACATGAACGCCTCTTCCGTGATGCTGGCGGCGACCTCAGCTCCGATCCCGCCCGTGAGGTTGTCCTCGTGGACAACCATCACTTTCCCCGTCTTCTTTGCCGATGCGACCAGCGTCTCTCGATCGAGTGGGAGCAGCGTGCACAAGTCGATCACTTCGGTCTCGATCCCCTCCTCGGCCAGCTGCTCAGCTGCGCCAAGCGCATAGTGCATCATCATCCCGTAAGCGATCACTGTCAGATCCTTACCGACCCGCTTCACATCCGCTTTCCCGATCGGCAGGTCGTAGGCGCCCTCGGGAAACTCCCCTTTTATCGACCGGTAGGCGAGCTTATGCTCCATAAAGATGACAGGATCAGGGTCGTAGATAGCCGCACGCAGCAACCCTTTTACGTCAGCGGGGGTCGTCGGCGCAACAATCTTGAGACCTGGGGTACTAAAGAAGATCGACTCAACGTTTTGCGAGTGATACAGGCCACCGTGAATCCCCCCACCGTAAGGGACGCGCACCACAATCGGACAGTGAAAGTCGTTGTTTGAGCGGTAACGCATCTTGGCGGCCTCGCTAATGATCTGGTCGACGGCCGACAAGACAAAGTCTCCAAACTGGATCTCGGCGATCGGCAGCAGGCCGCCCAACGCGGCGCCGATCGCAATGCCGACGATACTCGACTCGGCGAGCGGAGTGTCGACCACGCGCTCCTCGCCAAAGGCGTCGTAAAGGCCCATCGAAGCATTCATAACGCCACCGTGGCGCCCGACGTCTTGGCCGAGCAGAAAGACGCGCTCGTCACGCTCCATCTCCTCAAACATGGTCGCTCGGATCGCTTCAAGCACATTCTTAACGGCCATGCGCGTCACCCTCCTGTGCGTAGACGTAAGCACCTACCGAGGCAGGATCAGGATCGGGCGCGCGCTCGGCCCACTGCGCCGCTTCGAGGACCTCTTTCTCCGCGTCGGACCGAATCGCCGCCGCACGTTCCTCGTCAAGGAGTCCGTGCTCCTTAAGGTAGGCGAAGAGGCGCGCGATCGGGTCGAGCCGCTTCCACTTCTCGACCTCTTCCCTCGAGCGGTAACGGCGATCGTCATCGTTGCTGGTATGAGGGGCGAACCGGTATGTCCTCGCCTCAATCAAGGTGGAGCCCTCACCCCGCTTGGCCCTTTCCGCCGCTTCTAAAGAAGCCTTGTAAACCGCAAAGACGTCGTTTCCGTCGACGCTTACACCGGGCATGCCGTAGGCCGACGCGCGATCGGCGACCGAAGGGACGGGCGACTGTTTAGAGAACGGAACGGAGATCGCGTAATAGTTGTTTTCGCAGAAAAAGACGATCGGCAACTTGTGGATCCCTGCGAAATTGAGGGCCTCGTGAAAATCGCCCTTGCTCACCACTCCGTCGCCGAATGAGGCCCAGACGATGCCCTCTTCTTTTTTCAATCGCATGGCCCAGGCCAAGCCACAGGCGTGCGGCAGTTCGGTAGCGACGGGGCTTGATTGCGAGACGATGCGCAGGCGCCGGTGACCCCAGTGTTTGGGCATCTGTCGGCCGCCGCTGTTGGGATCGTCCGCTTTTCCGAACTCAAAAAGCATCACTTCGCGCAGACTCATCCCCATAGCTAGGACGACGCCTACATCCCGGTAGTAGGGCAAGACCCAGTCTCGACCGGCGACAAGCGTCTGTGCCGCCGCTACTTGGGCTCCCTCCTGGCCCTGTCCCAGTACGGTGAACGGAATCTTGCCCGAGCGCACCAGTATATCTGCACGATCGTCAACCGCTCTGGCAACGACCATGGTTTTGTACATATCAAGGATATCTTGGTCGCTTAGACCAAGCTCTATATGGCGTTTTGTAGCCATGTCGGCGTGCTCTTCCCTTCTGGTGGCAACACCTTGTCTCTTTTGACCCTACCCCTTGTATGTCCTTCCCATACTCGGGTGTATCCACCGCTCTCCCTCGTCAACTACCCCGGACTGCGGCCACGTCCTCGGGCCGGTTGAGATCCCACCGAACGCACGGCGCCGCAACCGGGACGCGCTGCACTCGGCCGGAACGCTCCAGCCGATGCAGCAGGGCGCGCAACCCTTGCGTCTCTTCACTTAACGTGAGCAGTTGAGGAGTGTAGCGGGTCGAGAGTAGAAGGGGGTGCCCGCCGCGACCATCGAACCGTGGAACGCTGCACTCGGACATGCGGACCTCGTGCTCTCCCATCAAAGCCTCTAACACCTCGGCGGCTGTGGGTTGATCGACCGCTAGTAGGGCGATATCTGTTGCTCCGGGCGATACGGCGCCGGCCCCCAGGCGAATGGAGCCGCATTTCCCTTCGGACCACGCGCGGTTCACGACCACACGCACCCGTCCCCGCCCAACCTCGAGAGCGACGTGAGGTTCGCGGACAAGTGCGTCGGTGTATGCGCCCAACACCAGCGCCACACGAGCGATCCGTGTTGCCAGGAGCTCACTAATTTGGTGTCCCAGAAGAGTACGCTCTCCCCACGGGAGCAAGGCTTTCGGCGTTCCCATCCGGCTCGATGCGCCCGCCGCCAAAAGGATGGCTTCCCATCTGCGTACCGGTGGGTAGCATGGACTCTTCATGTGACCGGGACCGGTGACAATGGCTCAACAAACACTTCGAGTCGTCCCCCGCACACTTCGTAGTCGTCGCCGTAAAAGCCACGAAGGTCAACGTGGACGAGGCGAGGCACTCCCGTGTCCAGAACGTCGAGGGCCGCCTGTCTCACTTCCGCCTCGCCGCAGCCGCCGCCGATGGTTCCGACAGCCCGACCATCAGCGTAGATGATCATTCGTGCCCCGGCAGAGCGCGGTGTTGAACCGACCGCCTTGACGATGGTCGCCATGGCGCGAGGGGTCTCGTCGTCACTCGTCAGCAACTCATTCAACCAGGCTTCCACACGACCTCTCCTTCTTATAAACCTACTAACCACGCTAGCCGCTCGACTAAATCGTCGGCAAGCGCTCGCGCAGATGGCTTGCGCGACCGCCGCGCACGACGCTGACAATCTCGGCCACGATGGCTAGGGCTATCTCGGCCGGCGACTCCCCACCGATATCCAGTCCAATCGGCGCGTACACCTTACTCAAAAACGCGTCCGAAGCGCCTTCCGCTCTTAACCGCTCCATGACGGTAAGGACACGCCGGCGACTGCCGATCATGCCGAGGTAAACCGGGCGGCGGTCCAGGAGCGCCCGCATCACCTCCAAGTCGTGCAGGTGTCCCCGTGTGACGACGACGACTGCGGTCGACTCATCGATCCCCAGAGATCGGATGCCTCGTTGAAAGTCGTCACACAACACTTGCTCAGCTCGAGGGAATCGCTCTTGGTTAGCAAAGGTGGGCCGATCATCGAGAACCGCCACCCGCATGCCGAGCGTGGCGGCGATCTCGTGGGTTGGTTGAGCGATGTGGCCCCCGCCCGCAATCACCAGGCGGAGCGCGGGATCGAATCGCTCAAAGGCCACGCGAGCACGTCCCGGGGTGTCAAACACGTCGGTGCGCACTCGCCCTGATCGCGGCCACTGGCGGGTTAGCGTCCGAATGCGTCTTTCAACCGGGCCCTGCCACAGTGGCGGTAGCGTACTGACGCTGGTTGGTTCACCGCTCTCGTCGATAGTGATTAAATGCTTCTTGCCCAGCAACGCTTCGTCGTCACTCTCAACGACGGTCGCCAGCACCGCCGATCTACCGGCGGCCAAACACTTTTGCAATCGCTCGTAGAGCGGAAGCTCGGATGCTCTCACGTGCTTGTCAACCTCCCGAGCGCCTCACTCACGTGAGATGCTCGTCGATCACTTCCATCACGGACGGGACCAACTCGTTCCACGACGCGCTCGGATCCTTGTTCACCGTCACGAAATTCCCCAACATAAAGACACCGGTGACGCCCTCGAGCGCAAAGATCCCGGCGGCCAGAGGCGAGTCCTGCGCCGCCTCCTTGGAGGTGTACGACTCGCTCCCGCCCCCAGTGACGGATGCGCTCACATTAAACTTCATGGCATTCGGATTCGGCGTGGGCTGTGGGTCGATGAATAACTTAGCCATGGTAAACCCTACCTTTCAGTTCCCGTCTCACTAGAATTTACGCCTGTCATCTTTGGCGCCTGTCATCATAGCGGCGGTCACGGGATCATACCCGCGCCACCATGCGCCCTTGCGGGTCGCCCACGACTGCTCCGTCCCGAGCGACAATCTCACCGCGCAGCATAGTCATTACCGGCAGTCCCCGGCCCTCTCGTCTCCAAAAGGCTGAGTTCTCACTCCTACTTTGCCACCACGGTCGCTCGACCTGCCACCGGGCGCCGGGATCGACGATCGTCAAATCAGCATCGGCGCCGGGGTGCAGCGCGCCTTTACGAGGGTACAACGAGAAGCACCTCGCCGGCGCCGCGCTTGTCCACCGGACGACGTCACAGACCCGACAGCGACCGGCGATGGCGGCGTCAATGAGGAGGGGGACGAGCGTTTGTACACCGGCCATCCCAAAATTCCCCTCCCAGGCTCGCAAAGGCTCATCCGAAGCGGACTCGTGAGGTGCGTGGTCTGTGGCCACCAAGTCTAGAGTGCCCGATGCCAGTGCCTCCCATAGCGCGCGCTGATCCGCCCGGCTCCTGATCGGTGGTAGCACCTTGAGCGAATCGCCCACCGTCTCGGAATCCTCTTCGGTCAAAAAGAGATACTGTGGGCATGTCTCCGCGCTCACACGAGCTCCTTCCCGTTTGGCCCCCTCGATCGCGGCGGTCGCTTCGGCGAGGGCGACGTGCGCTACGTGTACGCGTGCCCCACTCTCTCGTGCCAATCGGAGTACACCATCCGTCGCCAACAGCTCGCCGACTCGAGGGCGGGAAGCTAGGAGCCCTTGGTACGTAAACGCCAGATTCTCGGGGACACGGCCTCGAGCGGTATCGATCACACTGCGGTCCTCACAGTGGAAGACAAAGAGCGTCTCGCCTCCCTTTGCCGCCAGGAGCTGGTGAAGCTCTCCCCACGTCGGAGCACTGAGGTTGCCGGTTGTCGGACCCAAAAACACCTTGATCCCAACAACTCCGGCAGCAACCAACTCGTCCACTCTGGCCAAGTGCACACCGAAATCCTCTGCAGCCGTCGCGGCGCCAAAGAGGCCGTAATCCACATACGCCCCGCGCCCCACCGCGTCCTGTTTGTGTGCGAGCGCGGCTGAGTCGACCACTGGGGGCAGCGTGTTGGGCATGTCCAGCACTGTTGTGACGCCGCCCACGGCGGCGGCCGCAGAGCCTGACCTGAAATCTTCTTTTTGCGGAAGTCCAGGATCGCGAAAGTGAACATGGCTGTCAATCGCACCGGGCAGCACCCACTTCCCCGAGGCGTCGATCACCTCCACCTCCGCTTGGACGCCCGCCCAAGCCGGCTCGCCGCCGGCATTTGACCGCTCTACGAGGCGTTCGATCAAACCGTCCGCCCCGACGATTACATCGGCCTCCAACGAGCCTGTCTCACTCCACACCGTACCACCGCGAATCATTTTGCGTCGTGCCATATCCGGCTCCCTTCGCCCCTTCACTCAGCAACTTAGGCCGTCGTCAGCTCATCCTGGCGCCGACGCTCTCGCTGCCGGGCAGCCCGCGACGTGTCTTTCGTGGGGTCCAAGCCTTCCTTGCGCGTGGAGGTGAGAGCCGCTACACCTTCCGTCTTTCCCTTCGCCGCTTGGCAGTACTCGCACGCATCACTGTCGTGCGTGTCGCCGTGGTCAGGCTCGGGATACGCGGCGATGGTCCCTTCGTAGTTGCGCAGAACGATCTTGCCTGGCGACTGAGAGACGATGTAGTTGGGACCAACCGGAATCTTGCCGCCTCCGCCAGGGGCGTCGACGACGAATGTAGGCACCGCGTACCCCGATGTATGACCCCTGAGGTGTTCGATGATCTCGATGCCCTTGGAGACCGGCGTGCGGAAGTGCTCGATCCCCTCTGAAAGATCGCATTGATAAATGTAATAAGGACGGACCCGGGCGCGCACCAGGCGGTGCACCAACTCCTTTTGGATGTGGGGACAGTCATTGACGCCTCTCAAGAGGACGGTCTGATTCCCAAGAGGCACGCCTGCGTCGGCCAGTCGGGCACACGCCTCGACGGCTGCCGGGGTCACTTCCTGCGGATGATTGAAGTGGGTGTTCACCCACACAGGGTGGTACTTCCGCACCATCTGACAAAACTCATCGGTGACGCGATACGGATTGGTGACCAGCACCCGCGTACCGAATCGGATGATCTCCACGTGGTCAATCGTGCGGAGTTGCTGCAGGATGTACTCGAGGCGCGCCTCGCCCAAAGAGAGCGGATCGCCACCGGAGATGAGGACGTCCCTGATCTCCGGCGTATTGCGGATGTACTCAACCGCCTTATCTACCGCCGGACGCGGGATGCCGCCCTCTTTGGAGCCGACCAACCGACGTCGAGTGCAGTGTCGACAGTACATCGGACACATCTCGGTGACGATAAAGAGTACCCGATCGGGGTAGCGATGGGTGATGTAAGGCACCGGGGAGTCGACGTCCTCGTGGAGCGGGTCGTGCATGTCGTTCGACGAGAGAATGGCTTCGTCGTCCAGTGGAAGTCCCTGCCGCCGAATCGGACACGTGGGATCGTCGGGATCCATCAGACTCGCGTAATACGGACTGATCCCAAGGGGGAATCCGCTCCTCGCGTACTCGAGCCCCTCTTCCTCCTCTGGCGTCAAATTGATCACATGGCGCAATTCATCGATGGTGCGGATGCGATTGCGCACCTGCCACTTCCAGTCGCGCCACTCTTCGTCTGTCACGTCTTTCCACGGAGGTATCTCTTTATAATCTCTCATGGATAGCACTCCCACTTGAAAATGTCGATCACGCTTAAGCTTTCACGGCGACGGGCGCCATGACGGCGTCGGACATGCCATGGATGATTTTCTTGTTGAGAGGGACCGCCGTCGCTAAGATGCCCCCCAATTTTACTTCGTCGCCAACGACGAAGTAGTAGGGGCAGAGGCGAGCCCGCGCGTCCATGCTCTTTACGCGCCCCTCGTCGAAGTCGTAATAACGGACACGGAACTTGCGTCCTTTATGAAACCGTTGCAACACGTGCGGCGTCTCGCCAAACGCCTTCAGTGCGTGCTCCACGCTCTCGCTCCACTCCTGGGCCGATCGATCGTGTCCGATGACCACCCCCCGACTTCCCCAGGCGTCGGGGCTGTAACCGGACGGCTTGAGTACAAGCTCCCGCTCCTTCTGTGACGCCTCTTGGAGGACCCGCCAATCCTGCACAGGCAAGCCGTTGATCTCGAGATTGGGAATGACGGCGTGGGGCGGCAACGGTGTGGGGTCGACCACCCAACTCTCGGGGAAGACGTCCAACAAGAGTCGGAAACACTCCTCGCCAATATGCTGTCGCCAAAACGGGGCAATGGCCGGATGGTGCAAAAGCGCAAAAAGGAGTTTCTCCTCTAGATGCGACTTGATCGGCGGCGTCACGCGCACAAACTCTTTGCGGATCGCGTACAAGAGCAGATCGATCTTGGGGATATTTTTGAGGTCAAAGAGCTCGAAAAAGCGGTAGAGGAGGTCGACGCGCCTGCCTGACTCCAGGTGTAGCCCCTCCTCGGTGAATTGCAGCTCTTTCGGATGTACTTCGTAGGCGGATCGACCCAGGCTGCGCATTCTCTCGGCGATCCAACGCATCTCGCCGCGGTAATCCCCAGACTCATCACTCACTGCAAACGCAAGGAGTGGATCATCGCCCTCTACCCCGTGCGTGACGGCCTCCCACAGACCGTTGACGATTCCGTCGGCCCCCCCGACCAGCCGATATCCTTGCTCGGCGTACTGCTCACTGAGCGCCCCCAACAAACCAAAGCCGCCCGGAACCGAGTCGAGTTCGGAGATGATCAGGCCGTCCTCGGTGGGGACCACGTCGGGGCGAATGATCGCGGGCACCTCCCCTCGAAACCGGCGCATTCGTTGGTAATCGATCACGCTCTCTGACTTGCCGGCTTCAAGGTAGGCACGAATCCAGTCAGGTTGACTCCCTCGCACACTGTGGAGGTAGAGTCGGTTGGCCCCATGATAAAACGAGAGAAGGTGCGGCCCTAAGTCCTCGATGCGCCGCAAAAGCTCCTGATCGATCCAAAAGGGCTCTGGAGAGATCCTAAAGGGCGTGTTCTGCCCCGGAGCCGGCTCCACCATACCCCGATGGAGCTGAGCGCCCTCCAACCCTGAATTAATCCTCAGGGCTCTCTCCTTCTCATTTGTCTCACTCTTGACATTCACATCTGCATTCGACACTGAAGCCGCCTCCACACATCTTCGTAAAAGTTCATGACACGGTAGAGTTCATCAAACCGACGACGCCGCGTGCTTGATGTTCGCAAAGGCGTGCGTACAAACCGCCGCGCCGAATGAGTTCTTTATGCGTGCCCAGTTCGGTGATACGGCCTTCTTCGATGCACGCGATGCGGTCCGCACTTTGAATGGTGCTCAAACGGTGAGCAATGACAAAGGTGGTGCGGTCCTCCATCAAGCGATCGAGCGCCTCTTGAATCTGCATCTCCGTGACGGTGTCCACCGCTGACGTCGCTTCGTCGAGGATCAGGATCTTGGCCTCCTTGAGGATCGCCCGCGCAATCGAGAGTCGCTGCTTTTGCCCCACCGAGAGTTTAACTCCCCGTTCGCCCACGACGGCATCGTACCCCTCGGGGAGACGGTCGATAAACTCGGCCGCATTGGCAAGCTCGGCGGCGCGCTGCACCTCAGCGTCGGTCGCGTCCAAGCGGCCGAATCGAATGTTCTCCCCAACCGTTCCATTAAACAAAAACGGCTCCTGGGAGACGACCGCGATTTGGGACCGCAGATCTGCAAGACGTAGGTCCCGCACATCGTGACCGTCAACGAGCACCCGTCCAGACGTCACATCATAAAAACGAGGGACCAGCGAAAGGATTGTCGTCTTCCCGGCGCCGGTCGGGCCGACCAGCGCCACGGTCTCGCCCGGCGCGACGCTGAGATTAATCTCCTGGAGAATACTGCGCCCTTGACCGTAGGAGAAGCTGACGTTTTCGAAGCGCACTTCGCCGCGCACCGGCTCAGGGAGCGCGAGAGCCCCCTTCTTCTCCTGAATCTCCGGCTCCATATCCATGATCTCAAAGACCCGTTCGCCCGCAGCAAGGGCATCCTGCCACATGTTGTTCAGGCTTTGCAGTCGGTTCACCGGCTCGTAAAATAGGTTGAGGTAGAACAAGAACGCGACGACATCCCCTACACTGGCTCTTCCTCCGATGACCGCGGCGCCGCCGACGGCGATGACAAAGAGGCCGCCGAGTGAGCCGAGAAAACTCATCCCCGGTGAGAACGAGGCCCACGCGTACATCGCCTTGAGGTGTTCGAGCCGATAGGCGTCGGCGTACGCTCTAAAACGCGTCGCCTGTTGCTCTTCTCGATTGAAAATCTTGATCTGCAACAATCCGGAGAGTGCGTCGTGAAGCGCGGCGTTCATTGCGCCGGCTCGTTCGCGCACCGTTCTGTAGATGCGGCGCATTCGCTTCGTGTACCAAAGGGCGCCGGCCGCCAGGAAGGGAATGGGGATCAACGCGACCAGTGCCAGGAATGGGTTGATGTAAAAGAGGATTCCAGCTACTCCGACGAGTGTCAACGAGGCTACCAAGAGTTGTTCGGTCCCGTCCAACAAGACGCGCTCGACGTGGTTGACGTCGTCTACGACTCGGGACATCAGCTCTCCGGTGGAGCGGTTGGCGTAAAAGCCGAGAGATAGCCGCTGCATCTTGCTGAACACTTCGTCCCTCATGTCGAGGATGACGCGCTGCTCGAGCGAGTTGTTCAACCGGATGCGTAGCATATTGAAGAGATCGCGCATAGCGTACGAGAGACCAATCCCGACGACGTACACGACGAGCAGATTAAGACTGCCCTGTGCGATCGCCCCGTCGACAACACTCTTCATGAGGTAGGGTGGGACCATCGCCGTAAGCGTCGAGAGGACGGCACACACAATCGTCAGGAGGGCCAACCGACGGTATGGCCGAAAATATGCAAGTACTCGCAGAAGGGGGGCCATCAGTTACGAGGCGACCTCCCGGTCGACGGCGAGGAGTCGCTTGATGTCAAGGCCGTACGCTGCGAACGCTTCCGTGTTGACACTACAGTAGATCCACTGCCCCTCTTTTTCTCCGGTGACAAGCCCAATATCCCGAAGCACCTTGAGGTGGTGCGAGAGCGTCGGTTGAGAGATCCCGAGGTGTCTGGCCAAATCGCAGACGCACAGGGTCTCATCCATGAGCGCCCGCAGGATTCTCAGGCGGCTTTCGTCTCCGAGGGCCTTAAAGAGTCGGACCAGCTCGGCCACCAATATCAACCCTTCCCAATATATACATACATCAATATTACCTGCTTTACGTCTTCAAGTCCTCCCCTCGATATTCCTCCTCAAGATGTATCATCCACGCGGATGTCGGAAGGAAGCGCCGTGCATCTCACTAATACTACGGTGAGAAGGGGTGCTGATGTTGAACGTTGTAAAGATTACGCCTAGAGGTTACTGCTACGGGGTTGTCGACGCTATCCAAATCGCCAAGAATGTCGCATTGGATCAGTCGCTGCCGCGACCGGTATACATCCTTGGACTGATCGTCCACAACCGTCACGTCGTAGACTCGTTGCGTGAAGATTACGACATCATCACACTCGACGGCGGAGACCGGCTCTCCCTCCTCGACGAAATCCACGAGGGGAGTGTCGTCTTTACTGCACACGGCGTCTCACCGGCTGTCAAGGATCTGGCCAAGGCGAAGGGTTTAACGTGTGTCGACGCCACGTGCCCTGACGTCACCGTCACCCATGATCTCATCAAAAAGTTTGCCGCCAAGGGGTATCACGTTATCTATATCGGCAAGAAGGGCCACCCCGAACCCGAAGGCGCCATGGGCGAAGCTCCCGACCTTGTGCATCTGGTCGAGACCCGCGCCGACGTCGACGCCCTCCAACTTGACGGACTTCCCTTGGGTGTGGCGACGCAGACCACGTTGAGCCAATGGGATACTGCGGATCTCATTGAGTACATCGTGGCCAAGTACCCCCACGCGGAGGTACATAACGAGATCTGCTTTGCGACCCAGTCACGACAAGAGGCTGCTGCAGACCAAGCCCGACAGACCGATCTCGTCTTAGTGGTCGGGGATACGCGCAGCAACAATTCTAACCGTTTGGTCCAAGTGGTCCAGGAGAAGGCTGGCCGGCCCGCTTACCTCATCGACAGCGTCGATGAGATCAATTTAGATTGGTTAAAGGGCGCTCGCACCGTGGGGGTGACGGCCGGTTCTTCGACACCGACACATCTCACCAAAGCCGTCATCAAGTTCCTCGAATCGTACGAGCCATCCGACACGTAGTCGTGATACAGAGGCTAAAAGGGCAGCGCCTGTTGATCGGAGCCGAGCGTGCGTCGCCAGACGCGCTGCATGGCTCGCGGCAATGCCATCTCCTCCACCTCAGAGGGTGTGACCCACACCGCGTCCTCCTCAGGGACGGCGCTCCACTTGGCCTCCCACTCGCGCACGCCCGTCGGATGTATCACGTTGAGACGGGCTTCGACGACCTCCAGACGCCAAAGCAAATGCGAAAAGCGGTGCTCCACCAACCCCAGTGAGCGCATTTGCCACCCGTCAGTGATCGACTTCGAAGGGTCCTGATGGTTCACGCTTCCCTCCAGTTCCGGCGTGATCTCTTGTAGAATGCTCTTGGCCGATTGAGGTCCGTGGCCCAGAGCGTGCGGAAACTCCCACATTAGTGCCAGCAACCCTTCCTCAGGGCGACGGCGCAATCGCACGCGCTCACCAACCCACGCCAAGACGACCGTCCGCTGCTCTACCTTCACCGACTCTTTATTCGACTTGACAGGCAATTCACGCTCTCTTCCCGATTCGTGCGCAAGACACATGCCGCGCAGCGGACAGTTCGGACACTCAGGCGTAACAGGCAGACACACCGTCGCCCCCAATTCCATCATCGCTTGGTTGAAGTCGCCGGAACGCTCCTGGGGCAGCTCCTCGATTAAAAACGTGTTCATCTCTCGCTTGGTAGCGCTCTTGTCGACCGGCGCGTCGATACACTGAAGGCGCGAGACCACACGGGCAACGTTGCCGTCCAAGACGGGATATGGAAGATTAAACGCAATACTGCCGACGGCCGCCGCCGTGTACTCGCCCACTCCCGGAAGTGCCCGAATGGCGTCGTAATCCATGGGCACGGCAGCTTCGTACTGCCCAACCAGGGCCTGCGCAGCCTTGTGCAAATTGCGCGCTCGGCGGTAGTAACCGAGGCCCTTCCAAACCCGGAGTACCTCGTCAACCGAGGCATCGGCCAGCGCTTCAAGCGTCGGGAAGCGTTCGAGGAACGTTTGGTAGTATGGAATCACCGTTTGTACCTGAGTCTGCTGAAGCATAAACTCGGAGACGAGAATCGCATACGGATCCCGCGTGCGCCTCCAAGGGAGGTCTCGAGCGGTGCGATCGTACCAGTCAAGAAGAGCCGGGGCCACCCTCACGCCGACTCATCCCTTTCCATGCGTTCGATCGTCGCCAGCCCTGCCCGCACTGCCACTTCGGTCGCGTCGGCCCGATAACCGAGAGGCTGCTCGAGCCCCATCTCTGTGGTAAACGAGTTCGCTTTTAAGAGCGTGAGGTAGAGGCCGAAACCGTCGGGTGGCAAGCGGCGCTCACGATTGGCTGAGTACACTCCCGGGTACAACTCGATGAGGCCACCCTCGGGAATGTCGAGGAACGGCAGCAGCTCGTCTAACGGCATGAGGGGAAAACCCGCCTCGCGCACGGCGTCGATCATGGCCACGTACACAGCGCGCGAGCGTTTGGGGTGCAGCGCGTTGGTGTACATGCCGAACCTGTCGCCAAAATTCTCATGGAGGTCAAAGACAAACTCGCTGCGCACCTGGTGCGCCAAGCGGCGAATCGCCTCGATCTCCGCAGGAGGATTCTGGATGGAGAAGAACCGATTAAAATTACCGACGCGACCGCTCTCATCGACGTAGACAGTCGGTCCGCCCCCCCAGTCGTACACGTCGCGCCCCTCGGCCAGTCCCGGTGAGCCCGGCACCAGCAGGCGCAGACCCTGGACGCGCTGGGCGAGCTCGGGACGATTGCGCAAGTACGCCTGCACATATTCGCCGGTATCCGCGTTTCCCGAGTGTCCCTCCTGAAAGGAGCAAAAGGCGAGTTGGTCCACGGCACACACTGCAAAGCCTTCGTCTTCCCACACGACTTCAGCGTAGCGTGTGAACGCTCTAATCGCCTGTTCATGCGTGCTTAGCGGCACATCGGCACGCCCTACTGCACGCCGAAAGGTACGGCGCACGCCGTCCCAGCCCAGCGGATCCCTGCACGGCACGATCACCATGCGTCCGGTGAAGCCCGGGCGCAGCGCCAAGTTGAGTGCAGTCGCCACGCCGGCAGCCTCTTCTGCGTGGGCGCCGGCCGCAACCAAAACAGGGGTACGACCTTGCCCCCAAGGTTCCGTTTCGGTATCGTATGCGTAAATCGGGGTCCCAAAGAGCGTCTCGCCGATTTGAATCCTATCAAGGCCACTTTGATCGCAGCTCTCGACGAGCCGATCGTACCCGCCGATCCGCTCTCCCCACTCTCGCGCGTCTACCAACGTCACTCTATTCCCCGCACTGCTTTGACAAAAGGATTGTGCTCCCGTTCGAGCCCCACCGTCGTCACGGGACCGTGTCCGGGCAACAGGAGAGTCTCCGCAGGCAGATTCAGAATAGCCTCAGCCGAGCGCAATAGCGAGGGGTAATGCCGAGCGCCGTCCATCGGGCCACCCAGCGAGCCCGCAAAGAGGGTGTCGCCCACTGCCGCAATCGCCGCCCCGGTGAAATGGAAGACGATTCCGTGCAAGGTGTGGCCACCCGACGGAATCACATGGATCGTCTGCGCCCCCAACTCGAGCGTCGAGCCGGCTTGAGTCGCCACGAGGCCCTCGCCCTGCCACTCCTCGGGGTGCGCGTATACAGGTACGTCGCCGACGTCCCTGCGCAGAGATTCCACGCCTGCCACGTGATCGCTGTGTCCGTGTGTGAGGAGGATGGCCCCAAGCTCCCAGCCACGCTCCTGCAACCTTTGGACCATGGCTGCGGGGTCACCGCCCGGATCGATCAAGAAGGTGTCAGCGCTCGCCTCGAAGTGCACGAGGAACCCGTTCGAATTCATCTCGGGAAAGGTGAAACGCTCGAGGACGATCCCTGGGGCTGCCTCAAACGTCGGCGGCCGGTACTCTACGGTGGCGATCCCCCAGAGGGCTTCCGAGTGCAGGTGCAACGCCTTTGCCAACCCGTCCGATTCGGTTCGCTCGGGGCTTTGTTCGTACCGCTCAAACGCTTGAATCCGTCCGGCCTCTACGCCGCTCTTGGCCGCTAGTTCGGCGTGGGAGAAACCATTGCCGACGCGCGCCTTTTTCACAACATCTCCAAACTCGTCTTCAAGGATCATCAACGGCTGCCGTCCTCCTCGGTATCTTTGCAAACGTTCCGCTCTCTCTTTTAGTCCACTTTCGAGACTCGGATCGCTCCTCCTCTTTGCGCCTCTTTGCGCTTAGAGAAAGGAGGCTTTCCTGGGAGAAAGGTGGAAAGGTATACGCTTGGGAGGTCAACTTCATTGGGCACGCTTCACAATCCGAGCGCCGATGGCAACGCCGATCCATGGAGGATCTGCGCACAGCTGGCCACCATGCATTACGAAAACTTCACGGTGGGCAGCCGACTCCTCCCTCGCCGGTTGCGCCGCCACTTCTGGGCGGTCTACGCGTACTGTCGCACCGTTGACGATCTAGGCGACGAAGCCACTGGTGATCGTTCGGCACTGCTCGATGCGTGGGAGGCGGAACTGGAAGCGTGCTTCGAGGGCGCGCCCCGCCATCCGGTGATGCAGGCGCTCCAGTCGACAGTACACGACTTCCACCTCCCCAAAGAGCCCTTCCTCAAGTTAATTGAGGCGAATCGGCGGGATCAACGTCTCCATCGGTATGCATCGTACAAAGAGCTCCTCGAGTACTGCGAGTACTCGGCGAACCCGGTCGGCCACCTGGTCTTAGGCCTCCTGGGCGCATCCTCACCCCAGGCGCGCCGTCTCGCCGACGCCACCTGCAGCGCCCTCCAACTCACCAACTTTTGGCAGGACGTTGCTCGAGACTTCGCGAAGGGGCGCATATACATTCCCCAGGACGATATGCGCCGATTCGGCTACACGGAGGAGGATTTGGCGGCAGGACGCGTGACGGATGCCTTCCGCTCTCTCCTCGCCTTTGAAATTCGGCGCACCCGTTCGCTCTTTGACGAAGGAGACGCGTTACTAGCCTTACTCCCGGTCCGATTCCGAGTCGAAGTAGCCCTTTTCTCGCTTGGAGGACGGACGGTTTTGGACGCGATCGAAGCTCAGGGGTACGACGTCCTGACACACCGACCGGTCGTCTCGTCCACCCAAAAGGCCCGACTGGGATGGCGAGCCCTGGGCAAATACGGACCATGGAGACGGTTGCCGTGAGCCTTCCAGATATCACCGAGAGCTACGAACACTGCGTCGCCATTACTCAGGCACGCGCCCGCAACTTTTACTTTGCGTTTTTGACCCTGCCCAAGGCGGGCCGCGACGCGATCTGCGCGGTCTACGCGTTCTGCCGCCTCCTCGATGACATTGCAGACGGCCCGATGCCGCGCGCACAGAAGCAGGCTGCCATCGCCGCAGCGCGCACCGACCTCTCGGACGCTCTCGCTGGGCGGGCCCGTACACCCGTCTACATCGCTCTCGCTGATGCCGTACGGCGCTACTCGATCTCCGAACGGCACCTCCTGGAGGTCGCCCAAGGCGTCGAGCAGGATCTCCACGTGACGCGTTACCGCACCTTTACCGAGCTGCGAGAGTACTGCTACCTCGTCGCCTCCTCTGTCGGCTTGGCGTGTCTTGAAGTGTTTGGGTACCACTCTCCCGAAGCCCGTGACGCCGCCGTCGACCTCGGCATTGCTATGCAACTCACAAACGTCGTTCGCGATGTAGCCGAGGATGCTGCTGAAAACCGCATTTATCTACCTCAAGACGACTTAAACGCCTTTGGCGTCGGCGAAGACGAGATATTGGCGGGCCGCCCGACACCCGCGCTTACGCGCATGCTCGCCTTTCAAGGTGAGCGGGCCAAGGAGTATTACGGAAGGGCCCGCGCGCTCTTTAAGCACCTACCACGGCGGAGTCGACCGTGCCCGATGGTCCTCTTCGGCGTCTATCGCACGCTCCTCGAACAGATCGAACGGAACGGATACGACGTCTTCACGCGGCGCGCCACCCTCGCCAAAAGCCGCCGAGCCCAAATCGCTCTCGCCCTGTGGATCCGAGGTCTCTTATGGAAAAGCCCATCGTAGGCATCGTTGGCGGCGGCCTCGCGGGTATCAGCGCCGCGCTGGCGTTACGGGACCGGGGCGCCTACCCCATCTTATTTGAGCGTTCGAGCTCCCTTGGCGGACGAGCCGGGTCGCACACAGACCGGGCCGGGCGCATCCTCGACGTCGGGCAGCACGTCTATCTGGGCTGCTGCACAGAGTATCGCGCTCTCCTCGCCAGGCTCGGCACAACCAAACTGGCGCCTTTAGAGCGACGCACCGAGTTTGAACTTGTCGATGCTCCCACGGGACGAAGCGCGTACTTGCGCAGTGCACCGCTGCCGTATCCCCTTTCGTTGGCGGTAGGCATTATGCGCTACGCCCACCTCACTCTCGCCGAGCGGGTACACACACTCCGCCTCGTCCAAAAAGCCCGGCACGTATACACCTCCGGCACGGCTCACGAAGTCACCTTCTCTGAGTGGTTGGTACATCAGGGGACCACCTCGCGCTGTATTGAGCTCTTGTGGGAGCCTCTGATTCTGGCCACGCTAAACGCTAAGCCTGCCGAGGTGAGTGCACACAGCGCACTCATGGTGATCGCCGAGGGGTTGGCTGGTGGGGCTGAATCGGCCGCCGTGGGCATCCCTCGAGCCCCACTCTCGGAGCTGGTTGCCCCTACCGAGCAGGCGCTGACCAACGCCGGTGAGCTTCAACTCAAAGCCTCCGTGCGCTCCGTTACCTTACACGGGGACCGCGCTGTCGGCGTCTCCCTGTCCGGGGGGATCGAGGTCGCTTGTGACGCCGTGATCATTGCCACCGCCCATTCCGATGTAGGCAGGCTGCTCTCGACACAGTGGGAGGGCCACCCCTACTTCGCCAACGTTTCAACGTTGACGACCGGGGCCATCGTCAATGTCCACCTCTGGTACGATACCCCGATCTTACGTGCTCCCATGGTGGGTGTCTTGCGCTCACCGCTGCAGTGGCTCTTCAATCTGACGGTGCTTGCAGGGGAGCCCCCCGACCACGGGTGCCACATTGCCGTCTCCCTGAGTGGGGCGAACCCCTTGATGCCTTTGGCGCACTCTGAGTTGCAATCGTTGTGCGCCGCTGAGATCAAGCGCGTCTTTCCCGCGGCTCGCCGTGCCCGCCTCCAAGGCGGCGCTGTGCGCAAGATGCGGCATGCCACGTTTACGTGTAAACCCGGTGACGACGCCAGACGCCCCCACAACCGCACGCCCATTCGCAGACTTTACGTTGCAGGAGACTACACAAGCACCGGCTGGCCCTCGACCATGGAGAGCGCCGTGCGCAGCGGTCGACTCGCCGCCCTCTCTCTCCTTGACGACCTCTCAAAAAGCTAACGCCCTGGTCCAACAGCCCTGAATCTTGGGGAAAGTCGTATAATAATAGTCCTCCTTCGGCAAGGATACTTCACGAGTTTCCAATGCGCTCCTTACTTGCCGTGGGAGGTACACCCATGCACGCAAAGCTTAGGTCGACTATCCGCAAAGCGGCGACTGCCCTCATCGTGGCCGTCGGCTTATCGGGTTGCGAGTTTACCCGCACCCCTCAATCGTTCTTGGCGCCAGAGGGCGTGGTGGCCAGGATGCAGTCGGAGCTCTTTATGCTCTCCGTGTGGCTGATGGGTGGAATCCTCATCGTCGTCACGGCGCTGCTCGTTTACGCGCTTTGGCGGTTCCGTGATAGGCAGGGTCGCGAGCTGCCGTTTCAAAACCCGGGGAACCACCGCTTCGAATTGGTTTGGACCATCGTCCCGACCGTCCTCGTCATCCTCTTGGCGGTGCCCTCCGTCCGTACGGCATACACGCTGGCCACCCCACCCCCAGAAGATGAGACTCTCGTTGTCGACGTGACTGGCTATCAGTTTTGGTGGAAGTTTGAGTATCCGCAGCTGGGCATTGTGACAGCCAACGAGTTACACGTACCGGCGAATCGACCGGTTCAATTCACACTGCGCTCTGCTGATGTCATCCACAGCTTTTGGTTCCCTCGACTCGCCGGGAAAATGGACGTGAATCCGGGCAAGGTGACCACCGTTTGGTGGACCGCGGATCGTGAAGGTGTCTATCTGGGACAGTGCGCGGAGTACTGCGGTACCTCGCACGCCAACATGCGGCTTAGAGCGACGGCTCACAGTGAATCGGAGTTCGAAGCATGGGTCCAAAGTATGAAGGCGGCGCAAGAGCGCACACCACCTGAGAGTACGATCTCCGCGATGGCCTCAACGGGCCCAATAAGAGCGCAGGCTCAACCGGGCGGCGCAGTAAGCCCTGACGAGGAGTTGATCGACCGAGGTCGAGAGATCTTTGCCTCGAGCGCGTGCGCTGCCTGCCATACCCTGGCCGATGCCGGAACATCGGGCGACGTCGGTCCCAACTTGAACAACTTTGGCGCGCGAGAGACATTGGCCGCCGGGATCTACGAGAACACACCGGAGAATCTGAAGCGTTGGATCACAAGAACCCAGGAGATGAAGCCGGGCGTGATTATGCCGGCCCTGCCCTTCTCAGAAGAGGATCTCGAGGCGCTTACCACTTATTTGCTCAGCTTAAAGTGACGGCCGGTGATCCACGTATCCGGAGCTCGTTAAGGAGCCCGTTCAGTAAGGCGCGACTACGACAGCCGAGGTGAACCCTGACGATGGCATTCGCTCGCCCCCAAAGCGACGACGGTTTCTGGGGATGGATCGCAACCGTCGATCATAAAAAGATCGGAATCATGTACTTTGTCGCTTCTTTCATTAACCTCCTGATCGGTGGGCTCGAAGCGCTCCTCCTACGGTTACAGATCGCACAGCCCCGACTGTCGATCATCAATCCTGACCTCTTCAACGAGCTCTTCACAATGCACGGGACCACTATGATCTTCCTGGCGTTGATGCCGATGGCGGCCGCCTTCTTCAACTACCTCGTCCCCCTCATGATTGGTGCCCGGGACGTGGCATTTCCCAGGATCAACGCATTCGGGCTGTGGCTCTTTGTCCTCGGGAGCGTCTTTCTACACAGCAGTTGGGTCCTCGGAGCCGCGCCCAATTCCGGATGGTTCGCGTACGCCCCCCTAAGCGGAATGCAGTTCAACAACGGTCCCAACATGGATTTCTACGTCTTTGGACTGCAATTGTTGGGGATCAGTTCGGTGATGACCGGGTTAAACTTTCTAGTGACAATTCTAAACATGCGGGCGCCCGGTATGTCGATGATGCAGATGCCGGTTTTTGTGTGGGCGGCGCTCGTCACCGCTTTCCTCCTCATCTTTGCGCTCCCCTCAATCACCGTCGCCAGCTTTATGTTGATGTTTGACCGTCTCTTCGGCACAAACTTCTTTGTGGCACAGGCTGGGGCCGACATTCACCTCTGGCAACACCTCTTTTGGATCTTTGGCCATCCTGAAGTGTACATTCTGGTCATTCCATCCATGGGTGTGATCTCCGAGGTGTTGCCGGTCTTCTCTCGGAAGCCGCTTTTCGGTTACACAGCGGTGGTCCTGTCCACGGTGTTAATCGGTTTCGTTGGTTTTGGCACTTGGGCGCACCATATGTTCACCAGTGGCTTCGGTCCTACTGTCGCGAGCATCTTCTCCGTGAGCACCATGTTGGTCGCCATTCCAACGGGTGTGAAGATCCTCAATTGGTTAGCTACCTTGTGGGGCGGCGCCGTCCGATTCACCACGGCGTCCCTCTTTGCCATCAGCTTCTTGTTCCTCTTCACCATAGGTGGGTTAAGTGGCGTCATGCATGCGGCGGCACCCTCCGATACCCAACAGCACGACACCTACTTTATCGTAGCGCACCTCCACTATGTGTTGATTGGAGGAACACTGGTCGGCTTCTTGTCCGCGATCTACTACTGGTTTCCGAAAGTGACGGGTCGTAAAATGAGTGAGCGCCTGGGCAAGTTCCACTTCTGGCTCTTCTTCATTTTCTTTAACGTCACGTTCTTCCCGCAGCACTTCCTCGGGATCGCCGGGATGCCGCGGCGCATCTACACCTACGAGCCCGGCCTCGGTTTTGGTACGTGGAACCTAGTCTCCACCATCGGCGCCTGGGGACTTGGGCTCTCGTTCGTCTTGCTGGCCTACAATATGATTCAAGGCGTACGCACCGGCGAGCGCGTCGACAACGATCCATGGGACGGGCGGACGCTCGAGTGGTCGATCTCTTCGCCTCCACCTCATTACAACTTTGCGACACTGCCACGGGTCACAGCGCGCGACGCGTGGTGGGCCGAGAAGCATCCGGAGCTCGGGCAACCTGACGGTCCCAAGACAGTCGTCGACGAGAGCGATCATCCAAGCGACGGCGACTTGATCCATCTGCCGGGTCCTTCGTACTTTCCGGCTCTGGCCGCTCTTGGGTTGTTTATCACATCCTACGGAGGTACCTACCGCTCTCTCACCATCTCGGTGATCGGCTTACTCCTTACCATTGTCTCGATCTTTTCGTGGGCCTTTGAAGGTGTGGGCGGAACCCATGTCGATCCCAGTTCGGGCAAGGAGGTTGGACACTCGTGAGCGCCACCCATGACGAGCAAGTCTTCACCAACACCGGCATCAGCAACCGCAAGTTGGCCTTTTGGTTCTTTATCGCTTCAGAGACGATGTTCTTCGGCGCACTCCTGGTCACGTACACCATGTACGCCTATCGCGCGCCGACAGGGCCCACTCCCCAGGAGCTTTTCAACATCCCGCTGACGACCATCAGCACCTTTAACCTCCTCATGAGCAGTCTCGCCATGGTGCTGGCGGTCCACGCGCTCGAGCGGGGACAGATCCAAAAGATGCGCTTGTGGCTCTGCGTCACTATCGTACTCGGGTTGGGTTTCCTCGGCTTTCAAGTGTATGAGTTTAGCCACTTTTACCACCAGGGCTTAACCCTTTCCGGCAGCCTTTTTGGCACATCCTTTTACGTCTTGACCGGATTTCACGGCACCCACGTGGCCGTAGGGGTCCTTTGGCTCGTCAGCCTCTTGATCTTCTCACTGCGCGGAGGGCTGAATGAGAAGCGCAGCCTCGACCTCGAGATCGCGGGACTCTTTTGGCATTTTGTAGATATCGTCTGGATCGTCCTCTTTACCGTGGTCTACCTGGTGGAAGGTGTCCGGGCGCTTTGATGGCGCTTTGATGGCGCTTTGATGGCGCTTTGATATAGAGCGTGTCGTTATCTTTTAAGGAGTGAACGCGGTTGGCGACGCCAGCATCCAACACAACCTACGTACGCATAGGCCTCATCCTCGCGGTCGTGACACTGATCGAGTTCGGCATTCTCTACGTGCCCGCGTTAAAGAGCGTCGCGATTCTACTCCTGTTGGCCTTGTCGATCGCGAAGTTCGTCCTCGTTGTCCAGTACTTCATGCATTTGCGTTACGAACGTCGTATTCTAGGATGGGTCTTTTTGACGGGACTCATCTTATCAATTGTCTTGTGGTACGCGCTCTGGGCGATCATGTACTATCGAATTCCGTCGACGACTCCGTAAGGTACGGTCGACAGGGGAGGGGGAATTTTGGCGGGAATGCAGCGACACACCGTCGGATGGGGGTTTCTAGATCCGTCTCTGTGGACCACACTCGAGCATATCTCTCTTGTGCTGTTAATCGGTATCGGCTTTACCGGTTACCGTGGTCTGTTGCATGGTTACCGGTTGAGTGGACAGGAGCGGCGCCGACACACGATGTGGTTCCTCGCCGCACTTGTGGGGCTTTACTTGGCGGAGAGTCCGCCCCTCCACGTGGCGGCGGAGGGGTACCTTCTCTCCGCTCACATGATACAACACTTACTCTTTATCATCGTGATTCCCGTGGGAATCCTTCTTGGCCTACCACCGGCGCTCTGGGACCAGCTTGTGGGGAGGGGAACACCGGCACGGCTGGCAGCCTTCCTCACGCATCCGGCGACGGCCTTCCTTGCCTTCAGCTTTGTTTACAACGTCTGGCACGTTCCGGCATTTTACGAACTCGCCTTGCGAGTCCACTGGATTCACGGATGGGAGCACGTCACTTTCTTGACCGGGGCGCTTCTCATGTGGTGGCCACTACTGCATCCAGCACAGAGGATCGGGCAGACGAGCTCACCCGTGAAGCTCCTCTACCTCTTTGGCCTCTCCGCCAGTCAACTTGCGATCGTGGGTCCTCTGGTCTTTTTGGACCAACCGGCGTACGCTTTTTACGCCGCGGCGCCACGCCTCTTTGGCGTCTCACTCATCGAGGATCAGCAGTTGGCCGGCATCTTAATGAAGATGCCGACCCTTCTCCTCTTTGGAGCGCTTTTTTGCTATCACTTTCTCGCATGGGCCCGTTCCGAAGAAAACTGATCAACCACCACTCAATGCAGGAACGATGACGATCTCGGCATCCTCGCTCACCTGGGCGTAGAGCCCTTGACTCGCTCGCACTTCGATCCCGTCGACAAAGAGCGCCAAGTAGTGGTGAAGTTGATCCTTGTCGTAGAAGAGCTTAGAACCCAGCTCAGGAAATTGCGCTACGAGACCGTGCATCACGGCGCGCACCGTGCCGCCGGGGACATGGACGGCCTCCACGCCCCCGGTGGCCGAGCGCATGACGCTCGGTATGATTACCGTCGCCATTGGCTGATCAGCCCGCCTGTGACGTCTCGCTGACCTGTTCTTGTTGCGCAGTCTGTAGTGTTCGCCACACGCACTCCGGCTTCATCGGCAACTCGGTCATGCGCACGCCGACGGCTCGGTAGATGGCATTGGCGATCGCCCCAGGAGGCGGCACAATGCAAACTTCACCAACCCCTCGTACGCCGTAGGGTCCGTCCGATGCCGGCACCTCGACGAGATGAGTGTCGATCATCGGCAGGTCGAGAGCAGTAGGCATGCGGTAATCGAGGAAGCTGGGGTTGAGCATGTGACCGTCCTTAAACGCGTACTCCTCACTCAAGCCCCAACCAATGCCTTGCACCGCGCCGCCTTGGAGTTGCCCTTCCACGAAGGCAGGGTGAATCGCTTTGCCCACGTCTTGAAACTGGGTCCAACGCAAGATTTGCACTTTGCCGGTCTCGGGATCTACCTTGACGTCGGCCAGGCTCGCGCCGAAAGCAGGGGCGCGCTGAAGGCTGCCGGAGACGCCTCGCGCCTCAAAGGGACCGCCGGTCTTGCCCAACTGCTTGATCACGTCCTGAATCCGAATCTCTTTGGCCGCTCCGGCCCGGAAGATTCCGCCGGAGAACGTGACGGCCGCCTCGTCCACCTCGAGCAGGATCGCAGCCCGTGACTTAAGCTCATTCAAAGCATCTTTGCAGGCTCGATACACTGCGACACCCGTCGCATACGTCACACGGCTGCCGCCTGTTCCATCGTTGTACCCCAACGACTCGGTATCCGAGACCTGCGGCCGCACCTCTGAGAGGTCGAGGCCGAGCTCTTCCGCCGCAATCATCGCCATCGAGGCACGCGAACCGCCAATGTCGGTGGAGCCTTCGATGAGGTTCACTGTCCCGTCCGGATTAAAGTTGAGATGCACGGTCGACGTGCCACTGCCGTTGGTCCAAAATCCGCATGCGACACCCCGTCCGACAAACTCGCCCTCCAGCGGGGCCGTGTAGTGGGGATGCTCCTTAATCGCCTGGAGCAACTCCTTAAAGCCGATGCTGTTGTAGGCGACCCCGTTGGTCATGCGATCCCCGGGTCCGACGGCGTTTTTCAGCCTTAGATCGATCGGATCCATTCCCAGCTCGACAGCGATCTCGTCCACGACGCTCTCGACAGCCATACCCATCGGTGTGCCACCGGGCGCCCGGTACGCTTTCACACGGGGGTGGTTGGTCACCACGTCGTACCCATCTATCTTTAGGTGGGGAATCGTATACGGTGAGAGCCCCGTGAGGCAGGCCGCACCAACCGGCGAGCCCGGAAAGGCTCCCGCGTCGTAGGCAATGAACGCCTCAGCTGCGACAATGCTACCGTCACGTTTGGCGCCCATTTTGAGACGAATGTAGCCTCCGGAGCCTGGGCCCGTCGCTTGGAACACTTCCGAGCGCTTCATCACAGCCTTCACAGGCCGACCTGTCTTCCGCGAAAGAACCGCGGCAACCGGCGCGACGTACGGGGTGAACTTGCCTCCGAACCCTCCTCCGATCTCCGTCGGAATCACGCGAATGCGTCCCTCCGGCATGTCGAGAATCGTAGCCATCTGCGTCCGGATCTGCCACGCGCCCTGCGTACTCGTCCACACCGTGAGCCGCCCGTCGGGGCTAGCTTGCACCGTGGCCGCCTGAGGTTCGATGTACCCTTGGTGGACCATCTGCGTGTTAAACTCGCGCTCGACGATCACTTCCGCCTCGGCAAACCCCTTCTCGATCTCTCCGCGGGATTGCTGAATGTGCTTGGCGATGTTTGACGGCCGCTTCTCCTCGCCCGTCAAGCGCTCGGTATATAGATCGCCGTGCAGGAGTGGCGCCTCAGGTTTCATCGCGTCAAGCACGTCGTCGACAGCTGGGAGAGGCTCATACTCCACCTCGATCAGACCTACCGCCTCGGCGGCGACCGCCGGACTCGTAGCCGCCACCGCGGCCACGGGCTGACCCTTGTAGTACACTTTGTGGTTGGCCATCGAGAGTGCCGTCATGAAACGGGCGGAGATGGTCTCTTCGCCTGAGTCAATCGCCTCATCGGAGGTGACGGTCGGAAAGTCCGCTCCTGTGCACACGGCTTCGACACCCGGAAACGCTTCCGCTTTACTCGTGTCGATGCGCTTGATCACTGCGTGCGGGTGCGGACTGCGCAACACCTTGGCGTACAACATCCCCGGCAGAAAGGTGTCCGCGCCGTACTGGTCCTTACCCGTCACTTTGCCGTACCCGTCCGGACGAATCGGCCGGGTCCCTATCACGCGGTAGTTGGAGGCCACTATGCACTCACCTCTTCTTTGGAGCTCTCGGCCCGCATCGCCGCGGCCGCTTTTAACACAGCGCGCACGATTTTGTCGTACCCCGTGCACCGACACAGATTGCCGGCTAGGTGGTGTCGGACTTCTGCCTCCGACGGGTCGGGATTCTTTTTAAGCAACGAGTTGGCCGCAATTAAAAAGCCCGGGGTGCATATGCCGCATTGCAGGGCCGCTTCCTCGAGGAATGCCTGCTGCAGCGGGTGTAGCTGCATCCCGTCGGCCAAACCCTCTACCGTGGTGATCTCCTTCCCATCGGCCTGAACGGCAAGGATGAGACAGGAGTTTGAGGCAAGACCGTCCATCATCACGCTACACGCACCGCAGTTGCCGTTTCCACACCCCTCTTTGGACCCGGGGAGTTGAATCTCTTCGCGCAACACTTCGAGGAGAGTTTGACGAGGTTCGACGAGGATCTCGTACTCACTTCCGTTGACACATAGGCGAACAGGAACTTTACCCGCCAAGCGCAACGCCCCCTTTTACTCTATCTGTATCAATCCCGGCACGCTGGAGCGCCCCCAACAGAGTGCGACGGACGAGCACCTGAACCAGGTGACGCCGGTAATCGGCGCTGCCGCGTACGTCAGAGATCGGGCGAGCCTCATCACGAGCGATCGTCGCCGCCCGCTCGATCGCCTCCTGACTCACCTCGCTGCCCACCAGCGCCTCTTCAGCCTCTACGATACGCAGCGGCGTAGGCCCAACCGACGCGAGCGCGATGCGTGCATGGGTGATCACCTTACTCTGGGGATCGACACGCACCCACGAGCCGGCGCCTGCCACCGCGATGTCCATTTCGTTGCGCGGAATAAATCGCTGGTAGACCCCGCCTTCGTGCGCCACCGGAGCCGGGATGCGCAACTCGACCAAAATCTCGTCGTCCGCCAATACCGTGCGTCCGGGAGCTTGGCAAAACGAGTCCACCCGTACCTCCCGCCTCCCCTTGGCTCCGACGACCACGGCCGTTGCATCCAAGCAGATGAGTGTAGGGATACAATCACCAGAGGGAGCCGCGTTGCACAAATTCCCTCCCAAGCTGGCTCGACTTTGGACTTGAACCGATCCAACGATCGAGGTGGAATCAACGAGCATCGGAAAGGCGCGTCGCACGTCGAGATCTGAGTAGATGGACACGCAGGGTGTCGCCGCGCCGATATGCAGGGAACCGTCGCTTTGGGCACTCACGTGGTGCAACTCGGGGACGTGATCGAGCCCCACCACGCGGTCCAGGGTACGCCGTCCTTCACTCAACTGGACAATGAGATCTGTGCCCCCGGCGATGGGTCGGGCCGGCCCCTTGCTTTGGGCAAGAGCGGCGACGGCCTCGTCTACGCTCCGAGCGGCCACAAATTCAAAGTTTTTCACCGGTAAAGCCTCCTTCGTTGGACGGACTTCGACTCCGTTAGATTTCTCTGGTCGCGCGCATCATCCTTTTTCATTAAACGCGACAAAGGCCGTGCATCTCCAGCGGGGATCATCGCCCGCCAGGGAGGCACGGCCTTCGCATTCACTCATCGACGGTTCGTTAGGGCAACCAGAGTCTTGGATTGAGCGGCTCGTCGTGCAATCGTACTTCAAAGTGAATGTGCGGACCCGTCGAGTTGCCCGTCGACCCAGAGCGCGCTACAATCTGCCCTGCCGCAACGTACTCACCCGGCTCCACCTCAAGACGAGAATTGTGGGCGTACCGCGTCTCGAGCCCACCGCCGTGATCAATTTTGACCAGGATTCCGTACGATCCGGCCCAATCGGCGTACGAGACTCGTCCCGCCGCGACCGCTCGCACCGGCGTCCCGCGCGGCACAGCGAGATCGATCCCCTCGTGCTGCCGCCCACCGCGCGGACCATACTCAGACGAGACGGGCCCCGCTGCCGGCCAGCGATCAAAGGTCCTGCGGTACCCTCCCGATCGACTTGAGGCCAACGCCTGGACAGCCCCGCCCCCCATCGGCGGAATGGTGAGGACCTGGCCTACTCGCAACCGATCGGGATTACTTAGCCCGTTCACAAGAGCAATGCTGTCGACCGTCACCCCGTAGGAGGTCGCGATCACCGAGAGACTCTCTCCCCGCGCGACCTTATGTGTCACCGCTTCAAAGGCGATGACCAACTCTTGCCCAGGCAGAATCTTATTTAAATCGCGTACGCCGTTCCATGCTGCGAGTTCACGCAGAGAGACACCGTACCGCTGTGCGATGCTCGACAGGTTCTCTCCCGGTTTTACGACGTGCACTTGAGGTTCGGGCTCAACCGGAGCTGCGCTAACGAGCAGCCGTTGACCGCGCCTAAGCAGGTTGGGGTTCCCCAGATCATTGAGCTCCATCAACGTCTTGACGTCTGTGCCATACCGCCGTGCAATGACGGTGAGGTTCTCCCCGGATTGTACGACGTGCTCTACTCCTGCCGCGCTCACCCAGGCCCAAGGAGTGGCAAGGAGCGCACCCACAACGATCAAACCCACTAGGAGCCTATGCGAACACTCTCCGACTCTACTCACGATTGCCGCTAACATGCTCGGCCTCCCCGTCAATAATGGTGGCATCAACCAAAGGTGTGACCTCCCTTGCAAGGATGGAGGTCTGTAGTTGGTATACCGCCGCGGGGCAGAAAATATCCCAAAAACGTCTCTCTTATTCGTCGCCGACGCGCCCGTTCCATGCCGTGATCTCGCCCTCATCGGTACATGCGCCCATGCCCAAACGCATCTTTAGGAAGCGCGCGTTGAGGGCGGGCGTAACGACATGACCTGCGACCCGTTCCCGCTCTTTCTTGGGAAGTCGCAGCACATCTCCCAGCATCACGGTGAGGAGGCCCTCTTCGGCGAGGATGCCGACATCCAACCTCCAGCCGTCGCCGTGTACTTGTCCGGCCGTGCGCGTACGGTAGAGCTTTAGCCCCGCACTGTGGTACTCCTCAAGGATCTGGGGGCGTAGTGCCAACGGAATCAGTGTCGGATCCTTTGCTACCAAGGCCTGGGAGATACACGTGTACTCCAATGCCTCAGACCGAATGGGTGTGGTCGACATGCGCTCTAGCTCCTCCTTCAGGCGGAGTTACTTCCGTAATTCTAGCAAAACGGTTCACCCTTGGCAAACCTGTTTAGGCTGCGGATGAATTGGGAAGAGTACCGAGGGAATGGGAAACGCGGGGAGGCAGGTCGAATCGTGTCCTTAACTACTGGATCCACTGGCGGGCAGAATGGAGCGTTTCGGTTCATCGTCTACGGCGCGCTGGCCGCCCTAGGCGGTTTTGCAATCAAGAGAGCTGCGGGCGCCACGGTGAATCACGTTGCCGATCGGGCAGTCTCGATTTTCACACAAGACCCTTACCAGGAGAACTGGTTTGAGGCGATCTCCCAGTTTCGTCGCATGGGCGTTCAGCGCATCATGGAGATCGATCTGCGTGCAGCCCATAGCGACGGTCTCCTCCTACGTCCCCTAGGCAGCCCTAAGAGCATGCCCAATCTGCAGGGGCTCATGTTTAACATCGCTCAGCTCGGTCCCCTCCCCACCGACCACGCACTTCCAGTCAACACCCGCGTCACGCTGGGTCCGGAGGCCGAACGCCCGCTCACCGTCGAGATGCCGGTGCTCATCTCCGGCATGGGTTACGGCGTCTTTATGTCTAAGGCGGCAAAGATAGCGATTGCCAAAGGGGCCAACCGTGCGGGAACGGCCACGAACACGGGCGAGGGCCCCTTCCTTGCCGAGGAACGCGAGACCGCCGACAGGCTGATTGTCCAGTACCATCGGGGAAACTGGATGAACCTAGAGTCCCTCCAACGGGCCGACGCCGTAGAGATTCACATCGGCCAGGGAGCGAGCGGTAGTGTAGGCATTCGCATGCCAATACAAAAAGTGAATCCTCAACTTAAAGAAGAGATGGGACTCAGTCCGGACGAGGATCCCGAGCAACAATCGACGTTCAGCGAGCTCGCGCAAGGGCGCGGCCTCACTCCCTTGGTGGAGAGAGCGCGACGTCTTTCGTCAGGCGCGCCTGTCTTTGTGAAGATCGCGGCCTCTCATCGAATCGAAGACGACCTTGACGCCTGCTTCTCCGCCGGCGTGGACGGGATCGTCATCGATGGCGCCCAAGCGGGCACCGGACAGTCTCCTCCAATCGCTCAGGATGACTTTGGTATCCCTACTCTCTACGCGCTCGTGCGGGCACGGCGACACCTCGATGAGATCGATGTACGCCGGCGCACATCGTTGATTGTCGCCGGAGGCCTCGTCACGCCGGGCGACTTCCTCAAATGCCTCGCGTTGGGAGCCGACGCGGTGTACATCGGCTCCGCAGCCATGTTGGCCCTCATGGCAGGGCAGCAACAATCGGCGTCGCCCGGTGAGCCTCCCACCCAAGTCATCTCGTATCAAGGGAGTCATCAGAGCAATTTCGATGTGGAGAAAGGCGCCGAGTACCTGGCAAATTACCTCGAGGGATGTCGCCTCGAAATGGAGTATGCGATCCGCCTCTTAGGCAAAGACGACGTGTGCGCGGTGACGCGCGCCGACTTGTGCGCTCTCGACGATGAGACGGCGCGCATCACGGGGGTCGACGTCGCTTACAAGAGAGCGTCAAAGTCAAAGTCGCCCCAGAGCCCTGCACTTGCCGGCCGGGAGCGGTAGACGTGCTACGAAGACTCTTAAAAGCAGCTAAAGGCCGTGCACAGGCGACTTCCGACTCGGGTAAAAAGGAGCAACTCCCGCCTACCACATTATCGCAGACTCTTCCTCGGTTGCGAGAGGAGTTTGGCGAAGGATCGAGCCTCATCGTCCGCACCTTTACCGCAGGCGCCAACGACCAGTACAGTGCCGCTCTCGCGTACGTTGACGGTCTCGCCGATCGCGAGACGATCAATGTGCACATTTTAAAGAGCACGATGCTCGACGTCGATACGGAGCCGGAGATAGAGGGCAGCGCAAAAAGTCCAATTGTAGAAGCGGTCCAAGAGCGATTGATCACGGCGAGTGAGAGCACTGTTGTCCAGACATGGGATCAAGTCCTTGAGGAGATCTCGGTCGGCAATACCGCCGTCTTCATCGACGGCGCCGCCGGAGCGATCGTAGTCTCAACTCCGGGGTGGGACCGCCGTGGCGTCCAAGAACCCGTAAGTGAGGCGGTCGTCCGCGGTCCCCGGGATGGATTTACGGAGACCCTCCGCACCAACGAGGTGCTCATTCGGCGTCGTATTCGCTCCCCCCGCCTGAGGGTGGAGCAGATGACGATTGGGGACCTGAGTCGGACCGGCATCGGCATCGCATACATCAAGGGAATCGCCGAAGAGCGGATGGTCGACGAGGTGCGACAACGCTTAAAGAGGATTAAGGTCGATTCGATTCTCGAAAGCGGTTACCTTGAAGAGTACGTGCAGGATAGTCCCTGGTCCATCTTCCCCCAGATGATCAGGACCGAACGCCCTGACATCGTGTCGGCCAACCTCCTTGAGGGGCGCGTGGCGATCCTGACGGACAACACGCCGTTCGTGCTCATTATGCCGATCACGCTCTCACAATTCCTCACCAGTCCCGAAGATTACTACGAACGCTTCCCGACGGGTATTTTCATTCGTACTCTCAGGTACGGAAGCCTGATTGTGTCGCTCACGCTCCCGGCGGTGTACATCTCCATCACCACGTTCCATCAAGAGCTGCTGCCGACAGATCTCATCTTGGCCATCGCCGCTTCGCGTCAAGGCGTCCCCTTCCCGGCCCTCGTTGAAGCGCTCCTGTTGGAGATACTCTTTGAAGTTCTGCGGGAGGCCGGAATACGGCTGCCGCGCGTGATCGGTCAGGCCGTCAGTATCGTGGGCGCGCTCGTCGTGGGCGAAGCGGCCGTCAGCGCGGGCCTCGTCTCGCCGGCGATGGTGATCGTCGTCGCCACGACTGCCATCTCCTCCTTCGCAACGCCGGCCTTTAGCTTTGCGATCTCCGCTCGCATCCTGCGCTTCGCCTTTATGATCAGCGCGGCGACGCTGGGGCTCTTCGGGGTGCAGCTGCTCGGGCTCCTCGTGCTCCTACACCTCGCCAGCCTTCGCTCATACGGAATACCTTACTTGGCGCCGTTTGCGCCGCTGCGCGGGAGCGACCTCAAAGACGCCGTCCTGCGATTTCCGCACTGGTCGATGGTCACCCGTCCGGATCAAATCGCATCCCAGGATCCTGTCCGTCAAGACCGGCAATTGGACGTGCGAGCACGTCCCCCCGGGCCGGAGCAGGCTTCAAGGCAGCAAAGCACACCGTCTGACGGTGTCGATGCGCCCCGAGGTGACCACGATGCAACTTGAGCGCATTTCGTTGTGGCAGTTCACCCTGATCATCTTTATCATGCGTGCCGTACTCAGTCTCGCGACGATGCCGATGATCCTCAGCGAGCAGAAGGGAGGCGACAGTTGGGTCGCGTCGATCCTCTTCATCCTCGTCGGCGTGCCGATCGCCCTCTTCTACGTCAAACTGGCCGAGCGCCACCCGGACCAAACTATCTTTGAGTACGCCAACACCTTGCTTGGCCCTGTGTGGGGGCGCCTCGTCACGGCTCCCCTATTGTGGGGGTTCTTGCACTACTCCTCCGTCATTCTGCGCGAGTACGGCGAAGCGACGGTCACCGCCGTGCTGCCACAGACGCCACTCGTCTTTATCATGGGTTGCATGATCTTGGTTTGCGCCGTAGGCGTACGCCTGGGTATCGAGGTGTTGGGTCGCTCGGCCGAGCTCTTGGTGCCGCTATTCGCCGTATCCACCGTCACTGTCATCCTCTTGGCAGTCCCTCTGGGCGAACTCGCCCATCTCACGCCCGTGGGGGTTGCAGGGCTTGGGCCCATCATCCGCGGTGGGATAGCACCCAGTACGTACTACTTTCTGTTCGCCGTCATCTTAGTCATCTACCCGTCCCTAAACAAGAAGCGATTCGCCGGAACGAGCGCGGTCTTGGCGTCCGTCTCCGCAGCGACGCTGGTGGGTTTAGCCGCCGCCGTCGCCGTCGCCATTTTTGGCTCTGAAGAGGCTGCCCGCCTGCTCTTCCCGTTCCTCAGCATGGCCCGCCTCGTTCAGGTGGCTGAGTTTGTCGAGCGCATCGAGGCTGTCACGGGAATAGCTTGGGGCGCCGGGCTCTTCCTCGAACTGTCGGTTGTCTTTTACGCCGGAGCGCGAGGCTTGGGCCTGTGGTTGGGCATCGTCGACCATCGCCGCTTGGTCTTTCCCATGGGCGCCATCCTGCTCACACTCTCGCTGGTCCTCTTCCCCAACGCCTTTGAGATCAGCGACTTCCAGACGGCCGAGGTGCTCGGTCCCTACGGACTCTTAATGATCTTTGGTCCGCCCGGCGTCGTGTGGATCGCCAGCCTGCTGCGCGGACGGAGCAAGGCAGCCCCTGGGCAGAATGGAGAGTCGCTCTCATGAGACGTCGCCTCCTGATGAAGTGCCTCTTTACGCTCAGCCTCGTCGCGACCGCAGCGCTAGGAGCAGGCTGTTGGGATCGCATCGAAGTACAGACGCTCGCCTTCGTCACCGAGGCAGGGATCGATCCCGCGGTGGAGACCGAGGAGAACCCTTTCGGTTGGGAGAGCGTAGAGTTGAGCGTTCGTGTGGCCAACACGGCCTCAGCACAGGACTCCGGGACAGGGGCGAGCTCCACCAGTCTCGGAGCCTTGGTCGTCGGACGAGGCGTCAGCCCTCTGGACGCGCTCAACGACATTCAAAGCGCGAGCGGGCGCATCATCTATGTCGCCCACAATCGTGCAGCGGTCGTCTCGTCACAGCTCGCGCAGGCGGGCCGTATGACAGAGGTGATCGACTTCTTTGACCGTTCTCGCCAGGCCCGTCGTTCGGCGTACCTCCTCGTCGCCGACGGTCTCTCCGCTCGCGAGGTGATTAGCCTCGGTTCGCAGCTCTCCGATCAAGAGAGCTCCGCCATCTTTGAGCTCGCGCGCTTTAACCACCGGACACGAGGAATGCCCATCGTCACCATCAACGACTTTATTGTCCGAGCTACCCAGGAAGGCGTCGACCCCATTGCCATACGCGTCAGCGCCGCGCCCATGCTCACTTCGCCGGCCGAAAGCGGTTCGTCCGAGCCCCAAGGTGGACCAAGCGCCGCTGGAGGCCGACAGGTCGAGATCGCCGGCGCGGCCCTCTTTCGTAAAGACGTGCTCGTCGGATACCTCGACGAAGACGCGACACGGGGACTCCTATGGGCGAGAGGCGATCTCTCGAGTGGATCCGTCAATGTTCCCTGTCCTGCCGTTACCGAGAAGTCATTCGGATTTCTCGTCCGTCGCTCCTCCGGCGCAGTCACCATCGAGACGGATCCGGAACTGCGCGGCAAAGTGACCATCACGATGGAAGGCGACTTTGTCGGGCTTTCTTGCCCTGGGGGCGGGTATAAGAGCACGTCACAGGCCGTCCAGGTTGCGCAAGAGCGGCTCAAAGCCCGGGTCGAAGAGAGCGTGCGAGCGGCGATCGCCAAGTCCCAACAGCTCCAGGCGGACCCCTTCGGTTTTGGCGCTGCGTTGATGCGCAAGGAGTACGGCGTGTGGCGCCGCGTCAAGGAGCGCTGGTACGATACCGTCTGGCCGGAGCTTCCCGTCGACATTGAGATTAAAGTCGATATCCGCCGCCCGGGTCTGGTCGGTCCCCCGTACCAAGTCGATCGTTGAGTCAAGGCGGCTCGTTAAGAGGAGCACTCGCGTACATGCCTGATACAGGAAGGAGCGGGCGCCGGTGCTGGTTGTGCTTGTGGTCCTCATCATGTTGCTGATTGCGGCTTATGAGGTGCCGATTATGTTGAGATTGAAGGAGTGGGGGGAGTTGTGGGCGTTCGCTTTCACGTGGTGTGTTGGACTTATGTTGGGAATCCTCCAAGTGACGGGCGTTAAGATTCCCAATCCAACGACGTTTATTATCCAAACAATGCCTCCACTCGTCGATGCCGTTGCGGCCTTGCTTGGACTTTGATGAAGTCGTTGGGGAAGCGGCGGACCCGCGATTGTAACCACCATCGGGCCCGCCGCTGTCGACGCGTTTAGAGCGCCCCCTTCATTCCGGCCGCCGCCTCCCGATCAAGCAGCAGCGTTACGTTGGCGTGCAGTTGCAGCGCCGACGCGGGCACGTGGGGCGTTGGAGTCTCAGAGAACGCACGTTGCAAGGCTTTGGCTTTTGCTGCGCCGTAGGCCAACAGCAGTATCTCCCGGCTCTCCAAAATGTTAGCGATCCCCATCGTGATTGCTTGCGTAGGCACCTCGTCCAGTGAGTCAAAGAAGCGGGAGTTGCTTTGACGCGTCTCCTCGGCCAACTGAACGACATGGGTGCGAGCCGTAAACGGTGTCCCCGGCTCATTAAAGCCGATGTGGCCGTTGGTGCCGACCCCGAGCACTTGCGCGTCGATCGGGCCGAAGGCCCCTAGGAGCTCATCGTAGTGCGCCGCCTCCCTTTGGGGGTCGTCGGTCGATCCGTCCGGAATGTGCACACTCGTCGGCTCAATATCGACGTGGTTAAAGAGATGCTCATTCATGAAACGCCGATAGCATTGGGGATGCTCGGAGCTCAGCCCCACGTACTCGTCGAGGTTAAACGTACGCACATGGCGAAACGAGAGCTCTCCCGCTTGCGTGCGTCCAACGAGTTCGCGGTAGAGCCCTACCGGGCTTGAGCCCGTAGCCAGTCCCAACACCGTCTTTTCGCCGCTGATCCGCGCGCTCACCCAATCTGCCGCGGCGCGGTCAAACGCTTCACGTGTCTCACACACGATGATCCGAGGCAACACGTTCGGTCCCACCCCCTCGCTTTTACATTCCCATGATGTGGTATCCGCAGTCGACGTACAACACTTCACCGGTGATCCCGGAGCTCATCGGCGAAAGGAGGAAGAGCGCCGCGTTGGCCACCTCTTCGACTTCGACGTTTCGCTTGAGGGGAGCTTTATCGGCGTGTTGCTTCAGCATCGTCGTGAAGCCTGAGACGCCCCGAGCGGCCAACGTATTCACCGGGCCGGCCGAGACGGCATTCACTCTGATCCCAAGCGGTCCCAGATCGTCGGCAAGGTAGCGGACAGAGGCCTCGAGCGCGGCTTTGGCGACGCCCATGACGTTGTAGTTGGGCACCACTTTCTCCGATCCGTAGTAGGTCATCGCCATGATGCTGCCGCCATCTTTCATCAGCCCGCGAGCATGGCGCGCCAACGGCACCAATGAATAAGCGCTGATGTCGTGAGCGATGCGGAACGCGTCGCGCCCGGTCTCCACATATTGTGCTTCGAGCGCCTCCTTGGGCGCGAACGCGACACTATGTACCATAAAGTCCAAACCGCCCCACTCGGAGCCGATCCGGTCAAAGAGCGCTTCGATCTCCTCGTCGTTGGTCACGTCACACGGAAGGAGCAGCGGATTCTCCAACTCCTCCGCCAGTTGCCGTACGCTCTTTTCGAGCCGCTCGCCTTGATAGGTCAGGGCGAGCGACGCGCCGGCGTCGGCCATCGCCTTGGTGATCCCCCAGGCGATACTCCTCTTGTTGGCAACCCCTAAGATCAAGCCCTTCTTGCCGGACATCAATCCTGTCACGAGTATCGACAACCTCCCAAAATTCCACGAGTTCCAATGCGCAGATATCCCTAGTCAGCTTCGACGAGAGCGGCTCCCTTCCTGTTCACACATGGACTGTACATAGGATTTCCAAGAGATTGCCCGAATTGTACACGTTTGGGTGAACAAAAAGGGAGACGGATGATGTCCGCAGCGCGAACGATTACAAGACGCCTTATCGAGGCTTTCATCATCGTGGTGGGAATGGCCATGCTCGCCTACGGACTGGCCATGACGGTCTCTACCCCGTGGGGCGTCTCAGCGTGGGACGTCCTCCACCTGGGTGTTGTCCGACACACAGGGTTGACGCTTGGGCGTGTGGGGCAGCTTACGGGCCTGTTAGTGATCGCCGCCGCGTGGTGCATTCGTCGCAAATACGTGACACCGGTCTCAGTGATCAACGCGCTGTTGGTCGGGTGGTTTATCGATTTCTTCCGCGGCAACGGTCTGGTTGTACACGTCGAGGGCCTCGCCGGCCTTCTCTATCTGGAAGCCGGCATCATCGTCTTTGCGGCCGGTATGGCCACCTACTTGGCGCCTCAGCGCGGCGCGGGGCCGCGCGACGCCCTGATGATGAGCATCTCCGACGCATGCGGTGTGCGGGTGGGTCCGGTGCGCGTCGTCCTCGACCTTATCGCCGTGGGCGTCGGCCTCCTCCTTGGGGGGCCGATCGGAATCGGCACCCTCATCGCAGCGGTGACACTTGGGCCGTGGGTACAGCTCTTTTTGACGCCGGCCCAGCGTCTGTGCGCCCGTCTCACCTACAGCGGCGAGGCGGGCTCAACGCCGAACCCGTCAAACTGATCCAATATGCGGCGGCAGTACTCCCCAGGGAGGATCCCGTAAGCTCCGTCCCAAATGAGACCGGCGTACTCATCGGACGGAGGTATCTCCTCTTCCGCTTTGTTGATGACCGAATAGGTAAGCACCGGCTCAAACACCGTTCCCAAGGCCTCCAAGCGCACCCAGCGCCGCTCGTACCGACCGTGGAAGACGCCTTCACGTGTGTCAAGATGGTAGAGATACTTGCGGGGGATCCGGTAGAGCACTCCCCACACCTCTCGATCGGGATCCTCGACGACGTCCGCCGCACCCCCACCGCGACGGATTGAGGCCAGCGTGTACGCCAGCCTGTACCCGGAGAGACGAGCGGCGCCGATCATCTCGTAACGGGGGACCGTCCCGCGGAAGCTGTACCGGCACATGCACGATCCGTACGAAAAGTACAAAATGGTATCCGAGCGATCGGCCTCCAAGCTGTCGGGGAGTTCGAAGTAGTTGGTCACCTCTTTGAACTCTTTAAGCGACTCGGGCTCAGGCAGTGTGTAATCCGGCGCCCCGCTTAACTGGACAAACCCCCGTCGCACCCAGGCTTTGGCGAGCTTGCACGCGCGCTCCCACGGCATAGGCGCCTCAACACAGATCCGCAGTGCGATCTCCGCCAGGCTCCGTTCTCCGTCAAAGAAGTCGATCGGAACGGCCGGTAAGCCGGAGCCCCAACCGCTCACGTTACTGTGGGCTAAATGAGGGGCCCCACTGCGGGCGCATACGACACTCTTAGAGGCCGGCACGTACACGCCGTTCCAGTCGACCCCGTTAGGAACCGCAACGGTGGGTAGACGAGGCGCCTCGATGTGCATTGACTCAAACGCCGACGAGCCAATCCCGATGCGGCGACGGATTGCCACCTCGATCTCTCGTTGCCAACCTTCTAACTCCGCCTCTGCCTCCTCTGCGTCGCCAAGGAGCGGACGTATCTGCCACAGGCCTGCCAGTGCCACTTCCAATGTTTGAGCGAAGATCTCGGCTTCGGCCAACCCTGTCTCGGCTACTCCGCTTCGAACCGCGTCCTCTACCCGCCGGTAAAGGAGCTCCTCCAACTCGCGACACAGCGAGACGACTTCGCTGGGTTGGACGGTCGCCCACCAATGGGCCAACGCCGTCACGAGACTTCCCAGCTCGGGGGCGTTCGGCTCCCCTTGCGCCTGCAAGTGCGTCCAACGTGCCGAAGCACATCCTACCGCGATGCTGCGATTGTTGGAGCCGCCATGCTCGCGGAAGATGGCGTAGGCCACATCGCCCAAGACTCCATCTACCAGGACAGAGAGTGGCTCCTCCAACGCCACATCGATCGCCGTGGCACAAAGACCTCGCTTCTCCCGCAGACCGTGCCCCACGACGAATCGCACCATGCGCCGGCACCCTCCGGTCGCCTCATCGTTCCCACCCGTAGCGCCTGCTTGCAGCATATGGGCAAAGCTCTCGACAATTCGCTCGGCCCATTGCACCTGCTGGACGCTCACGCTCCTCGCACCGCTCGCCCACGTTAGGTGAACATCCAGACACCCCTCGTCGGGTGAGTCCTGCTCTGGGAGGAACCGCACCTCCGCGTTGGCGACTGCCGGATTCTCTGCACACGCGTGTACGTGCGTCTCGATGGGAATGCCGATGTGCTCCCACCCTCGCATGAGACGGGCGAGAGCCTCGTCGATCGGGATCGTCCCGACTTGGCTCGCATCCTTATCGTGCGATAAACTCTCGTGAGGGGCCTCCTCCCACGCTGTGCGCGCCGCATCCAGTCGTAGTTTTAGCTTCACGTGGACGCCTCCATTTCGTCGATCCTCGCGACATTCACCAACGTTTAAGAATGCTCTATACTTCACGTATTCGGAAGCGGACGTGCCAGTGAAGGTACGAGTCTCCTAAATGCGAGGTCGCCGAATATGAATCCAGTGTTTGCCGTCAAAAAGGTCGTACTCAATATGAAAACCGGTAAATTGACCGATATACTCCGCCGAAACGCTCCAACCGTCGCGGACCTCCTGATCAGTGAGGCCCCAACGCTTCACATCATCGGCAAAGAGCTCCTCGATGGGCGGTGTGACAAGACTCACCCCGCCGTCTGCAACAATCACTTTAAACTCGTCGTCCACCATGGGCGTGTGCTGTTGAAAGTTTGTGACAAATGCTCGAAAGACTCCTTCGATGTCTCCTCGCAACTGTTCCCACTCGTTTTGCCGTTCCATAAAGAAGCCGACAAACTCGCCCGGAGACCTCCCTATGCTCTTGGCGTACCCCATCGCTGCAATGATCGTGTTAAAAAGGAACGTCGGTTTTTGCTGAGCCAACTCTCGAAACGACCGGCGCGTGATCTCAAACACCCGTGCACCCTCCTGCAACCTCTGGCGGCGTCTCCCCCGTGTAGACACAAGGTAGCGCGTGATCAATGAAGAATGAAGACTGCATATCTTTAACTTAAACAAGGACCGAGAACGGTTCGGCCAAGTCACGAAAGGCTGCCGATCAGTGTTGCCCAAAAACCTTATCGCCCTCTGCAGCGTCACTGCACTCAGTTTCTTGTCTCTCTCTATGACTCGCCCCTTGGTGCCACTCTTCGCCAGCGAACTCGGCGCGGGTCCCGTCCTCGTCGGGCTGGTCGTTGCCACCTTTGCGGCCTTCCCCTTCTTTGCGGCCGTCCCCGCCGGCGCCCTCACCGATCGCTTAGGTGCGCGAACGATGATAGTTTGGGGCTCGTTTGGCTGCGCCATCTTTTCACTCGTCCCCGGATGGTGGCCGACCCTCGGCGCACTCCTGCTCAGCCAGGCCGTAATAGGCACGACTCAACTCGGCGTCATCGTCGGCGCGCAAACGCTCGCCGGCTCCGCCGCGGCCGGGGAGGCACGTGAGCGTTCGTTGGGGTGGTTTACCACAGCAAACTCTTGCGGACAGCTTGCTGGTCCGCTCGTCGGGGGCTGGATCGCCGACCACACCTCATTCGCCACTTCATTCATCGTCGCCGGCCTCATCGGTCTGGCTACGCCACTCGCGGCGCTCGCGCTTCCGAGCGTCCGGGGACGGGCACGCATGGCAAGATCGGGCTTCGCCTCTCTCCCGGAGGTGCGCCGACTCCTGCGGCACGAAGGCGTCAAGGCGGGGATTCTCTCCAGCTTCGCCGTCTTGTTCACGGTCGGGGTGCGCCAGGCGTTCTTTCCGCTCTACGTACAAGGGTTAGGCTACTCGGCGACTGTCGTCGGCGGACTCCTGTCGGTGCACGCGTTCGCGTCGGTAATGGTGCGCCCGTTCATGTCAACCATCATCACCGTGTGTCGCGGCCGCTTCCGCGTGTTGGCAGGCTCGTTATCACTCCTTGCCACCGGCGTGCTGATTATTCCCGTGGCCCACTCATTACCTGCCTTGGCACTCACTTCGGTCTTTGTAGGAATAGGAATCGGATTGTGTCAGCCGCTAAGCATGCTCACCGTCGCCGACAGTGTCAGCGGGGAGATACGCGGCTTGGCAATGGGCGTGCGACTCACCGGGAATCGGTTGGCGCAGTTGGTGAATCCCATCTTTTTTGGCGCCGTCACCGCGGTCTGGGGGCTCACCGCTGCGTTCGTGCTCGCGGGCCTCCTCCTCTTTGGAAGCACCGCTTACCTCTTTCGCTGGAAGTCACACTTTCACCGGTCGTCCGAGCCCCCGGGGGATCTCGTCGCTTAATCGATGACGTCTCGGGGTGAGCCGAATTCGTAGTTCATCCGTTCAAAGATCTCTTGAAGTTTGTCCAACATTGAGACGTACACTTCCGCCAACTGATCCCACCACGCGTCTTGTACAACGAGCGGGGCAGACGTGTTCACCTCGTAACGCAGACATTCGAGCCGGGCGTCGGTCGCGGTCATGCTTACCTCGGCCACAACGCCTCCGTCCTCGCCAAAGAAGAGTTCGCCCACGCGGTTGATGTCGACCGCGGCCTCCCGCATCGCCTCCGGACCGATCGGCAGGAGTCCAAAGTGTAGGTGAAACGACGCGTGAATCAATACTTCGACGCCGGGATCGGTAAGGGCAGACTCCTCCGAGACGTCCCCTTCTATCTCTCTCATGCGTTCATACAGTGCCTGATTGGCGGCTACCCACTCAAAACCAAGCTTTCCCCAGACCTCCCTGGGTTCGTCGGAACGGTGAACAAAGATCTCGCAGCCGCGCGAGTGCGTATTCAAAAAGACGGCCTCATCGACACTCGTCTGCAAATCGTACGCTGTGAGCGCGTCGAGGAGGGTCTCTTTGAAGGTGTTGTACTCCATTGCTTCCACGCAGGAAACTCCTTTCAAAGCAAGTTCGAAACGCCCGGGTATACAACCCGAATCGTACGCACCCAAGCGGTGGACGAGAGATTTCCGAACATGCAGGAAGCAGCGTGTCATGAACACGCTCATTAGGGACGCAGGGAACGTCGCCTCGTGAGAGTTCCATTCTCGCAAGTCGACTCCTTCCCGATCGCCCAGCTTGCCGCGTCGTCCACTGCGACCCGGCCTCGACCCTGTTCGAGTCGAGAGAGGTGAGCCAACGGAACCGCGGTACGCAACAAGGCCCGGCGCACGCTCTTAACCTTCCCAAGAAGCGGCCAAAGCAGTGCGGCGGCACCCGCGACATGCGGCGCCGCCATGGACGTGCCGTCCAAACGGACGTACTCCCCGTTTAACCATGTCGAGAGGATATCTGTCCCCGGCGCCACGAGATCGAGCGCACGCCCGCGGCTCGAAAAAGAGGGTATCCCCCCTTGCTCGGTCATCGCGCCGACCGCCACAACTTGTCGATACGCGGCAGGATAGGAGACACTCTCCTCCTGCGGGCCCGCATTTCCCGCCGCCGTCACCACGAGCGTCCCCGCAGCGTGGAGTCGTTCGACGGCGCGATGGATCAACAGACTCGGCTGCGGTCCCCCCAGACTCATGTTGACAATCGGCACGCGCCGCTTGGCGATCCACGAAAGACCGTCAAGCACGTAGGAGAGGCGTCCGCCGCCGAACTTGTCGAGCACTTTCACCGCCAAGAGATTGGTGCGCGGTGCGATCCCCAGCACGCCCCCAGAGACGCCCGTCGCTGCAATAGTTCCGGCCACGTGCGTTCCGTGACCATTGTCGTCACAGTACGAGTCGCCCACCGCCGAAAAGCCCCCGACCACGCGATCGCGCAAGTCAGGGTGATTAAAGTCAATTCCCGTATCCACAACGGCGACCGTGACTCTCTCACCTTTACTGAGGGGCCAGACCGACGGCGCGCCGATCCGCCGCACCCCCCAAGGGATCTGCGGCCGCGCGATTGCATCGACGGTCGCATCCACCGCCAAACCCGACTGCGACCGTGGCACCGGCCACGGTCGTTGGTGGACAGTCGGCGCGGTGTCGCGCCAATCGATGGTGTGGGCATCCGCCGCGCCCAGTGCAAAGATGGGCGCGTCGTCTTCGATCTTCTCGACATCCCTGTGTCGAGCGACGACCTGCTCGGCTTCCCGTGACAAATTGCGTGCGGCCACAGCCCCGACGAACGGATACCGACACGTAATCCGTCCCCCTAACAGCTCGACCGTGCGACAACAATCCGCATCACTGCACCCCGGCCTTACGACGATCAATCTTTGCACGCTCATACACTCACCCTCACACAGGTAGACGCGTCCGGGCGCGCCACCCGTGCCCGAACGCCTTGGCTAGAGGTTAGTGTACGGGCGAAGGCGTCGAGGGGTGCCACCTTGCGACGTGAGCGAGTCTCTACTCGGCGCTTTGCGCGCGTCGAGCCGCCGCTCGCGCTAACTCGTCACATCGGTTATTGAGTTCGTTGTCAGCGTGTCCTTTCACCTTGCTCCACGTGACCGTGTGCACGTCCGTCAGTGCGATGAGGCGCTCCCATAGATCCCGGTTGGCGACATCTTTCTTGGCGCTCGTTTGCCACCCGGTTCGTTGCCAACGATCTACCCACCGCTGCCGGAACGCGTTCACCAAGTAGGCGCTGTCGCTGTACAGCGTGACGTGACAGGGTCGTTTGAGCGCCTCGAGAGCTTTGATGGCTGCAACGAGCTCCATGCGCTGATTGGTCGTCTGCCGCTCGCCGTCGCTCAGCTCTTTTTGCGTATCGCCGAAGATCAACACACACGCCCAGCCTCCAGGGCCGGGGTTCCCGAGACACGCTCCGTCGGTGTACGCTTGTACGTGCGACTCACTGCTCATACTCCAGGTCACTTCCTTTCGGTAACGGCTCGATTAACAGCTCGCGCCGAAGGTTATCGGTTCGAGGGATTCTCGGCGGTTCCAAAGTGAGTGAGAAGGACCACGGGCCGGATCGGCCGGGTCATCACAGATCCCCTCGGATGAGAGCCGTCGCAAGCTCTCGGTACGCCTCAGCGCCGGGTACATTCTTGGCATACGTCATAATCGACTCAGCCGCGGCGGCCGCCTCGGCAAAGCGGATGCTGCGATGGACGATCGTGTCGATCACGCGCACCTTCGGTTCAAACATGGCCTTGAGCGCGTCAAAGGTCTCCTGCGCGTGGCGCGTGCGCTTGTCGAACATCGTGGGCAAGATCCCGATGATGTGCAGGCCGCTGTTGGCTTGAGCCCTCACCTTGTTCACAAAGATGAGGAACCCCTTCACCGCCCGCATCGCCAAGTACTCACAGGCGACGGGAATCAATACGCCGTCCGCCACCGCCATCGCGTTGAGCGTGAGCAACCCAAGCGACGGCTGGCAGTCGACGATCACCGTGTCGTAATCGTCACGAATCGGAGCCAGGACGGCCGCCAGGCGTCGCTCTCTGGCAAAGGTGTTTACCAACTCGAGTTCGGCGAGGGATAAGTCGATGTTGGCCGGAATGAGATCGGCCCCAAATTTCGCCTTTAGAAGCAGGCTCTTTGGCTCCGCATCACGCACGAGACCGTCGTAGATGCTCTTTTCGACCGAGTCCGGCGGAAACCCGCTTGCAAGAGTGAGTCCACCCTGTGGATCCAAATCGACGAGGAGCACCCGCTTGCCGGCGGCCACCAGCGCGGCTGAGAGGTTCACCACCGTCGTGGTCTTTCCGACGCCTCCTTTTTGGCTGGCGACGGCAATACACTCATACAAAATAACCCCACCCATCTCACTCATCTCTCCCGGATCCACGCCGGTCCCTTCGACCGAATGAGGTCGAGGAGTCGCTCTCGATCATTCGCGGTCGGATCGTCCAAGAGCATCTCGTATAACCTCTCGAGGACCCGACCGACGGCCGGACCTGGAGCGCATTCCAACTCTCGCATTACGTCATGGCCGTTCACAGCCAAATCGCCAAGCCTGAACGCGTCCTCCTCGGCCAGCAACTCCTCCAAGTCGCGTTCGTGTCGGTCCAGGTCGGGCATCTCTCCTCGCCATCCGCTCGCCCCCCAGTCGGCTCGACCGAGGGCGATGAGATCTCGCACCCAGGCTTCACTGTACCGTCCCACCCACCGGCGTAGCGCCTTCTTGCCCAGTGTACCGCCTATGGCCATGTGCATGTCGACCAACGTGACGACGCGCTCGGTGTCGTTGCGCGGCATGCGCAATCGGCGACACACATCCCGAGCCATGCGGGCGCCCACCTCGCCGTGGCCGTGAAAGTGCACCCGTCCGTCAGGTTCGACGCGCCGGGTCTCGAGTTTGCCCATGTCGTGCAAGAGGCCCGCAAGTCGCAGAACAGGATCCTCCGGACAGTTGGCCGCCGTTTGAATGAGGTGGTCGAGGAGCGTCGGCGCGCCACGCTTGGCTTGCAGCATGCGGTCGGCTCCGCGCAGCTCGGGAAGGACCACAAAAAAGAGCGAAAGCTCAACCATCATCCACAAGCCACGTCCTACGTCCGGGGCGGAGAGTATTTTGAGGAGCTCGTCGCGGATCCTTTCGGCGCTCAGCCGCTCGACCCCTTTGGCCTCTACCTCAATCGCGCGCCATGTCGAGGGATCGATGTCGAACTCGAGGTCGGTGGCGAAACGGACGGCTCGTAAGGCGCGCAGTGCATCTTCACGAAAGCGTTCGAACGGATCGCCGACGGCCCGGATCACCTCTGAAGCCAGATCCTCCCTGCCGCCGAACGGATCGATCACCTCGTCGGTTTCAGGGTCCCAGGCAAGCGCGTTCACCGTAAAATCGCGCCTAGCTAGATCCTCTTCAACCGAGTCGGTGAAGCGGACGCCCGTCGGGCGGCGCCCGTCGGTGTACTCGAAGTCACAGCGCAACGTGGTCACGTGAACACCCTCGACCTGCGAGTCGTCCGGCATCACGAGCACCGTGCCAAAGGCCGCGCCCACGGGAATAGCCCGCTCAAAGAGCGCCAAAACTTCGTCCGGACGAGCGCTGGTCGCGACGTCGTAATCCTTGGGCTCCCGCCCCAACATGGCGTCACGCACGCATCCTCCGACGAGGTACCCCGCGTACCCGGCCCCTTTCAACCGCGCCACTACCTCTAGTACCCACGGCGGAATGTGAAGGGCGGTCATCTCGGCACCATCCTTACCGCGTGGCGATCCATGCGTTGCAGGGCCTCGTGAATGCGCCCGGTCATCTCTCGATCGGGGCCGACCGCGTGCGCGATTTGACGCAGAAGATCCATACACTGGCGACAAAGTGAGACCACATCCCCTGGATCAGCGCCTGTCGCTTCTGCCACTTCGAGGAGGCTCTCCCCCGAACACCACTTGGATGTGGCGACACCGCGCGCAATGGCATCGCCCTCCTCGGCAACCAACTCGAGGCCGGCCTGCCGATGTATCCGCTCCCGCGCAAATGTCAAATCCGCGCTCCACGCGGCGACCAGCATACTCCCCACTTCACTGATCCCCGTCTCGCGAGGCCGGTTGCCGCGCCGGCGCCTTCGTCTACGGCCCGAATCACGCCGGGAAGCGCCTGCGCCCCGCGCCTCTCGCCCGCTGCGCTCGAGCCACCCCGTCTCACCCTCAACGAGAGAGCCGCAAAGTCCGGCGAGTTTAGGCGCGGAGTAAGCGTCGAGGACGCCACCATCGATCAGCTCAGCCGCTACCAACTCGTTGCAGCCAAAGAGGGACGCGAGCAACTCGCCCTTCGCCGTGAGCCGCTCCCCGTCGAGGTGCCCGAGGCGACGCAGCACGTCGCGCTTGCGGTCAAAAGAGTCAAGGAGCGCCGCCACTGCGTCGTCACGCCCCGCCTTGGACTGGTGAGGGGCCAGGCTCTTCGCAAAAAACGCGGTGAGTTCCCCCCGCGAAAAGCGGCGGATTAAGTTGGCCACAGTGTTGTAACCCAACTGGATGCGACTGATGATCGGTTCGAGTTCCGCCACGTTCCAATCGGGGGGCGCGGCACGCAGCATGCGGTTGAAGGGGACGACGGAGATCGCTACGCCCGAGCGGTCGAGACCTCGTCGTCCGGCCCGGCCGGCCATCTGAAAGTACTCCTGGTGGGTCAGCGAGCGAAACCTCTCCCCGTCCCACTTCTCCAGAGAGCCAAAACAGACCGAGCGCACAGGCAGGTTAACACCGACGGCGAACGTCTCAGTTGCGTAGACGACGCGCAGAATGCGCCGCTCCAACAGCCGCTCGCACATGCGTCTCACACTCGAGACTAGGCCGGCGTGGTGAACTCCGATCCCGCGCGCCCATAAGCGCTCTGACTCCTCGAGACCGGGCACTTCGTCCCGCTCCAGTTCAAACTCCTCGAGCGTCCGCTTGATTGTCACCCGAATCGCCTCGCGCTCCCTGGGTGGCAGGAGTGTCGACGACTGTGCCAACTCGTGCGCCTTTTGCGCTACATCTCGTCGACTAAACTCGAAGTAAAGCGCGGGGAAGAGCCGGTTGCGGGCCAAGTGTCCAATCACATCAAGGTGTTGCGTCTCGTCCCGCACGCGGGCCTGCGAGCCTCCGGACGCCCACAGTCCGACCGGATCGCTCCCGCCGCCCTTGGCGTCAAAGCCCTCGGCCCCCTGATTCGTCTGTTCTGCGAAGGCTTCAATGAGTCGGTTCCGCTCCACCCCACCGGTCGAGCGGTTGAAGTAAACGCGACTTAACGGAACCGCGCGTTCGTCACTCTCAACCAACCCGACGGGTTCATCTCGGACATGCTCCAACCACGAAGCGATCTCATCCCCGTTGGGTACGGTGGCTGAAAGGCCGAGGATCCGGACACCCGACGGTAGGAGCATGATCGCCTCTTCCCAAACGGTCCCCCGATCCGCGTGGCCGAGATAATGGATCTCGTCAAAGATTGCCCAAGCAATCTGGGCCACTCTATCGCTTTGGTGCAACAACATATTCCGCAAAATCTCGGTGGTCATCACCACGATGGGAGCGTCGGGTTGATGGGTGATATCCCCGGTCACCATGCCGACGCGCTCAGCTCGGAAACGGCGTGAAAAGTCGCGAAACTTCTGCCCGACTAAGGCTTTGACCGGCCCCGTGTACACCGCGCGCTCACCGGCCTCCAAGCAGCGATCGACCAGGAAATCCGCGATGAGCGTCTTGCCGGTGCCGGTCGGTGCGCACACCAGCGTGCTGCTCGACTGCAAGATGTGAACCAGTGCGTCCTGCTGGAACCGATCCAAAGTATGTCCGTCGAATTCGTATGGAAGGTGCAACGCCCGGTTTGGGCTGCTGCGGCGATACAAGGGCGTTCCTCCCCACCTTTTGGCTTTAGGTCGACCTCAAACGGCGACAGCGACGGCGCGCCCCGTCGCCAGAAAGAGAAGGTATGCCTCCACGACTCCCTCGTCTTTGGCACGGAGAAAGGCTCGGCGCACAAACTCCGCGTACAGTCTCAGCTGCCCACGGTAGCGCACCGCCGCGGCGTCCTCCTCCCCCGGCGCCACGCCGTCCGTCTTGTAGTCAATCAACACGTAGCGCGGGCCATCGCTCAGTAGCGCGTCAATCGTTCCCTGAACGAGAACCTTCTCTCCTCGGTCCGACGCCGCGAGTTGCGTGAAGGACCCAGTGGAAGCATCTCCAGCAAGCCCTGCGAGGATGCTGGCCTCGTACAACATGGTAAACGGGAGCTCACGCTGGAGACGTTCTTGGGCAGCGCCACTCCCTTCGTGCGCCTGTCCCACGCGCCTGCCTAGGGGTGTGCCGAAGGCGCGTGCAATGCCCTCCGGATCGATCGCTTCGGCCTCGAGCGAAGTGAGGAGCTCCGAGTCGACGAGACGACGCACCTCCTCCTTGACGCGATCGGGGTCGGCACAGACGCCCAGATTCCCCAACGCGAGGAATCGGTGGACCGCAGAGCCCCGCTCTGCTGCGCTCAGGCGTTCTCCGGCCCGTCCCGACGCAAAGGTGGGCGCTGGACGAAGCTCAACCGCCGGCTCCTGTAACCGGGACTGTACCTCCTCGTCCGAGCTCGGTAGCAATCGAGCGAATTCTGTCACGCTGATTTTGGCGGGCAGCTGAGGCGCTTCGGAAGGGTAGCGCCAGTCAAACCGACGATCCAAGGTCGCGCGCAACGCGCCGGGCACGTCCACGTCGACAGACTCACGGCGCCCGATGGCTTCGATCGGCAAAGCTTCTCTGTCTTCTTGTATTTGGCGCCCTTGACGCAGCCACTCATCGACTTCGTGAGCAGACCAAACCGCGAGTTCGAAGTGCGCAGGGTCGGAGCGCACCTCGTCGTCGGCCGGCTCGTAAAAGTCGGCGCCCAAATCCCCAGCGCCCATGGACCGCAACAGCAAGCCGTCTCGGTGACGGGCGAGTGTGCATCCGAGCCAATCGAGCCACGATCCGGCGCCGAGCACGTCTCCAGCCGGGAGCTCCCACCCCGCCACACGCGCCGACTGTGCCCAGGCGGCACACCGCTCAGCAAGATTGCCGACAGCGGCCACGCACAGCATGCGCTCTTTCGCCCGGGTAGCGGCGACGTAGAATAGGCGTAGCTCCTCTTCGAGCGTGTCTTGATTCAACTGCTCGGCAACAGCCCGGTGTGCCAGCGAAGGGTACCGCAGGTGGCGGGCGCGGTCGATCACCGCGGCGCCGATCCCAAGCTCTCGGTGAAATATGAATGAGCGGCGCGTATCCGTCTTGTTGAAGCCACGGTCCAAGTCGACCAAGATGACGACGGGAAACTCCAGACCTTTGCTCTGGTGGACGCTCATGATCTGCACCACATCCTCGCCCTCACCAAGGGAGGGCGGTGGAGCCACTTCATTGCCCGCTTCCTGGAGATCGTCGACAAAACGCAGAAAACGGCCGAGCCCTTCGGAGCGGAAATGGTCAAACTGTTGCGCTCGGTGGTAGAGCCCCCATAAGTTAGCCTCCCGCTGCTCGGCGCGTGGCAGTCCGGCGACAAAGTCGAGGTAACCCGTCTCGTTGTAAAGTTGACGGAGCATTTGAGACAGGGGGAGTCTGCGCACTTCGGTACGCCACCTGTCCAATGTCCGCACGAAGTGAGCTAGCCGCCGACCCAAGGCGTCTTCTCCTTCAGCCGCCTGCACCACCGCGTCATAGAAGTCCCCGTCCGCGCGGGCTGCCCGAATTTGGGCGAGGTCGTGGCTCGAGAGGCCGACGATGGGACTGCGCAGGACCGCCGCCAGAGGGATGTCCTGGCGGGCGTTGTCGAGGAGACGTAGGAGACTCATCGTGACGTCGACCTCGACCGCTTTGAAAAAGCCGGTGCCGGCCCGAGTGTACGCTGGGATCCCCATCCCTTCGAGCGCTTCGACGAAGGCGCCGGCCCTTCCCTTGGGTGAGCGCATAAGGACGGCGACGTCTCGAAAGCGGTACGACGCGGGGACAAGCTCTTGAATGAGGCGTCCGACCAGTACCGCCTCTCGTTCGATCGACGTGAACTCAGCGCCACCCTGCTCCGATCTCGCCGGCTGATCGATGAGATGCACCTCGACAGCTTCCTTTGCTTCGCTTGCTCCCGCCCCACGCGATACATTCTCCGCTTGCGGGAGCCCTGACCGCAAAAAAGCTTCAGGACCGTAGTGAATTCCACCCGTCTCCCGATGCATCACCTGACGGAAAAGGAAGTTGACGCTATTCAAGATGTATGGCGCACTGCGAAAGTTCGCCTGCAAATCGATGCGTGTCGATGAGTCATCCTCCGCACCGGCAAACAAGTGAAACTTCTCTTGAAAAATTGTCGGATCAGCCAATCGAAACCGATAGATACTCTGTTTGACGTCGCCGACGAGGAAGCGGTTACCGCCCCCCTCTTCACTGCGAGCCAAGAGGGAGAGTAACCGGTCCTGGACCGGGTTGATGTCCTGATACTCGTCCACCATCACCTCATGGAAACGAGCGCGATACTCGGCGGCGTGGCGTCCGTCGTCCGCCTGGAGCACCTCCAAAGAGAAGCGCTCGAGGTCGCCAAAGTCGACGAGAGCTTGGCGGCGCTTGGCGTCACGGTACTCGTGCCCAAAGGAACGCACAAGGTCACAGACGGCCGCTACGACGGGGTGCAGCATACTAATCTCTTCCATACACTCAACGAGCGGTCGGGTAAAAGGACCGTCGCTCCAGCGGCGCACTCTCTTTTTGGCCTGGTCCCAAAGAGCCCGCGCTTCCGCCTGTAACGCTTGGTCGGCGCCCTTTGGGGCAGAGAGGCGCGGCCACTCGACGAGGCGCAGCGCCTTTGCCGACCTGTCCCACTCCTTTGCGCGCAGGGCTTGCAGCGCCTGATCGAGCGAGACCTTCGCCACTGCAAACGACTTGAGGTACGTATGAGGACCGTCGTCGAGTGACGCGAGCGCCGACGCACTGCCAATGAGCGACAGCGCCTGCTGCACGTCGCGAGCGGCGGCGTTGCACATGGCGGCCTGCCACGCTCGAGCGACGTCGACGGCCTTGGGCGAGCCCCGCTCGTACGCCTCTGTCGCCTGCTCAAGCCAACGCTCACCTTCAGGTAGACTCTGCACGTACTCAAAGAGTTGTAAAACAATCTCACGAAGCGTCCGGTCGTCGCGCGGCCCTCCGTAGTGCTCGACGAGGGCCTGCCACGCTTTTGTCTCTTCATCCTCGGTCGACCGATGCATGGACTCAAAGACGCGGTCCAGCGCAGTCAATTTGAGCAGGCGCGCCTCATCTTCGCCGGCGACAGTGAAACGGGGGTCGAGCCCCAAGACGTAAAAGTGGCGCCGCAAAACCTGGAGGCAAAACCCGTGAAGCGTCGATATCGCCGCCTTGCCGAGCAGCGCGAGCTGCGAAGCGGCACGGCGAGCCGGCTGCCCGCGCTCTTGGTCGAGCAACGCAAGTCGGATGCGCTCCCGCATCTCAGCGGCCGCGCTCTCCGTAAAGGTGACGACGAGAATGCGATCCACGTCAATAGGGCGCTCGGGATCCATTAAACGGCGAATCACACGCTCGACCAGCACCGACGTCTTCCCCGAACCCGCTCCGGCGGAGACGAGTATGTCCGAGCCGCGGGCCTCGATGGCATGGCGCTGCTCAGGCGTCCAACGCTCTCCTGCACTATCCGACACGGGCATCACCTCCTAACGTAGTCTCTTCGATCCTTTGCCATAGCGGCTCCTCCGGAAGCACATCGATTTGCCGGTAGCGGTTTGACGGGAGTGTCACGTCAAACTGACAGACGGAACGATACGCGCAAAACGTACACGCCGACTCGTTGGAGGTTTGGTATGGTGCGATCTGCGTGAGCCCCTCAGCCCACTCATCGATGAGACGTCCAACGACGAGCCGTGTGAACTCGAGGAGTTGGTGCATGCGGCGCGAACTGACGCTCTTTGAATTGGACCCTAAGCTCCCGTCCTTTTTGAAGTAGAGGGGGACGATGTCCGAGTGCCCGACCGACTCCGCATCCATCAGGCGCGGCACGCCCTCGTCCTCAACCACGATACCTGCCCCTTTTAGCTCTTTACGCCAGCCCTCCTCGTCAGACGGCGCCGGCGCCTCGGCGCTGACCACCGGATCGTAGACAGGCAGGTAAAGGCAGCCGGCGGGCAAAAGTGCCTCGTCATCCATCCCAGCGGTGGCTGCTAGGAGGTAGACGACGAGTTGCAGGTCGATCCCGTGCGCCAGTCGACCAAGTTGAAACGGCCTCCGGCTCGACTTGTAGTCGATGACACGCATCCAGCGGCGTCCGTCCTCCTCGGCCACGTCGAGCCGATCGATTCTGCCTTGTATGTGCGCTAGACGTCCCCCCGGGGTCCGTACGACGACTGGAGGGAGGAGCTCAGATGCGCCAAAGCCCAACTCCACGGCGAACGGCCGAAACCGACCTTTTCGTGAATGCTCACCCAAAGCCCAGACGACAGCTTTCAAGGCGGCGCGCAACCGGCGCAACACGTAGCGACTGGCCGCGCTCTGCACTGCCTCTGGAGCCAATGTCCAGGCCTCGAGGGCTTCATCGACTGCTACGTCGACCCGCTCGTCACATTGCGTGCGCGTCAGTTTACTCCACTCAACGCCGTCGCGCTCCAAGCTCCGCACGAAGGCGCTCAATACAGCGTGCGCCAGTGTGCCCATTGTCGCCGCGTCCATCTGGGGTGGGCGACGTTCTCTCAACCGCAAACCGTGGCCGGCGAAGTGTTTAAACGAGCATGAGGCTAAATCCTCGAGCCTGGAGGCGCTCGTCACCCACTCCGTGCCGTAAAGCGCCGCTACCAAGTCGGGAGAGAGGGACCCGCTTGTGTTGCGGTAGACGAGCGCGTGTAACGGGTCGGCCCAAGTCGGGCGCTCACCATCAGCTCGCAACATCCAATCATAAGCGGCGAGAACGCGCTCCTGCGCCGGACGCGCGTGCGCTTTGCCATCAACGCTATCCCGGCAGACGCGGGCGAGCCATCCGGCGAGGCTCGCCGGCCGCTCAGGCCACTCCTCGTCGGTCGGGCGCGTCGCAAGAGTGTGAATCGGGATGTCGGGGAATCGCTCCAGCAGACGGCGAATCGCCGGCGATGGACGCAAAGGACGTCCGGAGTCGTCCGACCGACTGTGCGTCAAGACCAGCCGCTGCGACGGGCGGGTGAGAGCGATGTAGAGGAGGTACTCCTCGTGAAAGAGACGCTGGCGACTCCCAGGTCCGAGTTCCACCCCCACGTCGTGAAGTCTCGCACGGTCATCATCCGAGAGGATGGGGTCTTCAGCCGGGATGGCTGGGAACTCTCCGTCGTTCATCCCGAGCAAAATCGTGCATTTCAAGTCGGGTTGTCGCGAGCGTTCGACCGAGCCGACCAACACCTGATCGATCTTTGGGGGGACACGCCCGAGACGCATGCGCTGCAAACCCGCGTTGAGCGCTGCGTAGAACTCTTCAAAGGTGATTCTCTCCTCCCCAAGGACCTCGTGCACCTGGTTGAGAAGGTCGAGAAGGGCGTTCCACACTTGTACGTGCTCGTTGGCGAGGAGTGGATCACCGGCATCTGTCGCCGCTTGTGACCACTGAGCGAGCTGTTCGTTCACACGGACGTCGTTGAGGAACCCCGACACGACAGCCAGGAATTGTGCGGCCTGTCCCGCACCCGGCCCCTGTTTACGGAGCGCCTCGATACGGCGCACAAAGGTGGCCACCGATTCGAGTCCCCGGCGACATACCTCCTCGAATTCCGTTCCCACCCACGTCTCCTGCTGCAGCCACACCTCTCCATCAATACCGCGCCGAATCGCCTCGTTTTCCAACGCGTCCACATCCGCTCGGGACAGAGGGAGGAGATCGGTCTTAAGACACCGTACGAGCGACTCGGTGCGAACGCCGTGGCGGCAAAGATCAAAGAGGCCGGAGAGTAACCGCACCACGGGATGGTGGTGCGCCACCGGTTTGTAGTCCAGGAAGAATGGAATCTCCCACTCGGTGAAGAGGCTCTCCACTGCGCTGCGGTACGGTCCCAAATCGCGAACCACCACTGCGATGTCGGCGTACCGCATCCCTTCCTGACGCACCAGTCGCCGAATCTCCCGGGCTGCGGCCTCTACTTCCGCGTATCGATGCGGAGCCTCGATAACGGCGGCGAAGGTTACGTCGCCCTCCCTGCCATCCGTTCCCGGCAAGGCGTCGTCTACACTCCCCCGCTCACCTTTAGATCGGTCGACAGATTGGTCGACGAGCGTACGCTCGAGCGCATCGAGTCGTGGGTTCGCAAGGAACCGCGGCGCAACCGAATCTTGCTCGTCCTCCGCACCCATAGAGACCGGAAGGGACTCGCACTCGATCTCGTCGACACCGACGGCATGGGCCGCCTCACGAAGTCGCACCAGCGTCTCTCTCGTCGGATGAAAGAGGGAGTCCGGCGGCCCTTCCTCCCATCGCTCCGCTGGAACGTTCATGACGTACGCCGGGTCCAGACATAGCGCGAGTGTCACTTCGTCACATTGTAGCATGAGTGTCTTCAACAGCTCGTACTCTTGCGGAGTGAAACCTGCAAATCCATCAATCCACACCGATGCGCCATGCAACAGGTTCGTCTGCCGCAGAGCTTGGGCCGCGAGCTCAAGGCTCGACTCGGAGTCGTGGAAACGTCCGGCAATGAAGCGCTCGTACGCTGCGCCTATACGCGCGACATCCAGGAGTTTGCGCGTGAGCAAGTGGGCAGGCTCTGCATTCACCTTCTGAGCAGCTTGAGCCTCGCTCTCGGGCTCCAAGAGGTCGGCGACTTGGTGCAACGCATCCATCCGCACGTTGTACGCCCGCAGCTCAGCGTAGGTCGCGGCAACCGATTCAAGGAAGCCCTCGGTCTGAGCGGCGCGAACAAAGGCGCCGAGATGCGCCCGCTCCCGCTCGACCGCGATCTGAAACGCCAGGAGTTTGCCTAGCTCACCGAGGTGCGCCCGGGTCGTGGGACCCGTCTGCTCCATTGCCAAGTGACTGAGGCGTTTGAAACTCAGGACCCGGGCCCGCGCGACGGCGCTCACATCGGGTCGGTGCTCCAGCAACGCCCGCTCCATCTGAAACGTCGCTTGCTCGGGTACGAGGAAGCAGAGCGGCGCCCTCTCGCCCGATTCGGACTGTGCCAAGCGCTTAGTAATCTCACTCAAGCACGTGTGCGTCTTCCCGGAACCGGCCCGTCCGATCAACAATCGCAGCTTCATGCAAACCCCTCCAACACGTCGCCCTCGGATACTTCCACCGCTTCTCCCCAGGAGCCGAGCTCTTCTCGGTGCGTTACGATGATCACTTGCCGCATTGACGCAAGGCGCATCATGCTCTTTTGTACCGCCCTGGTCCGCACGGTGTCGTACGTCAGGAATGGATCGTCAAAGATGAATGGCACCCGACGCTCGCCCGCCAGTAGATCCGCAACGGCTAAGCGCATGGCCAAGTGGAGCTGATCGCGGGTCCCTGCGCTCAACTGGGCGTGCGCCATGGGAGCGCCCTCTTCGTCCACCACCCAATGACGCATCTGGTCGCCGACGCAAACCCTGCGGCCCCGGCGACCCGTCAGAGCGACAAAGTGAGCACTCGCCGCATCCGCCAATGCGTGCGTATGATCCGAGTAGTAGCCGACTGCTACGTCGCTCAACTCACGATGTGCGAGCGCCAACGCCTGCGCTTCGGTCTCCAGGCGAGCTCGCTCCTGCTCGAGACGGGCCAAACGCACTTCGGCCGCGGCGACGTTGATGGGCGTACTCCCTTGGAGTCGCGCCAGCCGTCTGCGTAGCTCCAAGAGCGTCTCCTCTTCGTGGTCAATCTGTCGCTGCAGAGCCTCGATTTCGGGTTGCAGGCTGTGTACACGCGCCTGTATCGCCTCGGCTCGATCGGCGTCCTGCCAGGACGGCAGTTGGGGATGCTCCGCTCTTAGGCGCTCGATCTCAGTAACAGCCTGGGAGAGTCGCGCCTCGGCCGCGGCGAGTCGCCCTTCGAGCGTCGCCTGACTCTCGACCCCAAGCGCGCGTAAAATGGCTTCCTGGGCATCCCGCTCTCTCTCTTCCTCACGCTTAAGACGGGACCATCGCTGCCACCGACTGCGGCATCCGTCAAGATTCCATGACGCAGCCCGCAGGAGCGCCGCATACGCCTCCGGAAGAGCTCGTGTCACTCCCTGCACGCTCCCCGAACGGGCATGACGCCACACTTCGTCCCAGGCGGCTCGCTCCCCGGTCCAACGGTGTGCGAATCCACGATCAATCTCAGCCAAGCGCTCTTTCAATACGCCCGCAGGCGCAGCGGATCCGTCGGCGCCTGCGAGGTGTTGGCGCATTGCCTCGAGCCTGTCGGCCTCGGCACGAAGCCGTTCCGCACGACCAGCACGGTAGGCGAGAGCCTGCCAAACCCCCTCGTCCAACGCCGCAGCGAGGTCCGCCAATTCACCTACCGTCGACGCCTGTCGCCCCATCGTTGCCATGGCGTCCGCGAAGCGACGCCACGGGCCGACAAGGGCGCTGCAAGGCGTCTGGGAAAGCTCCACCTTTTGGTGAGCGTCCGATTCGGACCACGACCCAGTCCATGATCGCTCCATGTCACGCATTTCCTGTACGAGTTCGGCGCCACGCCGCTCCAAGGTTGCCATGGCTTGGCGGTGAGCGTCGATGCGTTCGACAAACGCCTCTCGCTCGGACCGTCCCGTCCCGGCCATCGCTCCGAGTTCCGCCACGATCGAACTCCGCTCGTTCTCCAGGGCGACCACTCGCTGTGCCAGCGCTCGCCGATCACGGCGAACTGCTCGAGCGCCCGGAGCCATCCACACAGCCATCGCTCCCACAAGCCCCAGGGAGGCGACGGCGACCCCAGCAACGTAACGCCCACTCACAACCAGTGCGCCACCCATCACCACAGCGATGGCTCCCATGACCACGCTGGTCAAAGAGTATCGGACCGCGAGTCGGCTTTTGTGTACGAGGCGCTTACGCACGCCGGCTCGCTCAGACTCGTTGGTCAGACTCGCCTCAATCTGTTCCCGCAGCGCTTTCGCCCAAGCGTCTACCCCTGCGGCCTCCCCAAGTCCCCTCTCACTCTCAACGATGCTCGCCCCGCCGAGGAGTCGCTCGTCGTGAACGGCGGCCGCCTCGAGCAAGGCGTCGGCCTCCTCCTGACGGCGAAATTCCACCGCCTGCCACTCCTCAAAGCACTCTACGAACGCCCCCCATTGCTCCCGGACGCACCTCCAGGCCTCTTCGGCGGAGTCCACCCACTTCGTGGCCGGCTCTTCTACGAGCAGATCGAACGCCTCACGCGCCGCCTCATTCGTCTGGCGCACCTCAGTGTCAAGCCGCTCCCATTCCCGGCGGACGTGGGCAACCTCCTCCGCGAGGCGATGCACCTCCGCCAGGCGACCCAGCACCTCTTCGACGTCACCGGGCGCCTGCTCAAACTCGGGAACCTCCGCCTGTCGCTGCCGGATCAGCGCGATCCGGCGCTCGTCATGGGAGTGGTACGCGCGCACACTCCGCTTGAGCGCGGCCACTTCCATCTCCCGCTCTTCGACACGCTGCTTGAGCGCTCCCCACGCCCGCAGTGCATCCCGCAAACGCTGCAATTCGCCTAACCGATGGCGCTCTTGATCAAGGGCGCCGTCGCGGCGGCTTAGCTCCTCGGCGATCCGGTGGACATCATCGACGGCGGTCCGACTCTCGTTGAGCACCCTCTCCAGTCGATCCATCTCACGCTTGACCTCTTGTAGACGGCCAAGTTTACGCCCGTCTCGAGGCGTGAGACCGAGGCGCCCCGTGAACTGCGTCACCTCTTTGGCTAATGCGAGTAATCGAGCGAGCGCCTGCTCAGGTCCGCCCGTCTCGGTTCCCGTTAGAAGCTCTTGCACCTGAGTCAACTGGGCATCGGGGCGGTCCGGAAGATCGGTCAGACAGAACGTCGTCTCAAACACGCTCCGAGATGCGTAACCGATTGTACTGGTGAGCCACTCCTCGTACCGCGCGTTCGGTTTGCGGGCGTTAGGGTTGTGCTCGCCGACCACCGTCTCTCGCCACCCGTTGTGCTCCTGAAGCGCCACTCTGACGCGATGGGAGTCAAAGTGACGGTAGATGCGGAAACGTCCGTTCGGTGTTTGCAACCGCAACTCGCCTTCGAATGCGCCCGTCGGCCCTTTGTTGTTGCGAAACCGCGCGACGCTGAACGCGTCGGCGTCACCGTGCGCCGACAATCCGAAAAGAATGGCGCTAATGCCGGCGATCAACGTGGACTTTCCTCGTTCGTTGGGAGCGACCAACACACCCAATCCTGTGGGAAAACGAACGTCGACACGTCCTCGAAAGGGACCGAATCCCCAAAGCGTGAGCCGCTCGATGATCAGACGGTGATCGGAGAGGTCAGTTCGTTCCTTTTTCATGAGTGATTCCCGTCCATCGCCCGCAGACCCAGTCCGATAGCGCGACGAATCACTCGGCGTTGATGGGTGTCGTCACCGGCCTCACGCATCCGATGGAGCATTCGGGCGACAAACGCTCCGCGAATCGTAGGCTCCTCAGCCAACGTCGCGAGCGCGTCATCCCTTAGGGCATCAGTCTGGTCCTGAATTTCAACGTATGAGGCCCTACCAGCTGTGCCCAGACGAATGGCCTCCGAATCGAAGGGGTACTCCGGCGCGCCTCGCAACCGCAGACGCACCAGGTCACCCTCTGAGATCGATCCACACACCGACTCCGTAAGCTCCTCAAGCGACGTAAACGCGCCGACGTCAACGTCGAACGTATGGAGGCGACGCGCCTTAGCATCGTGCGTCTCTAAGGTGGCCCCGCCTCCTTTGAGGCGCGCCACCGTGTAGTGACCGACACCGGGATCGTCAAACCCCTTTCCCTCGATCATGCCGGCGTACACGATGGGGCGCCCCGCCACGCCGTAGCGCCGGTGCCGATGAATGTGTCCCAACGCCACGTAGTCAAACCCGGCCTGTGCGATTGCGTTAAGGTCGATCGGCAGGCTGCGGTCGCCATGATCGTGCTCCAGGGAACCGTGCAGGAGCGCGACGTGGTAACCGTCCTGGTCACCTCGCTCAAACTGTGAGAGTGGCGGATGCGTCTGGGTGAGACCGCCAGTGTACGCCAGTGCGTAGAGGTGCACCCGCTCACCTCCCACCGTCACAGAACAGGCGTGAGCAAAGTGGGGATTACGAATCAACACACCCGGCCAATCATCAGCGTGTTCGCGGTAGACTGAATTGTGGTAACTGATCTCGTCGTGGTTGCCGGGAAGCGTCACCACAACCACGCCCGCACGCACGGCCCGGGCGAGATGCCCTTTTGCCTGACTCACCAGGCTGCGGTCGGGTGTATGCGTCTCAAAGAGGTCTCCTGCAATCAACACAAGGTCGATTCTCTGCTCAAGCGCCCAATCTATGGCCTTACCCAAACGGGCGTCGCGCTCCTCGACACGCCCGTTTGGTAATTCATCCAAAGGCGAGCTCCATCCCAAGTGCAGATCGGCCAGGTGTAGGACGCGTACCAAGGCCCTCGTACCTCCCTTGTCACCCTCACATTCGCTGTTGCCGGGGCGCGGCCCTCCCCCGTCGGAAGGGCGCCGCCCCTCGTCCCAACCGACGCAACGTGCCCAACGCGGTCGGTCTCTCGATCGTTCACGGCGAACGGCGTGATAGAATGAGTGTAGAGGGGGCTTGGGCGCGCATGAATGAAGAAGGTTATCCGCCCATCGAAATTGTCGACCTCGATCCAGAGGTGGTACCCGACAACTCCTTCGATGAGGCGTATGCGATCTATTTAACACTCTCGTACGACCCGCCGTACGAGTGGCAACTCCACTTCGAACGACTTATGGAGCGAGAGGTTCGCCAACGTACGATCAGTTTCGTTCCCAAGAGACTGCGCGTGGTCATTACACGACGTGACAACCTTGAAATGATTCTGCGCCAGATGAACGCGCTGGCACGGCAGACCAACATCGATCTGGACTTCACGGGTTAATGGTGAGGGCGCCCCTATTAAGAGGCGCCCTCACGTTCGACGGCCAGTCGCCGGTTAAAGCTTTTTCAATATAATGTGCACCCGCCTACCCACGATCGACAGGGAGCTTTTGATTGATCCAGGCGACCATTCCGCCGGTCAAGTTGTACGCTTTTTGAAAGCCTTGCTTTCTGAGATCGAGGGTGATCGAAGCGCTGCGATCCCCACTCAAGCAGACGACTAAGGTCTCCTTGTCCGGATCAAGCTCGCCTATGCGACTGAGAGTCTGAGACATAGGAATGAGCGTCGAGCCGGGAATGCGAAACATCTTATACTCCTGAGGCTCGCGCACGTCGAGCCACTGAACGTCCTCGGCGTCGACGAGGTGTTGCACATCGGCGACGTCCTTGGCCCAACCCTGAGCCTCAACGACCTCCTTGGGCGGCCCACTCAACTCGTCTTGATCGGCCTCATCGCCGCGTGGCGGCAACCCACAGAACTCCTCGTAATCGATCAGCTCCGTGATCACCGGATTCTCACCGCAGATCGGGCAATTCTCATCCCGGCGCCACTTCACTGAGCGATACTCTCCCGACAGTGCGTCGTAGAGGACCATCTTCTGCGAAAGGGTCTGGCCGATTCCAAGGATGATCTTAACGGCCTCGACGACCTGGAGTGTCCCCATGTGTCCGGCCAACGCACCGATGATTCCGGCCTCGGCACAGTTGGGCACCATGCCTGGCGGTGGTGGCTCCGGGAAGAGGCACCGGTAGCATCCCTTACCGGGCATAAAGACCGTCGCTTGTCCCTCAAAGCGCAAAATACTCGCGTCGACGAGCGGTTTCCCCAGCAATACGCAGGCGTCGTTAACAAGGTATCGAGTCGCGAAATTATCGCACCCGTTGATGACGAGATCGTACTGGGAGATGATCTCCATCGCATTCGAAGAGTCGAGGAACGTGCGGTGCTCCACGACTTTCACGTCGGGATTGAGCGCCTCGAGGTGCTCCCGCGCCGACTCCGTCTTGGGGCGGTCGACGTCTTTATCGAAATGAAGAACTTGACGATGCAGATTGGTACGATCGACCCGATCCGCGTCGATCATGCCGATCGTTCCGATGCCGGCCGCGGCCAGGTAGATGCTCGACGGCGATCCTAGACCTCCGGCCCCGATGATCAGCACTTTGGCATTTAGCAGTTTACGTTGGCCTTCAATGCCAACTTCACTGAGAATCAACTGACGGGAATATCGAGAGAGTTGATCCTGCGTGAGGATGGCGCCTCCCGCCCCGTTCCTCTCTGTGGTCTGGGTCTTTTCTGCCACAATCTTGCCCCTCTCCTAAAGCTTGCGCATGTACATATAGTAGATGCCTTCGGCGTGCCGGACTCCTTCGACCTGCGCCAGGCCTCCGGTCTCCACCGCAACTTTCACGTTCTCCGTCGCCACCTGAATATCGGTGCGCAAAACGACAATCTCACCGCTTTGTACGGCGCCCAACGCCTCCATCGACTTTAAGACAGGGCCCGGACAAAGCTCGCCCTCACAGTCGACTTCGGAAGCCACCTGCAACTTTTGCAACTCGTCATCGTTCAAGGCGATCGCTCCCACAAGTGATATCGAGACACATGTTCGACTCGACCTTTACTCCACATAGTACTACACACAGATAGGCATTCTCAACTTTTCGCATCGGACCTCTCGGACATGTATACGTGTATACTTCTTCTCATGAGTTGCCGCCTCTAAAGCGCTCTTGTACAATAGGAAAACCAAATCCCCGAGTTCTAGTTTTGTTACACCACGCAATTTTAACAGAGGAGGGAGGGTCGCGTTTCAACCATCTTTCTTCCGGTTGGACAGCGCCCCACAACCCAGTGAGCACAGAATTAACACACCTTTCGCTCTACGATCCCCGCAGTGAGAAGGACGCCTGCGGTGTCGGATTCATCGCAACGACGACCGGCAACCGCAAACCCGTCTTAGGGATGGCTTTGGACTCGTTGTGTCGCCTCGCTCACCGAGGAGCTGTCGGTTTCGACAAGGGGACCGGCGACGGGGCCGGCGTGTTGACACAGATTCCAAGAAGCTTGATGGCTGACGAAGCGGCCCGTCTCACCGGCGCGAGCGTCAACCCGGAACGGATCGCGGTGGGCGTCTTCTTTCTGCCCCAGGAGAGCAGCGCCCAGAGGGGTTGCATGAGCCTCATCGAGGAGGCGTTTAAAGAGAGTGGCGTCCCCTTTCATGCATGGCGCGAGGTCCCAATCAACAGCTCGGTCATTGGCGATTGGGCCAAGCGGACCCGGCCCCACATCGTGCACGCTCTCGTCTCTCGCCCCCAAAACGATGATGAAGAGCGGTTTGAGCGTCGCCTCTTCACCTGCCGCAAGCGGATCGAACGGCAGGCTGCACAGGTGTATCACGACGCACTTTACGTGGCGTCGCTCTCCGCGCGCACGATCATTTACAAGGGCCTGCTTATGGCTGACCAACTGGCCGAGTTTTATCTCGATCTCCGCGACACTCAATTCGAGACGGCCTTAGCAATCTATCACCAACGCTACTCGACGAACACCACCCCGACGTGGCGCCGGGCGCAACCCTTTCGCATGCTCGCTCACAACGGCGAAATTAACACACTGCAGGGGAACGTCAACTGGATGCGCGCTCGGGAGGGCCTACTCTCGTCGCCACACTTCGACACACAGGAGATTCTCCCTGTGATCGACGAGGATAACAGCGACTCCGGGATGCTCGACAACGCCCTCGAGCTCCTCTACATGGGGGGCCGAGACTCCCTTCACGCTGTCAGTATGCTCATTCCCGAAGCTTGGGAAGGCATCCAGGAGATGGAGCCCCAACTCAAAGGGTTTTATCAGTATCACGCGTCGCTGGTAGAGCCGTGGGACGGTCCGGCCGCCCTTGCATTTAGTGACGGGCGGATCGTCGGCGCTTCGCTCGATCGCAACGGACTGCGTCCGTTGCGTTACACCGTGACGAAGGACGGCATGGTGATTGCCGGCTCCGAAGTAGGGACGACTCCGATCGCGCCTGAAGAAGTCGAGCTCCACGGGAAGTTGGGGCCAGGCCAAATGATCGCGGTCGACGTTATTCAGGGTACGATCCACGGCAACCGCCGGATCAAAGAAGAGATCGCCGGGCGGCGAGCGTACGGCACTTGGGTGGCGGAGCAAAGCCGCTCAATCGACGAGTTGGTCTCGAATGTTAGCGTCGACACGGCGCCTGACCCCGACGTCGCCGCACACTTGGAGTCTGATGCAGACGGTCTTGTGCGTCAGCAGGCTGCCTTTGGTTATACGTCCGAGGAGCTGACTGTCGTGCTCAGGCCGATGGTGGAGAACGCCAAGGAGCCCAACGGCTCCATGGGCGACGACACGCCGCACGCGGTCCTCTCCAAACAAAATAGGCCGCTCTTTCACTACTTTAAAGAACGATTCGCCGAGGTGACGAATCCACCCATCGACCACCTGCGTGAGCGGCTCGTCTTCTCATTGCGCACCCTACTAGGCCCACGTCAAAACCTGCTGGCCCAGACGCCAGAGCACGCGCGCCTCATCGTCTCGGAGAGCCCCATCCTCCTCGACCACGAGATGGCCGCACTCGAAGCCTTCGGCGCTCGTGAGGCCCACTTCCGTTCGGCGAGAGTGAGCGCGCTGTTCCCGGTCGCCCAAGGCGAAGCGGCTCTCGAGGCCGCTGTTTTACGTCTCACCCGTGAGGCGGAAGCGGCCGTGGACAAGGGCGCGTCGCTCCTCATCATTAGTGATCGCGGCGTCGATGAAGCGCACGCACCCATTCCGTCCCTGATGGCCGTCGGCGCTGTCCATCACCACCTGATGCGGGTCGGCAAACGCATGCGGGTCAGCCTCGTTGCCCAAACGGGCGAGCCGCGCGAGGTCCACCACTTCGCCGCCCTCATCGGGTACGGAGCCTCGTGCGTTCATCCCTACTTGGCGCTGACCACCATCCGACAACAAGTGGAAGAAGGGCGCATCCGCATCGATGACGTCACGGTGGCCGAAGCCCAGGAGCGTTATAAGGAGGCCGTCGAAGAGGGTCTCCTCAAGGTGATGTCCAAGATGGGCATCTCCACCTTGGACAGCTACACAGGCGCTCAGATCTTTGAGTCTGTGGGACTCAACCCCAACGTCATCGACACCTGCTTTGTCGGCACGCCTTCGAGCGTGTCGGGGAGCGATTTCGCCGACATCGGGCGCACCAGCCTCACATGGCACCGAGAGGCCTTTGCCGCGGACTTCAACAAGCTGGGCATGTACGGGTTCTACAAACCGCGCAAATCGGGAGAGTTCCACGACTACACTCCTGAGACCGCGCGGCAACTCCAAAAGGCGGTAAAGCTCGCGATCGGCGACGACGACGACGCCTTTGAGCAAGGGTATGAGGAGTACAAGCGGTTCGTTGGCGCCATCCGATCTCATCCAGGGCAACTGCGCGAACTCTTTGCGTTCAACTCAGACAGAAAACCGATCCCCTTGAGCCAAGTCGAACCCGAGGAAGCTATCTTCAAGCGGTTTTCAACCGCACAAATGAGTCTGGGATCCCTCTCCCCCGAAGCGCATGAGACGCTTTCGATCGCGATGAATCGTCTCGGGGGGCGCTCCGGCTCCGGTGAGGGTGGCGAAGATCCCTCTCGATTTGGGACCGAACGAAACAGCGCTGTGAAGCAAGTCGCCTCGGGCCGCTTCGGTGTCACGGCCGGCTACCTGGCCTCCGCCAAGGAGATTCAAATCAAAATGGCGCAAGGCTCAAAGCCCGGAGAGGGTGGACAGATTCCCGGTCACAAGGTGACCGACTTGATCGCCCGGTTACGCAACACCGTTCCCGGAGTGGCGCTCATTTCGCCGCCGCCTCATCACGACATTTACTCGATCGAGGACCTGGCTCAGCTCATCTACGACCTCAAGCAAAGCAACCCGGAGGCCGAGGTCTCAGTAAAGCTCGTCTCCCAAACCGGCGTCGGCATCATTGCCGCGGGCGTAGCCAAAGGGTATGCCGACATCATCCTTATCAGTGGAAACGCCGGCGGCACCGGCTCTTCTCCCCTCAACTCCATCAAAAATGCCGGACTCCCTTGGGAGATTGGACTCGCCGAGACGCAGCAGGCGCTGCTGGCCAACGGCCTGCGTGAACGCGTGTCGGTGCGAGCGGACGGCGGCATGAAGCACGGTCGGGACGTCGTCATCGCCGCAATCCTCGGTGCAGACGAGTACTCTTTCGGCACGGCGGCGATGATCGCCGAAGGGTGCATCATGGCTCGTGTTTGTCACACCAACAACTGCCCGGTCGGCGTTGCTACCCAAAAGCCCGAACTCCGAGCGAAGTTTCCGGGACGGGCCGAGATGGTGATGGCCTACTTCGCATTTTTGGCCCGCGAAGTGCGCGAACTCCTCGCCCAGCTCGGCTACAGCCGCCTCGAAGAGATCATCGGCCGCACAGAGCTGCTGACGCAGTCCCCCGACGTGCATGAGGCCTCGCCCAAACTCGACCTCAGGCCGCTACTTGCAGTCCCCGAAGGGGCAGCGGAGCGTGTCAGACACCGGACGTGGCACCGCAACCCGCTCCCTGGTGAGATTCGCCTCGACCCAATGTTGATCGAGCGGACACGCAAAGCCATCGAGGAGAAGCAACCGGTCGTCATTGAGACGGAGATAGAGAATCGCCATCGCACTGTAGGAGCCGGCCTCGCTTACGCGGTTGCGAAGCGACACGGCGATTCGGGCCTGCCTCGCGAGACGATTCGGGTACGCTTTACGGGGACTGCGGGCCAATCCTTTGGGGCTTTCCTCGTGGGCGGCGTCCACTTTCACCTCTTTGGCCAGGCCAACGATTACGTCGGCAAGTGCATGGCGGGCGGAGAGATCGTTGTACGTCCTGATCGCGGCGCCACGTTCGCTCCCCACGAGAACGTTATCGTGGGGAACACCGTCCTCTACGGCGCCTCGGGAGGCGAGTTGTACGCCTCCGGCCAGGCGGGTGAACGCTTCGCTGTGCGCAACTCAGGCGCGACCGCCGTCGTGGAAGGCGTCGGGGATCATGGGTGTGAGTACATGACCGGAGGAACCGTCGTCGTCCTAGGACCCACCGGATACAACTTCGGCGCCGGCATGACGGGCGGCGAAGCCTTTATCCTCGACGAAGAGGGCCGCTTCTCGGCCCGTCTCAACGACCAGATGGTGACGGCACATCCGTTAGAGACGGGAGACTTCCGCAGATTGCGCAAACTCCTCCTCAACCATTACGAAAAGACATCGAGCCCCAAGGCGGCTGAGCTCCTGCGCAACTGGGAGCGGAACCGTTCACGCTTCCTCAGAGTCTCCCCCCGCGCCGAAGTCGGTGCACTTTCGCAGGGAGACGAGGGCGCCATCGCCCAATGAGGCCCCACATCAAGAACGCTGAGCTCGGGTAGGATTACGTTGATCCGCCGCCCAATATATGAGCGAAGGGCCTCATCCGAAGGAAAAAGGAGTTTGAGAAAGCGTGGAATACCGAATCGAATCTGACTCGATGGGCGAGGTAAAGGTGCCCTCCTGGGCCTATTACGGCGCCCAAACCCAGCGGGCGGTCGACAACTTTAGCTTGAGTCGGCTTACCATGCCGGACGAGAGCATTCGTTCGCTCGCGTTGGTGAAATGGGCCTCTGCGGAGGCCAACAAGGCGCTCGGCCTCATCGAGCCCCGGGTCGCCGACGCGATTGCGGCAGCCGCCTTGCAGATCTATAACGGCGAGATCGAAGCGCGCCAGTTCCCCGTCGATGTGTTCCAGACCGGCTCCGGCACATCGACCAATATGAACGTAAACGAAGTGATCGCCAGCCTCGCCAATGTGGCGTTGGGCGGCCAGGTGGGCTCCAAGGAGCCCGTTCATCCCAACGATCACGTCAACCGCGGCCAGTCTAGCAACGATACGATTCCGACCGCGATCCACGTCGCCGCTGCCCTCTCAGCGCACAACGAGGTGATCCCCGCCCTCGAAGCGCTGAGCGCAGCGCTCGCGGCTAAAGCGGAGGCGTTTCATGGCATCCTCAAGATCGGCCGAACCCACCTGCAGGATGCGACGCCGATCCGCCTGGGCCAGGAGTTCTCCGGGTATGCCCGTCAGGTAGAGCTCGCCGCCGACCGGGTTAAGAGCGCCGTCACCCATCTACACGAGCTCGCCTTGGGCGGCACAGCGGTGGGCACAGGCATCAATACACATCCCGAATTCGCTAAGCGGGCCATTGCTCTCATCGCCGATAAGACAGGTATCCCCTTCGTCGAAGCCGCCAACCACTTTGAGGCGCAAGCGTCCAAGGATGCATTGGTATACGTAAGCGGCGCCCTTAAGGCTGCCATGACCGCACTGATGAAGATTGCCAACGACGTGCGCTGGCTAGGCTCCGGTCCCCGTTGCGGACTCGGTGAGATTCTTCTGCCCGAGCTGCAGCCGGGTTCGTCGATCATGCCCGGGAAAGTGAATCCTGTAATCCCCGAAGCGGTGATTCAAGCGGCGGCTCAGGTGACCGGAAATGACACGGCCATCACCATCGGCGGCCAGTGGGGTAACTTTGAGCTCAACGTCATGATGCCCATGATGGCGCACAACGCGATCAACTCCCTCGAACTGACGGCCGGGGCGGCCCGAGCGTTCAAGGAGTTGTGTGTCGATGGCATCGAAGCGGATGAGGAGCGCTGCGAAGGCTTCATCGAAGGCAGTTTGGCGATGTGTACACCGCTCGCCAAAGTGATCGGGTACGATCGTGCCGCCCAGATCGCCAAGGCGGCCTATCAGAGCGGGCGCACCGTGCGCGAGATCGCCAAGGAGCAAGGTGTCCTCTCTGACGAAGAGCTTGACAAAGCCCTCGACCCTGCGGGAATGACAGAGCCTCAGGCGTAACTCACAACCTCATAATTAAAGAAGGGCCCGGGTACTCCCGGGCCCTTTTTTTGTGCCCGGCGCCTCTTGTGCCCGCATCTGGAGTACACCGCCGCCGATTCTAACGTATTCCCCTCGGAGACGTGTGATTTATCTGCAGGAATACCGAAAAACGTGCAAAAAGTACTTTAAGTTACCACTCTTGGCATTACTGGGGAGGGATGAACGCCGTCGTCAACGCAGTCGTCGCCCGAACTCTTGCAGCGTCGATTTGTAGTAAGTCTTCTACACCGACCCAATCCAAAAACTAAAGGAGACATTTTCCGTTGAAACGTGCACACAGACACCTGTGCGTCGTCGCTCTACTTGCGCTGCTTCTCTCTCTTAGCCTCTCCGGACTCGCCGCTGCCAAGACAACGCTCACATTCCTAATTTGGGGCGACACGACGGTATGGCAGCCGCTCCTCGACGATTTTCATGCGAAGCACCCTGACATTCAGATCGATCTGCAAGCCTCCGGGAGCAACGCTTTCACGGTTCAGGAGGCGTTCACGATTCGCAGCGTCGCGGGCGCCTCGCCGGACCTCGTCGTGACGCACTTCATCACGCACTCCGATGTAGATCGCCTTGGGCTCTACGCCGATCTCACCCCGTACATCGAGCGCGACAACGTCGACATCTACTCGCAGTTTCCGCGAGGGATCATCGACTTCTTTACCACCGAAGGGAAGATTACGGGCCTTCCGTGGCAGCTCAGCACAATGCTCTTGTGGTACAACAAGTCCATCTTTGACCAAAACGGTTTGGGCTATCCCTCCCGGGATTGGCACATGACCGCTGAATTGATCGACCACGCCCGCAAACTCACTCACGACAAGAACGGCGACGGTGAGACCGACCAATGGGGACTCGACATCGTCAACTTCCACCTCTGGCCTGAGCTCTTCTGGGGAACCAACAAGTGGACCGACGATTTACGGCACTCCAATCTCTACGATCCGCGAGTGCGCGACGCTTTCCAATGGACGTACGATCTCTACAACACCTGGGAGATCTCCCCCAAGACGGGGGGCGGAAGTAGGGCGTTTGCCAACGGCGACGTGGCGATGCTGGGTGCGATCCAGACGACGATGCGCCAGTTGAGCGGTATGGCCTACGACTGGGATGTCGAAGTGATGCCTATCGCCCCTGCCGGGCCCATCACGTACGGCAGCGGCGCCGGTTTCTCGATGGCGGCGGGAGCAAAGAACCCCGAAGCTGCTTGGGAGTTCCTCAAGTACTGGATGACGCCCGAGGCGCAGAAGATTGCCATGGAGATCGGATGGATTCCCGGTGGTCCGGCAGCCCTCGCAGAGTACTTCGGGGAGTATGACCCGGCCAACCAAGGATTCGTGTACACCGACAACTCCTTCCTCAATAAAAAGGCGATCGTCGAATCGTACACCCGCACCGTTGCGCAACCCTCGCCCCCAAGTTATCGAGACGTGGACAGCGTCGTCCGCGCGCACATTCCCATGCTCAAGTCGGGCGAAGCTCCACCTCAGAATGTGATCAACACGTTGCATCCTCTGCTCGAGACCGCCCTGGCCGATGCTTGGGAGAAACTCGAGAGCGCACAACAGTAAGATCTGCTTGCGTTCGTCGCCGCTGCCCTATGGACGGGGCGGCTGCGGCGAACGCCTCACACCCTCCCGGAATTCCTGCCTCTAGCTTTGGGGATGCTTACGTGGCAGAGGTGATTCGATAATGTCCCCCAGAAGCAGAGGACTCGGAAGCTCGATGGCCCTTGCGATCGTTGCACTTGCGCTCGCGATTGTCGGACTCGTCTCGTGGAATCGAATGTCGGCCGCGACAGACGAGATATCGCAGCGTGTTGAGCAACTCTCCGATCGGCAAGTGCGCCTCGAGCCGGCCATCGAGGACGCCGCTCGAGTGAGCCGCTCAGGAGATGACCTCCCTCCCCCGCTGACAGGCTCTGAGCCCAAGCTGCACCGCGTTCGCATTCAAGCCAAAGAGCTTGACGGCACTCTCGCGGACGGAACCACCTACCGCTACTGGACCTTCGACGGAACTGTTCCCGGACCAATGCTTCGAGTCCGAGTAGGTGACACCGTCGAGTTGACGCTCGAAAACGCCTCGGACAGCGAAATAGCCCACAATATTGACCTGCACGCCGTGAACGGTCCGGGAGGCGGCGCCGAAGCGACCATGGTTCGGCCTGGGGAGGAGAGAACATTCCGCTTTAAGGCGCTCCACCCTGGGCTCTTTGTCTATCACTGTGCGGCGCCGCACGTTCCGACACACATCGCCATGGGCATGTACGGTCTGATCTTAGTCGAACCACAAGGCGGTCTCCCACCGGTCGACAAAGAGTTTTACATCGTTCAGGGCGAGATCTACGCTAATGCGCCACCCAGGGTGCGGGGACATGCCGAGTTCTCTGAAGAGGGACTCCGAAGCGAGAACCCACATTACGTCGTCTTTAATGGTCAGTTTCAGGCACTCTCAGGCGATCACGCCCTTAAGGCGTCCGTGGGAGACCGGGTGAGAGTCTTTGTGGGGAACGCCGGTCCCAACTTAGTCTCTTCGTTCCATGTCATCGGAGAGATCTTTGACGTCGTCCACAAAGAGGGCGGCACCGATGCCATCCACAACATTCAAACCACTCTCATTCCAGCCGGCGGCGCAACGTGGGTCGAATTTACGATTGACGTCCCGGGGGAGTACATTTTGGTGGACCACTCGATCAGCCGTTCGATCGACAAAGGTGCCTTGGCTGTGCTTCTGGCAGAAGGCGCCGAAAGCACAGAGATCTTTGACCCCCTCGATGTGCGGGCACAGTCCGCTCGGTGGGATAGCGGTTACGAGTATGAACGTCCCGCCTCACCTGACGGCACCGACTAAAGCCGAGGGCAACTACGAGAGCTACTCCCAGCGAAAGCGCCACGCTGCGACGGCGAATCCGGCGGTCGCCCAGGCCAGCAAATAGAGGATCCCACCGGAATATGCCAAGAGAGACTCCCCAGAGGCGCCCACGCCGCGCATGGCATCGACCAGAGGTGTGAGAGGCAGCGCATCGACGATGGGGCGGATTCCCTCCGGCAGCATCTCTCGAGGCCAAAACGTTCCGGACAAAAAGAGCATCGGGAAGTTGATTAGACTCCCAAGATTGTTTGCGGACTCGGCTGTCCTGGAGAGCGTAGAGACTGCGAAACCAATGGCGAGGAAGGTGACGGATCCTATGATCGCGAGCGCCGTCATTTGCCATAGACTGCCCACGGTCTTGGCGCCAAAGAGAAAGGTTGCCACCAAAAAGATAATCGCCGCTTGGAGGAGATTCACTACCGTAAAGCGCGTCACCAGTCCCGCCAGGAATGCAAAGGGATGAAATGGTGTGGTCAACACCCGCTTGAGCGTGAGCCGCTCGCGGTAGTTTGCAATCACCCAGGTGACGCCCATTAGGCCGGTCTGCATAATCGTCATCGCGATGATACCCGGTAGGAGGAAGTCAAACATTGAGAGATCGTTTGTGGAGATGCCGGACGTCTGCAATCTGATCACGTCCGGCCGCCCCGTGAGGCGTTGATTCACCTCGCTGACCACCTGTGCAACGATTGAGATTCCCGCCTGATTCACCTGGGCATTTGACTCATCGTAATACACGTTGACGTCGCCACTCGGCCTGCCGTCGACCAGGTGCGGTAGCAGGACTACTAGACTCCGCTCTCCGGCCCGCAGTCGTTGGAGGCCCACCTCCTGTGCCTCAACCACGACATCGAACACCTCAACAGAACGCAGCCCCTCGAGCGCTCCGGATGCGAGTGGATCGCCCTCGAGGGCGTCGACACTGACGCTGAAACGGAGTTGATCGCTGCTGCCAAAGACAAGGCCAATGAGCCCCATGAGCAGCAATGGGAAGAACGCCCCCCAAAAGACCGAGCTTTTATCGCGCCACCATGTGCGAAAGCTCATCGTTACAACGGCCCAAAAACCCTTCATTCCTCGTGGCCACTCCCCAAATGACCGATGCGTCCAGCGCGAGTGCTACTCTCGCAGACTCCGGCCAGTCAAGTTTAGAAAGACGTCTTCAAGCGAGCCTGCTTCGATGCGCAAACTGTGGAAGCGCATCTCCCGCTGATTGAACGCATCAAACAGTGCGGGCAGGCTTTGTTCGGGCGATGTGGTGTGTACGCTCGTCACCCCTACGTTCACGGCCACGCGCTCCACAGCCGGCAGCTCACTTAGCCACGCAACGTCGTCCTCATCCTCAATCTCTAGGAGAATCTTAGCCCCGGATGCGTACTCTTGAATGAGCGCGTTGGGTGTATCGAGGGCGATCACTTCGCCACGGTCGACAATGGCGATTCGATCACACAAATGGTAAGCCTCATCCATGTAGTGTGTCGTCAACACGACGGTGCGCCCTTCATCTCGGATGTTAGCGATCACATCCCACAGATTGCGGCGTGCTTGGGGGTCGAGTCCGGTCGTAGGCTCGTCGAGGAAGAGAATCAACGGATCGTTTAATAATGCGAGGGCTATGGATAAGCGTTGCCGCTGACCGCCTGAGAGCTGTTCCACCTGTGTCTTAGCCTTCTCCGTGAGGTTGAACCGCTCGATCAGCGGGGGTACCGGTTGCGCATGGGTATGAAACGCGGCGAACGTCTTGAGTGTCTCGGCCACGGTGAGCCGTTCAAAGAGGCCCGCGTCCTGTAGTTGCACTCCGATCCGCTCTCGCACCTTGCGCGGGTGCTTGCGCACATCGATGCCGGCCACGAGAGCTGTTCCCTCGTCAGGTCGACGCAACCCCTCGAGCATCTCCAGGGTCGTCGTCTTGCCGGCGCCGTTAGGCCCCAAAAGGCCAAAAATCTCCCCCGTCGCCACCGTGAAAGAGACACCGTTCACCGCCGTTAGCTCTCCATACCGCTTCACGAGGTTCTGAGCGATCAGTGCGGCATCTTCATGCTCACCTTGCCGACCATCCACGCCTCTTGAGTGATTTGCACTCACCGACTACTCCCCCTACGTTGCCTCGTTCGCGTCCGTCCTGAGGAATTCATCGCAGCGGGAGCCTTGCCCTTCTATGGCCGATTTCTCGAGGTACGCATACCTTACGAAAGGGAGTGCATAATGCAAAGGGACTCGTCGTAAGCCGCGTCCATTAGGAGGCGACTCGCACATGAAGACGATTGAGCTGGAGAGTATCGAGCATTATACTCAGGCGATTGGACGAGAGCTCTACGAGCGCTCCACCCAAGGCGCCGACGATCTTTTTAAGAGTGAGACCTGGACGTCACGATTACTCAACTGGTCGACACGTCACGAGGACGCCCGACTCCAACTCTTTCGGTTTGTCGACGTCCTGCCCACACTGCGTTCAGACAAAGAGGTACTCTCCCACCTCCGTGAGTACTTTCGCGGCCGACCGGACCCGTTCTCAGGTCTCTTAAAGGTGGGGCTGGGCCTGGCCACCACCGGCCCCCTCGCGCAAAAAGCGGTGGCGGCAACGCTGCGCAAAGGTCTGCAACAGGTTGCTCGTACGTTTATCGCAGCGACGACCCCCCAGGAGGCCGTCAAGCGAGCAGAAGAGTTCCGACGCGAGCGGACCGCCTTCACATTGGACGTTTTAGGCGAGGCTACCCTCAGCCACCAGGAGGCGGAAGCGTACCAAGCCAAGTACCTTGAGCTCCTCAATACTCTTACGGACCGATCACAACACTGGGAGAGGATACCTCAGATTGATCAACGGCCGGACGGCCTCTTGCCGCCGGTGAACCTCTCCGTCAAGGTGACGGCACTACATCCCCATTTCGATCCTATCGATCCCAAACGGAGCATTCGGGAGGCCGTTCACCGCCTCTACCCGATTGCGGAGATGGCCGTGCAAAAAGGGGCTCATGTGCACATCGACGTCGAAGATTACGCAATCAAAGAGCTCACCTTTGATACGTTTAAGGCGCTCTGTACGGAGTCGGCGTTTAAGGATTACCGCCACTTGGGGATCGTCCTACAGGCCTATCTGCGCGAGTCGTACGAAGACGCAGAGAGGCTTGTGGCTTGGGCCCGTGAACGGGGCACACCTATCACCGTTCGCCTCGTGAAGGGTGCATACTGGGATTACGAGACAGTCCACGCGCGCCTCGAAGGTTGGCCGATCCCTGTTTACCTCGATAAGCGTGCCACCGACGCAAACTTCGAACGGATTACCGAGCTGTTTCTGCGAAACCACGACATCATCGACTTGGCCATCGGCAGCCACAACATTCGCTCCGTTGCACACGCGTTGGCGGTCGCTCGCCACCTCCAGCTACCTCCAAGAGCGCTCGAGTTCCAGTTTCTCTACGGCATGGCCGGCTCAATGCGAGCCGCGCTCACCGACATGGGTGAGCGGACCCGGGTGTACACCACCTTTGGTGAATTGATTCCGGGAATGGCCTATCTGGTGCGTCGCCTTCTCGAAAATACCTCCAACGAGTCGTTCCTGCGCAAAGGATTCGTCGAAGAGGCGCCGGTCCAAGATCTCCTGGCCTCACCACACGTTACCCATACTGGGACGAGCGACGACGAGCACTCAACGAACGGTCACCAACGTGGGAACGGGGGCGAAAACGGAGACGGCAACGGAGTTGGGAATGGGAATGCTGGGAAGCCCCAACCCAGGCTGGGGCAGGAACGCTTTCGCAACCAGCCACTCCTCGACTTCTCGCAGGAGGAGCATCGCGCCAAAATGCGAAGCGCCATCGAGCGTGTCCGGGCGCAATTGGGCGATGAGTATCCGCTCGTAATCGGAGACGACCGAGTTCAGAGCGCCGAGTGGCAGCCCTCTCGCAACCCTGCCAACCCTCAAGAGATCATTGGCCGAGTGGCCTACGCGGGGCCGGCCCACGCGGAGGAGGCCGTGCGCGTCGCACAGACCGCCTATAAAGAGTGGCGGGCTCGTCCGGTCGAGGAGCGCTGCGAGATTCTCTACAAAGCAGCGGATCTCATGGATGAGAGACGGTGTCAACTAGCGGCGTGGATGATTCTAGAAGCCGGAAAACCCTGGCGAGAAGCCGATGGCGACGTGGCCGAAGCGATCGATTTCCTGCGGTACTACGCCATGCATGCGGCGGAGATTGCCCGCCCCGTGCGCATGGGTCGATTAGTTGGGGAAGTGAACGATTACATGCGGACCCCACTCGGAGTGACAGCGGTGATCGCTCCGTGGAATTTTCCGCTGGCCATCTTGACTGGCATGAGTTCGGCGGCACTGGCAACGGGGAACACCGTGATACTCAAACCCGCTGAGCCGACCCCCGTCATCGCGTACCAACTCTTCTCGATACTCAGGGAGGCGGGTGTACCGGCGGGCGTCGTCAATTATCTGCCGGGTGCGGGCGCAAGCGTCGGTCGCACGCTTGTCGACCATCCCGATGTTCGTGCAATCGCCTTCACCGGATCACGGAAGGTCGGCCTCTCGATTTTGCAAAGTGCGGCTGTTGTCCCGCCCGGAAGTCGCCACGTGAAGCGCGTCGTCGCCGAAATGGGTGGAAAAAACGCCATCATCGTCGATGCCGACGCCGACTTAGACGAAGCCGTGCAGGGAGTCCTCCTTTCGGCCTTCGGGTTTGCCGGACAGAAGTGCTCGGCCTGCTCCCGAGCGATCGTCCTACGTGACGTGTACGACGCATTTGTTGCACGTCTTGTCGAAGCGGCGCGCAGTATCCCATTCGACACGCCCGAAGAGCCTCACACCCTCATTGGACCGGTGATCAGCGACGAGGCGGCTCGCCGCATACGCGAGTTTATAGAACGTGGACACCACGAAGGTGTCCCACTCCTCGTTCAACAGCTCCCTTCAAGACTTGCCGAGAGTGGTGGGTTTTTCGTCCCCCCCACCATCTTTGGCGACGTGCCGAACGAAGCCACGATCGCCTGCGAGGAGATCTTTGGACCCGTCCTCTCCTGTATGCGAGCGGAGAGCTTTCAGCACGCGCTCGACCTCGCCATGGACAGCGACTTCGCCCTTACGGGAGGACTCTTCTCGCGAAACCCGGCACATGTACGGGTTGCCCGCGATCGCTTCGAGGTCGGAAACCTGTACATCAACCGCAAGACGACAGGAGCGTTAGTTGGACGCCAACCCTTTGGCGGCTTGCGCCTCTCCGGCGTGGGTTTCAAGGCCGGCGGCCCTGACTACCTCTTGCAATTCATGGAGTCCCGCACTATCACGGAGAATACGCTCCGGCGCGGGTTCGCCTCCGAAGACGTCGGGGTGCACAACAAGCCAAACAGCTAGGCGCGATTTCCGGGAATCGCAGCATCGTAAAATATTAGAGGCGCCCCGATGTTTGGGGCGCCTCTACGGCTTCCTTGAATCACAGTATGTAGGTATCAACCGCGCCAATCAAAGCTGTGCACGGCGCGCAACCAATACTGCCGCACGTTTCCATCGTACTCACTCTCATTACCAACGAAAGCGAGGTAGGCCAGGCGTCCGTCCTTGACAAAGGCGACCATCCGTACAATGCCCTTCTTGTCGCCGTTTGGGCTCCCCTCAAGGACTCTAAAACGAGCCTGCAATCCTTTCTCGGTCTCAATGGACGAGTTGGTCGTCGTGCTGGACCTCCCCACCGACGCTGCCCATCGAGAAGATATCGCGTTCCACGCCTTGTCCACGTCCGTTGTAGGCATGGTGCCGGCGATCAGCAGGGGCCCTTTTTCGCCCAGCGCAACCTCCAACGATGTACTGCCGGCCCAGTCAACTTGTACGTACGCATACGCAGACGATGGGATGAGCACCTCGTAATCGGGACTACCGTCCCAATACCACCAATAACCAGCCTCGTCGGAAAGGTAGTACTCCCCGGCGGACGCGCCGACGCTCATCACCAGCACCACCAGGAGACTCCACATGAGCACTCGCATCTTCGTCACCGCCAGACTCTCCATTCGTACGATCTACCCGACCCTACTCTATTAGTACGTCAGTCCTAACACGATCCCTGTCACTCCGGCTTCAATCCAAAGGCCCGCCCACTTGTGAGTCCGTCCGTGAGGCAAGGTACCGTTGTGGGTAGGGAAGTACTTCTTGTTGATCCACCCCATGTCGTACAAAAAGTGTTCGAGATCGGGGATGACTCCTCCTACCGCTCCCCAAATGAGGCGCCGATCGTTGGTCCGCTCTACTTCTTGGTGGATTAGGAGAGCTGCGCCGGCAAAGAGGGCGCCTTGTGTCACCAAGCTCCATTCGCCGTGAGGAATCATATCGAGGAGTGCGTGACTGGCAAAACCGGCGAGGAATGCGCCTGATTCATGAGACATCATCTGCCCCAGCGAGGCTCCCGCGATCGCGTGAGCGCCACCACTAAAAGCGTGGCCGGTACCTTGACCGACCACGCCTGTAAGTACCAAGCTTATTACCAATGTGGCGAGGCGTCGCCTCACTGCTGTTCGCTCACGATTTTGGACCACAATTCGTCCGAGAGTGAGAGGTCTGCTTGGGAGAGCGACTCGTCACTGTACCCGACAATGCGCTCCTCGTACGGCACTGAGTCCGGATCACGGTAAATGAGGCCCCGTACCCATCCGTCGTACTCCCGCAGCATATTCATGGCCGCGCCCTTATCCGTTACATCTCGCCCGGACTCCTCATCGAGGTCATCCAGGTTTGCCAACTGCTCGCGGAACCAATCGTAGGTGTTGATAGCGTTGTAGGTGACGCAAGGGCTAAAGACGTTGATCAAGGAAAACCCTTGATGCTGGACCCCCTCTTTGATCAAGCGAGTTAGCTGCTTGACGTCACTGGAGAAGCCCTGTGCCACGAACGTGGCTCCCAGCGAGAGCGCGCTGAGCGCTGGGCGAGCCGGCTTCTCGATGCTCTTAAGGCTTACCTTAGTTTGAAAGCCGAGATCTGACGTTGGCGAGTTTTGGCCCTTGGTGAGCCCGTACACTTGGTTGTCCATGACAACGTAAGTGACGTTGATATTCCGCCGAATGGCATGCGTTAAGTGGCCTACACCGATCCCGTAACCGTCGCCATCGCCACCGGCAGCCAACACCGTCAGGTTGCGATTGGCCAGTTTCACTCCCATGGCGGCCGGGAGAGCGCGGCCGTGCGTCACGTGGAAGTTGTAGGAGTTGACGTAGTTGCCGATCTTACCGGAACATCCAATCCCTGCAACCAACGCGACGTTATGCGGCTCAAGGCCTAGATCGGCAAGAGCCTTTTGCATCGAGGCCAGAACGGCAAAGTCACCACACCCTGGGCACCACCAGGAATCGCTTTCGGTCTTAAACTGCTTTACGCTGACTGCCATGCTCAACCGACTCCTTCACCATCTCAATAATCTCAACCGGGTAGACCGATACCCCGTTGTATTTGCGCAAGTGATGGATCCGTGGATAGGTGTACTGCCCATCGGCGTTCGCCCTAAAGAGAGCGGCCTCTATGATGAACTGTAACTGTCCGTTGGCATTCTGCTCGACGACCAACACCTGCTTGGCTCGGCTCACATACTCGGCAAGCTCCTTGCCGGGGAACGGCGCCAGCACCCGCAAATGCGCGACGGCTGCCTTGATGCCGTCGGCTGCCAAGGCAACAGCGGCCTCTGACATGGCTCCGCGGGGCGAACCAAAACCAATCATCAACACATCGGGCTCGGGATCACCTTCGTAGATGATGCTCTCGGCATCAACCGACTCCACTTTGCGCGCCCGCTTGTTTACCATTGCTACACGGTTCTCCGGACTCTCGGAAACCCAGCCGTAGACACCGTGCTCGGCCCCTGTAGCCAGGTACTGTCCGCCTGGTTGGCCCGGGATCGACCGGGGCGAAATGCCGGACTCCGACTGCAAGAACCGCGGAAATCGAGAATGTCCCTCGTGCTTGAGGTCCTCATCGGTCGCAACCAAGCCGCGATCGATCGGAATACGGTCCTTATCGAGATGAGGGACGGTCGACTCATCGAGACTTAGGGAGAGGTCCATCGCGACCAGCACCGGACACTGATGACGCTCGGCCAGGTTGAACGCAAGCTGCGCATCATAAAACGCCTCTTCGCGCGTGCCCGGCGCCAGCAGGATGCGCTGCGTGTCACCGTGGGTGCCATACAAGAGCGCCCAGAGGTCACTCTGCTCTTGTTTCGTGGGCATTCCGGTACTCGGACCGCCTCGTTGGCAATCGACGATGACCACTGGAATCTCACAAATGTGCGCGAGACCCAAGATCTCCTGCATCAATGAGAGGCCCGGTCCACTTGTCGACGTCATGGCGCGCACGCCAGTGTACCCAGCGGCCACAGCCGCCATAATAGCCGCCATCTCGTCCTCGGTCTGGACCGCTGCCCCGCCCACTGCGGGCAAGTACCGCTCCATATAGCCCAGGATCTCCGAGGCAGGCGTAATCGGATAACCCGCCATCAAGCGGCATCCTCCGACCAACGCGCCCATGGCGAACGCCTCGTTGCCACTCACAAATAGGGCTGGCTCGGCCACGGAACCGTTGGACCCCTTTGACCGCGGCGGCGCCAATGAAAGACCATTGGTATTTGGGTGATGCTCCTTGACGTACTCATAACCCTTATGAAGGACAGCGATGTTGGCTGCCCATACCTTCTCACCTTTGCGTTCAAATTGACGCTTCAGCGCCTCTTCGAACTCCGTGAGCGGAATATTCATCAGATACGCCGAAGCTCCGAGAGCAGCCACGTTTCGCATAATCTTATGGCCTTCGGAGCTTGCAATCTCGCTTAGCGGAACAGAGAGTAACTCGACCTGACAGCCGGTTGGTAACGTTGGGCCAAAGTCACTGTCGGCAATCATGAGCCCGCCATCGGCTAACTTTTGGTGGTTGCGATCGATCGTCTCCTGGTCGAGTGCCACAAGAATGTCGTCTCGATGCGACGGCGCCCCCACCGGATCAGGGCCTACGCGAATGGAGTAGTTGCTATGCCCTCCCTTGATCCGAGATGAAAATTGCCGATACGAGTAAACATGATAACCCATGCGGTTTAGAACAAGAGCCATCATAGTACCTGTCGAATCGACGCCTTGACCTTGCTCCGCCCCAACCTTCCAAGTGATGGTGGATGCGTGAGGCACAACGTTGTCGGGCATTGGTCGGGTGTACTCCTTCCTGGATCCCATGCTGTCAAATAGTGTTTAACGACCAGTGCAGGCGCGCACCAAATTAGCGCGGTAAGACCGCGCACACCCGATTGGGTCCGCAGCGCCCACCGCATCCGGTCTGTCACGACTTCTTTTAAAATCTGTTGTCGGGTCCCGTCCCAAGAGTGCAGATGCGGAGGTCCGCGACCCACGTACATTGTACGAGAAGCGGACCGATACATCAACAGGTTCTGTGCGGAAAGGTTCCGTCGAGATGCTAATTCGTGTCTCAATCGGGAAGCCCTGCTCGCATTCGAAAGCAAAACCTAATGAAATCTTATGGATTTGTCTGGTCGATCGTGCCGGTCATTCGGCGCACCCAAGCCACCAAAGCGTAGACGATCGGAGTGTCAATAATCGCAATAACCAGTTTCACGATATATTGGCCAACGATCGCGGGCCACACCTCGCTCCACCCGCCCCACACCCCGTAGAACGCTACTGTAATGAAAATTACCGTATCAATAAATTGCGAGACTAGTGTCGAAGCGGAGTTTCGTAACCAGAGATGCCGACCTTTTGTGAGGCGGCGCCAAAGGCCAAACGCCCACACGTCGTGAAACTGACTGGCGAGGTACGCAAGCATGCTCGCAGCTACGATACGCCAATTGCCGCCCAGGACCACCGCAAACGCGTCGTCTCCATCCCAAAATCCTACGGGTGGAATGACGACTGCAACCCGCACGAGAAGTGCCACCACAATCGAGGTGACGAGGCCTGTCCAGACGACATGGCGGGCACGGTGCTCTCCCCACACCTCGCCAATGGTGTCGGTTAAAAGGAACGTAATCGCATAGGCGAGGACGGCGACAGGCACAACGTGCCCGAGAAGCGCGACAGGTTTTACCGCAATCACATTTGCGATCACCAAGAGTCCGACGAACAGTCCTACCAAGTAGGTGTACACTGTGGTGTTCCGATCTGGATCAGCCGCACGGCGGCGCTCGACCTCAACCAACTTAGCCACCCCTTCAAATGGTCTTTCCGCATCATGTTGCCCTGTGGAAGTACGACAGTTATGGTATCATGTTATCGATGGATTCCCCACTATTTTTGGGCATGGGATGATTAAGGGAGTTGAACGACGACAATGGTGATCCGCTGCAGCGTGTGCGGAAACGAGACGACGCTCTTGCCGGGAGCGAAGCCCGGCTACTTCCTTAAGGATGAGAAGTGGTTTGACCGCGAGGAGAACGAACTGCGTTGTCCCAAGTGCAAGAGCACCAGCCTTCCCCTCGAGTTGATCGACGCTGGCCGGGCCGGTGACCCCATCAAGGTGCAGGTGGTTCCAGGACGCACCATTACAGAGAAGTTTGCTTGGTCGTAGCGCCACGTTCGAAAAGAATCAAAGGAGTCCGGCTCGGATAAGTCGCCGGACTCCTTTGATGTACACGCCCTTTTTTATCGCGGTCATTGCACGTGCTTCACGTCATCGGCAGTAGATTGGTGGCCAGGTCGAGGGCCACTCGTGGCATGAGACCCAAGTAGAGCGTACCTGCGACGCAGACGGCGACGACCAGAGCTAAGGACCACGAATAACCAATCTCCACACTCGACATGCGTGGCTGTATTGGCGTCCCCGTGGAGTCACGCGTCTCCTGCGTCGGCTCTGCAGCTACAGCTACCTCGACCGCGTCAAGATTCTCGCGGCGCACCTCCATCCCCGCCTCGCTCGTGCCCAGCATAGCCATGATCACCTTCACATACGCGTACGCGGAGATCGCCGTCGTGACAGCGAGTCCGCCGACAAGCCATGCCGCCACATCGCCCACCCCACTACTCAGTGCAGCTGCCGCAATGATAAGCTTCCCAGAGAAGCCGGCGGTAGTGGGAAATCCGATGAGCGATAACATAAAGAGCGTCATCGTGCCGGCCAAGACGGGCCGGCGACGAAAGAGTCCAGCCAAATCCTCGAGCGACTCACCCTCCTGGCCGTTGCGGCTCAGCCAAACCACGATCGCGAAAGCTCCCAAATTCATAAAGAGGTAAGCCATCAAATAGAAAGCTCCGGCAGAGACACCTTGATCGCTGAGTCCCAAAAAGGAGAGGCTTAGGTAACCGACGTGCGCGATACCCGAGTAGGCCAACAGGCGCTTCACGTTCGTCTGGACACAAGCGCCTAAACTTCCGACAACCATACTCAATCCTGCAAGCGCCCACAACGGCACCAGCAATGACGTCTCACCTTGAGGTACAACTGCCAGCAGAAATCGGGTCAACCCGGCAAACGCAGCTGCGCGAGTCCCGACGGTCATAAAAGCAGTGACAGGCGCCGAAGCTCCTTGATAGACGTCGGGGGCCCACTTGTGAAACGGGACCAAGGCCAACTTAAACGCGAACGAAAGGACGACCAGACCGACGCCTACCTGCATCAGCGTCGAAGCGCCATCACTCCAGCCGGCGATGAGTGCCGTGAAATCCATGCTCCCCGTCTGGCCGTAGATAAAGCCGAGTCCGTACAGCATTGCTGCCGATGCGACGCTCCCTAGGACGAGATACTTAAATCCGGCTTCCTTCGCCTTAGTATCGCGCTCGCCAAATGCGACAAGGACGTAAAGGCTTAAGGAGAGGAGTTCGAGTCCCAAGAAGAGCGTCATAAAGTTTCCCGCGCCCGCGAGCACCATCATCCCCATAGCGGCCCACAAGATCAACGCTAAGTACCCGGAGACGTCTCTCTCCTTGCGGAAGAAGCTCAGCAATACAGCCAAGAATGCGGCACTCAATACGATCATTCCAAAGAGGAGGCCAAACCGATCGAGTGAGTACGCTCCCCCAAAAACGGCTTGAGAGGTCGCGGCGCCACTCGACCAAAGAGAGAGCGTGTACCATCCAGCGAGCAGGATACCCCCAAGGGCAACAGCGTACCACCAGGGACGAGAGCGTTCGTAAGGGAGGATGAGATCGAGAATCAACACAAGTAACGCGGCCGTAGCCAGTGTGAGCAATGGAGCAATTGCGCTAAAGTTCATCTCTACGATACTCAAGGAGTGAGCCCCCTATGCTTCGAATTACCCATGCCATGCTCTGCCAGGTCACCGTGATTGATCGGTCTATAGTAGGAGGAAATAAAACACGAACGCCGCGAATCCAGCGAAGAATGTCAAAGCGTAGCGCCTTACGAATCCCGATTGAACTCGAAGCGCTCCAACTTTAGCCCAACGCCCGATCGATGCGGCTCCCCACACATAAAGGTCGTCGAGGTAAAATGCATTGGCAACCGGCCCTCCCAACCGCCGTTGCAAACTCCTTTGAGCCCGAGCTCGCCCTTGTCCCGACGGGCCGAACAATTTGAGTCCTACGATGAAGCCGATCGCTGCCATCCCTAGTACGAGAATGACTGGGAACCCGAAGGAGTCGACGTGTACCGCCTCATGGCCGAAACGCGCAAAGACCGGCGCCAAGTACGTCCCTGGGACCTGAGTGATGCCCGGGATCGCGATCAGGCCCGAGAGTGTTGAGGCGACTGCGAGGACGGCCACGGGGAATCCCATCACTCCTCCCCTGCCTCGATGTACATGGTTACTCTCCGTCTCAGACGCTTCGCCGCCAAAGATCAATATGAAGAGGCGGGCCATATAATAGGCGGTGAGTCCGGCCGTCACAACGCCGATCAACCATAGCCCTACATGCCCTTCGTGAAGGGCTGCTGCCAAGATCTCCTCTTTACTAAAGAATCCTGCGAAACCGGGCGCTCCGGAGATCGCCAACACCCCGGCAAGGAACGTCCAGTAGACGAATGGGAGCTGGCGCCCAAGACCACCCATTTTACGAATATCCTGCTCTCCGCTCAAGTGGTGCGAGATCATTCCGGCACCCAAAAATAGGAGTGCTTTAAAGAACGCGTGCGTGAAGAAATGGAAAGCCGACGCGGCGTAAGCGCCAACCCCGGCGCCCATGAGCATGTACCCTAGTTGGCTCATTGTCGAGTACGCCAGTACCCGCTTGATATCAAACTGGCGCGTGGCGACAATCGCACCAAAGAGCGCGGAGAGTGCGCCGATGACGGCCACTGTCTGCATTGCCACCGGGGAGGCCGAGAAGAGGGGGAATGCGCGGATCACAAGGTAGACTCCTGCCGTCACCATGGTCGCCGCATGGATGAGTGCGCTCACCGGTGTCGGACCCTGCATTGCATCCGGCAGCCAAGTATGCAAAGGGAGTTGCGCTGATTTGGTTACGATTCCCACGAGGAGTAGGAGTGAAATGGCCGTGACAATCCCCGGGGTGGCCCCCGATGCTTGAGAGAAGATTTCGGCGTATGCGAGCGATCCGAACTCCCGCACCATCAACGCGAGTGCGACGACCATCGCCGACTCACCAGCTATGTTAATCAGTAAGGCTTTGTTGGCTGCGGCGCGCGCCTCCGCTTTTTCGGTCCAAAATCCGATCAGCAAGAATGATGCGAACCCGACATTGGCCCATCCAACCAGTAGGCCGACAAAATTGTCCGCAAGCACAAGTAGCGCCATCGAAAAGATGAAGTAATTTAGCTCGGCGAAGAATCTCGCAAACCCTTTGACGTCCGCCATGTAACCAATTGAGTAGACGTGGATTAAAAACCCGACGCCAGTCACGACTAAGAGCCACCAGAGTGTGAGTGCGTCAGCCATCAATCCAACGTGTAGCTCGAAGGGGAGCGATTGCCCCCAAACAAAGAGTGACTGGCGGAGCGGGACACCTGTGGCGGGAAGCTGTCCCATCGCCTGAAGCGTTAACACGAAGCTGACCGCCACTACGAGGCTCCCGAGCCATCCGGCCGCATTGCGAGAGAGTCCCTTGCGCCCTACGCCTATGATTGCGGATCCTAACAGTGGAAGGAGCATAATCCAAACCAGCGTCGTTGATTCCAAGCGTCTCGACCCCTTTTATCCTCGAGGTGGCTATCCGCGTAACATTGCAGCTTCGTCCACATCGACTTCACTGCGACGACGAAAAATCAACACAATGATCGCCAATCCGATGGCAACCTCGGCCGCAGCCACAGTGATAACAATGAAAGAGAGAATGTGCCCCTCCATATTGCCCCACTGCCTTGCGTAGGCGATAAATGTAAGGTTAGCGGCATTCCACATGAGCTCGATACACATCAACACCACCAATGGGCTTCGCCGAATAAGCAAGCCCACCGCTCCTACTGCAAAGATGATGGCGCTCAGCGCTACGTACCCTTCGAGTAACCCTGGATTCATGAACTCTGCCTCCACCTAAGAGTCTCGGCGTCCCACGAGGACCACCACACCTACTACGGCGACCATCAGCACAAACGCCGTGAGTTCGAAGGGGAATACATGTGTGGTGAGCAGCTCTCTTCCAAAAGTCGCCGCTGTGCCAAATCCATCCTGGAGCGTGACATTCGTACCAAAGATACCGTTACGAACGATCGAGACAGTCAATAAGAGTCCGACGACCACCCCTGCAGCGATTCCCAGCTCCTTTTGCGCCACTAATCGACTGGGCGCTTGCTCTTTGGCCATCTTGCTCACCGATAGCAGGGCGATAACAAAGAGGAACAGGATGAGGATTGCGCCGGCGTAGATGATCACCTGGATGACAGCCAGAAACTCCGCGCTTAGCGAGAGATACAGCACCGCGAGCGCAACGAAGTTGACCATCAGCGCCAGGACATTGTGTACCGGCGTGCGAGCGGCAACCACGCCGATAGCGCCCAACACAGCGACGATTCCCGCGATCCAGAATACCGCCGTCACAGCGCATCCACCGCCTTGCGCCCCGAGTATTCGGGGTACACATTCTCGGGCACTTTGAAAGAGCTGGTCTCCTTGTTCACCAGTCGATCCCGTCCGTAGACCAGTGATTCGCGCGTGAAGTCCGCCAATTCAAACTCCTGTGTGAGGTGTAGGGCATCGGTTGGACATGCATCTTCACATAGACCGCAAAAGATGCAACGAAGCATGTCGATCTCGTACTTAAACGCGTACCGCTCACCGGGTGAATTCGGATGCACGGGATTGTTCTCTTTGGCCATCACCGTAATTGCTGCCGCAGGGCATGAAACTTGACAGAGTTCACAGCCGATACACATTTCGAGGCCATTGTCGTAGCGACGCAATTCGTGCCTGCCTCGAAAGCGGCTAGAGCGCGGTTTCTTCTGATTGGGGTATTCGATGGTTACCTTCTCCCGGAACAGGGTGCGCAGAGTGGTCCCCATTCCTTTGACGATTCCCCTGATCATGTATTAACCCACCCCTCTCTTCCTCACCTAAGCTCGATGTTCTCGTGGTCGATTTATAAGCGTCCGGACTCCGATTCGCACTAGGAGAGAGCCACTGCCGCGGCCGTTACCACAAGATTGAGAATGGCAAGCGGCAGCATCACCTTCCAGCCGAAAGTCATCAGGCGGTCGTAGCGAAGGCGCGGTAGACTGGCTCGAATCCAAATGAAGCAGAAAATTAGGCAGGCGACTTTAAGCGCGAACCACGCAATCGACGGTATAGGTATGAACGGGAGACCGTGCCATCCGCCAAGGTACAGCAGAGTCACCAACGAACACATCGTGATCATGTTGATGTATTCGGCGACCGCGAACATGGAGAAGCGGATACCGGTGTACTCGGTGTTGTACCCGGAGACCAACTCCGTCTCCGCCTCGGGTAGGTCAAACGGTATTCGATTCACTTCAGCGATTGCGCTGACGAAGAAGATCAAGAAGCCTATTGGGTTGAGGATTGCAAACCACAGACCTTCTTGCGCTGAAACGATGTCGTAGAGGTTAAGCGATCCGGCGAGGATGATCACTCCGACCACACTCATGCCGAGGGACAACTCGTAACTGATCATTTGCGCCGTCGAACGCAGCGATCCAAGGAGCGAGTACTTACTTTGGGACGCCCAGCCGGCTAAAGTGAGCCCGTAGACGCCGATCGACGTCGTTGCAAGGAGCACCAGAATGCCGGCGTTGGGATTGATGATCGACAGCTCAATCGAACGGCCAAAGAGCTGTAGCGGAGGTCCGATCGGAATCACGGCGAACGCCATTAGCGCGATGAACAGACTGATAACAGGAGCGATCTGGTACGTCGTTCGATCGGCGTCGGCAGGGATGATGTCCTCCTTTAAGATCATTTTCGCGCCGTCGGCTAAAGGTTGAAGCAGCCCCCACGGTCCGGTCCGGTTGGGTCCTAGACGCAACTGGAAGTATCCGAGCACTTTACGTTCCATCAACATGATGTAGGCGAACGCCGTCAACAAGACGATGACAAGGACGACGGATTTGGCAGCTACAATAAGTAAGTCGCCCACGCTTTATCCCACCTCCTCGGCAACAGGCTTTGCGAGTGAGAGTGTGACCAAGGTCGTCGCACCGAACACATTAACTGGCGCTTCCACGAGGCCTTTGGGTACCTGGACCGTCCCTGGAACCACCTGTTCGTCAACGGCGAGGGTCAATGTAAGCTCTCCCGGCCCGCCTTGCAAGATCACCGCGTCGCCATCGCCGAGTTGGAGCCGACCAGCGTCCTTAGGATGAACTATCGCTGCTGCCTCCGGGCGTGCACGTCGGAGACCGTCGTCGAAGAGCGAGGTGCCGCCACCGGCGAATAGCCGCTCGACCGCAACCAAGGTGAGCTCCTCCTCCGCCGGGTTCCTCCGTTTGGAGGAACGACTCTCCCGCTCCGCCCCGGTGAGCAATGTCATCTCGACAGGGGCCGCAGTCAGGCGGCGCTCCCGCACGTTCCAGCCGGTCAGGCTCTGTATCTCCCATTCGAGCTCCTTGACACTCCCTGCTATCCGTACACCGAGCGCCTCGCCGATTCCGACGAAGATGGCCCCGTCGGGTCGTGCCTCAAACTCGTTTTGCATAGCCCGGTCGACTCGTTGCACGTTGCCGTCCATCGTCGTGTAGTGCCCCGCCTTTGCCGGGAAAGAAGCGGCGGGCAGAACGATGTCGGCACTCTGAGCCACTTCGGTAAGGAATAGCTCCTGCACAACGAGGAAGGGAACGGCTTGGAGCGCCTCCACGACGAGGTTGCGATCAGGGAAGGTAGTGTGGAGGTTTGCACCGACCAAGAAAAGGGCCTGCAAGCGACCGTCGAGGGCTTCTTGCAACATCTCTCGTGTGTTCCATCCGGCCTGCGTGGCCAGTTTGGTCTGCCACGATCGTTCAACTTCTTTCCGTGCATTCTCGTCATCTATCGCTTTATATCCCGGCAATCGGTCGGGACGCACACCCATACTGTCGGCGCCCCACGCATTGCTCTGCTCACCTGGAATGAGCAGCTTCACGTCACTGCCGGACGCTTTGAGCTCTTGCATGAGTGTTGTAAGCGCCGCGCCCACCGCCGGATCCCGACCGCTCCACACGACGACCACGCGCTCTTTCCCCTGCACGAGCTTACGAAGCCGCTTGGCCCTAAGCGTCGCGACGACCTCGTCGCCCACTGCAGGGAACTCGTGAATCTCCGGGCGATACCGGGGCATCGCCGGACCTATGGCCGCTATGGCAACGCTCCCCTTCTCGGCGGCCCGCCGCACCCTTAGATCCGCAACCGGCGCACGCTCAGATAAGAGCACATCGACCACTAGGACCGCGTCCGCGTCATCGATATCCGTCATTCGCCCAACAAACTCAGCGTTGGAGGAGACGTACTGCTCACCCGTGCGCCAATCGACGTGTGGACTTCCGAAAGCCGTACGAACCAACTTCTGAAAGAGGTAGGCCTCTTCGTTGGTAAGCCGCCCACCCCCGATCGCGCCGATTGAGGCGCCGCCATGATCCCTGTGGATCTTGCGAATCTGGCGGCCGATCTCGGCATACGCTTCGTCCCAACTCACCGGAGTCAGCTCACCGTCCTTGCGCACCAGTGGCTCCTTGAGGCGCTGTTCGCCATGTACGTATTTGTAATTAAAGCGACCGCGGTCGCAGAGCCAGCCTCCGTCGGTGGCTGGGTCGTCCCGATTCACTACACGTGTTAGCTCGCCAAACCGAAAGTCGAGGCTTACGTTGCACCCGACGGAGCAACCGGTACAAATCGAGGCGACTCTCGAGATATCCCAAGGCCGCGCCTTAAAGCGGTAGAGATCCGACGTCAAAGCTCCGACCGGACACAGCTCGATCGTGTTTCCCGAGAAATACGAGTTGAACGGCGCCCCATCCGCCGTCGTGATCATCGCCTCATGAGCGCGCTCGGCGACAACCAAATGGTCCTCAGTAGAGACCTCGTGGTCAAACCGAGTGCAACGGCGGCACAAGATACACCGCTCTTCGTCGAGGACAATAAAGTTGCCGAGGTTCACCGCTTTGTTTTTGCGAACCTTTGGGTCAAGCGATCGGCTCACTCCGGGACCAAATTTAAAGGTGTTATCTTGGAGAGGGCACTCTCCGCCCTTGTCACAAACCGGACAGTCGAGTGGGTGGTTAAGGAGCAAAAACTCGAGTACGCCACGCTGCAAACTTTGCACGAGGTCGCTCTTTGTGTTCACCACCATGCCGTCCGAAACGGGCATCGTACACGCCGTCACCGGTTTGCGTTGGCCCTCCACCTCGACCAAGCACATTCGGCAGACACCGGCAGGCTCAAGCTTGGGGTGGTAGCAAAAGACCGGGATGTCGTGGTCGGCCAGCTTAGCGGCTTCAACGAGCAGTATGCCGTTTGGGACCTGCACCTGTTTGCCGTCGATCGTGATCGTCACCCGTTCCGAGCTCACGCCGAACGCACCTCCCGAGTCTGCAGGCCACAGGCCTCTCCGGCGGCATGGGCTGCAAATTCATCCTCAAAGTGGGTCAACACAGACTGCAGGAACGTAATCGAGAAGTCTGACAGTAAGCAGATGGTAGTGCCACTCATCGTCCCTTTTAGCGCTCTCAGTACCGCTAAGTCGTGCGGCGCGCCTTGGCCGTTCTCTAAGCGGCGCAAGATGCGAGACGTCCACGCGGTCCCTTCACGGCACGGCGTGCATTGACCGCACGACTCGTGTGAGAAGAAGTCGGCGTAATACAGCGCTGTCCGTACCATGCACGCATTTTGGTCAAAGACCATTACGCCAGCCGTTCCGAGTATCGAACCTGCTGCCGGAACCGAGTCGAAGTCGAGTTGGATGTCGAGTTTATCGGGGAGTAACACGGGCGAGGAGGCTCCGCCCGGTTGAACCGCCTTGAGGGTGCTGCCGGGTCGAAGACCACCGGCGTGTTCCTCAATGAGCTCGCGCAAAGTTACGCCCAAGGGCAGTTCGTAATTTCCTGGACGTTGGACGCAACCACTTACTGAGAAGATCTTGGGCCCGGGGCTCTTCTCGGTCCCGATTGACAAAAACCAATCGGCGCCTCGATCGACGATAAAGGGGACATTGCACAAGGTCTCCACGTTGTTGACGATAGTGGGCATTCCATACAATCCGGAGACGGCCGGGAACGGCGGCTTTAGCCGCGGCTCGCCGCGTCCCCCCTCCAACGAGCTGAGCAGGCCCGTCTCTTCACCGCAGATATAGGCTCCGGCTCCCCGGTGGACCGTAATCTCCTGACGGTAATCGCTCCCAAGAATGTTCTCGCCGACGTAGCCCTTTGCACGAGCCTGAGCGAGCGCTTTGACCAGGATCTCGTAACCCCGTTTAAACTCGCCCCGGATGTAAACGAACGACTGTGCACAGCGAGCCGCATACGAAGCGAGCAAGATCCCCTCGATCAGGAGGTGCGGGTTGTACTCAATGAGCATCTTATTGTTAAACGTTCCCGGCTCGCTCTCGTCGGCGTTGCAGCACATATAGCGAGGCCGGCCGTCATCGGGCAGGAAGCCCCACTTAACACCAGCCGGGAAACCGGCACCGCCGCGTCCGCGCAGCCCCGACTTCTTCACTTCCTCGTGCACCTCTGAAGAGGACATCTGAGTCATCGCCTTGCGCAGCGCCTGGTAACCGCCTTGCGATTCGTACACTTCGATGTCCGCGAGATCAAGTTCTCCGATACCTTTGGTTAATACCGGCTCATACGTCACGGGAATACCCCCAGTCAACCGGCCTTTTTCGGTGAGATACCAAATCGGTCAGATATGGCTTTTGCATCGTCGCCGGCACGAATCGCCGCGATGATCTGGTCGGCACGCTCAAGCGTCACATGCCCGCAATACTCGAGGTTCACTTGAACGGCGGGAGCGCCATCACAAGCCGCAACGCACTCACCAGTCACAAGGAGTGAGATCAACCCATCGTCCGTGGTCTGCCCAACCTTGATCCCCAACCGCTCCTCAAAATGGCGGGTCAACGGATCGGCACCGGACAATCCGCACTGGATGTTACCGCATACGGTGATGACGTATCTCCCTTTAGGTGTGCGGTGAAAGAGCGAATAAAACGAACAGACGGACTCGACACTAGCTGGGGTCGTCTCCAAGATCCGAGCGATTGCCTCTATATCTTCGTCCGCGATCCAACCCCGCTCGTCCTGCGCAAGGTGCAACAATGGCATCACGGCCGATTTCTCGTATGGGTACCGAGACAGGATCTCTTTGATCTCGCCTTTTCGTTCCACAACCCATGCCGGACTACTCATCGGTCAACCTCCCCGAAGACTGGGTCAACCGTAGCGATCACCGCAACCATGTCCGCAACCAACTCACCCTGGATCATCTCCGGTAACGCAAACGTGTGGTAAAACGAGGGTGGGCGCGTCCGTACTCGCCACGGTCTGTTTTTGCCGCTGGATACCACGTAGTAACCGATCTCTCCCCGAGGACTCTCGACGGAGGCGTACACCTCGCCGACGGGTACGTCGATTCCGTACGAGACCAGCTTGAAGTGGTGAATCAGCGACTCCATACTCTGGCGCACTTCCTCTTTCGGAGGGAGTGTAAGCTTGCGATCTTGTATCTTCCAGTCACCCTTGGGAATCCGATCTAGGGCCTGGCAGCATATCTTGTGTGACTCTTTGAGCTCACGCATACGCACGTGGTACCGATCGTAGACGTCACCGTGCGTTCCGACAGGCACGTCAAAGTCAAACTCCGCATAATTTAGGTATGGGAAAGCTTTGCGCACATCGTAGTCAATGCCGCAGGCACGCAGAGTCGGACCGGTGAGCCCATAGGCCACAGCCTTTTCAGGGCTAATACGGCCAATACGGCGGATTCTATCGAGGAAGATCGGATTGTCATTCAATATCGCCTCCAGATCCGCCAGACGATTCGGAAACTTCCCAAGATACTCCGCCACGATTGCGTTAAAGTTCTCGGGGACGTCTTTTGCCAGGCCACCGATACGGATGTAACTCGGATTCATCCGAGCGCCGGCCACCTCTTCAAAGATGTCGAGGATCCCCTCGCGCATGTCAAATGCGTAAAAGAAGATGCTTTGCGCGCCTAGGTCGAGGCCCGTTGTTCCCAGCCACGCTAAGTGGCTGGCCATCCGTTGAATCTCCATGAGGAGTACGCGAATGTACGTCGCTCGCGGCGGCGCTTCCACGCCCAAGAGCTTTTCGACCGCAAGCACATACGCGAGGTTATTGGATAGCGGGGACAGGTAATCCATCCGATCAATCACCGTGATCGCCTGCTCCCACGTAAGAGCCTCTGCATTCTTCTCGATCCCGGTGTGTAAGAAGCCGATTTCGGGAACGCAATCGACGACGGTCTCACCGTCAAGCTCCAGGATCAGACGGAGCACGCCGTGCGTGCTCGGGTGGTGAGGACCGACACTAATCACCATGCGATCGTCCGCAGACTCCTCAACGCGATAACCACGGGGATCGATGTGTTCTAGCGGGAGTTGTGAAGGGTCTAGCTTCGCCATAAGACCAACCCACCCCTAATGGACTGCATCGTATGTTAAGCTTAAAGATCGCCCGCCAACTTTGGAGCGTAATAACGATTCCTTTCGGCCGCGAATTTGGCTTCAACCTCGTCGCGCGGCCCGCGCAAAGGGTAATCCTTACGTAGTGGATAGCCCTCCCAATCATCAGGCATGAGAATGCGTGTGAGGTTTGGGTGCCCGCTAAACCGGACGCCAAACAGGTCGAACACCTCTCTTTCAGCAGGCGCCGCCGACGCCCATAGATCTGCGACACTGGGAACGACCGGATCTTCATCTTGGGGTGAGCACCTCAGACGAACCCGATCATTTGACTGGATGTCAAGTAAGTGGTAGACGACTTCGAAACGCGGGCTTTTGGGGTGGTAATCAACCCCGCCGATGTCGAGCAACATGGTGTAACCCTGTTGCTTCAAGAACTGAAGCACATCTCGAAGACTTTCGGGTTTGACTCGGTATTGGGGAATCTCGAAGGGTGTCTCCAAAGTCTCGACCTCTGAGGGAAAGGATCGGGCGAAACTCTCGCTTAACGCCTCAGGCTTCACGCGCCATCACGCCACCTTTCGAACGTCCGCTTTGGATCGAATCCTGCAATTTAAGGACCGCATCGAGGACCGCGTCCGGAGTCGGTGGGCACCCGGGAACGTAGATATCCACAGGGATGAGGTGGTCTACGCCTTGTACCACCGCGTAATTGTCAAAGATTCCACCGCTGGCGGCACACGCCCCCATCGCGACGACCCATTTGGGCTCGGGCATCTGCTGGTAAATCTGTTGAATCACCGGGGCCATTTTGTTTGCGACACGTCCGGATACAATCAGGAGGTCTGCCTGTCGAGGTGACGCGCGGAACACCTCGGCGCCGAAACGGGCTGCGTCGTAACGCGGCGCGACAAGGTTCATCATTTCGATCGCGCAACACGCCAACCCGAACGTAAGAGGCCACATAGACGACTTTTGCGCCCAACGGGCAAACTTGTCGACACTGGTGACGTAAAACTGGCCGTTGGTCATCTCCATGTCAATCCCCCCTTTTTCCACTCATACGCATAGCCGATGCCCAACACGCCAATGTACACAGCCATCACGCCTAAGGCGTACACCCCTAGTCCGGCGGCTTTAAACTCTTGAAGCGTAACGGCCCACGGATAGAAAGATGCGGCCTCGACATCAAAAATGACAAACAACATGGCGATCAGGTAGAATTTGACGGGAAAGCGACCGTGCATCGGCGGAGTGGGGTATCCGCTCTCGTACGCTTGATATTTGTGCGGCTCAGGTTTGCGGGGACCAACGTACGTTGCAAGCAGAGAGATCGCGACCGGTACGGCGAGACAGATGATAGCGTAGACGAGCAGAGGCAGATACGAATCCATCATCAGAAAATGCCTCCTTGACGAATATCCCTGTCAGTTCTGACACATAATACCATCAATTTTCTGATTTGTAAAGTGAATACTGGCACAAAGTGGCTTCCAGCTCAGTAAGCGCGGCTCACTTGACCACGCCCCACTCCTTTAATCGATGCGCAAACATGTCGAGATCACCGTACTTTTTGAGCAGAACCTTGCGCTCACGCCTCCTCATCCAAACCGTCCGCGCGGTCAGCCACGTCATCCAAGGCACAAGAGCAAAGAATACGATGTACCAAAGGATTACCACACTCTTACCCAAGTAGCGCCCGCACCTCCTCTTAAAAGTGGTTCGTCTAGCGCGAGATTTGTCGCCCTCCCCAACTACGATTCACACCGAGCCAGTTCAACAACCATCTCTGCAAGACTATTCAACTGATCGACAGGCATGTACTCGCTGAATGTATGAATTCGGTCAAACCCTACGCCCAAGACGACGCAATCTATCCCTTTTTGGTTGAAAACGTTCGCGTCGCTTCCCCCGCCGGTCGACTGATAATGAGGAAGAATGCTCAGTCGACGAAGGGCCTTGACGGCACGCCTTACAGGCGCCGCATCAATTCCTAGATGAAACGAGTCGTAGGAGCGGCTCACCTCCCACTTATAGTCACCTCCATACTCGCGGGCAGATTCGGCGAGCGCTCTCTCCATCTGTTCTACCTGACGCAACGCTTTCTTGGGATCAAGACTGCGTGCCTCGGCGCGAAACTCCGCTAGACGGGACACAATGTTAGTAGGGCCGCCACCTGCGATGTAGCCAATGTTTGCTGTGGTTTGACTGTCGATGCGGCCCAAATTCATTCGATTGATGGCTGCGGCGGCGATGCGTATCGCACTTACACCTTTCTCAGGGCTAACGCCTGCATGAGCCGCCATACCAAGGATTTGGGCCGCGACCTTGTATTGCGTCGGCGCCTGCAATATGATCGACCCGACTGGTCCGTCGGCATCCAGAACGAAGCCAGTGGTTGCCTGCAATCGGAGCTTGGCAACGTCCACGTGTTGCGCCCCGACCAGCCCGACTTCCTCGGCGATGGTGAATACGATCTCGAGCGGCACGTGCTCCAGAGCGCTCTCCTCTAACACGGTACACGCCTCCACGATCGCAGCGAGCCCAGCCGCATCGTCGGCGCCCAGTATCGTATCCCCTTGTGACCGTACGACACCATCCACAACGACCGGGCGTACACCGGTCCCTCCCGTCACCCTATCCATGTGGGCCGATAGCAAGATTGGTTCGCACTTGGCGAGGCGCCCCCGCCCCTCCTTACGTGCGATCAAGTTGCCAACCTCTCCACCCGCACGCTGCCCGGCATCGTCTTCTACCACCTCAAAACCGAGCTCTCTTAACCGTTCCCATAGAAGTGAAAAGATCTTACCTTCGTGAAACGGAGCGCTATCCGTCGAGCAAAGACGCATGAAACTCCCAAGCAATCGATCGGCGTCGATTCGCCCCTCGTGAGAATGTGACACGTCTCCGATCATGTACAACACCTCATGCAAGAAGGGTTCCCCTGGATCGGCCAGTTTCCTGGAATCAGTTGATGGATACGCGATTACGAGCGCGAAGACGGCCCCGTCCAGGATGGAGGGACCGTCTTCGCGTCACATACTACTTGGGACGGAGCGAGCGGAATTGTCCGGGGGTCGGGGGGTGGTTTTTGGCCGGCCCGCCACCGTCCGTTTGATCTCATTTTACTCATTGAGTTCCCCGCGCGATGTGACGAGCGTCACACGTCATTGGTCGCCTCTTCCAACCACGCGTCAGTTGAGATCCGGCCCCTTCACCTTGGGACTGCTGACGGGGAGCACGTTGGACGTGCTGCTATCTTGGGCCAGCACCGGCTGCCGGGAAAGGTCTGCGCCGCAGCCGGGACAGACCCAACTCCCTTGTGCGCTAAGGCTGTAACTCGTCTTCTCGCAACGGTTGCACACCTTTTTAAACATCGTAACCCTCCTATTGCTTCCATGTTCATCTCTACGCGTGCCGGCTTATCCCAAGTGCATGTCAAACGCAATTTGCCTCGCATTTTCATCACGGTTCCCGCCAACAAGGAAAGGTTTGATAGGCGTAGAATCAAGTCCACGGTTTCCTTATGACTCTTTTCCAAGTGTGTGCAAGGACTGAGGAGGAATTCGATGATCATCGGGACGCGCGTACACCTAATTTTCCTTATTGTCACGCTCGTCACGGTATTGAGCAGTGGTGTTACGCTGGCGGCAACCGTGGAGCCGGTGCTGGGCGATCGCACTCTTCTCCTGGGATCGTGGGGAGCGGACGTATTTCGACTGCAGCAGGCGCTCACCCGCGTCGGATACGAGCTCGAGGTGGACGGCCACTTTGGTCGAGCCACACAGCGGGCCGTGATCGCATTTCAATTGGCGCACGGCTTAAAGCCCGACGGCGTCGTGGGCCCGCTTACGGTCTCAACCCTGCGAAACTGGCAGCCTACTATGCCTTATGCCGTCCAACCAGGCGACTCCCTCTGGCACATTGCCCAGCGTTTTAACACCACGATGAGCGAACTCGTCAACCTCAACAACTTACCTGATGGCCCGCTAAGAGTGGGAATGATCCTGAATGTTCCCACACAACCACGGTACACTGTCCGATCGGGTGATACTTTGTCGGAGATCGCAAAGCGCTTCACCACGACCGTTGCAGTCCTGGCCGACCTCAACGATATTGAAGATCCCAATCTCGTGCGCGTCGGAACTATCCTACAACTGCCCGGGGGCGCGTACCCCACGGAGCCCGGTTTTTGAGGAGTCAAAAGGGCGTAAAGTCCGATGGGCGCGGGATGAGAGTGAACTAGTCGATAGACGCCGGTTCCGCGACGTACTCGGTGCCGGTCGGTTTGATACGTACGGCTCCCGCGCTCATATCCGTAAGAGCCTGGCTCACTTCTTTCAAACGGAGAGCTTCGACGCTCCCTGTGAAACGGACCGTCTCCATATACTCCGTCTGGATGGACGCCACGCCCAACTGCCGCATTCCCGTCTCCATCTTTGCCCAATCAGCGTAGGTGGCCTCTCCCCGGAAGGTGGCATGTAGCGAATACTTTACCATCCCCGCCTGCTCCACAGCGGCGGCGGCAGCAGCGCGGTAGGCTCGTGCGAGGCCCCCGGCGCCTAACTGCGTTCCACCAAAGTATCGCACCACGATGAGCGTCACGTTCTGCAAATCGCTCTTTTCAATCACGTCGAGTATTGGACGACCTGCCGTCCCCTGAGGCTCCCTATCATCGTTGAACCGGGTCGTCGAGCCCTCGAGACCAACCCGGTAGGCGAAGCAATGATGCGTGGCACCCGGATAGAGTCGACGTGCCTTGTCGATCTCGCTCTCTGCTTCGATCTCATTTTGAGCGATTGTCGCAATCCCAATGAAGCGCGATCGCTTCCGCTCAATCTCCACATTCGCCGAGCGGCGAACACCCAGGTAACTCTCGACCACTCGCCTTAACACCTCACCGGCAACCTGAAGCACTCGATACGGGAGCCGAAGGAGAACATACTCCAAAGCACGAATCGAATACTACCATGGCTAACGCAGAATCGTTCTCATTCTTTCATTCGGACGACTTCTCTCGCTACAACTTCGGCTCGGGACACGCCTTCAGTCCCGTTCGCCAGGAGTTGACCTACGACCTCTCCCTTCGGGCGGGGCTCCTCACTTCGCATGAGATCACCGCTCCCACTCCCGTAGACGAGAGTACTCTCGCCCTTTTCCATAAACCGGAGTTCATTCGCGCCGTGCAGCGAGTCGGCCAAGGCCACCCCCCGTCCGATCATCCGTTTATGGGCCTGGGCTCTCACGACAACCCGGTCTTTGCGGGCATGCACGAAGCCGCGTCGATCCGTGTCGGAGCAACGCTTGAGGCCGCTAAGCGTGTCATTTCAAGCAAAGTGACGCATGCAGCCAACTTCGGCGGAGGACTCCACCACGCCGGCCGGGCGAAGGCCTCGGGTTTTTGTATTTACAACGACATCGGAGTCGCCATCGCTTGGCTCCGGCACGAATTCGACTGCAAAGTGGCGTACATCGACTTTGACGCACACCATGGAGACGGAGTCCAGTGGGGATTTTACGACGATCCTGACGTTCTCACATTCTCAATTCACGAGACCGGACGCAATCTCTTCCCTGGAACGGGTGACTTGGATGAAATTGGTGAGGGCGCTGCACGCGGCACATCGGTGAACATTCCCCTACTGCCGCACACGACCTCCGCCAGCTGGCGAGAGTGCGTCGAACGGGTGCTCCCGGATGTGCTCGAGGCCTTTAAGCCCGACATCATTATCACACAACACGGGTGCGATACCCACCGCCTCGATCCCCTTACCCACCTTGCGGTCTCCATCGAAACGATGGACCATGCGACACGACTCACTCACCAACTGGCACACTCCCTATGTAAGGGACGATGGGTCGCGCTCGGGGGCGGTGGTTACGCGATCTGGCAAGTGGTTCCTCGAGCATGGGCGCTCGTTTGGGCCGAGCTGAGCGGCCGTCGGGTCTCAGATCGAATCCCTTCGAATTGGCTGGACGCATGGCACGAGCGCTCCCCTGTCCCGCTACCCGAATATTGGTTTGACGTCGTTGATGAGACGCCCGTGAAAGACGCGGCCGATTTAGAAACCATCTGGCTCGCCGAGGAGAACCGTCGGGTAGCCAATGAAGCGCGCACCACCGCACTGAAATATCTACGTAGGCGGCACGTGGAGTCGTAAGTACTAGGCGTTTTACGTGTAGCGCACGTGCGCCATGAAGGAAAGATGAGAGGCATGGACACCGCAACCAGACGTCGCAAAATCCTGGAAGTACTTGCCGAGATGTACCCTGACGCTAAATGCGAGCTCAACCACGAGACACCCTTTGAACTCCTCGTCGCCACTGTCCTCTCTGCCCAGTGCACCGACGTGAGGGTGAATATGGTTACGGAACGACTCTTTCCTAAGTACAACACGCCGGAGGCCTTTGCCGCACTTACTCAAGCCGAGTTGGAGCAGGAGATCAAAGAGCTCGGACTCTTTCGCAACAAGGCGAAGAACATCATCGCGATGAGTCGTACCTTGCTCGAAGAGCACGACGGGCAGGTGCCCTCCGATCTAACGACGCTGGAATCCCTTCCCGGAGTGGGCCGCAAGACCGCCAACGTCGTTTTGAGCAATGCGTTTGACGTTCCTGCAATTGCGGTGGACACGCACGTCTTTCGCGTCGCTCGGCGCCTTGGCCTCGTTCATCGCGCCAAGACACCGCTCGACACAGAGAGACAACTGATGAAGAACATCCCGCGAAGCGATTGGTCCTCCGCCCATCACTGGTTGATCCATCACGGGCGACGGATTTGCGAGGCTCGGGCCCCCCGTTGCGATGTTTGTCCTTTGCTGCCGTACTGTCCGGAGGGCAAAAAGAGGGAGAAGGTTACTCCGTGACGGCGAGCGACGCTCCTTCGTACTCCTGGAGAGTTACGTTGAGACCGGTGTACGACTTTCCCTTTGACATAGTGAGCGGGCTCTTGCCGTAATAATCCCCACTGCTCACCGCTCCGTCTCCGTCGACATCCACCCAACCAAAGAGCAGCCAGTCTCCTTCGGGGATACCGTGAAGTTGATACCGGCCCCCCTCCCCGAAGGCTTTGGCCATCGGTGTTTCCCGACGTAAAGCGTTCCCATCCACTCGCCCGACAAAGACCAAAGGCACGCCTCCGGTGACCGCACCGTATGCATCTACCCTTCCCCAACCTACTTTCGGGTCAAACTCATCCTGGGAGCGCTGGGCCGTAATCTCAAGAGTACGCATCACGTCGGCGGGATCGGTGATCGCGCCGCGTGCCAACATTAGCGCTACGATTCCGGTCACGTGGGGGGCGGCGAAGGAAGTGCCGCTTCGGCCGCAATATCCACCACCAGCATCGAGTCCCAAAATCTTACGGTTCGACGTTTTCGAAATCTCACACGGATCCTCCGACGAAAGTATATTCTCGCCACCGGGAGCAATCACGTTCAAGTCTTGGCCATGGCTTGAGTAGCTGGCCAACGAGCCATTAACGGTACTAGCTCCCACTGCGATGGTTGTGGGATGGTTTGCTGGCCAAATTACTGCGCCGCTATAGTTTCCAGCTGCCGCAATCACCGGGACGCCCATATCCCAAGCTCTCTCAAGTGCATTCCCAATGATTTCGGGAGCGCCAGGACATATTGTTAGATCCGTGCAAGTGTCTCCCAAGCTGAGGTTCATTACATTGGCGCCGTTTTTTAGAGCCCAGTCGATCGCGCGTGCCAGTGTCTCAACTTTGGCCGCAGGGTCCTCATTCCCGAACACCCTAATCGGCATTAGACGGACCGTGCCCCGCGCCACACCAGCGACGCCCTTTCCATTATTGGTCAATGCACCGATTATACCGGCCACCATTGTGCCATGAAAATACGCCTTTCCGGATCCGGGATCACGGTATCCATACGGTTCGCCAACATCACTGGTGGTAAAGTCCCAACCGTCGACCCAGAGGTCAGGATCATTTAAATCTTCGTGGTGAAAGTTGATGCCGGAGTCGATAACGGCTACGGTCACCTGGCGGTTTTGCAAATTTACACCAAGCCTGGTTGCCGCCCCCCATGCAAGGGTGGCTTGTATCTGTTCAAGTGCCCATTGTTCGTTGGCATGTAAATCATTTGGTTCTGGGTTCGACGATAATGGTGCGACAACTCCGTTGATTTCTACACTAATTGCTTCACGGTATCCCCTAAGGCGGTCTTTTGCCTTCTTGAGATCCGTACCATTCGCTAAAACCAAGTGAAAATCTGGGACCGAGGAGCGCAAATAGCGAAAACCACTCTCTCTTGCAATCTCTCGCACGCGGGCGGCGGAGGTGCCCGAGCGGACACGTACAATGAACTCGTTGCTAGTCGTCTCAAAGTCCCCGTCCCACGCTGCCGGTCTTATGCCCGCCGACGGGCCCGACACACTCGTGATGGAGCTCGACTGTAACGAGGTCGTGACCGCCGCCGCGGCGGCCCCTCCAGAGTCAATGCGTACGATGCCCGAGACTGAGCCGAGACGACCGCTCGAGCCCATCCCGAAGCATCCGGAAAAGAAGAGCATGACACATAGAGCGACCGCCCAATAGGCGCCACGGTGTCGAATGTAACGTGTGTAACCGAGCTGCGCCCTCACGCGTGGATCCCGACCCACGATTCGCCATCGTCCCAAATCTCTTTTTTCCAAATAGGCACCCGCTCTTTTAGAGTATCGATGCCGAAGCGCGCAGCTTCAAAGGCCTCACCCCGATGAGGCGTCGCCACGGCGACAATCACACTGGCCTCTCCGATACCGAGCTCGCCCACGCGATGGCCGAGCGCGATACGAGCCTGCGGCCACCGTTGTTTCATATCGTCTGCAACTCGCCGCATCTCCTCCGCGGCCATTGCTTCGTATGCCTCGTAGTGTAAATAAACCGTGCGTTTATCGTCGGTAAACTCCCGGACGACGCCGACAAACAGGGCGACAGCTCCGCACTCAGGCGATACGACACGGCGCTGGTACGTATCGGCGCTCAGCGGCTCTGTCGTGATCTCGATGAACGGAAGCTCTTCGCCCGCACCATGCGTGTCGTCCTCCCCTCCGGAGACCGGGGGGATGATGGCAACCTCATCGCCCTCTTGAATCACTTCGCTCCAGGGTACATACTCGCGGTTGACCGCCAGCCGCAAAGAGCCTCGCACCGCGTCCACACGGGGCACGACTTGGACGAGAGCGGCCAAAACATCTTCGCCGGTCCCGGCCGGTGGAATTGAGACGTCAATCTCGTTCGCCTGTGCCCAATCCGCCAGAACTGCAAAGAGTCGCACTCGCACTTTCACGAAACGCCCGCCTCCTTAAACCCCGAGTCACCGCTGCAAACTCCGAGCGGCGGCGACTGCTTCGACGAGTCGGCGAGCCCGATCCTGCACCGCCTGCATTCGTCCGTTTTGGGGATCATCCCGTATCAAGCTGGCACCGACTCCAACTGCAAAAGCGCCAGCCTCAATGAAGCGTGCGACATTCTCCTCGTTAATCCCTCCGGTGGGAATGATGGGAATGTGCGGGAGGGGGGCACGCACCTGCTTGATAAACTCAGTACCCAGTACGTTCGCTGGGAAAAGTTTTACCGCAAGAGCGCCCGCCTCAGCGGCGTTAACCATCTCAGTCGGAGTCATCACGCCGGGAATAGCGATCCGCCCGTAGCGGTTTGCAGTCTTTATCACATCGACGTTGAGGTTGGGCGCAAAGAGGAACTGCGCCCCAGCTCTAATCGCCGCCGCCGCCGCCGGAGCGTCTAACACTGTCCCCGCTCCTACCATTACATCGTTGGGCATCTCCTGGGCGAGCGTCTCGATCGTCTCGAGAGCTCCGGGAGAATCGACTGTCACCTCGACGACACGTATCCCCTCTTTGTACAGGGCTTTGGCTGTCTGAACCGCCACATCTGGAGGAAGTGCTCGAAAGACGACAATAATTCCTGATTGGTGTATCGCTTCTAAGTTGCGACTTACACTCATTTCGGACCGCTCCTTCCGAGGATAAGTTTCGTTGAGTAACCAGGAATCCCCCTTCTTAGAAGGGAAAGTAACGCGCGATTGCGCGACGCCCAGGATCTAAATTTTCAGGAGGTGTCCTCACGTTGAGCGAACGTCCGTGGTATCAGCGTGGACCCGCAAAGGGAGAGGGTGCCTGGGCCAAAGAGCCCCGCCGAGTCACCCCAATTGGAGCAGCTCACGGTGAACCGGTGGGAATCTATCTGGGTAGCGAGGCGATGGAGCTCGTCGACGAGGCGATTGCAGCCTCGAGCGATCAAACGGTGACAGGGCTTCTTCTCGGTCACACTCTGCACAGTGGCGAGCGGCCTTTCCTCCTCGTCACCAGTCTCCTCACTGCGCCCCAAACGCCTCACGATGATGACCTCTTCTTCACCCCGTCCCAGTTGGATGATTTAGAGAAGGATTGGGCCCAGAGCGACCCGGAGAGCATCGTCGTCGGGTGGTTTCACGGGCGCCCTGGTCGAGGGGCCCAAACGATCTCTTTGCACGAGCGGCAGACCCACGAGCGTTTCTTCACCGCTCCGTGGCAGATCGCCCTTCTCATCGATACGCATCAAAAATCTTCGACACTCTACCAATGGCGCGGCGTGAGGCTCGAGCCCTGCGAAGCGTTTTACTTCTGGAACACGCACCAGGAGCCGCCGGCGACCCTGCTTGAAACTCCGGAGCCTCCAACAGAGATCGTCTTTCAAACGGCTGCGACTCTGGAAACCGCACCCGCCGCACCCGCGAGAGCCTCTAAGCTTCCTGCACGCCGGAGGTGGCTATGGATCGCCTTGGGCGTGTTCCTGATTTATCTATTGATTCCTGGAGCTCCTGGGAGCCTTTCGTGGATGAGAGCTGAGTACGCCGAAAACCGGGACGAGCTCAAACAGCTCGAGCAAAGCCTCACCACTCTTCAACAAGAGACGACGACCCTCGAGTCCATCGCAGACGTAACCGTCCCGATTGGATCCGAGTCCGCCAATAGTCTCCAAGAGTCTCTAGAGCCGGGCGCTTCTCGCAGCGAGGCGACAGAGTCGTCGAGCCAAACCGAGAATGCTCAGAAACAGCCGGCTCCTTCAAGTGAGTTGGAGTTTGGGGAATCGTCGGATGCTGCTCAGGAGTCGACGTCTTCCGGCCAAGGGGCGGAGGCCACGAACGGGGTAGCGGCTACTACTGGGGCCTCTCAGCCTGCGACCGAGAGCTCCGCCCTCAATTCGACGGGACCGCTCTTATCGCAGCGAGCCCAGGAGGGGTCGGCTGCTTCGGCCACTGACCCGAGAAATGAGTACGTCATTCAAGAAGGCGATACGATGTGGCGGATCAGTTCCGATCTTTTAGGGAGTCCAACGTCGTACCGATCTCTGGCTGAACAGAACGACATTGAGGATCCGGATCGCATCTTCCCCGGCCAGCGCCTGCAGGTACCGTAACCCACATACGGGCACTGCCCTTCGGTTACGGCGCCGCCTTTACCGTCTCAGGCGCGCCGAGGATAGCCAGACGGTCCATGGGCCAATAGCGAATCAGCGCTCGACCGACCACTAGCTCACGCGGCACGTAGCCTACCAATGGGTTGCGGCTATCTTGAGAGTTGTTGCGGTTATCCCCAAGGACGAAATAGTGATCGTTGGGGACGACATACTCCCCGTAGTGGCCCAAGATTCCGCTATTGATGTACTCCTCAACCAGAGGTTGCTGGTTTACGTACACTCGACCGTGTTGAATCTCGATCTCATCCCCGGGAAGTCCAATGACACGCTTGATGAAGTAATGGCTCGGTTCTGCCGGATAACGAAAGACGATGATGTCGCCCCGATTGGGCTCGCGAAACCGGTAGGTGAGTTTGTCGACGATCAGTCGCTCACCGCCATGTAGCGTCGGCAGCATCGAAGGACCGTCCACCGTAAAAGCTCGACCAACAAAGAGCATGATCAACGCGGCTAAGAGGACCGCCCCGACGACCGTCTCTACGTACTCTCGCAGCGTGTTCCCCCGCTTCACCCGTTTGATCTCGGGTGCACTCACACGCGTCACCTCCGAAGCATACTCTCCGGAGAGAATCTCCTAAAGAGCTAAGAGCGTGGGGATTTTTTCGTCTTCGAACGAGAAAAATCCTGCTCCTCCAGGAGTTGGCTCCTGAAGTTGCAGGATTTGGGATACACATGTTGCGCACGTTCGATTGGCTGCCTGTGTGCTTTGTGATGCACTCGGCGCCGGCGCTAAAAGTCCCAGAGGCAGCGGCGAACGATCTCGTTGTAAAGGGGCGCGACTCGCTCAAAACTCTCTCGGTCTCGATGCTGAAGGGCTCGATCGATCTCCTCTTTGAGCCGGATGGTGAGGACGGCTAAGTCGACCTGCTCACTGACGATCTCTTCGATCATGGTCTCGATGCTCTCTTGAGCGTCAGGGCGCATTGGCAGCGCCGGGTTGGGTTCCACGATCCGTTCGTACCAGGGAGGCGTTGGTCCCGCGAACGAGAAGACTACGTAGAGTCGCCCCTTAAACGCCTTTAGCGGCTCGATCGCCTCTAGCGGCTCGTTGATGCAGAGCGACCGATCTCGGCGGGTTTGGCGCACGAGCCTACCGTTGACAATGGACACCTCTTCACGCTGATGGGCGCCCAGTTCGAGCTCGAACCCAACGCGCGGGCTGCCAAGCTCGGAGATAAGCATCGTGTTGGTCAAAAACTCTCGGCTTTGCACAAAGGTCATGCGTGCGGTCAACTCTTGGTTTTCGGCAATGAAGCGCAGGAGAAACTTGCTCATGGGATGCTTTAAGGGTGCTCGACTAAAATGGAGGAGTGCCTCAGACTTGCTTCGCATGCTCTTCACCCCACCTGTGAAGGCCTTCTGTTTGGTTCACATATATACGACGAGACGTCCCTTGAGATGACCAGAGTGTAGAGGCATTTTGTTGTGTTTGTTTCACGCCTAGTGTGAACATTTTATTTCTATGTCGCCTGAGCTAGATCCTTCCGTTTAACACCAGTTTAACACCTCGCCTTCAGGGTTTACGTTTGATCTTAGAAGGCGATCGTTGGGAGTGAGCCATTCGTGCGTTTAGTCTTTTTGGGTACGGGGACGTCGCAGGGTGTCCCCGTCATCGGGTGCGAGTGCGCCGTCTGTTCGTCCGCCGACCCGAGAAACGTCCGCACTCGTCCCTCCGTATGGATCGAGAACGACGGTAAACACGTAGTGATTGACACCCCGGCCGAATTCCGTCTACAGGCGATTCGTCAACGAATCCCGCGTCTCGACGCCTTGCTGTACACGCACGCCCACGCGGACCACATCTTTGGTATCGACGACATTCGGCGGTTTAACCAAATGCAACGCGAAGTGATTCCGCTGTACGCCTCGGAAGAGACCCTTGATGCGCTACATCGCATGTTCGGCTACATCTTTGATCGTTCCATTCAAAGTTGGGCTGTGCCCAAAGCCGATCCACGGCCGTTAAAAGGTCCATTCGACCTCTTTGGACTTACGGTGGAACCACTGCGTGTGTGGCACGGTCGCATGCCCGTCACGGCCTTCCGCATTGGGAAAGTGGCGTACGTCACCGACTGCAGCGATATCCCCGACGAGACCCGGGAGCGCCTCCATGGCCTCGATCTTTTGATTCTGGACGCTCTGCGCTATCGCCCCCATCCGACTCACCTATCGGTCGACCAAGCGCTAAAGGTCGTCGAAGAGTTGGCGCCCCGTCGTGCGCTCTTTACCCACCTTTGCCATGAGGTTGAGCATGCCGCGGCCGAAGCGGCGCTCCCGGAGAATGTCGGACTCGCGTACGACGGCCTCACCGTAGAGCTTTAGGACCGGGACAAGGGATCTGAGCAAGCGCTTTTCGGGCTAATGGAAGTCGTGGGAGACGGGCTCGGCCTGCCCCAAAGGTTCGTGGTCCCGTAGATCGACGAAGCGCTCCAACGGCCAGACATCAAACGCGAGGAAGCTTGTCGTTCCCTCTCCCTGTTGCACCTTCCCATAGGTGACAAGGAGCTTCTCCCCCCGGACGATCGATCGACGCTTCTCAACCAGATCCGGTCGGACGACGACGTTAAGCATCCCCGACTCGTCCTCCAAGAGAAGGAAGATAACGCCCGACGCCGTCTCCGGACGTTGACGCGCCACCACCAATCCGGCCACGTAGGTGCGCGTCCCATGACGCGTCCGCTCGATCTGGTCGATGCGGAGAATCCCCCGCGGGATCTTGGGGCGCAAGATCCCAAGATAGTGCGCCCGCGTCGATAGGCCCGTCGCCCGGTAATCAGCGGCGGTCAGCTCCCACGCATCAAGGGGTGGCAACACCACCTCCGGGCTCGCCGGAGTGAGCGGCAGCCTCATTTGCCGAGCCGTCTCCACCTTGGCGCGACTCGCCTCGCTCCCTTGCGCTTCGCTCTCTTTCGACGCCGAGTGTGCACTAGAGGATGCCACGCGTTCGGCCGGGATGTGCAATCCCAAATCCCACAGGAGCTCCCGCCTCCCGCGCCCCCAGACGTCAAAGACTCCGGCGTCGATCAACGCCTCCATTTTACGCCTGGGCAACTCCACTCGGCGTTCCAGCTCAGCGATGGATTTAAAGGGCCCCGCTCGCTCTCGCTCGCGCACAATCGCCTGGGCATCTTTCGTCCCAAGTCCTTTCACGTAGTTGAAGCCGATACGGACCCACGAACGACCGGCGCTGCATGTTATATCACTTTGGTTGATACACGGAGGCAACACTTCCACTCCGTGGCGGATCGCGTCTCGCACGATGACGTGTGGTGGGTAGAACCCCATGGGCTGACTGTTGAAGAGAGCGGCAGCGTAGGGGGCGGGATAGTACCGACGCAGCCAAGCCGATTGGTACGCCAAGACGGCGAAGGCAAACGAGTGCGACTTGGGAAAGCCAAACTGCGAGAAGGCGAGGATGCGCTCAAAGATTAAGTCGGCCGTCTCCTCAGGCACGCCCCTTTGGGCCGCTCCCTCACGGAAAGCCTGATGAAAGTGGCTGACCGCCTCCAATGAGCGCTTGCGCCCTAACGCCCGCCTCAACTGCTCCGCCTTTCCAGGTGTGAATCCCGCTAAATCGATCGCGACCTGGAGCACCTGATCTTGGTACAAAATGACGCCCAACGTCTCCTTGAGCGCCCGCTCCAGCAAGGGATGCTCGTACGTGCACACGTAATCTTCGCCGCGGCGAGCCGCCTCTCTTTGTGCTGTGCGTCGTTCGACGTAGGGATGAACGGCTCCGCCCACAATAGGCCCCGGTCGAATGATCGCCACTTCGATAGCCAACTCCTCCAAGCTGCGCGGCTGCGTGCGCGGGAGCATTTGCACTTGGGCCCGGCTCTCGATCTGAAAGACGCCGACGGTATCCCCTCGACAAATTTGGTCGTACACCTCGTCGTCGTCAAAGGGAATGCGACTCAAATCGACGTGCTCCCCGCTACACTCGGCAATCCGCTCGACACACTCCTCGATCAATGAGAGCATGCCCAGCGCCAGGAAGTCCACTTTGATAAAGCGGGCGTCTTCGCACGAGTCTTTATCCCATTGGCAGATGATCCGACCCGGCATGCGGGCCTTTTCGACCGGCACACACTCAACCAACGGGCGTGACGAGATAATCATTCCTCCGACGTGTTGCGAAATATGGCGAGGGAAGCCGGCAATCTCCTGCGCCAGTTCGATCAACTCACGCCACAGCGGAGCGTCGACGCGCTCTTTAAACTCGGGCAGAGCCTCCATCGCATCCTTGAGCTCCCCCGCTCCAGCTCGATCACTCAGCTTCGCCAACCGTTCAACCTCTGAAACGGGCAGCCCCAACGCCTTGCCCACATCCCGCACCGCACTGCGTAATCGATACGTGGAAAAAGAGCACACCAACGCCACATGCTCCCGACCGTACCGCTCGTAAACCCTCAGGATCAGGCGCTCACGTATATCCCGGGCGAAGTCAAGGTCGATATCGGGGATCACCTGCAACTCTTCGGTCAAAAACCGATCGATGGAGAGCTCCGCTTTAATCGGGTCGACGTGTGAGAGTCCAATGAGGTAACAGATGAGTGAACTGACGGAGCTGCCCCGTCCCCGACCCGGAGGAAGGTGCGCGTGGCGACGAGCCTCGCTGGACCCGCGAACCTCATTCGCCACCTCCTCTGCCAGTTGCATAAGATCGCGATAGACGAGGAAGAAGCCGCACAATCCGTGCCGCTCGACAAGTCTAAGCTCCTGCTGAAGCCGCTCTTTAGCCTGGCTCTGCGTCGTCGGATCGCTTCGGGCATACCGCTTGGCCAACGCCTCATGGCAGACCCGCGTCAGCGCCTCCTGCGCGCTCTCTCCCGTTTTGGCATCGTTGAAATCCGGGAACGTATACCCCAGATCGGCCGTGATGTCGAAATGAGTACACCGCTCGGCGATCTCCAACGTCGCCTGCAAGGCCTGGGGGAGCTCCGCAAAGAGGTGCGCCATCTCCTCGGGGGACTTGAGGTAAAACTCCGAATTGGCTCGACGTTCACGGTGTGAGGCGTCGAGACTTTTGCGATGCTTGATAGCGACGAGGACATCGTGCAGCCTGTGGCGGGAGCGCACGTGATAGTGAACATTGTTGGTCGCGACAACGGGCACTGCATACCGCCGACTCAGCTCCAGCAAGTGGCAAATGCGATCGGTGTCACCCCGCACTCGGTTTTGCTGCAGCTCGATCCAGAGTCGATCGCCAAACACGTCTCGATACCGCTCAATCCATTGCCGCGCCTCCTTGAATTGACCTGCGTCAAGGTGAGATGCCAGTGCGCTCCGGCGACACCCTGTCAAGAGCAAAATCCCTTGAGCGTGAGCGGCCACCCGCTCCCAGGAGAGGCGGGGCTCGCCCTTGGCACCCTCCAAGTGTGCCTCACTTAGGAGACGGCATAGATTGGCGTAGCCCTGATCGCTCTCCACAAGGAGCGTGAGATGCGAACCGTCGTCCAAGGTCACCTCGCTGCCGGTGATCGGTTGAACGCCCCAGGCCTTTGCCGACTGAGCAAAGCTCATTGAGCCGTAAAGGCCGTCGTGATCAGTCAAGGCCAAAGCGTTCATGCCCACCTCGACGGCGCGTGCGATCAGCTCCTCAGGCATCGACGCACCGTCCAAAAATGAGTACGCCGAATGGCAGTGGAGTTCAACGTACATGGTCATCCCTTTGCCGGTACCACTTTTGCGTCAGCAAGTCGCAGTAGAGCGTCTCGAGCGTTCCGTCCGCACACTCCACCACGTAGTAAAGGCGGCAAAGCGGCTCCCGCCACCACTCATCGTCGAGTCGCCAGCTATCTTTGACCGCCGCAACCTCCCGAGCGCGACCCTCGACTACAATCCGAAGAGGAGCTCCCGATGCGTCGCAGGTGACATCGACCGGACGAGGACGATTTAAGGGTCGAAGCTGATGAGAGCGTAACGGCGCTCGGGAATGCGAGACCACGGTTCCACCTCCGCGATACGGTACAATCCGGTTGTCCCGTAGCGAGCTTTAATGCGTGCGAGGGCCGCTTTGATTTTAGTGATCCGCTCCGAGCGCTCAGCAAAGAGTGACTCCTGCCCCACGTACGCCCCGCCGAGGAGTGTCAGTTTACCCGTAAGCGCCTCAACAGCTCCGGGAAGCGCACTCTCTCTCAAGCGTCGCTTGAGCATCCCCTCTAAACGCTGAAGCTCCCCGACCGGCTCGTGAAACGTGATGCATTTCTCCCAACGCGTTTCGGCGGTACGGGCCACCAGCTCCAGTTGTCGCACCGTTGCGTCCCTGCGCTCCTTGCGCCGCCACAACCGAGCGAGGAGTTGTTGCATTCCCGCCCATAAAGGCGCCCACTCCAACGTCGCCGCCGGGAGGTTGAGCGTTTCGACAATGGGACGGAAAGGGCGTCTTGGAATCAGCGCCGACTCATCGATGCCGCGCGCCAACTCCCAAGCGGAGCGCCCCTCTTTACCGAACTGCGCCACAAGGGCATCTGGATGAAGACGAGCGATCTGCCCCAGCCGCTGAAGGCCAAAGAGGAGAAGGCGCCTCTTCATCTCTTCGCTTACGGGAAGGCGCTGGACCGGATGTGACGACAAGAATGCAGCCGCCTCATGAGTCGAGACTGTTACGGTGCCCGCTTCGGCCGAGAGCGCCGCAATGGAGGCCACAAATTTATTGGGGCCGGCCGCGGCCCCGACTTTGAAGCGATGCGTCGCGCGAGAGAGCGCAGTCGTTAACGCCTGTAGGAGCCTCTCCGTGTTAGGATAGAGGCGCTCCATACCGGTAATATCGGTAAACGCGCACCCTAACTCCCCCTCCTCCACTGCGGGGACCCACTCTTCGAGCTCATCGAGGAGTTGTAGGTGCACGGCCTGATAGTGCTCGGGAGCCGCCGGCACGAGGAGAGCCTCCTTGCACACAGACGAGACCGCTCGCACGGACATCCCTTCTCGTACACCTGAGATCTTGGCCGCGTCAGAGCATCCAATCACGACCCCTGTCGCACTCGACGTCCCCGACGTGACGGCAAAGGGCAGTTTGCGAATCTCCGGACGGCGCCCACTCTCTACTTGGACGATAAAATTAGGGATGCGGATACAGGCGATGAGGCGGTCGCGTCCCACTGGGTTTCCTCCCTTTTAAACGCATCCTGAAACCTGAAATGACGTCCCCACGCAATACCGTACGCGTGTTCGTCATTTTAGGCGAACACATGTACGGTGTCAAGAGGGACGCACCGCCAATCCATTTCCTCATGTTGGAAGACCATAGATCGTCGACTGGACTACATATAGGATCCGCCATTCACCATTAAGAGTTGCCCCGTCATCCAGTCCGAGCTTTTCGAAGCGAGGATCATGGTCGCATCGGCGATCTCAGCCGGCGTGGCAAAGCGCCCTAACGGAATCTCCTTGAGCAGTTCCTCCCGCACCTGCGGATCACTCAGGCCAAAGCGCGAGATGACGTCCTCCGTCTCTGTGAATCCGGGCACTAGGCAATTCACCTGTACGGCAGGCGCGAGTTCGCGGGCCAGACACTTGGTGAGCGAAATCACCCCCGCCTTAGCTGCACAAAAATTCACTCCATTCTTTCGACCGCGAATGGCCGAGGCGGCGGAGACGTTGATCACCTTGCCGCTGCCTTGTTCGAGCATCAGAGGAATGACGGCCTGTGTGCACAGGAACGTCCCTTTGAGGCTTACGTCTATGACGCGATCCCACTCCTCCTCGGTCATGATCTGGGCAGGCTTGTCGTACGCAACGCCAGCGTTATTCATGAGAATATCGACAGTACCCCACTCCTCGACCACTCGATCGAACAGGGCGCGCACATCGCTCTTAACCGCTACATCCGCTCGAACAGCGATTCCCTCGCCTCCCCGTTGACGTATGTTTTTAACGACCTCCTCGGCTTCCTGAGCGGACTTACTATAATTGACAACGACTTTCGCACTTTCATCGGCCAGTCGCATCGCCACCGCAGCGCCAATGCCCCGGCTCGCTCCAGTTACGACTGCTACCTTGCCTTCTAGGCACCCCATCTTTACACCACTCCAAGCGTTGATATCTCGTAATCTCTATGCAAGTGAAGAAGGAAGCAAAACCGATCGCGACGGCAGGAGAGAGGAAGGGATAACCAGAAACAGTTCTGGAAAGCTTCACGTCGTTTAAGATCCAAATTGCCCCGCAAATGTCCAGGAGGAATGTGAGCACGTATGCCCTCTCCCACTCGACGCCCCGGTCACCCGGTTCGCCCGCAATCATCCGCGTCCACGTGCGCCTTTTCGTGGAGACTGCTTCTTGCCGTAACGCTTGTGGGAGCGCTTTACGGCGCCGTTCCAACCGGATCAATCTACGCCGACGCGCCAACTAAACCGGCAAGCGTCGACGCAGCCGAGCTCACCATCGAGTACATAGCACAGAAGCTAGAGACCAGGATTCAAGATGTGATTGATATTACGGCCGACATCGCGTTCGTTCAGGTCTCGCCGCGCAACGGCTCGCGCTCCGAGGGCGAGCTGCAGCTCAAAGCGCTCTTCCCCGACTTGGTCCGAGCAGCCTGGACCAGCCCCGACTTTTTGAGCGGCCTTTTGTGGATCCTTGACGTTCAACGCGATCGCTTTACTCAATATCAACCGACGACCGGCGAGGCGCGCCACCTTCCGCTCAGCGATGTCATTGCTGATCAGACGCTGATTCCTATCACACCCGAACAGCTCTTCACATTGCCCTCAAACGACCAGTACGCGCTGGAGATCGAGCAACAACCTCCCTCCGAGGCCGATCAACCCGTTGCCATCGTACGAGCTGTCGACACCCTCAGCGGCAAGACCTTTCGGGTGTGGGTCGATCTGCAAGACTGGATCGTCACACGGATCGAGTCGCTGAATGCCTCGGGACGCGTAGAGCTTTCCGCATGGGTACAGGAGATTCACATCAATCAAGGTCTCACTGCAGCCGAATTGCGCGGCCTCCCTCCCGGCACCGTCGAACGACACATGCCTTAACTGTCTCACTTAAACATGCGCTCATGGAGGTTCCCCCGAGGTGAACATCGTCCGACTCGCCATTCGTCGCCCCGTCGGGGTGAGCATGATTCTGCTTGCCCTCCTCGTCGTGGGGATCACCTCGTTTCAGAGCGTCGGACTCGACCTTCTGCCTCACATGGAGTTTCCGTTGGCAGCCATCGTGACGGTGTATCCCGGAGCCGATCCGCAGACCGTCGAAGAGTCGCTCACCAAGCCTATCGAAGCCTCGCTGGCCACCGTCGCCGGCCTCCAGCGCATGCGATCGACGAGTTTCGAGAACGCCTCCCTCATCCTCATCGAATTTGGCTGGGGATCCAATCTTGAACGAGCGTTTCGCGATGTACATACCCACATCGAACTAATCGCCGCCACGTTGCCTCCCCAGGCATTAGATCCGCTCGTCGTGAGAGCCGACCCTTCCCAATTTCCGCTGATGGTGGTGGCTGTTTCAGGAAGTGACGATCTCGTCGAGCTCTCCCGCAACATCGAATCGCACGTAGTGCCGACGCTCCAACGAGTCCCTGGGGTCGCCTCCGTCTCGACCATTGGAGACGCGCACGAAGAGGTAGCAGTCACGTACGATTCCGAGGCATTAGCAGAGGCAGGCGTCACACCGACCCTCCTTCACCAGATCTTGGCCTATCAAAACACCGTCGTGCCGGCCGGCGTGGTTGAGAACGACTCCCAACGTCTCACCGTGCGCGCCGGACGGGAGATCGACTCTATCGAAGCGCTCCAAAAGCAGCCGATCGCTTTGCGCCAACCATCCGACGAACTCAACGCCTTTGGCATGCTCGCACTGGCCCAGGCGCTCCCCGTACGCCTTGCGGACGTCGCCGATGTTGAACGCCGCACAGCACCACAGACGGCATTCACCCAAGTGAACGGGGAGCCGGCCATTTTGCTGCGCGTTTTGAAACAATCAGGGGAGAATACCGTCGCGGTTGCCGCCCGCCTCGAACGTGCTATCCACACCCTAGCCGAGGCACCGAACGGCCTTAGCTTTCACCCGCTCGTCAATCAAGCAGATCTCATCCGCAACTCCCTCACAAACGTGGCCCAGTCGACCGCTTGGGGCGCGCTCCTGGCCGTCATCGTCCTCTTCCTCTTCTTACGCCGCTTGGGAGCGATAGCTGTGATCGCCGTCGCCATCCCGCTCTCGGTCATCGCAGCGATCGCCATCCTGCATGCGACCAACACGACGCTCAACCTCATGAGCTTAGGCGGTCTCGCTTTATCGATCGGGATGTTAGTCGACAACGCCATCGTGGTCTTGGAGAACATCACCCGCCATCGCGAGTTGGGAAAGCCCAGCCTGGAAGCGGCCAGTGACGGCAGCGTAGAGATCGGACCGGCGATCGTCGCCTCTACGCTGACCACCTTGGTCGTCTTTATTCCCATCACCACTCTCGAGAGCCTGCTCGGCCTCCTCGTTCGCGACATGGCCATCGCCGTATCGGCAGCCATCGTCGCTTCGTTGGTCGTCGCCCTCTTTGTGGTTCCTGTGGCCGCGTCTCGCTGGATTCGCGCCACCCGCGCGGAACGCGCGGAGTCAACGCCCACCTCGGGCGAAGGGGCGGCCCATAGCCGTCCCACCTATCTGCGCGAAGTCGCCGCGACAAAGGATGGGGTCGACCCGTCTCCTTTGGCAGCCAACAGGCGCGACGAGCGGCGGACCGAGTTGGCCCCTCAGCGACTCTATCGGGCACTCCTCAAGCACTGGCTGACATTGCGGTGGGCGAACGTCGCAATCGTCGTCGTCATCGTAGGCGCCCTCGTTTACCTCCCCGGACGGATCGGCATGATCTTCCTTCCGCCGATGGACGGCGGGCTTATACGCGCCCATCTCACTCTTCCCCCGGGAACGCCCACCGCCGTTGCCCACGAGCGCCTCGAACACTACGGCTTAGCTATTCGCGCACTTCCCGGAGTTGAGAGTGTCGCCGCCTCCCACACCAACAGTGTCACAGAGGGCGCCGATTTCATGCAACTCCTTGAGGCGAATCAGACCGAGTTTACTATCGTCCTTACGCCGGCCGGCCTACGTGACCATTCAGCGGACGAGATCGCCCGTCAGATCGCGGACCTTCCCAGCGCCCCCAACGAGGCGTGGCAGATCGAGTCTGACCGCGCTTCGGCCTCTTTGGGCGAGGACTACTTCCCAGGCCTCACGCTCCACCTCACAGGGCCCGACCTCAATGTCCTTCGTTCAGTCGCCGAGACGGTGCAGGAGCGTATCGCCGGCATTTCGGGTATTGGGCGTGTGCGAACCAGCCTCACACCGCCCCAACCCGAACTCCTCTACCGGGTTACCGATCGGAGTTTTCAGGGCGTTTTCGCAGGCGGCGAACCGCTCACGGCCGGTCAGGTCGGTCTGTCCCTACGCAACCACCTCACCGGCTCCGTGCCCACCCACGTACTCATTGACAGCAACCGGCTTCCGGTGGTCCTTCGTCCGAACGCAACAGAGACCCACAGTATCGAGGCGCTCGCAGCGTTCCCAGTCCCCGGGGTTCAGCTCACAGACGACGCCAACTCTGCTCGGCCCAAGCTGGGACGCATCTCAACGCTCGAGCGCACAGACGGCCCCCAGGCAATCGAGCACGCCGACCGTTCGCGTCTAGTCGTGGTGAAAGCCGAGCTCGATGGAGCGGGCCTCTCTGCAGCCAAGAAAATGGCCTTGAGCGCACTGGAAGAGCTTGAGATTCCGCCCGGGTACGAGATTCGCGTCGCTGGGATTCACCAGGTGATCGAGGAATCCGCTCCCGAATTCATGGGAATACTGCTCCTCGCCGTCCTCTTTGTCTACATCACGATGGCCGTTCTCTTCGAATCGTGGAGCCAGCCGCTCCTCCTGATGCTGACGGTTCCACTCGCCGCGGTTGGCGCATTGATGGCTCTGGCTCTCTGGGGTCATCCCCTCAGCGTGCCGGCGATTGTCGGCCTCATTCTCCTGATCGGGGTCTCCGTAAACAACGGTATTGTCATGGTCGATTACATCAATCAACTGCGGGCCCGCGGCCTCTCCCCGCGCGACGCCATCGTGCAGGGTGCCACAGCCAGGCTTCGACCGATCCTCATGACCAGCCTAACGACGCTCTTCGGCCTCTTCCCTCTAGCTCTGGCAGTCGGAGAGGGGAGCGAATTCCAGGTTCCGATGGCGATTGCCGTCTCCGGAGGACTTGTATTCTCAACCCTACTCTCACTCTTTGTCCTGCCGGGGGTCCTCTCTCTCGTATCGGGGCGCTCCCAATCTTGGGAACGCTCTACTCAGATCACTCCAATTCCGCGTCAATAGCTTTTACGGGCTCCGTCCTCACGCTGCCAGGGCTTGTGCACATAACCCTCGGGGAATGGGTGCATCTTAAGCACGAGGAGGGGGCGTTCCCTATGGAGATTGACGGACGCAGCATCTTTGGTTACTTTTCCGACCGCAACGACGCCGAGCAGGCGAAGGAGCAACTCCTTCGCGCCGGCTTCAATGATACCCAGTTGGATTCCGTGCGCCACGACGAGCCGATCGGTGCGTCAACCCCCACGCTTTCCGCACAGTTTGACAGCTTAAGCGAGCTCACCTTAGGAACCCAAACGGGTGACGACACCGGCATACTACTCGCAGCGGACACGGCCGCAAGCGGGATGGCTGGTCGCGGCCAACCGCCCTTGGACAAGGCGTGGCTTATTGTCACTGTAACTGACGGTAGCGACGAGCAGGTAGAACGAGCCGTGAAAATTCTCAAAAGTAACGGGGCCGACGTCTAATGCGTCGATCTAGACCGCATCCTGATTGAATACGCTGGGTTACCAAGGGGGCGAGCCGGATGGCGGACTGGCACGTTTGGGCAGCGCTCAGCGCCATGCTTGCACTGGGTGGATACGTGGGTGTGGGCCTTTTCTTGCGAGAGTTCAGCGGGGCGTGTGTCGCCGTTGCTTGTGCATCCGCGTCTCTCGAGCTCTCCCATGAACAACAGCTTCATGTGTTCTTCCTTGTTTCAGGCCTCCTGCTCGTCGTCCAACGGACACGCAGACGCAGACGCTCCATCGGCCATGCGTCGCCCCCTCATGCCCAACAGTGAGGGATTCTCATGGGCATAGTCAGCCTGTTGCGGCGTCACGGGCGCTTGATCGCTCTTTTGGCGCTCGTCGCTCTCCTTCCTGTCGCAGTGACGGCCGCACGGGGAGCGTGGCTCATCGCACAACTCGAGCCTGGAGCCGCCAATCGCGCCGCTGTCCTCTACGACGTCCACGGAGAGCTCTTGACGACCCTTGGCGAGCGCCGCAGCCCATTCGTTCCATACTCTAAGATCCCTACGGAGCTCGTCAACGCTGTCGTTGCCACTGAAGACAACCGCTTTTGGCGCCACCGAGGTGTGGACATAATCGGCATTGCCCGAGCAGTCATTGCCAACTTGCGTGCGGGCGAGCGAGCCCAGGGTGCCAGCACCGTTACCCAGCAGTTGGCTCGGAATCTCTATCTTAGCCGCGAGAAGACCTTTATGCGTAAGTTCCAGGAGGCAATCTACGCGATCCTCCTTGAGCTGCGCTTCTCCAAGCGACAGATCATGGAGCTCTACTTAAATCGCATCTACTACGGGGAAGGGGCTTATGGAATCGGTGAAGCGGCCCGCACCTACTTCGACAAGTCGACCGAGGAGCTGACACTCGCTGAGAGCGCACTCCTTGTGGCCGTGCTGCGCGCCCCCAGCGCGCTCTCTCCTCACAACAACCTTCCTGAAGCCCGCGAGCGACGCAACCTCGTCCTCCGCCGAATGAGAGAGTTAGGTATGATCACGGAAACAGAGCAGAGGCTGGCGACGCTCTCTGCGGTCGCCCTCACCAACCGACGTGGCGGCACAGCCCCCTACTTCGTCGACCACGTCCGTTCATGGCTGGTGGACCGCTTCGGAACGGACATGGTGTTCAGTGGCGACTTGCGAGTTTGGACAACCCTTGATCCCAAGGTGCAAAGCGCTGCCGACCGCTCCCTGGCAGACTCCCAGGGGGCAATCGTCTCCCTCGACCCGACTTCAGGAGCGATCTCCGCTCTAGTTGGGGGACGGAGTTATTCAGAGAGCCAGTTTAATCGGGCGACTCAGGCGCGGCGTCAGCCTGGCTCCGCGATGAAACCCTTCATTTACGCCGCTGCACTCGAACGCGGCTGGCAGTTGAACGACCTGGTAAACGATGTGCCCCAAGCGTACGGAGAGTATACCCCCGAAAACTTTAAGGACGAGTATTGGGGCACCGTCACGCTCAAGCACGCACTGACTGAATCGCTCAACAACGGCTCCGTTTGGCTCTTGCAACAGATCGGTGTGGGCGCGGGGTATGAGATGGCGCGCCGTCTGGGTCTCAGCCTATCACGCGAAGACCGCAATCTTGCCCTCGCGCTCGGAGGCATCACCCACGGAGTAACGCCTCTCGCGCTGGCGGCCGCCTACGTGCCCTTTGCAAACGGAGGGGTGTACCATCCGCCGTTCGCGGTGCGGGAAGTGCAGACCGCCCAGGGAGAAGTGCTCTACCGCCATCAGGGTAGGGATCGCCGTGTCCTCTCGCCGGAAGTGGCGTACTTCATCACGGATATGCTCCAGGATGCCGTGAACTCGGGGACCGGTGTGGCGGCCAACATCGGGCGACCTCAGGCCGGAAAGACAGGGACGACCAATGGGCTCGTGAGCGCGTGGTTTGTGGGGTATACGCCGCAATTGGTCGCCTCCGTCTACGTTGGTGAAGACGACCGCACACCACTGAACGGCGGCGGCGGTACGTTGGCAGCCCCGATTTGGGGTCGCTTTGCTCTGGAGGCGCTCCAGGGGATTCCGGTGCTGAGTTTCACTCGTCCATCGTTCGTCGTAGACGGCGTTGTCGTCGACATCTTCACCGGCCTTCGAGCGAATGAAGCATGCGCCTACCGTGAAGTGAGCAGCTTTGTTCGTGGCCAAGAACCCCAACAGTACGCTCCATGCTCATGGGGTGTCGCGCAGCGCCCGCAGCCGACACCCGACTTCGGGCAAGCCGAAGCGCCCTGGGGCGACACCTCTTTGGAGGGCTCTCCGCCTGCGCCGCCTACCCCCACTACGCCGGATTCGGGGGATACGCCCCACTCACCGCCGTCCTCATTGACCGCGCCTTCGAATCCGGATCCCGCTACCGAAGGCGCGCCTCGACTGGAGAGAGCTTTTGATGCGGAGACCGTCGAGTCCAACGGCCCGAATGAATCTGAGAGCGAGCCGGCGACGCCCCTCTCAGACTGGCCCGGCCACATCGTCCCGTACTGATGCAAGAGCACAAAAAAAGCCCCCGCCATCCCAACACGTGAGTGGATGGCGGGGGCCAACGTATGTCCGAACTGACGCTGCTCGATTAGCGCTTTGAGAACTGCGGCGCTTTGCGGGCCTTTTTGAGACCGTACTTGCGACGCTCCTTAGCCCGGGGGTCACGCGTGAGGTACCCAGCCCGTTTCAGCGGAATCCGGTACTCACCATCCGCCTCGAGAAGGGCTCGGGCAATACCGTGTCGCACGGCCCCAGCTTGTCCTGAGGTGCCGCCGCCTTGAATGTTGACGTACACATCAAAACGATCCTCAGTCTTGGTGACGCGCAAGGGGGAGCGTACAATCATCTCCAAAACAGGACGCCCAAAGTACTCAGAGGCGTCTTTGCCGTTGACGACGATCTTGCCGTTGCCTGATACGAGTCGCACCCGGGCAACAGCGCTCTTGCGGCGTCCAGTTCCGCGCAGTTGATCTTCAGCGATGGCCATCAAAAACCTCCTCCCTTACGCTTCCACGTCCAACGGTTGTGGTTGCTGTGCTTGATGCGGATGCTCGGCTCCGGCGTACACTTTGAGCTTACGAATTTGACGACGCCCCAAGCGGTTGTGCGGGAGCATGCCCCATACGGCGATCTCAATCATCCGCTCAGGACGGGTCTCCTGCATCTGACCGGCCGTGCGTGTTTTGAGTCCACCGGGATATCCGGTGTGGCGGTAGTAGACCTTTTTCTCCGCTTTATTTCCGGAGAGGTGGATCTCACCCGCGTTGACCACGATCACGTGGTCTCCCATGTCGACGTGAGGCGCAAACTTTGGATTGTGCTTCCCACGCAGTACGTGTGCGACTTGACTGGCCAGTCGACCCAACGTCTTTCCCTTGGCGTCAACAATGTACCATTTTTGATCAACGTCGGCACTCTTAGGCATGTACGTCTTCTGCAACACACTGTCCCCCTTGCCTTATCTAGCTGGTCCCTTCGACGTCACGGGGGATCGAAGAGCAGCGGAAATCCAATCTACTCGCTCTTTTGGAAAAACAAGTCCACGGTCCATTCTAATATAGAGCCCAAACCGGTGTCAAGGAGTATTACCTGCAATCGAATCACTCCCTGATGGGTACCGCACCCAGCGCAACACCAGCCCGTGTGGTGGGGCGGTCGGCCCAGCCTGAGCCCTGTCGCCTGAATTCAAAGCCTCACTGATCCAGGCGACGCGCCGCTCCCCCTTGGCGACACATAAGAGCGACCCGACGATCGTTCGTACCATGTGGTAGAGGAACCCATCCGCTTCGACTCGCAGGGTGATCAAAGGACCACTCCTGTCCACGCTGCACATCATCACGGTGCGCACCGTCGAGTGCACCGTCCGATTGTTTCCGGAGAACGCCGCAAAGTCGTGGCGCCCCACGAGCCGGCCCGCCGCTTGGTCCATAGCATCCACATTAAGCCGGCCGCGAACAAAATAGGCGTACCGGCGGTGCAAGGGCGACGGGAAGGTATCGTTGTAAATCGAGTACTCATACATCTTCGAAAGCGCGTCAAACCGGGCGTGAAACGAGTTGGGTACGTGTTCGCACTTGACGACTGTAAGATCATCGGCCAGGACAGCATTCAGCGCGTGGGCGACCCTATCATCAGGAATCGCCGTGCTCGCAGTACGCACATTGACGACCTGTCCACTCGCGTGAACGCCGGTGTCGGTCCGCCCGGCCCCGACGATCTGTGCGTTCTCGCCCGTTAGACGTTGCCATGCCTCGGCCAACTCTTGCTGCACCGTACGTAGCCCGGAGCCACGCTGCGTCTGAAAGCCGTGAAAGTCGGAGCCGTCGTAGGCGATCGTCAACTTGAGATTGCGCATCACGCCTCACCCCAGCATCGATAGAATCTTATACGCCATCGGCATCCAGGACATGGCGAGGATCACTCCTTGGCTCCCCTTCCGCCTCATAGGAAGCGAGGATGTCGGCGGCGGCGGCGCAAGGGCTGCGCTCAAGGTCGAGCTCGTCTGCTGCCAGCCCCCCAGCCGACCTGATCTCAACTCTACGGCGAGCGCAAAGTCCTCCGCCCGGCGCAATGCAGCCGCCAAGATCGGAACGATCAAGCCCGTGACGTATCGAATACGACCCATCGGTGTCCAGCCGAGCAGCCCCGCTCCCCGAGCCTCCCAGGCCCAGCGCAACCGGACGGCTTCGTCCTGCAGGAGTGGTAAGAAGCGCACTGCCACCGCCAACCCGACGAGCAATGCGGAGAGGTCAATCCCCAACTTCCGCAGACGATCGCTGAGACGCCACACATGCCCCAATAAGGTCGAGGTACCCATGAATAGGGTCAACCAACCGACGGCAGCGCCCAGCGCCATCAGACGAGCGGCAGCGATTCCGGCCCGCTCCAGCGTCGCGCCGCTCCAATGAAGTGGGCCGAGCGAGAAGACTGGATCGTCTCCTCCCAAGCCACCAAAGCAGAGAGCAATCACTGCAAAATAGGCGAAGGGGCGCAACCGCACCGCTAACGCACGCACCTTGGCGCGCAGCGTTAGGAAGGCGACAATTGCGATGGCGATCACCGCCAACGAAGCCTCCGCCCAGGTCTGCATCGAAACGGCGGCCAACATCAGACCAAGAAAGGCCGTGGCGACGCCTCCTTGCCTCACCCGTTCAACCTCACGTGCGAGCGCACGCGTTGAATGCACGCTTCCGGCTCCACGTACGGCGAGGGGAACTCGCTCCCTCGTCCACCTGCTTGTGCGCACGCTCGACCTAGAGCGCCTCGATCCCAAAGCCAAGCTCCTACAACGTCCCAGCGGTCCCCGCTGGTCAGCTCGTCCACTCGCACATCGCTGACGACTCGACCACCATCCAAGATCACCAAACGATCTGCCCAGGCCAACGCTGACTCCAAGTCATGAGTGACGACCAGCGCACCGCCCCCTTCACGGGTAAATCGGCGTATCAGCCGACTGACGCGGCGGCCGCCACGTAGATCGAGTCCCGCTTCGGGCTCATCCAGCAGTAGAAGTTTGGGGCGATGAGCAACGGCCGCAGCGAGTGCGACCAACCGCTTCTCGCCACCGCTCAATTCGTGAGGTGAACGCGTCTGAACGTTTGGCGGAAGGCCCACTCGCTCAATCGCCTCGGCCACCGCCTCTTGACGCTGCGCTTCATCGAGACCGACACGGCGACAGGTAAATGCGACCTCTGCGGCAACGGTGGTGGCAAAGAAGCCCCGCTCGGGAAATTGGAGCGCGACCCCCATGAGTCGTTGTACCCGCCGACGCGCCCTCGACGTTCCCGTCAATCGTTGGCCGGCGATCCGAATCTCGCCGCGGCGTACCGGCAACACGCCTGCCGCCGCAAGCAACATCGTACTCTTGCCCGCGCCATTGGGACCTAGGAGTGCTACCCCTTCGCCCTCATCGACCGAGAGTGTCACCTCGGCGAGCGCCCGATGGTGTAGTGCCGAAAGTGCGTCGTAGAGTTCTACGTCTACAGCTTCAAAGCGGAGCACAAGCTCTCGACCGCCCTTTCGTCAAGCCCTTCCATCTCGGACGACGACTGTGGCAGACGCTCGGGGTCGAGGCAGTCGAGTAAAGCCAAGGCTGTGTCGCAGCGTATACCGAGGTGTTGCAGCAATTCAAGACGCCGCAACACGTGTTGCGGCCGTCCCGCGAGCGCGACACGGCCGTTGGCCAGACAGAGAACCCGATCGGCGATCCTGGCTTCCTGAGGCTGATGCGTAACGTATAGGACACCCACACCCGCGTCGCTCGCCAACGAGTTCACACTTTGCCAAAAGGCGCGGGCTTCATCCTTGGGTAAGTGGCCTGTCGGTTCATCGAGCACCCACAGCGTTGCTCCGCCGGCCAGCGCGCCGGCTAGCGCAACCCTTTGGATCTCACCGCCGCTCAGCGCGCTCATGGGACGGTGCAAGGCCCATTCCATCCCAACAGCCTCCAACGCTCCCCGGACACGCACCGCGACCCGCTCAGGCGACTCACCGCGCACATGTGCCGCAAAGCCAACGTCTTCCGCGACACTCTCCCCGACGACGTTGGCCTGGGGATCTTGGGCGACGTAAGCCAACCCGGATGCCCAGACGTCGCCCGAGATAGGAGAGAGGAGACCGCATGCAAGCCGTACGACGGTCGACTTGCCGCTACCGTTGGCTCCCATCAATGCGATGCGCTCACCGGCAGAGACCGTAAACGAGATGTCGTGCACGACGGGCGTCTGTGAGTCGTAGCCGAAGCTCACGCCCGCAAGCGTGAGCAAGGGCTGCCCATTAGGTACAGACGTGCTACCTCGTTTCACCTGTCTCAACCGCCTTTACATGAACACAGACAAATGGCGACGAGGCAATGCCCGTCGCCACCCATACTCACTTTCGCGCCTTTAGTCTTATTTAAACCAGTTCGAGCAGCGACATGGGCGCTGCATCGCCCTGACGAGGTCCCAGGCTGAGTACGCGCGTATAGCCACCGTTACGCTCCGTGTACCGGGGCGCGATCTCTTCAAAAAGTTTCTTAACCGCCTCAGGATTTGCAAGGAAGGCTGCAGCCTGCCGCCTGGCATGCAGGTCTCCTCGCTTACCTAGGGTGACCATCTTGTCCACGAGGGGCTTCGCCGCCTTGGCCTTGCCCGTGGTCGTCTCTATTTTACCGTGAATCAAAACGGAACTAACCAGACCTTTCAACAACGCCTTGCGCTGACTCTCGGTCCGGCCCAGCTTTTGCAGGCTCATCCGCTAACGGACGACCTCCTTTTATTCATCAGATTCGCGTAGCGACAACTGCAGCGCGGCCAGTTTCTCTCTCACTTCTTGGAGGGACTTCTTTCCGAGGTTGCGTACTTTCATCATATCCTCTTCGGAGCGCCTCGTAAGCTCCTCCACCGTGTTGATTCCTGCGCGCTTTAAGCAGTTGTACGAACGAACGGAAAGATCCAGCTCCTCAATGGTCATCTCCATGAGGCGATCCTTCTCTTCCTCTTCTTTCTCGACCATAATCTCCATACCGTCCGCATCCTCGTCGAGACCGATAAAGAAGCGAAGGTGCTCGGTAAGAATCTTGGCCGAGAGGCTCACAGCCTCGTTAGGAGCGATACTGCCGTCCGTCCACACCTCGAGGATGAGTCGGTCGTAATCGGTCACCTGGCCCACTCGAGTATCTTCGACTCGGAAGTTCACCCGGCGCACAGGGGTGAAGATAGAGTCTATGGCGATCACCCCGATGGGCTGATCTGCCGACTTGTTCCTCTCCGCCGATACGTAGCCGCGCCCTTTGGCGACCGTAATCTCCATCTCCAAGCGAGTATCCTCTGAGAGGGTCGCAATGTGCAGGTCCGGATTTAAGATCTCGACTGAGCTTGGGGCCTGAAAGTCCCCAGCCCTCACCTCGCCGGCGTTCTCCGTAACAAAGTGAAGGGCGACGGGCTCGTCCTCGTGCATCTTGATCAACATGCCCTTGAGGTTAAGGACGATATCCGTTGTGTCTTCTACGACCCCTGGGATCGTAGAAAACTCGTGTAGCACGCCATCAATCCGCACCGACGTTACCGCCGCGCCCGGCAACGAAGAGAGCAGAATGCGCCGGAGCGAATTCCCCAGTGTCGTGCCGTACCCGCGCTCGAGCGGCTCTACGACGAACCGCCCATACTCCCTTGTGATCTCCTCCGTGTCGATCCTCGGCTTTTCGATTTCAATCATGATCCGAAACCCTCCTTCAAAGAGCCGGATTAGCGGGAGTAGTGCTCGACGATCAGATGCTCCTCAACCTGAACGTCAATTTGGTCCCGGCTGGGCAAGCTCTTCACCTTGCCGACAAGGGCCTCGGCATCCAGCTCCAGCCACTCCGAAACGCCACGACTCTTGGCAGCTTCAACGCTCTCTTTAATCGCGCTCAAGTTGCGGCTGCGCTCGCGCACCGAGATCGTGTCGCCCTCTTTGACCAAGTAAGAAGGAATGTCCACCTTTTGGCCATTCACTTCAAAGTGCCCGTGCATCACCAATTGGCGTGCAGCAGGCCTTGACGTGGCAAACCCAAGACGGTAAACCATATTGTCGAGGCGTGACTCCAAAATGACGAGAAGGTTTTCACCCGTCACACCCTTGCGACGCGCCGCCTCGTCGTAGTAACGCCTAAACTGACGCTCCAGCACCCCATAAATGCGACGCAGCTTCTGTTTCTCACGGATATGCAATCCGTACTCGGACGTGCGCTGCCGACGCCCCTGACCGTGTTGACCTGGTGGGTAGGTACGTCGGTCGACAGGACACTTATCCGTGTAGCACTTCTCGCCCTTTAGGAACAACTTTTCGCCTTCACGCCTGCACAGTCGGCAAACGGGACCCGTATGTCGTGCCATGGATTAAATCAACACCTCCAATTAAACCCTACGCCGTTTCGGCGGCCGACACCCATTGTGCGGAATCGGCGTCACGTCTTTGATCAGACTCACATCGAGCCCAGCGGCCTGCAACGAACGGATCGCCGCTTCACGTCCGGCTCCCGGTCCCTTGACGTACACTTCAATCTCACGTACGCCGTGGTCCATTGCAGCACGCGCCGCCGTCTCGGCAGCCATGCCCGCCGCATAAGGGGTCCCCTTGCGCGAACCCTTAAATCCCTGGTTGCCAGCAGACGACCATGAAAGGACATTACCCTGCTTATCAGTGATCGTTACGATCGTATTGTTAAACGTTGAACGGATGTGCGCAATCCCAGTGGGCACGTTCTTCCGCTCTCGCCGCCGGGGGCGCGCCCCCCGTGCCGGTCTACCCAAATGGAAAACCTCCTCTAGGTTCCACTACCAAGTATTCGCAAAAACGGTTCCTATTTATGCCAAGAATTCGCGAAGAACTCTTATTTCCGGCGCGTTCCGGCCGTCCGTTTCGGCCCTTTGCGGGTCCGGGCATTCGTCCGAGTCCTCTGACCGCGAGCCGGCAGCCCTCGTCGATGCCTTAGCCCTCGATAAGCGCCGATATCCATGAGGCGCTTGATGTTCATTTGCACGTCTCTGCGCAAGTCACCCTCGACCAAATGATCCTGGTCGATCACTTCACGCAGCCGTGACACTTCATCCTCCGTCAAGTCCCTTACGCGCGTATCGGGATTCACCTGCGCCTTCTCCAGGATTGCCACCGCTGTTGAGCGGCCGATCCCAAAAATGTACGTCAGCGAAATGACGACCCGTTTATCGCGGGGAAGATCAACTCCAGCAATACGTGCCAACCTTAACCCACCTCCTCTTCTAACCTTGCGTCTGTTTGTGCCTGGGGTTCTCGCAGATGACCATCACTTTTCCTTTGCGGCGAATCACCTTGCACTTTTCGCAGATGCGCTTCACCGAAGGCCTTACTTTCATCTCATCCTTGCTCCCTTCGGACCTTAACTAGGAACGGCCCAATCTCGAGTCGCCCTCATGCTCTCTACTTTTTACGGTAGGTGATGCGACCGCGGCTCAAATCGTACGGCGACAGCTCGATGGTGACTTTATCGCCAGGCAAAATCCGAATGAAGTGCATCCGCATCTTACCGGAGATGTGCGCCAGGACCTTGTGACCGTTCTCCAGTTCCACTCGGAACATGGCATTAGGTAGAGGCTCGACGACAGTCCCTTCGACTTCGATGACGTCCTGTTTAGCCATAGGCTTAACCGACCTCCTCTTCCCCGCGCACGAGATCAACCAATGCGCTTTGAATCTCAGAATTGGACACTTTAGCGCCCGAGAGGAATCGTGCGCCAAGCTCTTGATCCCCACCACCACGAACCCAAATGTGGCGTACACTCTTGCGTTTGGGATTTGAGGGCGTCCGTCGGGTACCGTCGACGACTTCCAACCACCGCTCGTCCAGCACGTTCATCACTAGGTAGTGACGCCCCTTATCTCTGCCCGCCGTCGAACTTACCCATTGTCCGGGTTTCACTGAGACCAGTGGTCGCCGTACCCCCTCCGTCAACCATCGTTCACCGTAGCGTCGTCAGCACTTCAGGCCCACTCTCTGTGACGGCTACTGTATGCTCAAAGTGGACCGAGAGTTTGCGATCCTTGGTTACTGCAGTCCATTGATCGGCCAGGACTTCCACTTCCCACCCACCGGCGTTTACCATCGGCTCAATTGCCAACGTCATTCCCGGCTTGAGCCGCGGACCGCGCCCTGGTGGACCAAAGTTAGGAATCTGCGGCGCTTCGTGCATCGAGCGCCCAATCCCGTGACCGACAAAATCCCGCACGACACCAAACTGATAACGTTCGATGTATACCTGAATCGCGTGGGAGATGTCGGAGAGACGATTTCCAGGTACCGCGGCAGCAATGCCGGCATGCAGTGACGCCTCTCCAACCTCCATCAGCCGCTTGGCCTCGGGACTAATCTCCCCGACAGCATACGTCCACGCGGAATCGCCATGGTAACCATCGACGATTGCGCCGATGTCAACACTGATTATATCGCCTTCGTCAAGGCTGCGCTCACCAGGAATACCGTGCACAATCTCCTCATTCACGGATGCGCAGATGTTCGCCGGAAATCCCTGATACCCCTTAAACGACGAGACGGCACCGACTTCGCCAAAGAACTCCTCAACGGCACGATCGAGATCCCCAGTGCTGACGCCCGGCCGGATAAGACCTTGCACACGCTGATGCGCCTCTGCAACGACCCGTCCCGCCCGACGCATCCGATCAATCTCATCGGCAGATTTGAGTATGATCATTGACCGACTCCCGTTGAACTGTTCTTAACTCCACCCGGCTTGACGGCATCGATGATCCCCGTAAACACTTGCATGACGGGTTGCTCCCCATCCACCGTCACGAGGATTCCGCGACTTTGATAGTAGGCAACAACAGGGTGCGTCTGCTCAAGATAGACACGCAACCGATTCTTCGCAGTATCCTCAGTGTCGTCGGCTCGCTGCACCAGCGGACCGCCGCATTCCGGGCAGACGCTCGACTGCGCGATATCCTCCCATTTGCGGCTGTACGTCGCGCCGCACTGGCTACAGACCAAGCGGTCGGAGATCCGCCGAATGGCCTCGGCTTCAGAGATCTTAATGTTGATTGCAAACTCCAAAGCCACGCCTAACTGAGGCAGGGCAAGGTCCAAGGCCTGCGCCTGTGGCACACTGCGCGGGAACCCATCCAGAATGAACCCATTCGCGCAATCAGGCTCACCTAGACGACGTTTCACGATCTCGACAGACACTTCGTCGGGTACCAGTTCCCCGCGGTCCATAAACGACTGCGCACGTTTGCCGAGCTCCGTCTCGCCCTCAATCTCCTGACGAAATATCGCTCCGGTCGAAATGTGCGGTACGTTTAAGCTCTCCGCCAGAAGATCTCCTTGTGTTCCTTTTCCCGCTCCCGGCAAGCCAAGTAAAACCAGCCGCATTGACAACAAATCCCCCAACGTTCCTCGATTTATCCGCGCCTGACGCTTTGCTCCGCGACCACTACTTCATAAATCCTTCATAGTGACGCATAAGCAAATGCGCTTCGATCTGTTTCATGGTGTCGAGCGCGACGCCCACCATAATCAGAAGACTCGTTCCGCCGAAGAACATGAAGGTGAGCGGTAACTGAGTGATGCCGCCCATCACATACGGAAGGACCGCAATGAACGCCAGGAAAATAGCGCCCGCCAACGTAATCCGGGTCAAAATCCGATCCAGATACTCCGAAGTCGGACGTCCCGGGCGTAGACCGGGAATGAAGCCGCCGTTCTTGCGCATGTTGTTGGCAACATCCACCGGATTAAAGGTGACCGCCGTGTAAAAGTAGGTGAAAAAGACCACCATCAAGGCGTACGCAATGTTGTATCCAAGTGAGCCGATACCAAACCAACGCTCCACAAACGGAGAGATCGCAGGGACAAACTGTGCAATCGTGAGCGGAAACGTCAGCACGGACGAAGCAAAGATTACGGGCATCACACCGGAGCTGTTTACGCGCATCGGAATGTGCGTTGCTTGCCCCCCATACATCCGGCGACCCACCATTCGCTTAGCGTACTGGACGGGGATCCGGCGCTGCCCCTCTTGCACCATCACCACGGCACCAATGATCACGACGGCCAAGACGCCGAAGACGAGGAGGCTGAAAATGCTGATTCCGCCTTGTCCGACACTCTGAACTGCCTGAATGAGCGCCACCGGCAACTCCGCTACAATTCCCGCGAAAATGATCAACGAGATACCGTTTCCAATCCCGTTCTCACTGATCTTCTCACCCAACCACATAAGAAAACTGGTACCGGCGGTGAGCGTAACGACGATCAGCATCAGTGTAAAGAAGCCGTCGTCGAAGAGTACGCCACTGTTTCGAGCGAGCATCGTCACTGCGTACCCTTGTACCAATCCAAGGAGCACCGTTCCATACCGAGTATACTGTTGAATCTTCTTGCGACCTTCGACGCCCTCTTTGGCCAGCTCCTCCAGCTTAGGAATGACGATGGTGAGGAGTTGAAGGATAATCGACGCAGTGATGTAAGGGTTCACACCCATCGCGAAAATCGTAAACCGGCCCAAAGCACCGCCAGTGAACATGTTCAGGAAGCCGAAAATGTTCCCACTGCCGATACCGAGACTCTCGGCCAACGCCCTGGAATCGACTCCGGGCACCGGCACGAACGACCCGATTCGAAAGACGATGAGCAGTGCCGCGGTGTACAAGATCTTTCGGCGCAAATCACTCACGCGAAAGGCGTTGCGAAGGACGTCGAGCACCTAGATCACCTCAGCCTTCCCACCGGCCGCCTCGATCTTTTCGACAGCGGATTTGGAGAAGCTCGCAGCTCGCACGGTCAAAGCCACCGCCAGCTCTCCGGAGCCGAGCACCTTGATGCCGTCCTTTACCTTGGAGACGACACCACTCTCGAGCAAGAGCTCCGGCGTCACGGTCGCGCCTGACTCAAAGCGGGCCAGGTCTTTCACATTCACCGTCGCGTACTCGGTGCCGTGCACCTTGTTGTTAAACCCACGCTTGGGTAGACGCATGTGGATGGGCATCTGTCCACCTTCAAACGCAGGACCCTTGGTCCCGCCCGAACGAGAACCCTGGCCCTTTTGCCCGCGGCCCGAAGTCTTTCCATGACCTGAGCTGGGGCCTCGCCCGACCCGCCGGCCACTCTTACGACTGCCCGGCGCTCCTTTTAAATCGTGGAGTCTCATGGCTCAAATCCCCCCTTTAGACTTCTTCGACCTCAACCAAGTGGCGGACCTTGTAAATCATTCCGCGCACGCTGGGGTTGTCGTCCTTCGTCACCACTTGATTCAGCTTTCGCAGGCCAAGCGCTTGGATGGTCTCCTTTTGATCCTTTGGAAAACCAATGGCGCTCTTCTTCCACGTCAGCTTTAACTGTCCCATGATTGGCCCAACCTCCTTCGCCCATCGACACGTCCACGGGCGGCCAATACCGCCTAGCCGACGATCTCCTCAACCATTTTGCCCCGCAAACGGGCGACCTCTTCAACCGTCCGCAATGAGCGCAAAGCGTCCATGGTGGCTTTCACAACGTTTACTGGGTTGGCCGATCCCAACGATTTAGTCAGGATGTCCCGCACGCCCGCCGCTTCGAGCACTGCACGCACCGCGCCCCCGGCTATCACACCGGTACCTTCGGCCGCAGGTTTCAGCAACACTTCGGCGCCACAGTAGCGCACCGTCACCTCGTGAGGTATGGTCGTTCCCACGAGCGGCACTCGAATCATCTCTTTCTTGGCGTCATCGATCCCTTTGCGGATCGCATCAGCCACTTCCTTGGCCTTCCCTTTTCCCGCTCCAACGTGGCCTTGGCCATCCCCAACGACGACAAGAGCGGAGAAAGAACGCGTCCGTCCACCCCTCGCGGTCTTAGAGACCGGATTGATGTCAACGACTTTCTCTTCGAGCTCCCCAAGCGATTCAGCATTAATTCTATCTCGCGCTATCATTGGCTGCTATCGTCACCCCTGTCAAAAGTCGAGTCCGCCCTCGCGGGCGCCTTCGGCCAGAGCCGCTACCCGACCGTGGTATTGGTTACCGCCTCGATCAAAGACCACTCTCTCGATACCGGCTGCCTTTGCCCGCTCACCAATCAACCGACCAACTTCCTTGGCGGCCTCCTGGTTACCGGTCTCTTCCAGCTTACCGCGCAACTCAGGATCCAACGTGGATGCTGAGACGAGCGTGTGGCCTTCCGAGTCGTTCACAATCTGAGCGTACATGTGATTGAGACTCCGATAAACCACGAGGCGTGGACGCTCGAGGGTGCCAAACGCCCGCTTACGAACCCGCAGGTGGCGCCGCTTTCTCGCCTTAGCCCTTGTAACTGTTGCCAACGTGACTCACCCCTCGTTAACCCACTTTACCGGCCTTACCGGCTTTTCGCCTGATTCGCTCACCGACATACGCAATACCCTTGCCCAGATACGGTTCCGGCTCGCGCACCGCGCGTACGTTCGCGGCCACAGCACCGACGAGCTCTTTATCGATTCCCCGTACTCCGATGCGCGTCGGTGCGGGAACGTCGAACTCAATACCTGTCGGAGCCTCGATCTCAACGGGATGCGAGTACCCAACGTTAAGCACCAATTTGTTCCCTTGCTTGTTCGCCCGGTAACCGACGCCCCGGATCTCTAGGCCCTTCTCATAACCGTTGGTTACGCCCTCGATCATGTTTGCAATCAATGTCCGCGTCAGACCGTGAAGCGAGCGGTGCAACTTGTTCTCGCTCGGTCGTGTGACGACTACCTCGTTGCCGTTCACCGCAATCTGTATCTCTTTGTGCATCTCCTTGCTGAGTTCACCCTTCGGACCCTTAACCCGAACCGTCTGCCCAGAGAGTGAAACTTCAACACCTGATGGAATGGGAACAGGCAACTTCCCGATACGTGACATCGATAGCACCTCCTCCAGCAAAATCCGTGCCCACTTGGGCGACGTTTACCATACGTAACAGAGCACTTCGCCACCGACATTCGCACGCCGAGCATCTCGATCGCTCATCACACCGCGCGACGTCGAAAGGATCGCAACACCGAGGCCTCCCAAGACTCTCGGGACCGAATCCTGCTTGGCATATACTCTAAGACCTGGCTTGCTTATCCGCTTGATCCCACTGATAACCTGGCGCTTAGGCGGCGCGTACTTTAGGTAAACTCGGATGACACCTTGCTTCCCATCGTCCGCTACCTTGAAGTCCCGAATGTATCCCTCTTCCTTGAGGATTCGAGCGACTTCCTTCTTAAGATTCGAGGCCGGAACGTCCACCGAATCGTGAAAGACCGACGACGCATTTCGTATGCGTGTCAGCATATCCGCAACTGGATCACTCATGGCCAACTCGCTTCAACCCCTTCCTGCTAAAACATGCGTGCACTCTGCTACCAACTCGCCTTGGTTACACCAGGAATCTCGCCCCGGTGCGCGAGCTCACGGAAGCAGACTCGGCACAGCTCGAACTGGCGCATGTATGCCCTCGGACGCCCGCACACACGACACCGGTTCACACGCCGTGTGCTAAACTTGGCTTCGCGACTCGCCTTGGCGATCATCGATTTCTTAGCCACGGAATCACCCCTTAGTCATCTCTTACGACAAAACTCTTACGCAGCGCGAAACGGCATCCCGAGGGCAGTAAGAAGCTCCAAAGCCTCTTCGTCGCTCTTGGCCGTCGTCACGATCGTTACGTCCATGCCGCGAATCTTGTCGATGGAGTCATAATCAATCTCTGGAAAAATCAATTGCTCGCGCAGACCCAAACTGTAGTTTCCGCGTCCGTCGAACGACCGAGGCGACACGCCACGAAAGTCCCTAATCCTGGGCAGGCTGATGTTGATCAACTTCTGGAGAAAATCGTACATACGCTCGCCGCGCAGGGTAACTCGGCATCCGATCGGCATACCCTCACGGATCTTAAAGTTCGCAACGGATTTCTTGGCCCGGCTGATCGCTGGACGCTGACCGCTAATCACGGCCAAGTCACGCATTGCGGCATCAATAGCCTTGGAGTCCTGTACCGCATCGCCGACACCCATATTAATGATGACCTTCTCCACTTTAGGAACTTCCATCACGTTCGCGTAACCAAACCGCTCCTTGAGCGCAGGGAGAACATCACTTCTGTACTTATCCTGCAACTGTGACATGGCGACCCTCCTTCCCAAACTTCGTCTTAGTCGATGCTCTTGTTACAATGCTTGCACACTCGTGCAGCCTCTTGGCCCGCCGCTCGCGAATGCGAGACACGCGTCGGTTTGTTACAACTGGGGCAAACAACCATCACTTTAGAGGCATGGATAGGCCCCGGTTGTTCAATCACGCCACCCTGCGGGTTTTGCCGGGTCGGCCGTGCGTGCTTCTTTTGGATATTGATCCCGTCGACGACCACACGCCCCGTCTTGGGATGAACCGCCAGCACTTTCCCCGTTTTGCCGACATCTTCGCCGCTGAGGACGTGGACGGTGTCGTCTTTCTTTACGTGAACCTTCTGTGCCATCCAAGACGCCTCCATCGCGCCCTGCTCCTCTTAAAGAACCTCCGGAGCAAGAGAAATGATCCGCATAAACTCTCTGTCACGCAATTCGCGCGCTACCGGCCCAAAGATTCGGGTTCCGCGGGGGTTCTTCTGGTCATTAATGACGACCGCTGCGTTCTCCCCAAATGCGATGTACGATCCGTCCGGTCGGCGCAAGCGGCTCTTCGTACGCACGACAACCGCCTTCACCACTTCGCCCTTCTTAACAACGCCGCCGGGCGTCGCCTCTTTAACACTGGCAACGATCACATCGCCAATGGCAGCGTAACGGCGGTTGGAACCGCCCAAGACCCGAATGCAAAGCAACTCTTTTGCACCCGAATTGTCTGCTACGTTCAACCTGCTCTCTTGCTGAATCATGCTCTCGTCCGCCCCCTTCCTCTAAGCGCCACGATCAAGCCGCCCTCTTGCTAACGGGCCTTCTCAACCACTTCAACCACGCGCCAGCGCTTGGTCTTTGAGAGGGGACGCGTCTCCATCAAACGGACCCGATCTCCTACGCGACACTCGTTCGCTTCGTCGTGCGCCTTAAGGCGAACCGTCCGTCGCATCGTTCGACCGTACACCGGGTGTTGCACAAAACTCTCAACCGCGACGACGCAGGTCCGATCCATTTTGTCGGAGACCACGATCCCTTCGCGCTCCTTGCGCACACTGCGCTCAGCTCCTACTGCCACCAATATCCCTCCTCGCCTACCGCTAACCGTTCCTATCGCACGCGACGCATACTTTCACGACCCGCGCCGCGGTTCTCCTAAGCTCGCTCAAGCTGCAACTCTCGTGAACGGATCACTGTCTTAACCCGGGCAATATCTTTTTTCACATGCTTCATTCGCATCGGGTTGTCCAGTTGTCCCGTCGCCATCTGAAAGCGCAGGTTAAACAACTCTTCTTTAAGATCCCCCAGCTTGCGGTCTAACTCCTGATCAGTCAGGTCGCGAATCTCCTCCGGCTTCAATTGCTCTCACCGCCCGCCGCTTCGTTGCGCATCACAAACCGTGTTCCCACCGGCAGCTTGTGAGCAGCCAAGCGCATCGCTTCGCGCGCCAGTTCAACCGGAACACCTGAAAGCTCGAACATCACTCGCCCCGGCTTGACTACTGCAACCCAAAACTCAGGAGCGCCCTTACCCTTACCCATTCTCGTCTCAGCAGGCTTCTTGGTGACGGGCTTGTCGGGGAAGATCTTGATCCACACCTTACCGCCACGCTTAATATGACGCGTCATTGCAATACGAGCGGCTTCGATCTGTGTGCTTGAAATCCACCCTGTCTCCGTCGCCTGCAGGCCGTACTCCCCAAAAGTGATGGAGGAGCCCCGCTGCGCAGTGCCCCGGCGTCTGCCGCGGTGCACCTTGCGGTGCTTCACTCTCTTTGGCATCAACATAGGACCCTAGCCCCCTTACGACTGCTGCGCCTGCCGCCCACGCTCAGGCAGCACTTCGCCTTTATAAATCCATACCTTGACGCCAATGCGTCCGTAGGTGGTTTTGGCCTCCGAAAAGCCGTAATCGATGTCGGCTCGCAACGTGTGCAACGGCACAGACCCTTCGGGCGTCCATTCTGTACGAGCGATCTCAGCGCCGTTGAGGCGCCCAGACACACGCACCTTGATTCCAAGTGCGCCAAAACGCATCGCACGCTGCTGTGCCTGCCTCATTGCCCGACGGAACGAGACGCGCCGCTCGAGCTGAAACGCAACGTTCTCGGCAACGAGCTGAGCGTCGATCTCCGGCCGCTTCACTTCGACAATGTTGATTTGCAGTTGCTTGCCGGTGACTCGCTCAAGTTCCTTACGCAACTTGTCGACTTCGGCTCCGCCCTTACCGATTACCATCCCCGGCCTCGCCGTGTGAATCGTAATCTTTGCTCGATTAGCCGCCCGCTCGATCTCGACTCGAGAGACGCCGGCGGTAAAGAACCGCTCCTTGATACGCTCTCGAATCTCGAGGTCTTCGTGCAACAGGTCCGCATACTCCTTGCGGTTCGCGAACCAGCGGCCATCCCAGTCCCGGATCACTCCGATCCTAAAACCCTTCGGGTGCACCTTTTGACCCAAAAGAAGTCCTCCTTTAAGAATCCCTGCCTACTTAGGCCCGCTCTCCTACGATCACCGTGATGTGACTCGTCCGTTTGCGAATCCGATCGGCCATCCCGCGGGCCCTGGGCATGATCCGTTTCAGGGTTGGACCTTGATCGACAAAAGCTTTCGTCACACACAGTAAATCGGAATCAAGCTCCAGGTTGTTCTCGGCATTCGCGGCGGCTGACCGGAGCACCTTTGAAACAATCTTCGAAGCGCCCTTTGGCGTCAATTGCAGTATCGCAAGCGCTTCCTCGACGTCCTTACCGCGAATCAAGTCGACGACTTGGCGAGCCTTTCGCGGCGATATTCGCACGTGTCGAGCGACGGCTTTTGCTTCCATGTGCTAGTCAAACCTCCTTAACGGACCGACGTGGCGCGCTCGGCGCCCGCGTGACCTCTAAAGGTCCTCGTCGGCGCAAACTCGCCCAACTTATGACCGACCATATCCTCGGTCATATAAACTGGTACATGTTTGCGACCGTCGTGAATGGCGATGGTATGCCCAACCATCTCTGGGAATATCGTCGAAGCACGAGACCACGACTTGATCACACGCTTCTCTCCGGATTCGTTCATCTTTCTAATCTTGGCGATGAGGCTCGGGTGTACGTAAGGCCCCTTCTTTACTGAACGCCCCATATAAGGTCACACTCCCTTCTCCACGTTACCGTTTGCGCCGGCGTACGATTAGATCGTCCGACTTCTTCTTGCGCCGCGTACGATAGCCAAGCGTCGGCTTGCCCCAAGGCGTCATCGGACTCGGCATACCCACTGGCGCCTTACCCTCGCCACCTCCGTGGGGGTGATCAACGGGGTTCATCACGACGCCTCGAGTATGCGGCCGACGTCCACGGTATCGATTCCGCCCCGCTTTGCCCTGCTCGAGATTTTCATGGTCGACGTTCCCAACCTGACCGACAGTAGCCCGACAATCGACCTGCACCATGCGAAACTCCCCGGACGGAAGCCGCAGGGTCGCCTTGTTACCCTCTTTCGCCATCAACTGAGCGGAAGAGCCGGCCGAACGTGCGAGTTGACCACCTTTACCAGGCTGCATTTCAATGTTGTGCACGACGGTACCGACCGGTATAAAACGCATCGGCAGCGCGTTACCCGTCTTAATGTCCGCACCTTGGCCAGACTCAACCGTGTCGCCCACGTTCAGGCCAACTGGAGCCAAGATGTAGCGCTTCTCCCCGTCGGCGTAATGCAACAGCGCAATGCGGGCGGAACGATTCGGATCGTACTCAATGGACGCTACCTTAGCCGGCACGCCATCCTTGGTCCGTTTGAAATCGATCACCCGGTACTTGCGCTTGTGACCCCCACCACGGTGCCGGGCGGTCATACGGCCGTAATTGTTTCTCCCTCCGCTCGACTTTAACGGCTCGACGAGCGACTTCTCCGGCTGGTCACTGGTAATCTCATCAAATGCACTCACCGACATGCCGCGACGTCCGGCCGTGGTCGGTTTGTACTTCTTGATCGCCATCTTTGATTCACTCTCCTCCGGCCCTACCTAAAAGCGTAGACCGTCCTGAGCATTAAAGGCCTTCAAAAATCTCAATCGTGTCGCCTTCCGCCAGCTTCACGATCGCTTTCTTACGCTCAGGCCGACGCCCTTCAAAGCGCCCCATGCGCTTGAGCTTTCCAGGGATCCTGGACGTGTTCACTTTGAGGACCCTTACGTCGAAAATCTCTTCGATCGCTCGCTTCACTTGGCTTTTCGTGGCCCGCAAGTCGACTTCAAACGTGTACTTGTTATCAGCCATCATGTCCGTACTGTGCTCGGTCACCATGGGCCGAAGCACCACGTCACGCAAGTCCATCAGCCGAGCACCTCCTCGATCTGTGCGATCGCGTCTTTGGTTACAACCATCTTGGTGTGGTCGAGCACGTCGTAAACATTCAAATCTGCCGCTCTCGACGTGCCTACGCCCGGAAGGTTTCGGCTCGATAGTCGAATGTTCCGATCCCCGTCGACCGTCACGACCAGCGCTTTCGACGCCCCTTGAGCCAAATTCCCAAGGATGCGCACCATTTCTTTGGTACGCGGCGCATCAAAGCGAAGTTGATCCACGACTACGAACTCGCCATCGCGCACCTTAGCTGAAAGTGCGGAACGCAGAGCGGCCCGACGAGCTTTCTTTGGCATGCTTTGACGGTAGTCGCGCGGTTGGGGACCAAAGGTGGTACCACCGCCAACCCAGATAGGTGAGCGAATACTCCCATGACGCGCTCTACCCGTGCCCTTTTGCCGCCAAGGTTTGCGTCCGCCGCCCGATACGACCGCTCGGGTCTTGGTTGCGACCGTCCCTTGTCGTTGATTGGCCAAATGCCGCACGACCGCTTGGTGAATCAACGGCTCATTCACGTCGACGCCGAAGATTTCGTCGTTTAATTCGATATCGCCGACTTGCTGACCGTCAGTGTTGTATAACGCAACTTTCGGCACTCCCAAACGCCTCCTCTCACAACGAAGGGGCAAGCATCAGCCCCATAATACCTGCTGTTAAGCACGGTGCTTGACGGTCTCTCGGATCTCCAGAAGCGAACCTTTTGGACCGGGAACCGATCCACGAATCAAAATCACGTTCCGCTCAGGATCCACCTTAAGAATCTGCAAGCCTTGCACTGTGCGCCGTACGCCACCTAGACGTCCGGGCAACTTCCGGCCTTTAAAGACTCGTGCCGGGTCCGTCGCACCGAGGGAACCGGGACGGCGGTGATACATCGAACCGTGCTCCATCGGCCCCCGGTGGAAGTTCCACCGCTTGATGACACCAGCAAAGCCCTTGCCTTTGGAAGTACCGGTCACATCGACGAAGTCGCCATCAGCAAAGATGTCGGCCTTAATCTCCGCTCCGACATCAAGCGTACCAAACTCTGATGCGTCCTCGGTTCTTAGCTCTCGCAGCCGCCGATGGGGCTGTACGTCTGCTTTGGCAAAATGCCCGCGTTGAGCTTTGTTGAGGGCATTCTCCTTACGTCGCCCGATGCCAACTTGCAAGGCTTCATATCCATCCGTCTCCACCGTCTTCTTTTGAACGACGTGGCACGGCCCGATCTCGACGACGGTGACGGGGACAAAATTCCCCTTGTCGTCAAACACCTGTGTCATTCCGACCTTAGTACCAAAAACACCCTTAGGCACACTACATCATCCCTTCATGCGGGTGCAGGTTATAACTTGATCTCGATGTCGACACCCGCGGGCAAATCAAGGCGCATGAGCGCATCGACTGTCTTGGGCGTAGGGTCCAAAATGTCAATAAGGCGCTTGTGTGTCCTCATCTCAAACTGCTCGCGAGAATCCTTGTGCACGTGAGGCGAACGCAGTACGGTGAAGACATTCCGTTCCGTCGGAAGGGGAACCGGACCTGATACCGATGCGCCCGTGCGCCGTGCAGTCTCGACAATTCGCTCCGATGAATTATCGAGAATCTGATGATCAAAGGCTTTTAAACGGATGCGAATCTTTTGCTTGGTGGCAGTAGCCATGTTTTCAAAGCTCCTCTCGTCCGCCGCCGGGACACACTGCTAAATGCTCCCTATCATAAGCAGGGAACGCTCTACCAGAGCCTAGCCCCTAGAGAACGGTACTCACTACAAAGCGTGCCGTCCCTTCGCCACTTCGGTCCAAGAGAGCGGCACGCTTTAACGCAATCTGCTATTTATTGAATCACCTTGGTGACGACGCCGGCGCCCACGGTGCGTCCGCCTTCGCGAATAGCGAAGCGGAGACCCTCTTCCATCGCGATCGGGCTGATCAGCTCACCCGTCACCTTGACGTTGTCCCCGGGCATCACCATCTCCGTTCCCTCCGGAAGCGTAACGACACCCGTCACGTCGGTGGTCCGGAAGTAGAACTGCGGGCGGTATCCGTTAAAGAACGGGGTGTGGCGGCCTCCCTCTTCTTTGGAGAGGATGTACACCTCGCCTTCGAACTTGGTGTGCGGGGTGATGCTGCCCGGCTTCGCCAGAACCTGACCGCGCTCGATCTCCTCGCGGTCGATACCGCGCAGCAAAACGCCGATGTTGTCGCCCGCCTCGGCCTGATCCAACAACTTGCGGAACATCTCCACACCCGTTGCCACGGTCCGGCGCGTATCCTTGATCCCGACGATCTCGATCTCATCGCCGACCTTGATGATGCCGCGCTCCACACGTCCGGTCGCCACAGTACCTCGCCCGGTAATCGTGAAAACGTCTTCCACGGGCATCAAGAAAGGCTTGTCTACCTCACGCTCCGGCGTGGGAATGTAAGAGTCCACCGCATCCATCAACGCCTGCAACTTAGCAGACCACTCGCCGGTGTCCCCCTTCTCCAGCTCCTCCAACACCTTCAACGAGGAGCCCGACAGCACAGGAATATCGTCGCCGGGGAACTCGTACTCCGTAAGCAACTCCCGCACTTCCATCTCAACGAGCTCCATCAACTCTTCGTCGTCGACCATATCGGCCTTGTTCAGCCAGACGACCAGCGAAGGCACGCCTACCTGACGCGCCAGCAGGATGTGCTCCCGCGTCTGGGGCATCGGTCCGTCGGCCGCGCTCACCACGAGGATTGCTCCGTCCATCTGCGCAGCACCAGTAATCATGTTCTTGACGTAGTCGGCGTGACCCGGGCAGTCCACGTGAGCGTAGTGACGCGCATCCGTCTCATACTCCACGTGCGACGTGTTGATCGTAATTCCGCGCTCTTTCTCCTCGGGCGCGTTGTCGATCTCGTCGAACTTCTTCACCTGCGCCTTGCCCGTCTTCGACAAGAGCAGCGTAATCGCTGCCGTCGTCGTCGTCTTCCCGTGGTCTACGTGACCGATCGTCCCAATGTTGACGTGCGGTTTGGTTCTCTCAAACTTCTGCTTTGCCATTGTCCCTTTTTCCCTCCTGATTTGGGGCGGAGCCACACGCTATGGGCCGCCTCAACGTTTGAAGCCTTAACGAGACTCAACAAGCTCTTGCGCGATACTGGCTGGAACCTCGTCGTAGTGCGAAAACTGCATTGAGTACACAGCGCGCCCTTGAGTGGAGGAGCGGAGGTCGGTTGCGTAACCAAACATCGTGGCCAGCGGGACCAACCCTCGAATCACCTGAGCATTGCCTCGGTTCTCCATCCCCTCGATGCGACCGCGCCGCGAGTTCAAATCGCCCATCACGTCACCCATAAACTCTTCAGGCGTGGTCACTTCGACCTTCATCACCGGCTCCAGCAGTACCGGCTTGGCCTTGCGACAGGCCTCTTTAAAGCCCATCGAACCGGCAATCTTAAAGGCCGCTTCCGAGGAGTCCACTTCGTGATACGAACCATCGACGAGCGCAACTTTGACGTCGACGACGGGGTAGCCGGCCAGAACTCCGTTTTGCATGGCCTCTCGAATTCCGGCTTCAACAGGAGCGATGTACTCCCGCGGAACCACACCACCGACGATCTTGCTCTCGAACTGGAAACCGCCACCGGCCTCGTTTGGCTCGACTTCCAAAACGACGTGACCGTACTGTCCACGGCCACCCGACTGACGAATAAACTTGCCATCCTGGCGGACGGCCTCTCGAATCGTCTCGCGGTAGGCAACTTGGGGCTTCCCGACGTTTGCCTCAACCTTAAACTCACGAAGAAGTCGATCCACGATCACTTCAAGGTGAAGCTCACCCATGCCTCGGATGATCGTTTGGCCAGTCTCTTCATCCGTGTACACCTGGAACGTGGGGTCCTCTTCGGACAACCGTTGAAGCGCCACACCCAATTTATCCTGGTCGGCCTTGGTCTTAGGCTCGATCGCCTGATCGATGACAGGCTCCGGAAACTCGAGGCTCTCGAGAAGGATTGGGGCGTTCTCATCACAGAGTGTGTCACCCGTCGTAGTTGCCTTCAAGCCGACTGCAGCCGCGATATCTCCCGAGTACACCTCTTCGCGCTCCTCGCGGTGGTTCGCATGCATCTGCAAGATCCGCCCAACGCGCTCTTTTTGGCCCGTCGAGGCGTTAAACACATACGATCCAGCCTTGATAACGCCAGAGTAAACTCGGAAGAACGCCAACTTCCCAACAAACGGATCGGCAGCAATCTTAAACGCAAGGGCCGAGAACGGCGCCTCGTCGATTAATTCACGCTGTATCTCCTCACCATTGCGCGGGTTCGTCCCTTGAACGGGCGGAATGTCGGCAGGCGAAGGAAGGTAGTCGACGACAGCGTCCAAAAGAGCTTGGACACCCTTGTTCTTAAAGGAAGAGCCACACAAAACCGGGATCACTTCGACGGCCAAGACCGCCTTGCGCAACGCGCGACGGAGCTCAGCGGGAGAGACCTCTTCGCCCTCCAGATACTTCTCCATCAGCTCTTCGTCGTGCTCGACGATCGCCTCAATCAGCTCGACCCGGGCTTGTTCTACTTCGTCTTTCATCTCCTCGGGAACGTCCGTCGTATCTGCACGGGTGCCGAGGTCATCCGTATAAACGTGCGCCTTGTTCTCAATCAAATCGACGATGCCTCGGAAGGTGTCCTCGGCGCCGATGGGTAATTGAACGCCAATGGCGTTGGCACCCAACCGTTCGCGGATCATCTCGACGCCGCGTTGAAAGCTGGCGCCGACGCGGTCCATCTTATTGATGTAGGCGATGCGCGGCACACCGTACTTGTCGGCCTGACGCCAAACGGTCTCAGACTGGGGCTCGACCCCACCTACTGAGCAGAATACAGCGACGGCACCATCGAGAACCCGCAGACTACGCTCTACCTCGACCGTGAAGTCCACGTGCCCGGGCGTATCAATAATGTTAATGCGATGATCACGCCAGAAACAGGTCGTAGCCGCAGAGGTGATTGTGATACCGCGCTCCTTCTCCTGGACCATCCAGTCCATTGTAGCGCCACCCTCATGGACTTCGCCCATCTTGTGAAGACGACCGGTGTAAAAGAGGATCCGCTCCGTCGTGGTCGTCTTACCGGCGTCAATATGCGCCATAATGCCAATATTTCGGGTTCGCTCAATCGTAAACTGCCGAGACACTATGAATTCCCCCGTTCACAAACACCAATCCGACCCGCACGCCACGCAGCCATCGTTACCACCGATAATGCGCAAAGGCCTTGTTGGCCTCGGCCATGCGATGGGTATCTTCTTTTTTCTTGACGGCGCCACCCTGGTTCACCGAAGCGTCCAAAATCTCATTGGCCAAGCGTTCGGCCATCCGCTTCTCACCACGGCTCCGGGCGTGTTGAGTCAACCAGCGCAATCCCAACGAAATGCGCCGTTCCGGCCGCACCTCAACGGGGACCTGATACGTCGCACCACCGACCCGACGAGACTTCACTTCCAAAAGAGGTGCAACATTCTTTAGTGCCTGCTCGAGTACTTCGGCAGCCTCTTTGCCGGAACGCTCGCCCACCGTCTCCATCGCTTCGTAAACGGTCGCCTCAGCAAGGCCTCGCTTGCCATCCTTCATAATCTTGTTGACCAACATCGTGGTCATTCGACTATTGTAGACGGGATCGGGCGGCACTTCCCTCTTGGCGACATACCCCCTACGTGGCATATCGTGCCCTCCTTTACAATTGTGCCCTACAATCTCATTCCCAAACCGATGCACGTTGATACATCACAGGGAGAACAAATCGAAACAGAAAGGAGCGCCCGAGTTACTTCGGGCGCTTCGCCCCGTACTTGGAACGTCCCTGGCGCCTTGCATCAACACCGGCGGTATCAAGGGTACCGCGAACAATGTGATAACGAACGCCCGGAAGATCCTTGACACGACCGCCGCGGATCATCACCACCGAGTGCTCTTGGAGGTTATGACCCTCGCCGGGAATGTAGGAGGTCACTTCGATACCGTTGGACAAACGGACACGAGCCACCTTGCGCAAAGCCGAGTTAGGCTTTTTCGGCGTCACCGTCGAAACACGCGTGCACGTACCCCGCTTTTGCGGAGCCCCTTCGGTCGGGATCGTCTGGTTCTTCTCAGTATTATAGATCCAGTGCAGCGCCGGTGCAGTCGTCTTTTTGGACGTCGACTTGCGCGGCTTCTTCACCAATTGATGAATCGTAGGCATACATCACAACCTCCCTTCAACATCGGATTCTCGTAGTTTCGAGTCCGACCTTATAACAGGGCCGCAGCGGCAGCTCCCACTTCGATACCACACGCCCGTCCCAACTGCCTCATACTTTCGACTTCGTGTACGGGAATCGAGCGTCTTTTAAGCGCCGTCTTCAACGGCGCCAACACACGCTCGTCCGCGTCCAACGCGATGTAAACAGCCCTAGCCTCGTCAGTCTGGACGGCTTTTAAGGTTTGTTTCGCACCGACCGCTCTGCGTCTTGACTCCCGCAGCACTTCCAGCACGTTTAGGTGCCCCTCCTGTACTCGACGCTGAACACCGTAGAGGGTGCCACCGGCAAAACGCCCTCCAAACCCTTTGGTGAAGGGCGTTTTGCACACTCGTACATTGTAGCACCGCAGCTAAAGGGTGTCAAGCGTTCGTTATGCCTCGACTTCTGCTGTTCTCTCGTGTCCTTCGCTTGGCTCAGAGCCATTCGTCTCGCCTGATCCGTTCTCTGGGGCGAGCGACTCTTCATCACCAATCAACAGTTCACCATCGTCGTCTACCGCGCCGCGGACATTAACGTTGATGTTGCGATACCGGGCCATGCCCGTTCCCGCCGGCACCAGTTTACCGATGATAACGTTCTCCTTGAGCCCCAAGAGCGGATCCGTCTTACCCTTGATCGCCGCATCGGTCAACACGCGAGTGGTCTCCTGGAACGACGCTGCGGAGAGGAAACTCTCCGTCTCCAACGACGCCTTTGTAATCCCTAATAGGATCGGCCGAGCCGTCGCCGGCTCCCCACCCTCTGCCTCGACACGTCGATTCTCCTCTTCAAATTCAAAGATATCGACTCTACTGCCGGGCAGAAGCGACGTGTCTCCCGCGGTATCGAGCTGCACCTTGCGCAGCATTTGGCGGACGATAACCTCAATGTGCTTATCGTTGATGTCAACGCCTTGAGATCGGTATACATCCTGAACCTCTTGGACCAAGTAGGTCTGAACGCCGCGCACACCCTTCACCTTGAGGATGTCGTGCGGGTTCACGGAACCTTCGGTCAAGCGATCGCCGGCTGTAACCTCCTGGCCGTCTCTCACTTTGAGGCGAGCGCCGTACGGGATCGTATACGATTTCTCCTCAGCCTCTTCCGTCGTGACGATCACCTTGCGACTGCCCTTACTCTCTTGAATGGCACATACACCGTCGTACTCGGTGATGATCGCCTGCCCCTTGGGCTTGCGGGCCTCGAAGAGCTCCTCAATTCGCGGAAGACCAGCCGTGATGTCGTCGACACCGGCCACACCACCGGTGTGGAAAGTGCGCATGGTCAGCTGAGTACCGGGTTCCCCGATCGACTGGGCGGCAATCGTACCGACAGCCTCGCCCACCTCAACGAGTTCACCCGTTGCCAGATTGCGTCCGTAACAGCGAGCACACACGCCATAGCGGGCCCGGCAGGTGAGCACGGAGCGAATGTGGACATTCTCGATCCCTGCGTCTTCGATCGCGGTAGCGGTGGCCTCATCAATCATTTGGTTCTCTTCGACGATCACGTCCCCGGAAGCGGGGTGGATGACGGCCTCTGCCGTCACGCGACCGGCAATGCGATCACGCAACGGCTCGATCGTCTCCTCGACGCCCCCCGTGATCTCTTTAATCGGCCCCACCACGATACCGTGCGTCGCACTGCAATCATCCTCGCGTACCATAACGTCCTGTGAGACGTCGACGAGACGGCGAGTGAGGTACCCGGAGTCGGCGGTACGCAGCGCTGTGTCGGCCAATCCTTTACGGGTCCCGTGTGTCGAGATGAAGTACTCAAGAACAGTGAGTCCTTCGCGGAAGTTCGCCTTGATCGGAATCTCGATCGTCCGACCGGTCGGGTCGGCCACGAGCCCACGCATCCCCGCCAACTGGCGCAGCTGGTGAATGTTACCACGTGCTCCAGAGTTCGCCATCATAAAGACGGGGTTGAAGTGATCCAGCCCCTCCCACATGGCTTGCGTCACGTCGTCGTTGGCCCGCGCCCAGATGTCACAGATGCGCTGGTAACGTTCTTCGTGTGTGAGCAGACCGCGTCGGTGCTGCTCCTCTACTTGGAAGACTTGCGCCTCCGCTTGAGCGAGAACTTCCTGCTTTTTGCCCGGAATCGCGACGTCCGAAACCGAGACGGTCGTACCCGATCGAGTCGCGAACGTAAAGCCGAGCCGCTTGATGTCGTCGAGCACCTTCGCAGTCCTCGTACTTCCGAAACGGCGATAAATGCCGTCGATGAGTCGGCCCAGGGACTTACGATCGACAATTTCGTTGAAGTACTCCATCTCAACAGGCAGAATCTCATTGAAAAAGACTCGGCCCGGCGTGGTCTCGAGGCGTGTTCCATTTAGACGCACATGAACCGTGGCATGCAAATCTACCTGGCCGGATTGATACGCCATCAACACCTCGTCAACAGAAGCAAATGCTCGCCCTTCGCCCCGAGCGCCCTCCCGCTCGCTTGTCAGATAGTAGCATCCGATGACCATGTCCTGGGTGGGGGTGCTCACCGGGCGGCCGCTGGCGGGCAACAAGATGTTGTGCGCCGAAAGCATCAACAAGCGCGCCTCGGCCTGTGCTTCGACCGACAATGGCACGTGAACGGCCATTTGGTCACCGTCGAAGTCGGCGTTGTACGCCACGCAGACCAGGGGATGCACCTGAATCGCTTTCCCTTCGACAAGGACAGGCTCAAACGCTTGTATTCCAAGACGGTGCAGCGTCGGCGCTCGGTTGAGGAGGACGGGATGCTCCTTGATCACTTCTTCGAGGACGTCCCACACCTCGCCGCGCACCCGCTCCACCATTCGTTTTGCGCTCTTGATGTTATGCGCGTGGCCCGCTTCCACGAGCCGCTTCATGACGAACGGCTTAAACAGCTCCAGCGCCATCTCCTTGGGCAATCCACACTGGTGGAGCTTCAACTCGGGCCCGACCACAATCACAGAGCGACCGGAGTAGTCGACGCGCTTGCCGAGTAGGTTCTGACGAAAGCGCCCCTGCTTCCCTTTGAGCATGTCGGAGAGCGACTTCAGCGGTCTGTTGCCAGGGCCTGTCACCGGCCGTCCGCGCCGACCGTTATCGATGAGAGCATCGACTGCCTCTTGGAGCATCCGCTTCTCGTTACGGACAATAATGTCCGGAGCCCCCAGCTCAAGCAATCTCTTTAGGCGGTTGTTCCGGTTGATCACGCGCCGGTATAGGTCGTTGAGGTCAGAGGTAGCAAAACGGCCTCCGTCCAACTGAACCATCGGACGCAACTCAGGCGGAATTACCGGAATGACCTCCATGATCTGCCACTCCGGCCGATTACCCGACTGACGAAATGCTTCCACGACCTCCAAGCGTCGGATGGCCCGTACACGGCGCTGTCCCGACGCATCGCGAATCTCCTTGCGCAGTTCCTCTGCCATCACTTCGAGATCCATCTCTTCGAGGAGGCGTTTAATCGCCTCAGCGCCCATGCCGGCCTGAAATGCGCTGCCGTACTTCTCGCGATACTCACGGTACTCCGTCTCCGTCAGCAGCTGATTCTTGGCCAAGGGTGTCTCGCCCGGATCGACGACAATGTAGGAGGCAAAGTAGAGAACCTTCTCCAGGGTGCGCGGCGACATGTCAAGGAGCAGCCCCATCCTGCTGGGAATTCCTTTGAAAAACCAGATGTGCGAGACCGGCGCTGCCAACTCGATGTGGCCCATACGCTCACGCCGGACCTTTGCCCGCGTCACTTCGACTCCGCAGCGGTCACACACGATGCCCTTATAGCGCACGCGCTTGTACTTGCCGCAGTGACACTCCCAATCCCGAGTCGGGCCAAAGATCTTCTCGCAAAAGAGGCCCTCACGTTCGGGTTTGAGCGTCCGGTAGTTGATCGTCTCTGGTTTCTTCACTTCTCCACTTGACCAACCGCGGATTTGCTCAGGAGATGCCAGACCGATGCGGATCGAGTCAAAGTTATTTACGTCCAGCAAAGCTCACCCTCCTAACAAGGTTGAAGCACCCCACGTCCGGGAACCGACCGTACAAGAGCCTAGAGGTTATCGTCGTCATCTTCGCCGGTGTCGAAGTCTTCGTCATCCAAGTCCTCGACGAGCCGGTCGAAATCGACGTCGCCATCCTCTTCGTCATCCACGTCCTCCGGCTCATCATCGTCGCCGGCCTCATCGACATCCTCGTCCTCGGAGCCTTGGCTCTCGGACTTGCTCTCCTTGGATGGAGTCTCTTCGTCCTCATCATCGCGACCTTGAATATCGATACCAAGCTCGCGCGCCATTTCGCTGATATCCTCTTCCTCTTCGCGGATCTCGATCTCTTCGGATTCCTCCGTGAGCACTCGCACATCTAACGCCAAGCTCTGTAACTCTTTAATCAACACCTTGAATGATTCAGGCACCCCGGGCTCAGGAACGTTCTCGCCCTTGACAATCGCCTCATACGTCTTCACACGGCCGACCACGTCGTCCGACTTCACTGTAAGCAACTCTTGGAGCGTATACGCCGAACCGTACGCCTCCAAGGCCCACACTTCCATCTCTCCAAATCGCTGGCCGCCGAACTGAGCCTTCCCGCCCAGTGGCTGCTGTGTCACCAGTGAGTACGGTCCAGTCGATCGAGCGTGGATCTTATCGTCGACCAGGTGAGCTAACTTAAGCATATAGATGTAACCAACCGTCACCGGATTCTCAAATGACTCTCCGCTGCGTCCGTCGTAGAGAGTGGTCTTTCCACTTGGATCGCTGCCGGCCCGCTTGAGATAGTCAAACACTTCGTGCTCCGTCGCACCGTCGAAGACCGGTGTCGCGACGTGAACACCCAGCGCCTTGGCAGCCCATCCGAGGTGTGTCTCAAGCACCTGCCCGATGTTCATTCGGGAAGGAACGCCAAGAGGATTGAGGACGATTTCCACGGGGGTACCGTCCGGAAGGAATGGCATATCCTCCTCCGGCAGGATGCGGGCAATGACGCCCTTGTTCCCATGGCGGCCAGCCATCTTGTCGCCTTCGGAGATTTTGCGCTTTTGGGCAATGTACACCCGGACCAACTTGTTGACGCCGGGAGAGAGTTCATCACCATTCTCCCGAGAAAAGACACGGACGTCGACAACGACCCCACCTTCACCATGGGGCACTTTGAGCGAGGTGTCTCGTACTTCGCGAGCCTTCTCACCAAAGATTGCCCGTAAGAGCCGTTCTTCAGCGGTCAGCTCCGTCTCGCCCTTGGGTGTCACTTTACCGACAAGGATGTCCCCGGGGCGTACCTCGGCGCCAATCCGAATGATGCCCTCTTCGTCCAAATCCTTTAATACATCGTCGCCCACGTTGGGAATGTCTCGGGTTATCTCTTCGGCGCCCAACTTGGTGTCGCGCGCCTGAGCCTCGTACTCCTCAATGTGGATCGACGTGAAGACGTCCTCTTTCACGAGCTTCTCACTCAAGAGGATAGCGTCTTCGTAGTTGTAACCCTCCCAGGGCATGAATGCTACAAGTACGTTTCGCCCTAGGGCCAACTCGCCTTGATCGGTAGACGGACCATCAGCGATCACTTCACCGCGCTCGACCCTCTGACCGGGTAAGACGAGGGGACGCTGATTCATGCAAGTACCCTGGTTGGACCGTTGATACTTGATGAGGCGATAACGGTGCTCGTCACCCTTATCCGTCTTAATGACGATCTCATCAGCGGTCACCTTGCGGACATCCCCCGCCTCACGCGCGACGACGACGACGCCGGAGTCCACGGCCGCCTTGTACTCCATGCCGGTTCCAACAAGCGGTGAATCCGTCCTCAACAAAGGTACGGCCTGACGCTGCATGTTTGATCCCATCAACGCTCGACTTGCGTCGTCGTTCTCAAGGAACGGAATGAGCGCCGTCGCGATAGAGACGGCTTGCTTGGGCGAGACATCCATAAAGTCCACCTGCGACGAAGGGACCAACAAAATTTCGTCCATGTATCGCACGGAGACCCGCTCTCGAGTGAAGCGATTATTCTCGTCAAACGGCTCGTTCGCCTGAGCAATGATGTAGTTATCCTCTTCATCCGCCGTCAGATAGACGATCTCATCTTGAATGACGCCGTCCTCGACTCGGCGGTATGGCGTCTCAATAAATCCGTACTCGTTGATGCGCGCAAAAGTGCACAACGAACCGATGAGACCGATGTTGGGACCTTCAGGTGTTTCGATGGGGCACATACGGCCATAGTGCGAGTGGTGTACGTCTCGCACCTCAAAACCGGCACGCTCACGCGAGAGTCCGCCGGGTCCAAGCGCTGAAAGACGCCGCTTGTGCGTCAACTCAGCCAGTGGATTGGTCTGGTCCATAAACTGAGAGAGTTGGGAACTACCAAAGAACTCCTTGATGGAGGCGACCACCGGACGAATGTTGATGAGCGCCTGTGGCGTAATAATGTCTACGTCTTGAATAGTCATCCGCTCACGGACGACTCGCTCCATGCGAGACAGACCAATGCGAAACTGGTTCTGCAATAGTTCGCCGACAGACTTGAGGCGACGGTTGCCGAGATGGTCAATGTCGTCGACCATGCCCAGCCCGTCCATCAACCCAATGATGTAGTTGATTGCGGCGACGATATCGTCTCGCGTGAGTGTCTTGGTCTGATCGTCGGGACCACCGTTGCCAAAGACAAGCGAGGGTCGACGATCCCGCCCCTCAACGACGACACTTTGGATCCCCGACTCCTGAATTCGCTCGGCAAGCTTCCGGTCAACTTTCGCGCCGGCTTCTGCGATCAATTCACCGCTCTCGGGATCGGCGACGGGCTCCACCAACACACGACCCATGATGCGCGGCATCAGTCGCAGCTTCTTGTTCACTTTGTACCGGCCGACACCAGCCAGATCGTAACGTTTCGGATCATAAAAGAGAGTCTCAAAGAGTGATCGAGCACTCTCCTCAGTCGGGGGTTCCCCGGGACGCAGACGCTTGTAAATCTCAATTAGGGCCTCTGCCTCTGTCTCCGTGTTGTCCCGTTCCAAGGTGTGCTTGATGGGGTCCGCTTCCATAAAAGCCTGGAGGATCAGAGAGTTGCTACTCAGGCCAATCGCACGCAAGAGAACCGTCACGGGAATCTTGCGCGTCCGATCAACCCGTACATAAACGACATCGTTACTGTCACACTCAAACTCGAGCCACGCGCCGCGATTTGGAATCACCGACGCGCTGTAGAGGGGCTTCCCGCTCGTATCATACTCACGACCGTAATAGACGCCGGGAGATCGAACCAACTGACTGACAATGACCCGCTCCGCCCCGTTGATCACGAATGTGCCGTTCTCCGTCATGAGCGGGAAGTCCCCCATAAACACTTCCTGCTCTTTGACCTCTCCGGTCTCCTTATTGATCAACCGCACGCGCACTTTTAGAGGAGCCGCGAAGGTAACGTCCCGATCTTTACACTCATCGACATCATACTTCGGTTCGCCAAGGGAATAATCGATGAACTCGAGAACTAAGTTACCAGTGAAGTCTTGAATCGGGGAGATGTCGCGGAACATCTCAAGGAGGCCTTCCTTAAGAAACCACTCGTACGACTTGCGCTGCACCTCGATAAGATCGGGTACATCCAGCACCTCTTTGATCTTACCGAAACTGATCCTCTGCCGTCTTTCAAGCTCTTGTGTCGCGATTGCCAATAGCGCCACTCCTCTCGTCTGGAAAGAACGTCTACCACTCGCGACGGGTCACGTCCCGGTCATGTCCGTGCGCCTGCCTTTTAATTCGCGCGGAGGGGCTCCAAACATAGTGAAAAGCAAGGCCTTCATAGAGGTCTCATAAAAACGACGACAAAAAAGACCTCCATCCTCGCTTCAAACAATGGGGGTGTAACATGGCACACCTTCTATTATGTGCCGGCGTTGCGATGTATATGCAGGTTGATGTTCAAAATTTTGCCCACCGCGGCGGAATGCAGGACCGACAAATTGTTACACGTAAGCACCTTAGAATCCTAACATAGTGGAATTACTGTGTCAAGCTTCAACGCAAGATAAGCGCGCGAAGGCGGTGCCCCGCACGCGGGGCCCGCCTTCACTAACACCAAGATTGCGTGGTCTACTTGAGTTCGACGGAGCCGCCGGCCTCTTCGATTTTGGACTTAATCTCCTCGGCTTGATCCTTGTCAACGCCCTCTTTGATGGGCTTAGGAGCGTTGTCGACAAGGTCTTTGGCCTCTTTAAGACCCAGACCCGTGATCTCACGGACCACCTTAATCACTTGGATCTTCTTATCACCGGCCGACGCGAGCACAACGTCAAAGGAAGTCTTCTCCTCCTCAGCCGCAGCACCTGCCGCCCCAGGGGCCGCCGCGACTGCAACGGGAGCAGCTGCACTGACGCCAAACTCCTCCTCGAGCTCCTTGACGAGCTCAGCCAACTCCAACACAGTCATCTCTTTGATCGCCTGCATGATCTCTGCTTTTGACACTATAAACCCTCCGAATTGATACGGTTACGGAATTCTCTCTTCCCGTTTTAAGCCGCATCTTCTTTTTGTTTTCGCACCGCTTCAAGCGCATAGACAAACTGGCGCAACGTGCCGTGAAGCACTCCGACCAAACCACTGATCGGGGATTGCATACCGCGTAGAACCTGCGCGAGCAACTCCTCGCGCGACGGCAGATCCGCGAGCGCTTTTACGCCATCAGCGCCGATCACCTTGCCGTCAAGGACCCCACCTTTCACCTCGAGATCGTCATGATCCTTGGCGAACTGGCTCAATACCTTGGCAGCCGAAACTGGTTCGTCGTAACCAAAAGCGATCGCTGTCGGACCGACCAGCAACTCTTCCAAATCGCCCAAATCGACCTGGCGCGCCGCAATCAACGCCAGCGAGTTCTTGACGACGTGATACTCGACACCCGCCTCCCGCAACTTGCTGCGGAGTTCGGTCATCTCCTTAACGTCCAGACCCCGATAGTCGGTGAGCACAACCCCTTGGCCACGCTGAAACTTGTCAACGAGCTCTTCAACGACCTGAACCTTCTCTGCTGTTGCCACTCTCTCCCCTCCTCCCAAAAACAAAATACCCTTGGATTGAAGCCAAAGAGGCTCACCAAGGGCAATATCAAGGTCGAACTCATACCGTGCGCAATCGCCCACGATGTTCGACTCACGAATCGCCTCGGCGGGCCAAACACGCTGCGCGTGTTCTGTTTAAGTCCAGCGGACACCGGCTGTCTACGGCCATCATTCACTTGAAAGAGGTCAAAAGGTCCTTATTCGCCCGAAGCAATCGTGGCGACTTCTTGAGGATCCAGGTGGACACCCGGTCCCATCGTTGCCGAGACTGCTACTTTACGCAAGTACTGCCCCTTGGATGCGCTCGGCTTTGAACGGACGATGGCACCCATCAGAGTTCTAAAGTTCTCGAAGAGCTGATCGTCGTCAAACGAGACCCGTCCAACCGTGACGTGTACGCCCGACTCCTTGGTCACCCGGTATTCGACCTTACCCGCCTTGAAGTCGCGCACAGCCGCGGCGACATCCATCGTTACCGTGCCGGCCTTGGGGTTTGGCATCAACCCTTTGGGACCAAGGACCCGACCTAGCCGTCCGACAACGCCCATCATGTCGGGTGTGGCAATCACCACATCAAACGGCATATCTCCGCCTTGAACGCGCTCTGCCAGATCTTCGCCGCCAACGACATCTGCGCCGGCCGCCTCTGCCTCGGTTGCCTTATCGCCTTGGGCAAAGACTGCGACCCTGACGCTCTTGCCGGTACCATGGGGCAGCACAACGGTGCCACGTACTTGCTGGTCGGCATGCCGCGGATCGACGCCCAATTTCAATGCTACATCAACACTCTCATCAAACTTAGCCGACGCGAGCTCCTTGACAAGGCCGAGACCTTCGCGCACGCCGTACTCTTTGTCACGGTCGACCTTACCGGCCGCTTCACGATACTTCTTCCCTCGTTTTGCCACGGTGTATCCTCCTTTGCGGTGCAGACGAGCGCCGCTGTTTTCGCCGCTCTCCCACATTAGAAACCCGATTAAGTACTTAACACTTAATCTTGTACGGTGATCCCCATGCTCCGGGCCGTTCCCTCAATCATGCGCATCGCAGCTTCGACGTCGGCAGCGTTGAGATCCGGCATCTTCAACTCGGCGATCTCGCGCACTTGGCTGCGCTTAACACTCGCCACTTTGTTGGAGTTGGGCTGGCCTGAACCCTTTTCAATCCCTGCGGCCTTACGGAGCAAGACAGGCGCAGGCGGAGTCTTGGTGATGAACGTAAACGAACGATCCTCAAAGACGGAGATCTCAACCGGAATCACCATGCCCGCTTGATCCGCTGTCCGCTCGTTAAAGCTCTTGCAAAACTCCATGATATTCACGCCGTGTTGACCCAGTGCCGGGCCGACCGGAGGCGCCGGGTTCGCCTTGCCCGCGGGCACCTGAAGTTTGATTACTGCTGTCAGTTTCCTAGCCATTCCGGTTCAAACTCCTTAACTTACGATTACTCGTTTACGAGGACTTCTCGACCTGCTCAAAATCGAGCTCGACGGGGGTCTCCCGACCAAACATCGAGATGACAACCTTTAGCTTACCCCGTTCGATGTTAACTTCTTCGATCACTCCGCCAAAATTCTCAAACGGTCCGGAGATTACTCGGATCGCATCACCCGAGTTAAAGGCAACCTTGGGCTTGGCCTCGTCGAAACCAAGCTGCTTGAGGATCGCCTTCACTTCCTCCGGCGCCAAGGGAATCGGACGAGTGCCTGAGCCAACAAATCCTGTCACACCAGGAGTGTTGCGTACCACGTACCACGAGTCATCGCTCAACACCATCTCGACCAAAACGTAGCCGGGGAAGACTTTCTTCCGATTGATCTTCTTTTTGCCGTCCTTAAACTCAATCTCTTCTTCGGTCGGCACAAAGACCCGGAAGATCTTGTCCTCCATCCCCATCGAAGCGACTCGCCGCTCAAGGTTCGCTTTCACCTTATTCTCGTAACCGGAGTAGGTATGAACCACGTACCAATGCTTATCAATGCCGCTGTCGAGATCGAGAAACTCGTCGATATCGATGGGCTGGCGCTCTTCGAAATTTTCGGTCGTCGGTTCTTTTACCACCTGGTTGCGCCCTCCCTTTAAATGCGGCTAAGCATGCCGATCAATTGGGAAAAGATGAGGTCAACCACGCCGAGGAAGGCAGCCGCAATCGCGGTCGCCACGATGACCACCGCAGTATAGGTGATTAACTCCTTGCGGTTGGGCCAGGTCACTTTGCGAAGCTCGGCTCTTGCCTCGCGCAAGAACTTTCCCATCTTAAAAGTGGCCGGTTTATTTACCCGCTTAGTCACGTTAGCCATCTCGCTAGACTCCTCACCCAGCCCGAAAAGGCCTGTCGCCAGCATGGACGACCTTGTTAAAGTGTACCCCGCTTTAGCGTGTTTCGCGGTGAAGTGTGTGTCGCCGACACGTCTTGCAATGCTTTTTGAGCTCTACCCGCGCGGTCGTCGTACGACGATTCTTGGTCGTGCGGTAGTTGTGATTCTTACACTCGGTGCACTCCAAGGTGATTCCCACCCGCATAGCACCTATCCCTCCCACGGCTTTCCGAGAGTCACTCCATGAATGTAGCACATTCGATATGACGTGTCAACACAATTGACTTGACACACCCACATCGGCTCTCCTCGACAAGAAGGAGCGGGGCGATTATCGACGACGCCCCGCTCCGAGCATCAGCACGCTCAATGTTGACGCTTGGGCTTATGGCGATGTACGCCCTTACTGAATCACCTTGGTGACGACGCCGGCGCCCACGGTGCGTCCGCCTTCGCGAATAGCGAAGCGGAGACCCTCTTCCATCGCGATCGGGCTGATCAGCTCA
>JAWLDA010000002.1:428273-448279 GCA_041686855.1 Limnochordia bacterium
GCGTAATCGCTGCCGTCGTCGTCGTCTTCCCGTGGTCTACGTGACCGATCGTCCCAATGTTGACGTGCGGTTTGGTTCTCTCAAACTTCTGCTTTGCCACGCCTGTCACAACCCCTTCGGTATCGTAGTGGCCCAATTGCCTTGCCGGGTCGACCTTGTGCGCTCGGCTGCCGGCGAAGAGTCTCGCTCGGGACAAAAGGTGACACCTGTAAAAATCGGCCCCATACGGCTTGGATTCCCAATCACCTGCCATTTTACTGATGGGCGTCACAGCTTGTCAAGGTTTCTTCATCCCCGTCGAAGCCGGCTCGTGGGCGGTCTCGTGTATCGGGGAAGTGAAAGAGGCTCCCTTCAGGTCAAGTTGCGCACCTGCTGGGAGCCTCTGACAGCCGTCGTATCTAGTTGTTACAGCGTTGTGGAGAGGTCGATCTCCTCAAACACTTCAGGATTCTCCGGACCCTCCACTTGGATCACACCAACCGCACCTTTACCCAATGCCCGGTTGATCGAGTGGTCGACAAGTGTGTAGTTGCCGGGTGCCTCGAGTGTAAATTCGACCCACGCTGCGCCGCCTGCCGGAATCATCGTCGTCTGAACGTTTGTCGAAGCTTCCGAGGCGCCTTCTTGGTGCACCACATCAAAGATTTCGCCGATGACGTGGAAGGAGGAGATCAGGTTGGGTCCGCCATTTCCGATAAAGATCCGGACCGTCTCTCCCACTTTGGCCTTCATGGCGTGCTCGCCCGTCAGCGCTTGCCACTCACCGTTGAAGACCACAAAGTTCGGGTTCTCATCCCACAAGGCTTGATCATCAAAGGACGCGTGCCCTCTTTGCCGTGGTCTCAAATCGGTGTACAGCTCTCCCTGCATTACGTAGAACTCGTGATCGACCGGCTTCAAACCTTCCTTAGGCTCGACCAAAATCAGTCCGTACATGCCGTTGGCGATGTGTGCCGGGATGTACGGCGTCGCGCAGTGGTACACGTACAACCCGGGATTGAGAGCCGTGAAGCGGAACGCCTTCGTCTCGCCGGGCATCACTTGTGTCGCCTCGGCGCCCCCACCCGGTCCGGTCACTGCGTGTAGGTCGACCGAGTGCGGCTGAACGCTGCTCTCATCATTCTCCAGGTAGATCTCGACCGTGTCTCCTTCTCGTACCCGAATCATTTGACCGGGAACGGTGCCGTCAAAGGTCCAGTAGTTGAAGCTCATTCCGTCCATCACATGCCCATCGAGCTCAACAGCCCGCATATACACTTGGTGTAACTGGGGGCCGTCCCCGGTGATCGGTTCGGGAACTTCAGTCGGATCCTTTGCGACTCGAACAGCCTCTTTGGCCGGCGCCGGTCGAGATGCCGCCTCGGCCACCTCGTCGACGGGGACTGCTACCTTCTCGCCCATCATGTTGTTCCCGACCCAAGCCAGTGAGACAGCGACCATGACCACCAAGACGATTGCAACTCCAGGTACTCGCAGCTTCATGCTTCTCAATCCCCCTTCTTGCGTTCCGTGCACCTTAAAGGTATCACGCAGGAGGATGAGCTCCACAGAGTTGAACGTCCGGACTCTTTGGGACAACTGTCATGTGACGCAATGTGACAAAGTGGAAATCGTAACGGAAGCGTTAATCGTGCTCCAACAACCGGTTTACATCAACGATGCGAATGGAGCCCCGCCGCACCTCCACCGCGCCGGTGCGTTGCAGCTCACCCAAGGCGCGACTGAGCACCTGCCTCACGGTGCCCAAATGCGCGGCCAATTCCTCGTGTGAGACGCCCTCAAGCACTCCCGTCTCGCCGGCCGCCTCTACCAGATACGCGGCAAGTCTGCTCTTCACATCCAGCAGGGCCAAACTGTTCATCTTACCCATCGCGAAACGGAGCTTCTCCGCCATCTCACGGACCATTTCCGCGCTCAGCCCTGGATAACGGTGTGCAAGGTCTCGAATCACCTCGCCCGGTACGAGTACGATTAACGTGTCACGTTCCTCGGCAATCGCTGTAGCTGCATTCTCGCTGCTATCGAGCGCTCCGACTTCGTTAAAGGTCTCACCCGTGCGAAACTCCCGTACAATGAGTTGACGCCCCTCAGGAGAGAAACGTACAATCTTAACGCGTCCGCGGCATACGTAGTACATACCGTCGGCCGGTTCTCCCTCATGAAAGAGGGTCTCGCCGGAATCCAAGCTTACACGCCGCGTCGAAGAGGCCAGGCGAGCAATCTCGTGTTCGGGCAATCCGGCAAAATACGAAATCCCTTTCACTATTTCCTCTAAACTCTTCACTATCGATCACCTCAGCCGCATTAGTCCTCCTTAAATCCTACGGTCAGATCTAGTTCCAACCTTGATTATAAAGCAGAGGACGTAGGCGCGAGGCAATTTTGCGCGCGTAAAAGCGCCGAAGGCGAGTCACCAACGGTGACTCCCTCGGCGCCGGCGAAGCTCGTTACCGGTGGCTGGGGGCTGTTATGATCAACGTGGTAGATCCATCGTCCTGCTGGGAGACTTGGCATGGATAGCCCATTTGATCAAGCTTAGGCAGGAGAAACATTGGACGCCGATCGTAGTAACCCACGATGCGCCCTCCTGCCTGTAGTCGATTGATGGCTTCGAGCGTGCGGACCATGGGTTCAGGGGGTTCAAGGCCACGATTATCCAAAACAATCTCTTTGGGCCATTCTCCTGTCGATGCCTTCGGGGCCTCGACGTCCGAAACGCTGACATCGACACCCTGATCCGCGTCGGTCTCGGTGCGACGGAAGACCACTTTCCATTCACCATCCTCAATCGGAGATGCCTCCGACTCAAACCCTTGACTCTTCAATACAGCCAAAAGGGGCGTCGGTTTGAAGGTGGCGTAGAGGACGAGGGTCGCACCAGCTGGAAGGCTCCCGGCGGCGCTCATGATCTTTTGAAAAGGCTCCCTGCCTGCGCGCAGATCTTCTCGAACATCAACGACTACTTCGCGTCCAGTACTTTGCCGATCAGTCATTCGATTCACACCTCTCTCTTTGATCGTTGCGGCAAAATCAAGAGGGCCAGGTCAAACATCAAAGCGCAGCACGCAGCGGCAAACAACAAGGCGGCCGCGATGGCAAGGGGCGTCGCCCCCACAACGATTGCTCCCAGGGTGAGTAGCAAAGTTCCATGATAAATCGGAAAGACGATCCGCCCTACCCGCTCGTTCGTTAGGTCGCTCATGGCGGGAACAGCTACCCGTCCCACCGTCTCACTATACCGATGATACCATACAAGGAACGGTACGATTTTGTGCAGGAGCGCCAAGATCATGGTGCTCACCCACCCCAACGCGACGAGTAGGCCAAACGCTAGTACAATCCGGTTTGGCACTCCGCCCGGTCGCAGCGAGGCGACCGTAACACCAACAAGAACCACACCCGATACCACGGCGTAACCAACGGCCCACGGCACTTGACGCACCCAGATATCCGGACGTCGACCCCGCGCCTTCCAAAGGAGACTGACATCGAAGCCGTAAAGCATGATTCCGGCAAAGATGAACAGTACACCCGGGAGCACGTACGCCTGCCCTACATAGGCGCCCACGATGGCGAGAGCGATCCCTCCGTAAAGGAGTCGAAAGATCCAAGCAGGACGCCCCTCTGGATGTCCATGCACCAATAGGAACATAGAGACCAGCCGATAGGCGGCGCCCATGATGATCCCGGTGAACCATCCCACGGGTCCTAGCACAAGGTGTGCAGTGAGAAGGGACTCCAGTTCATTGACACCGGCGCCGTACCGCAATGACACTGCCATTGCAATGCCGACGACCAAGGTCGCAATGAAGGAGACGACTGAAGCAGTAATGTAGCGATGCGTCACGTCTCGTTGTGTCGACGCCTGGAGTGTACGAGCGATGTTGTAAGCGAAGAGTAACGCGCCTACAATTACAAAAACTCCTCCTGCGATTACGCCCTCGAGCCAAAATGTTCGGAAAGAGAGCGATAACAGCAGACTTCCCGGGACAAAGAAGGCCAGGGAGAACCATCCTAACGGTACACTGTGCAACCGCGCTGAGACGATCACAGGCGCCATCTGATGAAGGACGCCCAACGTCACTCCGCTCCCCCAGGTGAGCGTGAACAGGTGGACGAGCACTAGCAACTGCGTGTTGTGTCGTACAAAAAGCGCGGAGGACGGAAGCGCCCAAGCCAACTGGGCGAGTAAGATGAGAAATCCCACCAACCCTGCAGCGATAAAGCCAAGAGGCAGGTACGCAGGGACGGCTGTCGACCCCGGACTCGGCGCCGCTACATTCATTCCAATCGGGTTCGATGCCCGGTTCTCCATCGACCGCTCACCCCCGTCTATTCGCCTCGAGCTGCTCCAAGCCGGCCGGCGTAATGAGAGCCGGCGACCATGCGGGAGACCAGACCACATTGACGATCACCGCGTTCACATCAGTTAGCGCTTCGTGAACCGCTGTCTCGACCGCCCCTTTTAGATAGCCGCTCAACGGGCAGGCGGGCGTCGTCATCGTCATGGTAATTTGAATGCGGTTCTCCGGCCACACATCGACATCGTAAATGAGTCCCAAATCGACGACATTCACCTGAAGCTCGGGGTCGATCACCTCGCGCAGGGCCTCCCAAACGCTTTCCTGCACTGCTTTCTCATTTTCATTATGGTTGGTGGTCACCGGGCTTCCCTCCTTGAGCGTGTTCGATAGCGCTCCTGTTTCGAGTTCGCAGTAACACTCTAACATTGGAGATTGTGTGCATCCGCAACTTCAGTTGCAATATGACTCCGACTCGCTCAATGTAAGGGTTACTTTAGTTGCCGACCCCACTTGGGCGAAACAATAAAATGAAGGTAGGCCGAGGATCTGGGCAAAGATAACGCAAGGAGAAATCAAGGAGGCGATGAACGTTATGCGGAGAACAGACTTACTGAGTAACGTTGCGTTTCGCGACGCGACCCCCAACTCCGAACCACTCTTCGTGGATTCCCATGGACGGGTCTTGCGCTTTTCGCTTAAGCCCGGTCAAGTGATCCATGAGCACAAGGCGCCCAACTCGCCCTTTTACGTCGTCGTTCTCAAAGGTGAAGGAGTCTTCACCGGCGGCGATGGTGAGGAGGTGCGAGCCACACCGAATACCCTCTTGGTCTTTGACCCAGGAGAGATGCGCTCGGTGCGCGCCTTGGACCAAGAGTTTGTCTTTGTCGGCTTCCTTCACGGCGTGGCAAGCGCCCGTCCGGAGAAGACTGGGGGCACGTTGGGACGCGACTAGACGGCGACTCAGGTTGCCAGCCCTGGCACCTGCTGCTAAGGGCCTCACGCGCTGTTGTGGAGCGCGCATTTGCTATGCCGCAACCGTCGCCGATCGTGTATACTGTGGTTGGGAGTTGATGATCGATGAATTTAAGCCCAGTTGAGTTGGGTCGCACACTAAAGAGCATGGTCACCGGCCTAAAGGTGACGATGTCACAAATGCTCAAACCCTCGATCACACTGCAGTATCCAGAGGAGCGACTCGACCTCCCGGTGGGGTATCGGGGCATTCCGGTCCTCTTGAGCGATCCTGACGGGGAACTGAAGTGCACTAGCTGCATGCAATGCGTGCGCGCCTGCCCTGTTCAGTGCATCGAGTTGCAGTCCCACAAGGAGAAAGGGCGTAAACTCAAAGTCCTTGACGTGTATAATCTCGATGCAACGTGGTGCATGTACTGCGGGCTGTGTGTAGAGGCGTGTCCATTTGACGCACTGGCAATGTCGGATCAGTACGAGCTGGCGGATTACAGCCTTTCCAACCTGCTCTACGATCGAGACAAGCTCGCCGAAATCGGGCGGCGTCAGATCACCGAAACGATCAACTTCGGCATCAAGACGGGGTCCACGCATACTCGATAAGTAAACGTACACCCCGCCTTAGCACGGCCGATTCTCCTAATAAAGACCTTATCCGACCAGCGCCTGTTGATCGCTGAACAACTGCGATAGCAGGCGCTGAGCCGTTTCAACTAAAATCCTTTCAGCACCGACGCCGACCGGAGTACCCGATCCGGCCCATGTTTCGTACCCACCTTCGTTGGTCAATGCCTTGTCCGTAGCAATGTATCCAAGGCTGTCGTTTGAGAGCCCGACCACAAACGTGTCTGTCGACGGGGCGTCACTCTTAATCGCTAACCCAATCTCGACGAAAATCTCACCCGGCAAAGCAACCCAAGCCGACCCGCCAATGCGCAGCGCTTGCACCTCTGTGTCAATATGTGAGGGAAAGTCTGCCAGCCGAAGCACGTGATCGGCGTAGACCGGGCGCAACGTCTTGGGGATGGGTTGTCCGACCACGTAACTAAAGGGTCCTTGGTCGGGGCGTGGATCGTTACCGGCGAGAATCTGCTTTGCGACGGCGACATCTTCCGGAGTGACGCGCTTCGTCGGCAGTTGGACAGGAGTTGTCACCGCTCGCACGACCGCCGTATCCTCCATCCGCATCCGCCCCATCACTTTCAGTACTTCCCCGGCAAGGGCCGTCGCGACACGGTGGGCTTGTTTGTGTCCGCGGAGTTGGTTGGAGTCAAACGGATTCACGTTGTTGATCTGGCCTGAGGTGCCATTTAACAAGAGGGGAATACACCCTTCACCCAAGTGTCGCCGCATGATCTGCGCGAAGTGGCCGTAGTAATCGGCCGACACAGCGTTGGAGTTGTCGGTGCCCACATAGTGGAGGCTGAACTGCGTCACAACAGCCAATGGACGCCCCTCTAGATTCTCAATGTAGAGGACTCCTACGGTCGGGTCGATCGGACTCACCGCTTCTACGATATCCGGATTCCCTTTCCCCGGATTCATGCGGACCGACCCGTCTCTCATACGATAGCGCCGGCAGAAACTGATATCGTGCTGCTCCCCCTGTCCCCATGCAAGTCGCGCCGGTTGCAGACGACGATCGGCCAAACGGACGCAGTCGGCCACTCGAGTGACCAGCCAGGTCATGTACGCCTCTTCTCGCTGTACCGCGTGCGTCGAGCGAGGTGACGGGCCCGTGTGCGTATGCGTACATCCAATCATCACACTCTCGGGCGGGATGTCTGTGTGCTCAGCAATGAGTGCACGAATGTTTTGTACGTCCTGGCGCAGGATCGAGATTAGGTCGAGCGCCACGATGGCTACCTTTTGCGTTCCATCGTCAACTACAACCGCTTTGGCGTGCAGCGGGTCGTGAACGTCCTCGGCGTAACGTGGGTGAAACGAGCCGGCGAGCGTGATGCCCAGAGGTGGTGTGATGTCCACCTGAGCCGCACCGGCATGAATTGGATGCGCCATTGCTGCTGGAACTCCTCTCCTGAAACCAGTTATACGTTCGTCATCCCGCGCTTCGTTGGGAGGATGCCGCGAAGAGTTGTGCCACGACGCCCCTAGCCACGTCGATGGTGGCCGCTTCGGCTCCGGTTCCGACCGGATTACTCGGCGCCCCCCAAGTCTCGTAGCCACCCTCCTTTAATTGCGCCTTGTCCGTCGGGATGTAACCAAGATTGTCGTTGGCCAGGTTGAGAACGAACGTGAAAGGCGACGGCGAATCTGCAGAAATGGCGAAGCCGATCTCAGTAAAGGTCTGCCCGGGCAGACCCACCCAGACCGACTCCCCGACGCGGATTGCCTGGACTTCGGAGTGCAGGTTCTTAGGCATGTCATTCAGGCGAATGAGGTGGCGGGCGTAGACCGGACGCATTCGCTCCGGAATCGGTTGCCCGACGATATGACTGAAAGGGCCCTGATTGGGGACCGGATCCTGTCCGGCGACGATGGCGTGAGCGACCCGCACATCCTCGGGCGTGACCGCCTTGCGCGGGAGCGTGAGCTCCGCCGTGACCGCTCCGAGGTCGCAACGATCCGTCAACCGCATTCTTCCGACCACCTTGAGCACTTCTCCGGCTAATGCGCGCGCCACCCGGCGACCGCGGGCGTGTCCGCGATCATTGTGGGTGTCAAAAGGGTTGACGTTGTTGACCTGACCCAAAGCGCCGTTGATGAGGAGTGGGGTACATGCCGGACCGTAGAACTCGCGGACAGTTGCGGCAAACTGACCGAAGTAATCTGCCGAGATTGCGCCCCGTCCATCCGTGCCGACATAATGCATACCGAACTGCGCAATGACGGCCAGCGGCTCTCCGGCTTCGTTCTGGGCGTACAGCACCCCTACGGTCGGATCAACGGGACTCGTCGGCTCGATGATATCGGGGTTGCCACGACCTGGGTTCATCCGCACGGTCCCGTCGCGCATTTTAAATCGGCGGCAGAAATTGAAACCGTGAAGCTCCCCTCTACCCCAACCAACGCGGGCCGGCGTCAACCGACGCTCAGCGATACGAATGGTGTCCGCGACCCGCTGAATCAACCATTCAACGTACTCTTGCTCCTTATCCACCTCATGAATGCTCTGAGTCGCCGGCCCCGAGTGTGTATGGGTGCATCCAATCAGGATGTGATCCGGCAGAATTTCGGTCGTAGCCGCGACCCGATCGCGGATCTGCCGCACGTCCTCCAGCGAGAGCGCAACCACATCGAGGGCCACAAAGGCGACACGGCTCTCGCCGCCGGCAATCACTACCGCTTTGGCACGCAGGGGATCGTGCACATCCTCCGCGTAAACCGGCTGGAAACCGCCGGCCATTCTGACTCCCAGAGGAGGAGTTACGTCTAAGTCGGCTGTGCCGACCCGAATCATGTCATCCACGTACAACTCTCCTTCACCGTTGGTGCGCGACGCAGTCTTACATTACTAATCTTTAAGGAGTGAGTTTGCGATGCGCTCGGCCTCAGCGAGAGCGGCCGACGGCGCCAACGTACCCTGCTCCACTTGGGTCAACAGAGGGCCCATCTGTCGGTTGATATCGGAGAAGCGGATGTACGGATAAGGACCCGCGTTGCTAAAGATCTCCGGTGCAATTACCATGTACGGAATCTCGAGCATGGCGTCTCTGAACGCGTCGCTTTGCAGGAAGTCCCGGCGAGGCGACTTTACACTGTCCCCGCCGAAGTGCTTAAAGAACTCCTCTTGCACCTCAGGGCTGAGCCACAGTTTAATGAATGCCCACGCCAAGTCAGGGTTGCTCGCGCCGCGGGGAATGACGAACATATTGCTCCAACTCACCGTCGATGGCGTGGTCCCTTGAGGTCCACGAGGAATGGGAGCCATCCTCATCCACTCGATGAAATCGGGTGCGGCCACACGAATCCGCGGTGTCGCGGACGTATCGCCGATCACCATGGACGCCGTCCCGTTTTGTACGTCCGTCCAGGAAGCGCCAGCCCGAGTCACGTCGTACTCGTTAGCGAAACGAGCCATGAGTTCAAGCGCCTCCAGCCCCTTGGAGTCATTGAACGCGACCGCTGTACCCGCTTCGTTGTAGAAACTCCCGCCGTTAGAGTAGACGTACGCCGCGAAATTTGTAGGTCCTCTGCCGGAGACGAAACCGCTGCGAGAAATGGAATTGTCCGGCTCCCGCCTTACCAATCGCTGGGCGTAGGAGACCAGATCGTCCCAAGTGGCGAGCGCTTCGGGCCGCTCGTCCAACCCGGCCTCAATCAGGTGGTCGCGATTGTAGAGGACGGCTCGTGCCTCTAAACTCCATGGCAACCCAAAGATCTTGCCGTCCTTCTGCCCAAAGACGACGGAAGTGGGTAGAAAATTGTCAAGGGTCAAGTGCGGCGTTTGTTCCACATACTTGTTAAGGTCGATGAACATACCCGCTTCGTAGAAGGTCCGGGCATGTGCGATCGACGCCAGACTCACGTCGGGAGGAGCGCCTCCTGCGACCGCGGCGGTCAGCTTCTGTCCACTGGCCGTATCCGCAAACTCAAAGCGAATCGTCGCTCCCGGATTCTCCTCTTCGAACCATTTGGTGAACCGCTCGTACCATGTCTGGTACTGCTCCGTGACGTGGGCGGTCCACATCCAAACGACAACTTCTTGTTTCTCCGCCGCCTGTGCCATCCCACCTAGCGCCAACATCGCAATGCACACAAAGATCATTACGAATCGTTTCAAACTCATTCTTCACGACCTCCCCAGGTAAATTGCCCCCGTAAGAACAGTGAGAGCGTGGGCATTTATTCCTCCACCCACCGTGAGTCCCCTTCCTATAATTTTAGAATTACCTCAAAAGCGGGTTACTCGGTTCTCGCCGAAATATCACATGATTGGCAGGAGTCGTAAGTACTGGTGGACAACTTAGTTTCAGACATAAGGAAATTAAAGGAGGCAACGACTCGGTGAAGCGATTCATACGGTTTAGAACACTCAGCGTGAGATTCATCGTCTCCATTTTTCTCGTCCTCGCCATGGGCAGTATCTCGACCGCATTCGCGCAGGAGACGCTGCAGGTGTGGGATTGGTGGGGCCGGGGCAGCCAAGCTGCGATCGACTGGTTCGAACACGTAGAGAAAACATTCGAAGAGCAGCATCCCGGTGTCGACTATCAATTTCTCACCATTGCAGGAGCCGGGGGGCTAAATGACCGCCTAGTCGCCGCCGCTGCGTCAGGACTTTCACCCGATGCATCGCAAATCTCGGTGGCCTACGCCCGCGGCGCCTTTGAAGCGGGCCTGCTTATGCCCCTCAACGAGTACCTGGACAAGACACCGGAGTTGCAGATGCACAACTTCATACCAGTCTCCTCGACTTTTAACCAAAAGGATGGCCAGATTTACGGCATCCCTCACAACATCGACGCGAACGCCCTCGTTTACAACGTCGATCTATTCGACGAGGCCGGGCTCGACTCGGGTGTTTACGCCATCGATAACTGGGACACGTTTCGCGACTACGCGCAAAAGTTGACACGATTCTCAAGCAGTGGTGATGTCATTCGAACGGGCTTCGCGACTTCCATCAGCATGCTGACGTTCTCAAACTGGCTCTACGCCAACGGCGGTAGTTTCTATGATGACGATTATCAACAGCTTGAGGTGGCATCCCAAGCGGGAATCGAAGCGCTTGAATTCCTGGTGGAGCTACAATCCCTGGGTCAAGTGTTGCCTCCGGGCGCGGGTAACCCGCTGGCGTCGGGACGGGCAGCCATGTACCTGGGCGGCACGTTTCACGGCCACATCATCCACAATGAGGCGCCCGACCTCAACTTCAAAGTGACCTCGTTCCCCCCCGGCCCGAGCGGTACGGAGCGTGCGGTGACGGGATGGGTCAACATGATGTCGATCCCGAGCGGTGCAAAGAATCCGGACCTCGCCTGGGAGTACCTCAAGTACTACACCGGGCTCCAAGGACAAATTGATATCATTCAAGTCCACGACCGCCCCGGGCAGCCTCGCTACGACTTTTACCAAAGCGCGGCTTGGGAGGACGCCGTCAGGGAGTATCCGTACCTCGAGACAGTGCTTGACGTCTTCCAGAGCGCCAAGCCGTATCCGTTCATTAAGTACTCCGAACTCAACGCGATTTTCGGGCCTCTATTGAGCCAAGTGAGCAACGGCGAGCTAGCCCCGCGCCAGGCGCTTGAAGAGGCACAGCGACGGGGTAATTTGGCGCTGGCAGGCAACTAACTGGAGCGCTCCCCTACCCAGATGTACGATGTACAATGAGAGAGGGCCCCCCGTGGGCCCTCTTTTGCACACCAATCAGCAAGGAGCGTTTGGTTTTTAGTGGACCCCACGACTTCCAAAGAGAACTTTTTGGGTACGCTTGCCTCTCCCCCACAGGAGATTGGCCCCTTCCCGTTTTGGTTTTGGAACGATGACCTCGACGAAGCTGAACTTTTACGTCAACTGCACGCCTTTCACGCAGGCGGCTTAGGGGGTGTACTCATTCATCCCCGAATTGGGCTCTCGCGGCGCGTCGGCTACTTAACGAAAGAGTACCTGCGCTTAGTCCGCCTCGTCGTCGACGAGTGCGCACGCCTCGGTATGAAAGTGGTCCTTTACGATGAAGCCTCATATCCTTCGGGATCTGCTTGCGGACAGGTCGTAGCGACCAATCCAGCGTACGCGGCACAGGCTCTCGCTCTGGTGCACAAGGAGATCGTAGGTCCGTGGACAGGCTACTGGCGTCCCCACCTCGGACGTTCGCTCGTCGACGAACTCGTCTGTGTCGTCGTGGCGCCCGAGCGCGATGGCGTCATTGATCCTCAGCACCTCAACCGCTTGATCCCCGACAAACGGGGGTTGGTTCGCCTAGACCTCCCCAAGGGGGTGTGGAGGGTGATGGCATGCATCGAGACTCCGAGTGCAGGTTCGATTCGGGGCGCTTTTCCCGATCAAGAGAGCGGCTGGGCCACGGCCCCACCGGCCGGCGACATCATGAATCCTGAGGCTGTCGAAACGTTCATTAGACTCACACACGACGCGTACGCGCGCACCCTGCGTGAACACCTTGGAACCACTGTTGTAGCTATGTTTACCGACGAACCGAGCCCTCTAGGCCGCTCGCCGCGCCGGGGAGTGAAACCGTATACCCGGGGTTTTGTAGATTACCTTAAAGAGTTCACCGGGCATGAGGAGATTGAGTCGTGGCTACCCGCCCTATGGCTCGACTATGGACCGGAGACGGATCGCTTTCGATCAGCGTACGATCGAGCGGTACACCAACGTACGGTCGATGTCTATTACGCGGCCCAATCAGACTGGTGTGCCCGACACGGACTCGCTCTGACGGGGCACCCCCACGCTAGTAACGACATGACTACGCTTTCAACGTTTCACTGGCCGGGCCAAGATATGGTCTGGCGCTGGGTGGTGCCAGAGAATGAGTCGGGCTTGGCTGGCCCTGACAGCGTCGCCCCTAAGGCGGCAACGAGCGCAGCGAGAGCGTTAAATCGCAAGCGTATCGCCACTGAGTTGTTTGGCGCGTACGGCTGGGGGCTCAGCCTCGACGAAGCGAAGTGGCTCATAGATTGGCACTTGCTGCGCGGCAACAACCTCTTTTTGATGCACGCTTTCTTTTACTCTATTCAGGGCGGCCGGGCCTACGAGAGTGAGCCGGACCTCGGCGTACACAATGTTTGGTGGCCTCACTTTCAACAGTTGGTGAAGTATACACGTAGGATGTGCTGGCTCCTAACAGAATGCGAGCACCGTTCCTCCGTCGCCATCTTGAGCGATGGGTACAACCTCTCCTGGACAGCCGCTCACCGCTTGTATCAAAACCAAATTGACTTTCTCTACATCGATGAACCTGCGCTCCAAAGAGCGCACATCGACGACGGTACGCTGCGAATCGGCTCACAAGCGTACCGTTGCGTGGTTGTAGACGACACGCTTCCCCTCTCGGGCGCCAGCCAGCACATTCTATCGGCGTTTGAGGCAAGCGGTGGCCAAGTGATCCATGAACTTGTTGGAGAGTCGTGGATCGACGACGTTCGAGCGAGCGCGAACCAAGCATGGGCAATTCACCCCACAATCCCGGATCTTCGCGTTATGCATGTGCGCAAAGATGGTTTCGAGGTGTTCCTCCTTTCTAACGAAGGTGAGGCGACGCTCTCAGGGAATTTGGACCTCGCCGCCGATCTCTTCGAGCAACCGAATGCAACGGTGACATCGATCGATACCCTGCGTATGACGACAACGCCGCTTCGTCAAACCGGCGCCACGCGGCATGGCCCGACGTTCGCTCTTACTCTGGGGCGTCGAGAGTCCCGCATACTGATTCCTGGAGTCACTGCCGACGAGGCCGATGAGTTTCAGGCAAGCCATGGGTGCTCTACCGAACGTCAGGAGCTCGAACTCCAAGGACCTTGGACGCTGACTGCTGCCGATGGAGGCGCAATCCCTCAGCACGCTCTCGGTGATTGGACCGCTGTCCGAGAACTTGAGTGTTACAGCGGCACCATCACCTACTCAACCGTTGTCCACCTGCCAAAGTCCGCTTTAGGTGTAACCATCGACCTAGGTCACGTAGGAGATATCGCTGAAGTCCACGTTAACGGTAGGAAAATCGGTCTCGCGATGTGGCCTCCATACCGCTTAGAGACCGGTCCCGAAGCATGGCAGGTCGGCGAAAACCGCCTCGATGTGCATGTCACTAACTCCAGCGCGAATGCACTGGAGGGTGCCATGCGTCCCTCAGGGCTCATGGGGCCGGTGCGGCTATTTCTATAGTAGAAATATCGAGGTGTGCCCACAGAGCAGGCGAAGACTTCTAGAAATCAAACGATTTATCCGTGGGAGGAAGTAAACGAATGAGTAAGATCCGATTGGGCCTCGTCGGATGCGGAGGAATGGCCCGAGCACATGCGCGTCGACTCTCGGCGGTTGGCGACCGTGCAATCGTGGCCGCGACAGTTGACGTAGAGGAGAGCAAAGCGCGGGAGGTTGCCGAGTACTTTCCGGGCGCAGCGGTAGCGACTGACTATCGGGCGATTCTCGATGACGTCGATGCAGTGCTACTGGTCCTTCCACACCACTTGCACCACCCTATCGCTATGGATTGCCTGCGGGCCGGGAAGCACGTGCTACTGGAGAAGCCGATGGCCAACAGTGAGCAGGAGTGCTTGGAGCTGATCGAAACCGCCAAGTCGGTCGATCGCACCCTGATGATCGCCTACTGTATGCGCTTTGACCCCCTCGTCGCCAGGATGAAGGAGCTCCTCGATCAAAAAGCGTATGGCGACGTCATTCAGGTCTCCATTTGGACTGAACAGTTGACCCAATTCCCTGCCGATCATTGGGCGTCAAGCGCCAAGACCCTTGGGGGTGGGCAGTTGTTCAGCCATGGATGCCACTACGTCGACATTCTCCTGTGGTATTTAGGCGAGCCGGTACAAGGGATGCATGTCGGTACCAACTTAGGGACTCCATGGATGGAACGTGAAGGTACCAGCAACGTGACGATTCAGTTTGAGGGCGGTAAGCTAGGGTACCACTTTGGGACGTGGGGAGCTCGGGGATCCCGACTACGGTACTCGTTCCATGCCCACTGTACAGAGGGCATGCTCGAGGCGGATATCACGAAGGGACGGCTGATCGCCCACGTTAAGGGCGAGGAGCGCATATTACTTGAGAGCGAGCCGGGGAAGCATACGGAGAAAGAGATGCTCCATTTCCTTGACTGTATTGAATCCGGCAAGCCTCCGCTTACGGACGGGGCCGGCAGCCTCCAGGGCTTAAGGCTGATTTGGCGCCTCTATGAAGCGGAAGAACGCGGAACCCTCGCGGATCTGCGGGGCCTCGGGCTGCCGTAAGCAGGGCGGACCAAGCGCCCTGCCGAAATGATCAGGCTTAAACCCATCTTTTGTCTCGAAGGAGTTCTTGCACATGTCCAGACCGATTCGCGTCGGCATTATCGGCGTCGGCGGCATTGCCCGCGGCATCCACATCCCGGCGTACACGAAGCTCGACGGAGTCGAAATCGTTGCCGTCAGCGATCTGCTCCTCTCACGCGCCCAGGAGGCCGCACAAGATGCCGGTCCGCAGACCCGCGCCTACGAAGATTACCATGAGATGTTAAAGAAAGAAAAGCTCGACGCTGTAAGCGTCTGCACCCCTAATGCCTTTCACAAGGCGCCGACGATAGCAGCCCTTGAAGCGGGTGCGCACGTTCTTTGCGAAAAACCAATCGCTTCGTCCGTTGCGGACGGAGAAGCGATGATCGCCGCCGCCAAGCGCACGGGGAAGCTGTTGACCATTGGATTAATGACCCGATTCGCGCCGTATGCGCAGGCAATCCGTCGATTTGCGGATGACGGATTTTTGGGAGACGTCTATTACGCCCGCGCGCAGTACTTGCGGCGGCGTCTCATCCCGGACTGGGGAGTCTTTCACGTGCATGAGAAGTCTGGCGGAGGCGCGTTGATCGATATCGGGGTTCACATTCTTGACCTGGCGATGTGGTTTATGGGAAGCCCAAAACCTGTCGCGGTCAGCGGGGCGACATATGGCAAGTTCGGAGGTCGCGCCGACTTGATTAACCGCAAGGGAGCTCCCTTACGGTATCCCCCCGAAGAGTTTGATGTCGACGACAACGCCTTTGCCCATGTCCGTTTTGATAACGGGGCCATCCTCAGTCTCGAAGTGAGCTGGGCATCTGAGATCCCTGAGAATGTACACGCCGTGCAACTCTTCGGCGATCGGGGCGGTGCCACGACGAGCCCACTTGCGCTATATAGCCAAATGAACGGCTCTCTTGTGGATATCACGCCGAAGGACTTGAGCGATGTGCGTCCACACGACGCCGAGATCGAGCATTTTATCGCCTGTGTGCGTGGCGAGCGCGACCTGGTCGTCAAAGCGGAAGAGGCCCTGGAGGTGCAACGTGTCCTCGAGGCCATTTATGAGTCCTCGAAGACCGGCAACGAAGTGCGTTTGTAATACGACGGCTCCGGAGGAGCGCCAGTCAAGGCGTCTCCCCGGGGCCTTTCCTCCTAAATCTTGTTCGGCCCCCACTTCTTGGAATAACACACCAGCAGACTTTCATTCTGGGAGAAAGGTTTCGCGTCCCCACATCCAATAATTAACTGATGGAGGACCTGGTGCGCGCGTTTGCACCGAAACACGTTCCTGTCAGGTCCTCACTAAGAAAGGAGGACTACCGTGAATCTGAAAGTCAGCAGCTTGTCACTTCTCCTCTTATTATCGTTACTTTGTTGGCCAGTGGCGGCGCAAACCACTCTGCTAGAAAACTCTGGGTTCGAGGAAGGAATTGATGAGGCCAGCGGCCTTCCCACTGGATGGAGCCTTTTTAACGGGGAGCCCGGTGTCGATCTCAAACTGAGTCCCGCTGAAGGTGAGGGCCACGTTTTCTCGATCGTCGACACCTCGACGTCCTCTGGCTACGGTATTCGGAGCGTCGTCCTACCCGCTTCGCCTGGGGAGACGTACAAAGCAACCGCCCGTGTGAGAACGGAGAATGGAGGGACGGCCCATCTCTATCTCGACTTCTGGCACGAAGGGCGATCACGAAGTGAATCTCGCAGTGTCTCCTCTTCGCGCGACGCGTGGACAACCGTCACGTCAACGCTTACCGCCCCTCAAGATGCGCGCTGGGTCTCTGTCATCCTTTACTCGCTTGCTGCTTCCCAAGGGACGGCACACTTTGACGACATCACTTTAGAGAGAGTCCGCGCAGACCAATGGTCGGAGGAAGATATGGACGCAATCGTTGGAGACGATCAACTCGATTACGCGCCGAAAGACGGCACGGTGGTCAGCAGCAATCCCCCGGCCTTTGTGTGGGTACCTGTCGGCGGTGCCGAAACGTACATGCTTGAGTACTCGCCAAATCCCGCGTTCCCCGTCGGGGAGACCGTGAGGGTAAGTGGGATCGATTTGAGTGTATACACGCCCCCCACCACCCTCGACGATGCCCAAACATGGCACTGGCGAGTCTTTGCGGTCGACGCTAACGGACAGACGTCGCCTCCGTCAGCCGTTCGAAGCTTTGAGATCTCTCCTTCAGCTGTGGAGACGCCACTGCCCGACCTTGTGAGCGTCAGATCAAAGATTCCTCAAACCCACCCAAGGCTCTTTATCACGTCCGACACGCTCTCGGAAGTTCGCCAAGCCCGCCGCTCCGACATGCTTCTCCGGTTCTTGGCCGACAGTATCATACGTGACGCTCGCTCCTTAGTCTACGCGCCGCTACCGCAGGAGCCTCCCCATACACGCCCGAATGGAGTGTGGGATGTTAACCTTTGGCGCGAGTACCGCATCACGGTCAATGCGACCAATAACATGACGGCGCTCGCCTTCGCTTACTTGCTTACAGGCGACACAAGCTATGGAGACGCAGCACGTAAGTTGATGCTCCACATCGCGTCGTGGGACCCCAACGGTGCGACCAGCGCTGCGGTGAACGACGAGTCGTCGATGCCGATCTTGTACCAGATGAGCCGCGCGTACACATGGGTTTACGACCTTTTGACGCCTGAAGATCGTCAGGTCATCCAAGAAGTTATGAGGATTCGGGGTAACGAGGCCTATGAAATCCTTAAGCGTAGGCCCTTTGAGAGCAGGCCCTACGGCAGCCATGCCGGCAGGTCTCTCGGCTTCTTGGGTGAAGCGGGCATTGCATTCCTCGGTGAGATTCCCGAAGCCAGCGAGTGGTTTGACTATGTGACCAAGATCTTCTACTCAGTGTACCCAGCCTGGGGTAAAGATGCTGGCGGTTGGGCCGAAGGCCATGCGTACTGGACGAGTTACATGAACCGCGTCTTGTGGTTTGTCGATGCGCTTAAAGTCGCCACAGGACTCGACCTGTATGAGAAGGCATTCTTCCAAAACACCGGGATGTTTAAGTTGTATACACATCCTCCCTACACGGAAATGGGACCGTTTGGCGACTTTGCCGATCGCGGTCCGCAATCGGCAGACGGGAACGTCATGAGCCATTTTGCTGGAGTGTACGATAACCCGTACTACAAGTGGTATGCCAACGAGGTGGGGGCCATCGCCGAGACGGGCGTCATGGGCTTTATCAGGGCTTACCTGTACCCTCGGGCTCAGATGCAAGGGAAAGCACCGACCGATTTGCCAAACTCCGCATACTTCTCAGATGTGGGTTGGGTCGCCCTCCACAAAGAGTTCGGCGAGCCCCGGAACTCGATTCAATTCATGTTTAAGAGTAGTCCCTACGGCTCCTTTAGTCATAGCCTGGCAGACCAAAACACGTTCACCCTCGAAGCTTACGGGGAGCCATTGGCCATCTCATCGGGTTACCGCCCCTGGTACGGGAGCCTGCACCACATGGGGTGGACTAAAACAACACAGGCACACAACGGCCTCCTCATCAGTGGTGAGGGTCAGATTCCACAGTCTCTCTCGGCTAAGGGGAGAATTACCGGCTTCCTCAACGGAGATAGCTTCGATTACACGGCTGGAGACGCGGCCCAAGCGTACGGTAGTAAGGTTAACGCCTATTCGCGCCACGTCGTCTACCTGCGCCCCGACGTCTTTGTCATCTTTGACGACGTGAGAGCGCCGCAGGCCGAAGAGTACAGTTGGCTCTTGCATGCGTATCATCCCTTCGCCATTGATGAGAAGAAGGGGCACATACGTGTCGAGGCAGAGACGGCAAACCTTGACGTGCACCTGTGGGCGTCGGAAGACCTGACGTTTAAGCAAACAGACGAGTTCGCCGTGCCACTCGATGAACCGATGAACAAACCGACACAGTGGCATCTCACCGCTTCCACGCAGGCAGCTTCCACGGAAGCCTACTTTCTAGCCGTCCTCGTTCCAAGTAAGGCGGGTGAAGCTCGGCCAATCCACACGGATCGGCTTGGTATCCAGGACGGCGAAGGCGTTCGTCTCCGTGATACATCAAGCTCCACCACCGTTCTTTTTGCCACAGGCGGCCGACGTCTCAATGGCGAAGGGCTCACCATCGAAGGGAAAGTCGGCGCTTGGAAGGCCTCCTCTGATGACTCATCCGATGTCACTTCAGACGGTAGCCTCGTTGATCCGTCCGATACAGAGGGGATCCTCCTTGTTGATGGGACGCTGTGGCAGGCAGCAAGCGGAACCCGTTTTGAATCTTCCATCCCGGTTGACGCGGAGATGAGCATTCGGCATCATGGCCCCAACGGCACCGAAGTGACTGGTATGCTCGACGCCCCCGCTGGCCCTGGGACGGACGCTTTCGACGTTTCGCTTCATGTTCCAGGACTCATGAACGTCTCGAGCGTAGACTCGAGCCACGAGATTCTCAGTTGGAGCTTTACGGAAGGTGAACTACGGCTTCGCTTGGCCCCTGGAGTGCATCAGTTCACAGTCAAATAATATGAACTCGGGAGGCATGAGAGGTTTACTCCTCTCATGCCCCACACTACTTACCCGTCCATCGTCCACAACTGCAAGAGGGAACGTGTGTCGGCAACGAGCTACGCTCCCACGCCTTCAGCTGGCCTTTGCTACGCAAAGTCTCAGCTGTGGCACCGGTCGCCCCGCGCCTTCTGCTGGCCTTTGCTCACCGCAAAGTCACAGCAGTGGCACCGGGGCAACCCGGTGGTGGCTCAAAAGAAAGGAGCCCCACATCGTTTGATGTGAGGCTCATAAAAGTGTGTCGGCAACGAGCTACGCTCCCACCGGGTT